>NZ_CANLXZ010000004.1 GCF_947495285.1 uncultured Nonlabens sp. | reverse complement strand
TTTTTTGTGTTGCACCACAAAGGTAACTTTGAGGAACAAATTTCCCTTTCTCTTTTTAAACGTTTAGGACGCTATTGTTATTAAGTATTCATTCTGCATTTCCTTTATTCTTATTCACGTAGAAAAATGCAGTAACTATAAATACTATCAACGACATGAATAAAATATAGTCCAATTGAAATTGATCAATAAATTTGAAAATTATGTTTATAGCTGCAATGCTAGAAATGATAACAATTATTTTATTTTCTAAAATCATATTTTTTAATTAAAATTCTTGATGTTGTGAAATTTAACAAAATAGGCTCATCACACCAGCCACAGTCGCTACAGCACCACCGACAAATGGACAAGGAGCACAACCGAAAAACCCTCCAAATGCAATAGCACCTCCTACTTTCATCACTTTATCTGCACCTTCATTACACTCTTCGGCACTTGCTTTTAATCTAAATCGTTTACTATAACTAAAATCATAAGACGTTTTTGAATCACTTATTTCAACGAGTAAAACGTTTGGATCATAAAACCCATTTTTTGAAATATATAAATGCGCTAGATGGGTCGCTTCAGTTAATGGTAAGATTTGAAAAGTATAACTTTCTCCTGTTATTAGTAAACTAACTTTTGATACAGCTTCTAAATCATAATTCTTTTATGTGAAATGATTGTGACAATACATTATAATCGCTCTGCCCTACAGTTTCAACTGCTAATAACTCTACACCATCATAACTATCAGGAATCATTGAATCAAAATACTCTATTGAACGAGATGGTTTAATAAAGTCATTTTTCTGTGAGATATTGCTATTTCCAACAGCAATATCTCCCTATGTGCTACAAGAGTTTAAAGAAGCACAAAGACCAAATAATAAAAGTGGTAAAAATTTAAAATTATTTTTCATTTTAAAAATATTAAAGTTAGTACCTACTCTTAACGCTTTTCGGCTTACCTCGTTTAAAGAGGTAAATTATTTGATCTTCAGATCATTACAAATAAAAAAATAAAGACTGGTAAAAAAATTATTAAGAATGCATTAAGAGGATTTTCATGAATTTTTAACTCCTTGTAAATGTTTTGTTTAAGAAATCCTTGAAGCTCTATGAAATCAAATTAAACAAGCTTCACAACTGAGGTTCTGATTTCCAATAAAAGGAGAGATCACATTTTCTTGAAATTTGACAACATAGAATATGCTTTCATTAAATAATGATAAAGGTTCCATGTGAAATTGTAAATAGTTAGTATAATGATTAAGATTTATTTGTGGTCTCGCTTTCGCGAAAGCGGAATCAAAAATCTTAAATTTGCAAAACCTTTAAAACATACAAGATGTCTAAACTTATCGCACCATCAGTACTTGCTGCAGATTTTGCTAATCTACAACGTGATGTAGAAATGATTAACCGCAGTGATGCCGACTGGTTTCACATAGATATTATGGATGGTGTTTTTGTTCCTAACATCTCCTTTGGTATGCCTGTATTGCGAGATATTGTAAAGCATGCGACTAAAACTATCGATTGTCATTTAATGATCATTGATCCAGATCGTTATGTGGAGACTTTTGCAAATTTAGGCTGCAACATTCTTACGGTACATTATGAAGCGTGCACGCATTTACATAGAACGCTGCAATTGATA
Organism: uncultured Nonlabens sp.; assembly: GCF_947495285.1. GTDB lineage: Bacteria > Bacteroidota > Bacteroidia > Flavobacteriales > Flavobacteriaceae > Nonlabens. The sequence goes on along the minus strand of NZ_CANLXZ010000004.1, from coordinate 133,571 downwards.
AAATCTCATGGAATGCAAGCTGGTGTGGCATTAAACCCACACACTAGTGTTGATTTATTAAAAGATGTAATACAAGATCTGGACATGGTATGTATTATGAGTGTAAACCCTGGTTTTGGTGGGCAGGTTTTTATTGAGAATACGTATGAAAAAGTCAAAGCTCTTAAAAAGATGATCACTGAAAAAGGCGCTGATACTCTTATAGAAATAGATGGTGGCGTTACCGATAAAAATGCAAAACAACTGGTAGACGCAGGAGCAGACGTTCTGGTTGCTGGTAGTTATGTTTTTAAATCTAGCGATCAAGAAGCTACTGTTGCTGGTCTTAAAAAACTAGTTAACTAGAAAAAATAGATGTAATTATAGGTGACGCAGTCCTTTATAACAACTATAATAAAGTGCACATGGCCTTACCATTACATCAGGTTAATCGATGTAATGGTAAGGCTATTGCATTTCAACTATTACTTAAAGTTATTTATGCCTCTCATTATCCTTAATGTTTATTTAACCTATATTGTTAATCATTAAACAGTTAATTAGAATTACTTTTGCACGCTGAAAAACAGATGTTATGGAAAATAATACCTTCATAGAATTTTTTACTGCCTTTGATTTTAAGGAAACCTTTACGGCTGGAATGATACTTTTTGCGGTTATTGATATAATAGGTAGTATCCCTATCATTGTCGATTTAAGGCGTAAAGTGGGACATGTACAGAGTGAAAAGGCCTCTATAGTTGCTGGAGTACTTATGATTGCTTTCATGTTTGTAGGAGAGAGTATGTTAAGCCTAATAGGTATAGACGTGAACTCATTTGCAGTGGCTGGAGCTTTTATTATTTTCTTTATCGCACTAGAAATGATTTTAGGTATACAGCTTTATAAGGATGATGCCCCTGAGACTGCTGCTATTATCCCTATTGCTTTTCCGCTTATTGCTGGTGCAGGAACGTTAACATCTGTACTTTCTTTAAGGTCCGAATACTCTGCTATTAATATTATCTTAGCCATTATATTCAACATTGTTTTTGTGTACATAGTTCTAAAAAATTCTGGTCGCATAGAAAAACTAATAGGTAAACAAGGAATTAATGTGGTTAGAAAAATCTTTGGTGTTATCTTGCTAGCCATAGCTGTGAAATTATTTACAGCAAATATTAAAGAGCTATTCTAGTTATGAAATATGTATTTTATTTTATTTTGATTCTTGCGATTGCTAGTATCATTTTTAACGCAACAAAATTAGATATGAACCACTTACTTCAAGGACAAAGCCAGATAGGCGCCATAAGTATAGTGGCTGCATTATGTGTAGGTATACTTATGTGTATTATGCTAGTTTCTCATAAAATTAAAGATAAATACGAAGAGAATAATTAATTTTTAATTACTTAATTCTAGTAATTTTTCAATCATTATATCATCTTGATTTAGTAATTTTATTTTAAGCTGTGTTGTAAAAAGCTGCTCTGCCATGGAAGATTTAATAATTAAACTTATCTCATCTCTATAACCTGGCAGCTTCATACTAGTATTGTATAATTGGGCATAGAGTATAAACTCTTCCATTAAGTTTTCTGAAACCTGGTAGCTATTTATAAATTGTTCTTGAGATAATGCTCTCAAGGAATGTCCTTCTTCTTGTAGATATTTATTTACAAATTGGTCTGCAAAACCTGTTCTACCAAAGTAATCTAGAGTCTGTAGGATGTAATCATCTGGGCTAGGTACAAAAACGTCTGGTATAATACCACCGCCACCATAAACCACCTTACCGCCTGGTGTAACCTGGCGCAAGGAGTCATTTACTATTATATTAGACTCATCTAATAATTCTCCATTATTATATCTATCAATGTACTCTTTAAAGTAGTCTTCGTTCCCGTTATCATAAGGTCTTTGTATACTTCTACCAGTAGGAGTAAAATATCTAGCTATCGTTAACCTTACAGAACTACCGTCACCCAATTTAATCTCTTGCTGCACCAGCCCTTTTCCAAAACTCCTACGACCTATAATAGTACCGGTATCGTTATCTTGTAGAGCGCCTGCTACCACCTCACTTGCACTTGCACTATTTTCATTTATTAATATAAACACGTCGCTATTCTCATAAGAACCGTAATCTGTTGCATAACTATCCTTGCGTATTTGATTGCGATCTTTTTGGAAAAGAATCAACTTATCCTCTTCCAGAAACTCATCAGCTATATGAATCGCGGCGCTCAAAACGCCTCCTGGATTATCTCTTAGATCCAAAGCTATTTGAGTTGCACCAGATTTTTTTAAATCTTTAATAACCTGCTCAAACTCCACGTCGGTAGTTTCTGCAAATCGGTTGATTTTTATATAACCTAGACTGCCAGTAAGCATATAAGCTGCGTCTATACTCTTAATGGCGACATTACCTCTAGTAACTGGTATGTTAATTATGGTGTCATCTCCAGGTCTTAATATACCTAAAACCACACGAGAACCTTTTTCTCCCTTTAAAACAGTAGTAGAAACAGCGTTCTCACCGAATAGTGGTTTACCGTCTGCATATAAAATCTTATCACCTCCTTTTATTCCCGCCTTATCACTGGGTCCGTCTTCAATAGATCTCAAAACAGATATCGAGTCCTGATTCACAAAAAAGCGTATTCCTATACCTACAAAATCCCCTCTCATGCTATTCTCTATATCTTCTGTCTGGTCGCTAGGTATATAAACAGAATGCGGATCGAGATTTTGCATAATCTCATTTACCGTCACATCAACTATACTGTCCGTATCTATCTTATCTACATACCGCTGGTCTATAAGATCGATCAATCTATTAAGCTTGCGCTTTTTTGCAGTACTAGAAGATGCAATATAATTATCACCTATATTATTACTGTTAAGAGCATTCCCTAACCATATACCTACGGCAAAGAATATTCCCAAGAATAATGGATAAAACAGGAGATTTTTTTTCATTAATCGATTTCTTCTATTTGTTCTATAATAACCCCAGCTTTTTCTAAAAATTGTAAACCACTATCATCTTTATAGCCTTCCATATAAACTACACGTTTTATACCGCTTTGATGTATTAACTTACTACAGTCTTTGCACGGTGACATAGTTATATAAAGTGTTGCGTCGCGACAGCTTTGAGTTGAGCCAGCGACTTTTAAAATTGCATTAGCCTCAGCATGTAGTACATACCATTTTGTGTACCCCTCATCATCTTCACAAAAATTTTCAAAACCGCTAGGTGTACCGTTATAACCATCGCTTATTATCATGCGATCGCGTACGATAAGCGCACCTACCTGACGGCGCTGGCAGTGAGATAATTTACCCCATTCTGTCGCCATTCTTAAATAAGCAACGTCGTATCTATGTTGTTTTTCTTTTTTCACTTTCTTAGTATAAGGATAAGAGTACTTCTATTTTAAGCGCTGCTTAGAAGTGATTACTTAGTAAATAATCTGTCATAATAGTTGTGTCTGTTTCGCTTTCGCGAAAGCGAGATAAAACAATTTCTAAAAAATCCATCTAACTATTAATAGCGGTAGGATCATTCCTAAAATGATAGAAGAAATAATTTGAACCCATTCTTTTTTATTAAAACGGAATATCCCTGTAAATATAAAGTTTAAGACAAGAATGACAAATATGATAAGTAGTTGCCCTAACTCTAGTCCTAGTGCAAATTCTAATAACATTAATAAATCACTCTCTGCTCCTGCTGCTAACATTTTAAAACCACTAGAGAAACCAAATCCATGGATAAGTCCAAAGAATAATGCAAATATCATGGTGATCCAGTTGTGGTTATCCCGATGTCTTTTTCCTGCTGTAAAAATGTTATATAACGCTGTAATTGCGATAGTGACTACAATGAGAAACTCTATGTAAGAACTATTAAAAGAAACCTTACCATAAATCACTAATAATAACGATAGTATATGACCTACTGTAAATGCTAGACTCAGTCCTAAAAGCTTTTTCCAGCTATTAAATAAGAATGGCACCGCCATAAGAATAAAGAAAAGTACATGGTCATATGCACCGACGTTAAAATTCATAACGTGGTAGAAACCTTCTTTAACATATAAAATAAAATCGTCCATTAGAAATAGCTTTTTAGGGTATGACCAAAAATAAGGATTAGATAGAGAGAATGAAAGTGCTTTGCTCTAAGATATGTACAAGAATCTATAAATAAGCACTTATAATGTTAATGGCACCTGTGGTATAATCGGCAAACCGCTTTTTTCTAAGCACATTCTATGATTTAACTTCTTAAAGAGCTATTTAAAGGTAAAAAGATAATATTTTTGCAGAATATCTTATAATCAAACACTTGACCCTTAAAAAACCCCTATACATACTAGTCGTTATACTACTTACTTTTTGTACTGGTATAATTAATGCCCAGAAAAACTCTCTTGTCATAGATGAGAAGTCGATGGATTCTTTATTTGATAAATCTTACAATTTATTTTCTGAAGGGAATTATATAAAGTCTTTTGAAACTAATTTAAAAACATTAAAACTAGCTCTATTACTTAAAAATGATGTTTATACCAGTAGAGCATATGGTTATTTAGGATACGATTACCTCAACCAAGGTGACACCATAGAAGCCCTTAAAAATTTTAATCTTGCACATGATATAGCAAAAAAACTCAAGGATCCTGTCGTCCTGGCAAATACATATGGAGACCTTTCTAGCATCTATTTATTAAAGCCAAAAACAAATAATATTGCAAAAAAGTATAACGCAAAAGCTATAAAGATTTATAAGACTAATAATGACACGCTGGGACTCTTGTACATATACCATAACTATGCAGACGCATTAAATGATTGCGGCAGGTTTACAGAGATGAAACTAGTTATCGATAAACTCAATGGAGCGATGTTTGAGAAGTATGATAAAACACTTTACCGTTCTTCTATACATAACATGAGTGCAAATTATTATTTTCATTCTGGTGATTATGCAAAGACAGATTCCTTATTAAAAGCAGCAATTGATTTAAGCACAAATCTAGGTTTCCAAGATGAATTACAGCGATCATACGATTTATATTCACAAAGTCTATCAGCACAAGACAGGTACGAAGAAGCCTATGAAACTAGACTCAAATATGAAAACTTATTTAAATTAAGAGCAAAGCAACGAGCAGTCATAGAAAACAATAAAATGGTAGCCCGTTTTAAGCACGATCAATTTAAAAGAGATTTAGAAAAGTCAGAAGCTGAAAGTGAGTTACAAGAAAAACAAATACGTACAAAAACAACCGTAAACTATGCTTTAATATGCATAACAGGAATTACATTTCTAAGCCTGTATTTCACTTTCAAGCTTTCTAAAAAAAGGAAACAATATAATAGAGCTTTAAAGGATAAGAACTTACAGTACCTCAATCAAAAAACTAAAGCAGAAAAACTAGCACTTGCAAAAAGTGACTTTTTCAGTACGGTGAGCCATGAATTACGTACACCTCTATATGGTGTAATAGGTTTAAGTACTATACTGTTAGAAAACAATAAAGGAAAAGATATTGAGGATGATTTAAAATCTTTAAAATTCTCTGCAGACTATTTACTAGCCTTAGTAAATGACGTGTTACAAATCAACAAAATAGATTCTAATAAAATCGACAATGAAGAGGTACAGTTTAATCCCTGTGGATTAATAGAAAAAATAGTCAGTACCTTTGAATACATACGCAGGCAAAATAAAAACGAGATCAACATCCATCTAGCTAGTGATTTACCTGCTGTAGTTAAAGGTAATGCCACTCGATTATCTCAAGTATTGATGAACCTTATAGGTAATGCGTGTAAATTTACTGAAAACGGACTCATTGATATTACTGTAACCTCAGAACTGCTGCCTGAGAATAAAATAAAGCTGGGGTTTTCCATCAAGGATAATGGTGAAGGAATCGCACAAGATAAGAAAGAATACATTTTTGAAGAATTTAAACAAGGAGACTCTCTTAGTTATAATTATCAAGGTACTGGATTAGGATTACCTATTGTAAAACGCATATTGAATTTATCAGGTTCTACTATAAATTTAGAAACTGAATTAGGAAAAGGGTCTACATTCAGCTTTGATCTCATCTATGAAGTAGTTACAGAAGAAAGTCATCCAGAATATTCATCTACAAAATCCTTCCTGATAGATACTCAAATCCTTAAAGGTAAACACATCCTCATTGCCGAGGATAACCGCATTAATCAAATGGTGACCAAAAAGATTTTAGCAAAAGACGGAGTTATTTGCACTATAGTAGAAAATGGAAAAGATGCAGTACATTCCACACAACACAATTCTTATGACCTGATATTAATGGATGTTAACATGCCCGTAATGGACGGGCTAGAAGCTACTAGAATAATTAAAAAAACTTACAACACCCCTATAATTGCATTAACCGCTGTAGAAATAGCCGAGATGCGACAGAGTATTCTAGATTCTGGTATGGATGATATTATTATAAAACCTTATGACATTAAGGCATTTAAGAGAGCAATCATTAACAACATAGTTGCTCCACAAAAAGAATCGTGATAAGAACACCTATCTCCACTCGTCACCTTTAAGTCGTGTAGTAGTAATATAACATCCATTCTCGATATTTAACCTATCCACTTACCTTTTTTAATAACAGGAAAACGTCTGTGACCGGTCTTTAAAAACTTAGATACTGCATTTAAAGATATCTAATTCTTAATCTATAGTTGCCTAATTGTGAATACATGAAATCGTCGATTAATATATGACCAACAAGCATATTGCGATACCCACTACCGCTAGTTAGATGCACGAGATCTGTATTACTTGTAATTCTTACCAGATCACCACTTACTCTACCATAAAATGACCTTTTACTCCATGTTTAAGGAACGTATCGATAAACTATTTCATCCCCTAACCTATAGAACAGTAATTAATTTACGTGTCATAACATCCTTTACTTGAAAATTTTGACATTTGATAAAATACAAATCTTTGCGTTTACTCAAAAAGTTAATACCTATAAACTGTTTAACTTAAAATACCTCTTAAGTTAAATAAGACTAATAAAATATCAAGCAAAAAGAACATTACTATTCCATAGCCCACCACTTAAGATCTAAAGAATAAACTTATTACAAGATAATTAACAATAAAAACAATAATTGATGAGTATCCTTATACCATAATATCTGAAAATGAAAAGAATTGCTATTATAGGTTGTGGTCCTAGAGGTTTACATAGCTTAGAGTGTTTAATAAATTCGCTTTCGCGAAAGCGAGACAACAACATACACATCACCATTTACGATGACCAACCAGAATTAGGATCTGGTCAAGTATGGAAAACAGATCAGGCTAAATCTAACTGGCTAAATATATCAGACCGCGCCCTCATAAACTTAAAAGGCCGTTCTGAAACGTATTATAAATCTTGTAAAATTCCCAGATTCCCTTCTTTTATAGACTGGATAGAGAAATATCATAACCATGCGTTATCTGATCAGATAGATCAATTCCCGCCTAGAAAAATTATGGGATCATATCTTCATCAACGTTTTACTTCTATAGCCACTACACTTATCAACCACGAGATACTAGAGGTTAAGACAGAAAAGGTAAACGAACTGACGTATAAAAATCCATATTTTATTATGACAGATGCACATAACATCTCACACCAGTATGATGAATGCCTGCTCACCATAGGACACCAGCCCACAAAAGACGATGATCAAATTAAATCATGGAAAGAACAATGTAAAAAAGGAGCGGGAAAATTATTTGACAATCCTTATGAATATGAAAAAGAGGTTTTAGATAAAGTTACTGAAAATGATAAAGTCGCATTAAGAGGTTTTGGTCTTGCTATGATAGATCTGACTAGAATCCTGACCGTAGAAAAAGGTGCCGAATTTAAGAAAATCAAAGACAGTGACTTTTTAAAATACATCCCTAGCGATACATCGATCAAAAAAATAGTCCCTTTTTCACTTAATGGACTACCAGCCGTACCTAAACCTCTAGGAAAAGAGGTAGACCAACTCTTCACCCCTGACACTGCTCAAATCTGTAGTTTTAAATCAAAAATAGTTCACTCATTACAGAGTGTGGGTACTCTAAAAGATCTAAACTTTTTATATGACGCCTTTCTGGACGTGGCTATACCCTTGCATAACAAAAACGCCTCTGTAAATAACTCTGTGGAGGATAAAAGCGTATTTAGTATAGCAAAAAAATGGATGCGTGATATGAGTTATAAACACGAGCTTATCCTAGATACCAGCATAGGTTGTAAACAATATATGAAAGCCACAGCACAAATGGCCATGGGTAAAACTACAGTATCATTAGACTACACTCTAGGACAAGTATGGAGACATTTACAACCATCTATGTACGAGTTGTTCTCACATTGTGATCTTAACGATCTTATCATGGGAGATCTTATTAAACTAGACGAGAGCACAAAAAGATATTCTTATGGACCTCCAGTAGAGAGCATACTGCAACTAATTGCGCTAGAAGAAGCTGGCGTATTAGACCTTAACTATATAAAAAATCCAAGCATAAATAGTAATGTAAAAGGATGGAAATTAAATAACAACCAGCAAACACAACACATAAATGTAATGATAAATACGGTTTTAGACACACCTAGATTAGTAGATATAGAGAGTGGCCTCATAACGGACCTTATGAAAAACGATTTACTAAAACCAGTCACTAGCGATCTAGGAGTATTCACAAATAAAGACGGTACTGTACAGCTAGACACACAAGATAATAGGATTCACCTTACCATGTTAGGTCGCAATTGTAAAGGTAGTGTTATGGGAGTAGATGCTATCCTAGAGTGTTTTGGTAAAAGGATAGAAGACTGGGCAGACGCAATCGTTAACAGAATCGCTTAAATGATCGCATGTATTTCTTAAATAATTAATAATAAGAGAAAAAATCTCATTTTATTTAAGAATTTGTTATCAACAACCTGTTAAACAGTATTAAAATACCTTTCAAATTCTAGTAGTAAAACTATCTTTAAAATAAAAAATGAAAAAGTTCTTTAAAATATCAACGGTTGCTCAACTAGCATTTCAAGCCTATAATTTATATATGGAGCACCAGCGTAAAAAGCAATTGCAGCAAATCGATCAAAAAATAGAAAGAACTATATAAAGACTAATTAATCTTAAAAAAATAAACTATGGAAACTACGAGAGAAGAAGCAAAACAAATGGCGCTAGACGAAACTGTAAATGCATTAAACCAACTATTAGAAAAAAATTACGATGCAGAGTCTGGCTATAAAAATGCGTTATTAGATGCTAAAAACCCATATTTAAAAACCTACTTCACAAAACAAGCAGCTAGTAGAAGTCAGAATGCAAATGAACTAGACAAGGCAATAAGAGACTTGAATGCCACACCTATTGAAAAAGGTAGCACCACAGCAGGCGTTCACAGAACATGGATGGATTTTAAAACGGTTTTTACAGGTAAAAACGATCAGGCTATTCTAGAAGAATGTATTAGAGGTGATAAAGCAGCTGTAGAAGAATATCAAACTGTTCTTGATAATCAAAATTACTTACACGAGTCAAAAAATATTGTTAGACAACAATTAAGCAATATTCAAAACACGTTACATACCATCAAAAAATTAGATGACATCATGTAGTAAGATTGTAAAAACGTAAGAGAAACTGATCTGGGTCAAGTCAATTTTTTGACAATGATTACCCCATTATTTTAATGTTAAAACAATTTTTATTTCCTGTTCTATGCCACTTTATCCATACATAAAACAGGATACTCTAAGTAGATAACTTAAAATTTGATAAACTAAAGGTAATAACACCCCTTGTTTAACTTAACAAGGGTTATTAATGTAAAAATATTTACACTTTATTATAAGCTTTTTTCTTACAAATATTTAAATTTGTCCTTTTAATTTTTAATTATGGACTCTACTTACACCATTTGTTACATAAGCAAAGCCGCTCAAGAACTTACAACACAAGATATTAAGGAGCTTTTTAAAAATACCTCTAGCGTTAATAACAGTAATAAAGTAAGCGGATTTCTCCTACATTCTATAAATAATTTTTTTCAGGTACTAGAAGGCGAAGAGCGTCATTTAAAAAATCTTTTTGAAAAAATACAAGAAGATACAAGGCACAGTGACATTTATGAGGTTTACAACAAACACACGACTCATCCCGTTTTTAAAGGTTATAAATCAGAATTTGATATTGTAAAATCTTCAGAAGATCTAGAGATTCTTGTTAGTTACCTGAGTCAGAACAACGCAAATTCTACTAACCTAAAACTAAAGAGATTACTAAAACCGTTTGCTATGTTGGGCGATTTTTAATTTCTAGAAATACTCAAAAACCAGTAGTATAAGTTCAGAAAACCTATTTTAATCTACTATTCTATTAAAATAATGTGTTGTAATTGCGCGTATTTAAGAATTGACCAAAGACAAAAAAAGCTTCATCAAGTCTTTTTAAATCTTTAATGTTAATGGATTTAATAAAAGGTAGGTATTCTTTAAAATAGAACAGTTCTTTTGCTTTGCCCATATTAATTCCCTGATTACGCCGCTTAAAAAAAATAAAAACTGCGTAATCAGATCACTACGAGGTTAAAAATAGAAAGGAAGGGATTAATAAATTGATCCCGAAAAGTTATCTTGAATAGGCATAAAAATCGCAATAGGAGTCTACAAGCACTGCTTGGACTCCTTTTGTGATTATTAGAATCTAAAACTGCAAAAATGCAGTTTTAGAGTTCCTTTTGTAGAGAGGAAGGGATTCGAACCCTCGAAACGTTGCCGTTTACACGCTTTCCAGGCGTGCGCCTTCGACCACTCGGCCACCTCTCTAAAAATTATTTAGTCTGCAATAATAAGGCAATATACCTTTTAAAGCCAATGTTTTTTTATTTTATATTCTATTCACTTATTTCGCCTCGTAAAGAAGTTTCAAAGTAGTGTCTAAAATCGTCCCTATTATCTGTGTGACGCAACAAGTACATCATTTTAGCTAGTGCTGCCTCTGTAGTTATATCTTTACCAGAGACTAGTCCTATCTTTTTGAGCTGTACACTAGTTTCATATTTACCCATTGACACCGCACCGCCCACGCATTGTGTAACATTTACTATTCTAATATTTTTTAATAAAGTTTCTTTAAGAATATCAACAAACCACTTTTGTGTAGGCGCGTTACCACTACCATAAGTTTCTAAAATAATACCTTTAAGTCCTGGAATACCGCAAATAGCTTGCACAACTTTTTTTGTGATTCCTGGAAATAACTTTAAAACTACCACATGGTCAACAAGATCTGGACGGTATCTCATGCGGTTAGAATTTATCAAAAAGGACTTTCTTGTATTCGCTTTCGCAAAAGCGGGATCATCCACCTGCCATTTCCATAACAAGCTCTGGTCTATATTTAAATGTACACCACTTATAGCCAGTGGCGGATAATTAGGCGAGCTGAAGGCTTCAAAATGCTCGGCATTCATCTTTGCAGTTCTATTTGCTCTATAAAGTTGGTATTCAAAATAAATACAAACTTCTTTAATGATAGGCTCGTTATTATACCGCTCTGTAGCTAGTTGAAGGCTGGTTATAAGATTTTCTTTTGCATCCGTACGCAAGTCTCCTATCGGTAGTTGAGAACCTGTAAGGATAATAGGCTTAGTTAAATTTTCAAACATAAAACTAAGTGTACTACCGGTATAAGACATGGTATCACTACCGTGTAAGACTACAAAACCATCATAATTATCATATCTCTCATGAATGACGTTTCCTAATTTGCGCCATTCCTCTATATTCATGTCAGATGAGTCTATAGGATGGTCAAAGGAATAGGTATCTATCTTACAGTCCAGTTGTTTAATTTCTGGAATGTGTACGATTAGTTTTGAGAAGTCAAAAGCTCTTAAAGCTTTAGTCTCAGGATCCTTCATCATACCGATGGTACCACCGGTATAAATTAATAATATATTAGGCTTCATTTGTAATGGCCAGTTTTTCTTTGTTAAATACTGGTCGAGCGTACATGTTAAGAAAACTCTCTACCGCTTTATGATCTTCTATATTTACCCTTAACCTCAATCTGCGTTCAAATTGCTGCATATCGTGATCAGAATAGTGTTCTTTGTATTTAGAACTAGAAGTTAATAAGTCATGCGCGACATAATTAGTAGGCCATAACATGTAATTATTCTGTATTTCTTTATCTAGATGTTGCACCACACGTTGTAATAACTGGTTTGTACTTTGATCTTCTAGTGCATGAATATGAACCGGCTCTCCTGCGTGAATGTGGATATGTTTTTTCTGACCTAATGCACCCTTAAGTATGCTATTAAAATCTTCATTTTCAGATTTTATGTACTCTTGATCAGCTTGTTTTGCGAGCAATTCTGGTACTTTTAAAATATCAGTAGGATCATATTCATAAGAGATGGAGACTGGTACAATACGCAAGCTATTTAAATAACCTTCTATACTATTTTTACCTGCAGCTAGACCTATCATTTTAAGAACACCTTGCTCAGTAACATCGTTACCGTCTTTGGTACGTCCCTGTCTTTGCGCTATCCATACACTTCTATTTTCTTTGTGCATCAAATAGTCTATATACCCACTTAACTTCTTACTACTTAATAAAATTTCTCTAGGACTAGCACCACGTCTCACGATAAAGTTGCGAGTTAGTTTACTCAATGCATTTACAAATGGTCTTTGCACTAGATTATCACCTATAGCACTAGCTGTCCTTATCAAGCCTTTTTTAAATAAGGTAAGGTTGATAAGAGATGTATCTAAGACGATATCCCTATGATTAGAAATGTATAAATAGGTAGTTTCAGGATCTAAATCGTCAAAACCAGACGTGGTTAAACCAGCACTGGAATCTTCTAGCACACGCTCTACTGTGTTGCATATCACATCTCGCTGAAATTCATTAATAGATCTACATGCCAGTACAATTTCACTCACCTCTTCATAGCTCTTCTTAGGAAAACTATACTGAAACAGCTCTTTTATCATAGGGTGACGCACGGCGCTTTTAAGAGCTATTTGCACTTCGGCGTCGTTAAAAAATCTTATGTCGTCGTATCTACTCAAAATGTGAAGCTATAGGGTACACAAATGTAATCAACTGAGGTCTATATACCGAAGACTTCACGCGAATTTAAGGTTGTGATTTCTGCTATTTCTGCGATGTCCTTGTCATAAATTGCAGCAAGTTTTGCTGCCACATTTACCAGATAAGAACTTTCATTACGTTTACCTCTATACGGCACTGGTGCCAGATATGGCGCATCTGTCTCTAGGACTATTTCAGAAAGCGGTATTTGATCTAGAAACTGATCTATTTTACCATTTTTAAAAGTCACAACACCACCTACACCTAACTTCATTTTAAGATCAACAGCTTTTCTTGCTTGTTCTACATTACCTGTAAAACAGTGAAAAACTCCATGTAAAGAAGTACTTTTATACTCTTCTAAAACCTCAAAAACTTCGTCAAATGCTTCACGACAGTGAATAGCGATAGGCAATTTGTTCTCTACCGACCATTTAATCTGGGTATGAAAAGCTTCTTGCTGCTCCCTTTTAAAAGTCTTATCCCAGTATAAATCCATACCTATCTCACCTACCGCCACATAAGTCTGTTTTTCTAACAACTCTTTTACATGCGCGAGCTCTTCGATATAATTCTCCTTAACATGCGTAGGATGCAGTCCTGTCATTAAGTGGACATTTTCAGGGTATCGCTTTTTTAAGTCTAGCATCGCCTCTGTGTATGTAGAATCTATAGCGGGAATAAAAAATCGCTCAACTCCAGCATCCATCGCTCGCTGTATCATTTGCTCTTGGTCTGCATCAAAAGCCTCACTATATAAATGTGTATGTGTATCTGTAAAAATCATAAAACAAAAATAGGAATAGTTAGTAGTCCGCTTTCGCGAAAGCGGAATTATATTTACCTCTTAAACATATTTCATGGCATCCATTAAAAAATTACTAATATCTCAAGGTTACACCAGCCATACTATTAGAATTGCCGCAAAAAGCGGACACATAGTTACCAAAGCATCCATAAACGGCTATTCTGGTAGGTTTATTATAGACACCGGCGCAAGTGCGACATGTGTCAACCAGGCCATGTATAAAGAATTTCAATTAGAAACAGAATTTATGGAAAGGCAAATAGGTACTGCCAGCGGTTCATTAAGGCCACGCATATCACATAACAACACTCTAGAACTAGGCGACTGGTCAGACCAAGACTGTACTTTATTAACCATGGACATGAGCTACATCAATAACGCGTTAAAGACTGAAGGAATGCGATCCATTCAAGGTCTATTGGGTGCCGATTTTTTAATAGCCGCCCAGGCTATTATCGATTATAAAGGAAAGAAGATCTTTTTAAAACTATAAAAAAGACCTGACTCTAATATGTAAAATCAGGGCTAACTCTACCTAAAATAATGGATTAGAAAATACTAGTAAGAAATATTAAAAGTACCATTTGTAATATCAAAATTATTAGGCGCTGCAGTCATGAAGTTAAAAGTCCCAGTAACAGTATTTGTACTAGCGTCTGCGGTAAGAACAACTAGAGATCCAGAAACTGAGCGATCTAGCGTACCTCCATTTACATAATTTGCAGAATAAGTTGCCCCATCAAAAGTATAAGTTCCAGGCACTATAGTATCAGGAAAACTTAAAACTATAGAACTAGGACCGTTAGAAGCATTTACAAGAACCGTCCCACCAGTTTCAACTACACTTACAGCTGTAGGATTAAGAGCAGTACCATCTACATTTGCAGCTACTGTTGACGTAATCGTATTATCAATACCTGAGACTGAGGCCGTGCCTAATGGTACTTGATATATAACTCCAGTTCTCATATAAAGTGTATCCACATTATTAGGAAGATAACTAACAAAGTTAAACACACCAGTCACACCAGTTTCTGCATTAATAGATGTGATGCGCACCTCGCCTAGTCCATTACCTAAGTTACTAGAAAATGGCTCTCCACCATTAATAGTGTACAATGCTTCACTTTGCGATCCTGCAGCTAGTCTGTAAACACCTACAGAATCGTCCTGAAGACGAAACTCTAAAGTTTCAAGAGTATTCTGTCCTACTAAGGTCATCGTACCGTCTTCATTAATAGCGGCACTCATGCGGTCTGCTTTAAAAAACTCACCATTACGCACGGCCTGCATGGCAGGTGAATTGCTCTCCTCTAGATTATCAGAACAAGAAGATAAAAAAATAGCTAGGCTTAGTAAAAAGAATTTATAAATCAGTTTCATTGAAGAGAATAAAAGAATTCAAGCAAATGTAAATAAAATAAAAACATATGATAGGAATAATTAAATAAATCATACTTTTGCAAACTCAAATTAATAATCAGGGTCGGGCACCCACAAACTTTAATAGTTATGCCAGTAAAAATTAGATTACAAAGACACGGTAAAAAAGGAAAACCATTTTATTGGATCGTAGCAGCAGATGCACGTGCAAAAAGAGATGGTAAATATCTTGAAAAATTAGGTACTTATAACCCTAACACTAACCCAGCAACAGTAAACCTAGATGTAGACGGTGCTATCACATGGTTAGAAAACGGTGCACAGCCTACTGATACTGCTCGTAACTTATTAAGTTACAAAGGTGTTATGATGAAAAAACACCTTAAAGTAGGTGTGAAGAAAGGTGCATTAACAGAAGAACAAGCAGATGAAAAGTTCAACTCTTGGTTAACTGAAAAAGAAGCTAAGATTGCTGGAAAGGCATCTGGACTTCAGGCAGATGCTGATGCAGTAGCTGCAAAAGCTCTTGAAGCAGAGAAGGCAGTGAACGAAGCTCGTATCGCAGCAAATGCTCCAGAAGTAGCTGAAGAACCAGCTGCTCAAGGTGATAACGCAACAGGAGAAGAAGAGTAAATCTATAGGTTATGCGTAAAGAAAAATGTTTTTACGTAGGTACCGTAGTAAATAAATTTAGCTTTAAAGGTGAGTTACTAGTAAAACTAGATACGGATGAACCTGAGCTTTTTACAGAAATGGAATCAGTTTTTATCGAAATCGGTAAAAACTTGGTTCCATTTTTTATTGAAAAAAGTCAACTGCACAAATCACTACTTCTTAGAATAAAAATAGAAGATATAGATGACGACGCAGGCGCTGACGCCTTAATGAAAAGAGATCTCTATCTACCTCTTAATTTTCTTCCTAAATTAGAAGGAAATAAGTTTTATTTTCATGAAGTGATCCATTTTAAAGTGATAGATACTGACCATGGAGACATAGGTACCATAACAGGTATAAATGACACTACTACTCAGGCACTGTTTGAAATAGATAATAACGGTAATGAAATTCTGATACCGCTTAATGATCATTTTATCAACAAAGTAGATCGTAAAAATAAAACCATTACCATCACCACTCCAGAAGGTTTAATAGACCTTTATCTTTCCTAAAACGTCTTAATTTTTATAAATGAGTCTATTTAAATTCAAAGAATTCACAATAGCTCAGGATAAATGTGCTCAAAAAATAGGAACCGACGGTGTCCTTCTAGGCGCATGGGCTACACCATATAAAGAACCACAGAGCATACTAGATATAGGTAGCGGCACGGGAGTTATATCTCTCATGCTAGCACAACGTTATCACCACGCAAATATAGAGGCGATAGAAATAGATCAAGACGCTTATGAACAAGCTGCTGAGAATTTTGAAGATAGCCCATGGGGTGATCGTCTTTTTTGTTTTCATGCAGAGTTTCAAGAATTCTATGAAGAAATAGAAGAGCGATATGACCTAATAATAAGCAACCCTCCATTTTACGATTCTAGCAGTATAAAAACAGATTCTCAAATTGAGAACCGACGCCAGCAAGCACGATTTGATGACGCTTTACCCTTTGAAGAATTAGTTTATGGCGTGTATCAATTACTGGATATAGATGGCACATTTGCCTGTATTATACCTAAAGATAGAGAGACCAGATTTCTAGAAATCACCTCTCATTTTCAACTAGAACCTGTGCGTACTACTTATATAAAAGGTAAGAAAAACAGTAAGATTAAAAGATGTTTGATGGAATTCCGCTTCCGCGAAAGCGTGAAAGAAAACAACACCAAAAACATAGTTAGTGAACTAGTAATAGAAAAAGAACGTCACGACTACACAGAAGATTACAAAAGCCTAACCAAAGACTTTTATCTGAAAATGTAATTAAGAATCATTAAAAATCTGACATTTTTTATCAAATAACCGTCTGTAGATCGCTATTTTTACGACCGACTCCATAAAAGCCGTGAAATTACTCTATCGATGTAGTTTCTAATTTAAAAGATATAGAATGAAACCAGACTTATTTGAAGCACCAGATTATTATAACCTGGACGACCTTTTAACAGAAGAACATAAGATAATACGCGATGCTGCCCGATCTTGGGTAAAACGAGATGTGTCTCCTATTATAGAAGAAGCTGCACAACAAGCAAAATTTCCTAAAAGCATAATACCTGGTCTAGCTTCTATAGGAGCATTCGGACCGTATATTCCTGAAGAATATGGTGGTGCTGGACTGGATCAAATTTCTTATGGCCTAATCATGCAAGAAATAGAGCGCGGTGACAGCGGTGTGCGATCTACAGCGTCTGTTCAGTCTTCTCTTGTTATGTATCCTATATGGAAATACGGTAGTGAAGAACATCGTAAAAAATTCTTGCCTAAACTAGCTAGTGGAGAGTTTATGGGATCCTTTGGCCTTACTGAACCTGATCACGGTTCTAATCCTAGCGGTATGATTACCAGTTTTAAAGACGCTGGAGATGGAGAACATATTATTCTCAATGGAGCAAAACTATGGATCTCTAACAGTCCCTTTTGTGACGTTGCTGTAGTCTGGGCAAAAAATGAAGAAGGACGTATTCATGGTGTGATCGTAGAGCGAGGCATGGAAGGTTTTACAACCCCAGAAACACATAACAAGTGGTCCCTAAGAGCTAGCGCGACAGGTGAATTAATTTTTCAAGACGTAAAGATCCCGAAAAGCAATATATTACCTGGTAAATCAGGATTAGGAGCACCACTTAGTTGTTTAGATTCTGCACGATTCGGTATAGCGTGGGGCGCCATAGGTGCCGCAATGGATTGTTACGATACTGCATTAAGATATGCTAAGGAACGTATACAATTCGGTAAACGGATTGCTGCCTTCCAACTACAACAAAAGAAACTGGCTGAGATGATTACCGAAATTACCAAAGCACAATTACTCGCGTGGAGGCTAGGCGTATTACGTGAAGAAGGAAAAGCAACAAGCGCGCAAATATCTATGGCAAAACGTAACAACGTAGACATGGCTATTAAAATAGCTCGTGAGGCTAGACAAATTCTAGGCGGTATGGGAATTACTGGAGAATACAGTATCATGCGCCATATGATGAATCTAGAAAGCGTAATTACTTATGAAGGTACTCATGATATACATTTGCTAATTACCGGTTTAGACATTACTGGAGAGAACGCATTTAAGTAAAATACCATTAAAATAGTACTAAGTTGAAACCCCTTCACTTGAATTCAAGGGGTTTTAATTATCTTTGATGGTCAATAAAACAAAAAAAATATAAAAAATTTTAAAATTTTAAGTCTCGCAATTTTATCTCTTTTTATTTTCTCCTGTGAATCTGATGATGATAATGGACCTGCATTAACTAGAGCTAGTCTAGCTGGTACTTATAATGTAACTGCTTTTTCTGGAAACGCTACAGAGTCTGACACATCTGGAAGCACACCTGATATTACCGAAGCAGATTTTACCGGTAGTAACTTTAACAATGCGACTATTACATTTACAGAATCTGGACTAGTCACCTCAACGGGAACTTATACTGGAACAATTACTTATACAGAAGATGGAATGACAGAAACAGAAACAGATGTAGAAGATCTAGACATAAATGGCGCTTTTACTATTTCTGGCAACTCTTTAATCCTTCCAAACATCGACGATTTAAGTGTGACTATTAGAAACTTTTCTAGCAACGGTCTAGAGCTACACCTAGAAGAAACTGAAATAGATACTGATTACAGCTATGAGGTAGAGGCTACTTATACTTTAGTAAGACAATAAACGATCTACAATCAAAAAAAATTCAAAGGCTTAAGAATTAAATTTCTTAAGCCTTTTTTTATTATCAATTCGATAGGGTACACAACACTAGTTAATCCTATAATAATTTCTTTTCTGAAGATGGTTAAGATCTCTGCAGCAACTATTTTTGCACTTGAAAACACAGCGATGGAAGCCAATTTAATCTTGAATAAAATAAGTACGGTGCGTGAACAGTTATTGAATCACCAGTTATACAACCATATAAAAAATGATGAAGATCTAAGGATCTTTATGTCTTCACACATTTATGCTGTCTGGGACTTTATGTCTCTTTTAAAAGCACTACAAAACTCACTGACTTGCACCTCTACTCCATGGACTCCAGTAGGTGATCCTGATCTAAGGTATTTAATCAATGAAATAGTTCTTGCCGAAGAAACAGACATAGACCATCTAGGTAACAGAAAAAGTCATTATGAAATGTACTTAAACGCGATGCAAGCAATAGGTATAGATGTAAATATTACAATAAAAGAAATAGAAGGACTATCGATATCTAGTCACATCCTTAACGCCATAAATAACTCGTCGTTACCGCAGCATGTAAAACAATTTCTGACTACCACATTTACCATTATCAACAGAGGTAAAGACCATGAAATAGCTGCGGCATTTACATATGGAAGAGAAGATTTAATCCCTGAGATGTTTACAGAAATACTAGAGGGCATCTCTAGCTCTTCTTTTGATATAGATCTAGAACCTATTAAATACTATTTTGACAGGCATATAGAGCTAGATGGAGATGAACACGGGCCTATGGCTCATAAAATGGTAGCTATGCTTTGCGACGATGATCAATTAAAATGGGAAGAAGCTATACAAGTTGCAAAAGAGGCTCTACAATCAAGAATAGAACTATTTGATGGCATTTTAGAAGAAATAAAAGAGTCTGAACCAGAGCTAGTTTAAACAACAAAGCCGATTCTCACGAATCGGCTTTGTTGTTTAAAAGAACTATAAATCAATACTATCTCGCTGTTCTTCATTTAATTCTTGACCTGAAATATCGGTAACGGTTTCTATCTGTGGAGCATGCTTTTTAACAGTGAGCTCAACTCCAGACTTAAGAGTCATTTGATTTACATGACACCCTACACAAGTCCCCAACAAACGTACTTTAACAAACTTATCATCTTCTATAGAGACTAATTCTATGTCACCGTTATCCCTTTGTAAAAAAGGTCTTATCTCTTCTAATCCTGCTTCGACCGCTGTTTTTAATTCTGATCCAGTCATAATATTACTTATTTACGGCGCTACACCCTGCCATGGTAGTAATTTCAATTGCCTTTGTAGGTGGTAAAGCATCATTTCTACGTACCGTTTCTGACACTACTTTTTTAGTAATCTCGATAAATGCATTTTCTATATCTGTACCATCTTGCATAGCTGCAGGACGGCCTACATCTCCTGCCTCTCTAATAGATTGTATTAATGGTAATTCTCCTAAAAACGGAATCTTTAAATCATCAGCTAGGTTTCTTGCACCATCTTTACCAAAAATATGGTATTTATTTCCTGGCATATCTGGTGGTGTGAAATAAGCCATGTTTTCTATTATACCTAAGACAGGCACGTTGATACTTTCTTGTTGAAACATTGCTACACCTTTACGAGCATCGGCCAGTGCGACAGTTTGAGGTGTAGAAACTACAACAGAACCTGTTAACGGTAATGATTGCATGATACTTAAATGTATATCTCCAGTACCAGGTGGTAGATCTACTACTAAGAAGTCTAAATCTCCCCATGCAGCATCAAAAATCATTTGATTCAAAGCTTTGGCAGCCATAGGTCCACGCCACACTACCGCCTGGTCTGGCTGTGTAAAAAAGCCTATAGAGAGAATTTTAACACCATAGCTCTCTACTGGTTTCATTTTTGATTTACCATCTACCGTCACCGATAGTGGCTTCTCATTAACGATATCGAACATTATAGTAGCACTAGGGCCATAAATGTCTGCATCTAGAAGACCTACTTTAAAACCCATTTTTGCAAGAGTCACAGCTAGATTTGCCGTTACAGTAGATTTACCTACTCCACCTTTTCCAGATGCTACAGCAATAATATTATCTATTCCAGGAATAGCCTTACCTTTAATTTCTGGTTTTTTATCTATCGTTTCTGGTGCTTCTACCTTTAGGTTTACTTTGATTTGTGCTTTTTCATAAACTTCTTTATGAATAGCCTGTAAGATAGAGACTTCTGTTTTTTTCTTAGCTTGTAAACTATGGTTATTAATAGTAACATCTACCACAACCTCGTCACCAAAAACAAGTACATTTTTAATTGCTCCACTTTCTACCATATTTTGTCCTTCTCCAGGAACCGATATGGTTTCTAGTGCTTTGAGAACATCTTTCTTTTCTATTTTCATTTTGCCATTTAGAGTATTACAAAGATAACGATCAAAGACGTTAATTAAAAACCATTCTAAATAAAAGAGATAGATAAAAATATTCCGCTTTCGCGAAAGCGTATCACATATAAGAATACTCACATCTAATTATACAAAAGCGTTTAAAACAAACACTTAAAGCAACAGTTCTGTGTACACTATTCATAAATAGCAGTATTTAAAACGTATCAAATTACATATTTGCCCACGCAACATAAGTATGGCTGTAAAAACAAAATAAGAATGAAAGCTTTTAAAATCTAGAATTAATCCAACTAGAAATTAAATTTAATGTTCTTTGATCTATCGTCTCTTCTAACTGTCCGTACTCACCGGCACTACCTGTTTGCGCATTTTGAAAAAGATGGTTAAGTCCTTTTATTTTTTTAATAGTTACGTCTTTATTTTTAGAAAGTGCTGTTTCAAAACCTGGTAAATTGATTTCTGGGATTACTTGATAATCTAGAGATCCGTTAATAGCTAGAACTGGGCATTTTATTTTACTCAAATTAGGAGCTGGATCATAACTTAAAAAGAATCGCATCCACTTTTCAGAAAACTGTTTACTGAGAGCTGATATAACTTGATCAGTATATTTGGATTTTATTACATCTGGAGCGTTTGCAACCAGCTGCTTCATAAAGATAACAAGCTCATTTTCTAATAATGGAGAGGATAACTTTTTTGAATCTATTATTTTTAAAAACATAGCGTCCATAAGATTTTTTTCAAAATCCAACTGATGGCCCATCACACCTTGAAATCTGAGGCTTTTCTCTATTTGAGGTAGTAAAACATGATACCCATCAACGCCTGGTCCAGCTAGAGACACAAAAAATGCTACATCTCTTTTATTATCTGCTATAACCATAGGCGCGATTAAACCGCCTTCACTATGTCCTATAAGTCCGATTTTTTTTGCGTCTACATCTTTACGAGATTTAAGGTAAGTAATAGCTGCTTCTACATCTGTAGCAAAGTCTTTACTAGTTGCTCCTTTTTGAGCCCCTTGAGATTGTGCTACTCCACGGTCGTCGTACCTAAAAACAGCAATACCTTTTCTAGTCAAATGGTCTGCAAGAACTAAAAACGGTTTATGATCAAAAAGCTCTTCGTTACGATCTTGAGGTCCAGAGCCTGAAATAAGAATAGCAACTGCTGGATTGTTATTATTTTTAGGTAATGTTAATGTACCTGCTAGTTTAATATCATTTGCTTTGGGATTAGTAAACACCACGTCTTCTATATGGTAAGGAAAGGGTGCTTTAGGTTCTTGTGGCCTTTTAGGCTTTACTTCTACATATTCTTTTTTCTCTAAAATCATTTTTCCTGAGCCACTACCTTGAGTAAAGATCCCGATAAGTTTATCGTCCACTAATTCTCCTTGATATTTTATTTTATAGGCATCTAGCAGCATAGTAATTTGATTACCGTCTACCACAATACTATTCATAGGAAGGTAAGTTTTAGATTGGCTAGGGCTTTGCATCTTTGCTGAGTACTGACCATTAATATTTGAAATTTCAAAAACCAACGGCATTCCATAAATCCCTCCTGTCCAAGAACCGTTAAAATCTTGTGCATGGGTGATTGATGAGAATAATAGGCTTACTACCCATAAAACAAAATAGACAACAGTTTTCATAAATCTAAGATTTTTAATTTATATTGAAACTAGAGCATGAAGATAGTTATTTGTTACATAAAATTTAAGAAGATTAAATAAAGGGCATGGTATGCAACAAACTATTTACCAGAATGTTTATGCTTTTTGAATCTGCGCTTTTAATTCATGTAAGGGTTGTATTCCTGCAGCTTTCCATACTTGCTTACCATTTTTAAAAATCATGAATGCTGGCACGCCTCTGATAGCAAACTTTGTAGCAAGTGCTTTATTTTTATCCACGTCTATTTTAAGAATACGTACTTGATCACCTAGATCTTCTTTTAATTTATCTAGAACTGGCATCATGGTCTGGCATGGCCCACACCAGGTTGCAAAAAAATCTATTAACACTGGTGTATCACTATTAGTAAGTTCTTTAAAGCTAGACATAAAATTTTTATTTTAGATTATAAATAAACCTCGATACATTGCGCATCTATAGAATCTAGAGTGACTAAGTTAATTCCTGCAGGTAATAAAATACACTCTCCTTGTACCAGTGAATAATTTTCTTCTTTATATATTAAGGTAGCACTACCTTTTACACACATATAGATAGTAAAGGAATTGATTTCTGATAAGTCTCTTTCTAGCGTGCCTTTAATCTTCAAAAAATTAGTTTTAAAGTAAGGTGAATCAATAAGCTTATTAGGTTGATTTTTTTTACGGCTGTAATCCGTGTGATATTGCGTTTGTAAATTAAAATCTATTGCATCTAGCGCTAGATCGGTATGTAATTCTCTAGTTTTACCAGTTCTCACGTCTTTACGGTCGTAATCATAAATACGATAGGTCACATCAGAAGACTGCTGGATTTCGGCCAGCATTACTCCTGCTCCTATGGCGTGTATTCTACCGGTAGGTATGTAAAAAGCATCTCCCGCTTTTACTTTAAACTCATTGAGAACGTCTGTAAGTGTGTGATTTTTTAAATGTTTTTGATAAGAATCTTTGTCCACTTCTTCTTTAAAACCGACTGTTATAGTTGCATCTTTATAAGAAGGCATGATGTACCACATTTCATTTTTACCAAATGAACCGTGTCGTTCTCTAGCTATTTCATTATTAGGATGTACCTGTATAGAAAGTGGTTTTTTTGCATCTATAAATTTAATAAGTAATGGAAATTCTCCATTAAACTTATCATACACGGACTTCCCTAAAAACGCTTCTTTAAATCGCTCTATTAAATTATTGATAGTCGCACCAGCATAATCACCGTTTGCAACAACAGTTTCACTATCTGGAACAGCACTTATCTCCCAAGATTCACCTATGGACTCTTGATCGTATTCTTTATTAAGGCTAGTCTTCAACTGGTCACCACCCCAAATACGGTAGTGAAAAACAGGTTTAAATTTTAAGGGATATAATTTCATTAATGACCAGATGTTTCCATTGAGCTGCAATTTAAGATAACCGAGTGAATTTATCTATGTGATACCTTTAAATTGAAGATATCAGATACATTTTACGCAACCTTTTTCAATTTCTAGCATCTAAAAGAAGAATAACATAAATCATACATATGAAAATTAAACCTATAGTTCTATTATTCATCTTTGCAATAAGTTTTTTTTTAGTAAGCTGCAATACTGATGACGATGTAAATCAAAACTCTTTTAATGTTACCGTACTTAGACAAGGTAATAAATGTGGAATCGTTGATAATGATAATAGTACAGTTGACTATTTAATCGAGTTTGATCAAGTAACCACTAATCTACCTCTCTCAAATCATTATGTTTATTATGCTGCAAACCTTCCTCAAAACTTTAAGGTAGATGGACTTCAAATAACAATAGAGTACAGGGATTTAAATGACGATGATGCTGTAATTTGTGATGCTGCAATAGGCGGAGATGATTACCCCTTTGTTTACATTTTAAACGTCAATTAAATCTCGTGTATAGAGACTTTACTAGCATCATCCTACTTTATTTAGGTGAAGAATTATTAATTATTACGGTTGTATAAGAGCAAGTTCTACATAAACTTCTATTAAAATATATTTAACCCATTAAGCATAATACCTATCTTTACTGTGCTATGGAAATACCACCTTTAGAGGTTCAGATTAAAACCCTACCCTTATCACCTGGAGTTTACTTGTACTTTGATAAAAAAGACAAGCTACTTTATGTAGGAAAAGCTAAAAAACTTAAAAAAAGAGTCTCCTCTTATTTTAATAAAACACATGACAGCTATCGTATAAAAACGATGGTAAAGAATATTTATCGCATTGAACACATAGTTGTTGAAACAGAAACCGACGCTTTATTACTAGAGAACAGCTTAATTAAAAGTCGCAACCCCAGGTACAACATCATGTTGCGAGATGACAAAACTTATCCATGGCTGGTCATTAAAAAAGAACGTTTCCCAAGGGTATTTTTAACACGTAAAATGATCAAAGATGGCAGCGAGTATTATGGACCTTATACGAGTGTTAGAACAGTAAGAACACTCCTAGAACTAGTTAAAACATTGTACCCTATACGTACCTGTAACTACGATTTACAACAGGATAAAATAAATGAGGGAAAATTTAAACTTTGCTTAGAATACCACATAGGCAACTGTAAAGGACCATGTGCAGGACTGCAGCATGAAGTACAATACAACAGAAGTATAGAAGCTATAAGAGGCATCGTAAAAGGAGACTTTAAAGAAGCGGTACGTTATTTTACAGACTTAATGCAAGAGCACGCTGCAAATATGGAATTTGAAGAGGCGCAACTACTTAAAGAAAAATTAGAAATACTAACCAGATACCAGGCAAAATCTACGGTCGTAAATCCTAACATCTCAAATGTAGATATTTTTACCATAGTTAGTGATGAAGCCGCTGGATATGTAAATTACTTGCAAATTAATCATGGTGCGATTACACGATCACACACCATGGAACTTAAAAAGCAACTAGAAGAAGATGATAAACATTTACTTGAGCTTGCTATCGTAGAATTGCGCAATAGATTCGACTCTCAGTCTACCGAGATCTACACACAATTTGATGTAGATGTAGGTGAAAATATAAAGATTACAATCCCTAAATTAGGAGATAAAAAACGTGTAGTAGACCTATCAGAGCGCAATGCAAAATTCTTTAGGCAAGAACAATTTAAAACTATTAAAATAGTAGACCCTGATAGACATGTTACCAGATTAATGGCGCAAATGAAAGCCGATTTGAGACTGGGTGAAGAACCTAGACACATGGAGTGTTTTGATAACTCTAACATTCAAGGTACTAATCCTGTAGCTGCTTGTGTAGTTTTTAAGAATGGAAAACCTAGCAAGAAAGATTATAGAAACTTTAATATAAAAACGGTAGAAGGACCAGACGACTTTGCTAGTATGGAAGAAGTAGTTTATAGACGTTATAGAAGACTACTAGAAGAAGACCAGCCATTACCACAACTAGTCATAGTAGACGGTGGAAAAGGACAGTTATCTAGCGGTGTCACCGCATTAGAACGACTGGGTCTGAGAGGTAAAATACCTATAATAGGAATAGCAAAAAGACTAGAAGAGCTATTTTATCCTAATGATCCTGTACCTTTATATCTAGATAAAAGATCTGAAACACTTAAGGTTATTCAACAAATGCGTAATGAGGCACACCGTTTTGGTATCACCCATCACAGAAATAAACGTAGCAAACAGGCTATAGAAACTGAGCTAGATGAGATCGTTGGGATCGGAGAAAAAACAGTTGTTGAATTATTAAAACATTTTAGGAGTGTAAAACGAGTTAAAAATGCTACAAAGAAAGAGCTTACAGAAATAGTAGGCGTTTCTAAAGCACAAAAAATAATAGACTTTTATAAAGATGAAGAAGAATAGATTATTATTATTTTTTATTGTTCTCGCTTTCGCGAAAGCGGACTTCACACTAGCACAAGAAAAACAAAATAATCCTCAACCTAAAATAGGACTTGTCTTATCTGGCGGTGGTGCAAAAGGTCTAGCACATATAGGAACACTTAAAATAATAGATTCCCTAGGAATAAAAATAGACCACATAGCAGGAACGAGCATGGGTGCGATAGTTGGGTCGCTTTATGCATCTGGCTATACCGGGCAACAGTTAGATTCTATTTTCAAAACTATAGATTTTGACAAAATTATATCTGATGACATACCTCGCAAATCAAAAACATTTTACGAGCGTAGAAATACAGAACGTTATGCGGTCACCTTGCCTTTTAAAGATTTTAAAGTACAATTACCTTCTTCCTTAAGTAAAGGACAAAATATCTATGACCTTCTATCCAGGTTGCTCGCCCATGTAAAAGATGTTGACGACTTTAATCAATTGCCCATTCCATTTTTATGTATCGCCACAGAGATCACCACTGGAGAAGAAATCGTACTAGACAGCGGCTATTTACCCAAAGCAGTAAATGCAAGTGGTGCGCTGCCGTCACTCTTTGCCCCTGTTGAAATAGATGGCAAACTACTCATAGACGGTGGTGTAGTAGATAATTATCCTATAGAAAAATTAAAAGCAAAAGGTGTAGATATTATTATAGGTGTAGATGTACAAGATGATTTAAAATCGAGAAAAGAACTTAGTGGGGCTCTCGATATATTATCACAGATCAACAACTTCCTTACCATTAATGCAATGAAGTATAAAGCCCCCAAAACAGACATTTATATTACTCCAGACATTAATGATTTTACTGTTGTCTCTTTTGACCTAGGAAAAGAAATCATTAAAAGAGGTGAACAGGCCGGTAGAGATAAAATAGATCAACTTAAAAAGCTTGCCATAGACAGCTACATAAAACCAAATTTAAAAAACACGATAGGCGATAGCATATACCTTAACAAAATCAATGTAAAAGGAAATAAGAATTACACAAGAGCATTTATAGTAGGTAGATTTAAAATAAAGACACCAGGTAAGGTAGCGTACACCGATTTAAACACAGGGATTCAAAATCTACAAGCTACAGATAATTTTGCAAAGATAAATTATGAGATCCTTAATCAAGACAAAGGTGCGACTCTAGAAATAGATCTAGTTGAGAGTGAGGTACGTAACTATTTAAAACTAGGCTTACATTATGATGAATTAACACGCAGTGCCGCATTAGTTAATCTTTCTAGAAAAAAAGTGCTTTTTGATAACGACATAGTATCTGCAGATTTTATCGTGGGCGATAATTTGAGATACAACTTTGACTATTATATAGACAAAGGCCGTTACTGGTCTATAGGAATACACAGTGAATTTATAAGATTTGAAAAAGACGTGAATGCAAAATTTGCTGAAGATGCCGGCTTTCTAGGCCCATTAGGCGTTAATAGTCTTGAAGTGAAATATAGAGACTGGACTCAACAAATTTTCTTACAAACCAGACTCAATAGATCTCTAAACCTAGTAATCGGTACCGAGATTAAATCCCTCCATATATTTACAAAAACTTTGATCACTGCAGACCCAGATGATAGTGTTACAGATTTTACAAATGGCACTCTAGGCAGTTTATATGGCAAAGTATTACTAGACTCATATGATAACGCTCAGTTCCCATCGAGTGGCTGGAAGCTTGATGGTGACTTTAATCTTTACCTCTTAAACTCTCAATACAAAGAGCGTTTTAAAGAATTTTCTGTCGCGCAATTACAAATAGGTCATGCGCACAATTATGGCGATTTTACCCTGCGTGGTAACGCACACATAGGTATAACTATAGGTGATACTAATGATTCTTCTATGGATTTTTTGCTAGGAGGTTATGGGTCACGTAGAATTAATAATCTAATACCATTTTATGGTTATGATTTTCTAAGCATAACTGGTGACACTATGATAAAAGTACTACTAGAGGCAGATTATGAAGTATTCAAAAACAATCACATCATATTCAGTGCCAACATAGCAAATGCTCAAGATGATTTATTTAAACAAAACAAATGGTTTAGTGAGGCTAAATATACAGGATATGCGATAGGTTATGGATTAGAATCTTTTTTAGGACCTATAGAAATAAAATACAGCTTCTCTCCACAACAAAATGACGGACAAGTCTTTGTTAATTTAGGGTTTAAGTTTTAAAAACAAGGCAGAGAGTCTTTTAATCGTCCAGTTGCTTATTTCCCATAAATCATGAATAGCACTCACTGTATATATTCATTATAAAAATAAAATTACTTAAAAGATAAATAATCTCGGTTAGACATGGAATGGTCTCAAAAATTCACGAAATTTGAGAGATTCAACTTTTAACTATGCCTTTCTACCATAAATTGGGTAAAATACCACCCAAAAGACACACACAATTTAGAAAACCTGATGGCTCTCTATATTCAGAACAGCTTTTTGGAACTATAGGTTTTGATGGTATGTCTACAAATTCTTATCATGAATATAGACCTACCATGGTTAAAGAAATACGTAATCAATACAGTGTAAAGCCTGAGATTGCATTAGAGAATCATATGAAATCCTACAGGTTAAAAGGATTTAATATAAAACCAGAAGCAGACTATCTAGAAAGTCGCAAGACCGTTCTTATAAACAGTGATGTTGCAATTATACTTGCAGCACCTCAAGATGCTACACAAGACTATTTTTATAAAAATAGTGATGCAGACGAGTTGCTTTTTATCCATCGTGGTAGTGGAACCTTAAGAACTCATTTAGGAAATCTAGAATTTAAATATGGTGATTACCTTTTAATACCACGAGGTGTTATTTATAAGATAGATTTTGATACGACAGCAAACAGGCTGTTTATAGTAGAAAGTAGAAGACCTATCTATACACCTAAAAGGTATAGAAATCACTTCGGACAACTTTTAGAACACTCTCCTTTTTGTGAGCGTGATTTAAGAAGACCAGAAACACTAGAAACACACGATGAGAAAGGTGAGTTTTTAATTAAAGTAAAAAAACAGGACGATGTTTTTGATATGATCTATGCTTCACATCCATTTGATGTGGTGGGCTATGACGGTTATAATTATCCTTATGCATTTTCTATTCATGATTTTGAACCTATCACAGGACGCATTCACCAGCCGCCGCCAGTTCACCAGACGTTTGAAACAGACGCTTTTGTAGTATGTAGTTTTGTGCCTAGACTTTATGACTACCACCCTAATAGTATTCCTGCACCCTATAATCACAGTAATATAGATAGCGATGAAGTCCTTTATTATGTAGATGGAGATTTTATGAGTCGTAATGATATCGAGGCTGGACATATAAGTTTACACCCTGCAGGTATTCCACATGGACCACATCCTGGAACAGTAGAAAAAAGTATTGGAAAAATTAAAACAGAAGAACTAGCTGTTATGGTAGATACATTTAAACCACTTATGGTAACTAAAGAAGGACTGGAAATTGCTGATGATAGTTATCACAAAAGCTGGTTAGATTAATTAATATTGTAAAAAAAATAACATTGGAACAGAACAACCCAAATTACTCAAATCAACCACAGCAGTCTAATAACTTTGGACAGCAGCACCAATTTCAAAATCACAATCAAAACCAAAATAATTATCAATTCCCTTATCAAGGAGAGAAATTAGCAGGTGACCCTAGCGCTATTACACTGGGTATTATTTCATTAGTTCTTTTCTTTGTAGGGTGCTGGTGTTATGGACTCGTTGCTATAATTACATTAATCCTTAGTTTAATAGGACTCATTATAGCAAACAGAAGTTTAAAAGTTTATAAATCTAACCCTAGTAATTATAGTCAAAGCTCTTATAAGAGTGTAAATATTGCAAAAATTATAAATATAGTAGGAGCAGCTATTTCAGGTTTAGTTTGTTTAGTTCTATTGATAGTTGCTTTATTTTTCGGTAGTCTACTTGTAGCGGCAGTAAATGGAGAGTTAGATGGTTTTGACGATTTAGACCAGTACAATAACGAGTCTTATTATGAAGATGATTATGAAGACTCTTCAGAAGATGAGGACTGGCAGTATTATGAGGAAGAAACTGACTCTATAAAAACAGATCTAGATTCTATAGAAATAGAACAAATCGATATAGAAGAAATAATCTTAGAAGAAGCAGAAGGATAATGATTTTTAAAAGGAAAACAATAACGTTTCCTATAAGAGTAATGTGGTAATAAAGACTAGCACAACACCACCGATATCACAATTTATTTATACTTTTAAACAACTATCATGGCAGCTGGAATCAAAAACTTAAAAGACCTACAAAACACTGAATATTCACTAAAAAAACTTTTCAAAGAAGCAGAAGATTTTCTTCCGCTTTTAGGGACAGATTATGTAGAATTATATGTAGGGAATGCAAAACAAAGCGCACATTTTTATAAAACTGCATTTGGATTTCAGTCAGAAGCCTATGCTGGATTAGAAACAGGATTAAAAGATCGAGTTTCTTATGTTTTAAAGCAAGGTAAAATAAGACTTGTACTCACCACTCCTCTACAAAAAGATGGTGAACTTAATGAACATATCAACATACATGGAGATGGTGTTAAAGTGGTTGCTCTCTGGGTAGAAGATGCTCGTAAAGCTTTTAAAGAAACAACAAAAAGAGGTGCAAAACCATATTTAGAACCTACCGTTGAGTCAGACGAGCATGGAGAAATCGTAAAATCTGGAATCTACACTTATGGAGAAACAGTTCATGTGTTCATAGAACGTAAAAATTACAACGGTTTATTTTTACCTGGTTTTCAGAAATGGGAATCTCATTATAATCCAGAACCTGTAGGACTTAAGTTTATAGACCACATGGTAGGAAATGTAGGTTGGGACCAGATGAATACCTGGTGTAAATTCTATGGTGAAGTAATGGGCTTTGCTCAAATTATCTCATTTGCAGACGATGACATCGCTACCGACTACACGGCTCTTATGAGTAAAGTAATGAGCAACGGTAATGGTAGAGTGAAATTTCCTATCAATGAACCTGCAAAAGGAAAGAAAAAATCTCAAATAGAAGAATATCTAGATTTCTATAATGGCCCTGGTGTACAGCACATAGCTGTCGCTACAGATGATATAGTTGCTACCGTAAGTGCCATGAGAGATAGAGGTGTAGAATTTTTATACGTCCCAGACGAATATTATGACGACCTCATAGAACGTGTAGGAGAAATAGACGAAGATGTGGAGGTGTTAAAAAAACACGGTATTCTTATAGATAGAGACGAAGAAGGTTACTTATTACAATTATTTACAAAAACAGTAGTTGATAGACCTACTATGTTTATAGAAGTAATACAGCGCAAAGGTGCTCAATCATTCGGTGTAGGAAACTTTAAAGCATTATTTGAAGCTATAGAAAGAGAGCAAGCATTACGAGGTACCTTATAATGCGTTGATAAGAAATAAGTTATCGTTTTGGAACAGACTTTGCTTTAAAAGATCGTGACCTATTATTCACCATCAACTTTTATAGATATGAAAAAAATTATTTTTTTAATGATAGCTGTATTTGCAACTACTACAGCCTTTACTCCAGGAGTAGAATCTAACGGTATAGAGCAACAGGCTTTTAAAGATGGTGAATGGTTCAAATTTAGAATACATTACGGTGTCTTTAATGCCAGCTATGCAGAAATGAAAATAGAAAAAGCGAGATTAAAAGGTAAACCTGTCTATCACATTAAAGGTAAAGGAAAATCTACAGGACTACTGCACCTATTCTTTAAAGTAGATGACAAATATGAAACCTACATAGATCGTGAAACTGTAAAACCATATCGCTTTATACGTAAAATAAACGAGGGCGGACACACAAAAAATATTCAAATAGACTTTGATCATGAAGCAGGTACCGCCATGATTAATGATAAAAAACATAAGAAAAAGACTACTATAGAGATTAAGCCAGCTACACAAGATATGATGAGCGCCTTTTACCATTTAAGAAACATGGTAGATATAGAAACTATAAAAGCTGGTGATGAGTTTACACTACCTATGTTTTTTGATAAAGAAAACTTTGATTTTAAACTTAAATATCTAGGAGAAGAAGTCCTGGAAACAACATTAGGTGACGTAGCTTCTTTAAAATTTAGACCATACGTACAGTCTGGACGTGTGTTTAAAGAAGAAGAAAGTCTTACCGTATGGATATCAAAAGATAAAAATAAAATACCTCTAAAAATAAAAGCAAAACTAGCTGTAGGATCTCTTACCGCAGACTTAGAAGCCTATAAAGGCCTCAAACATCCCTTTAAAGCTATTCTAGAAGAATAAAAACTGCAATAACCTATAAAAATATTTTAAAAACTGCCTATTTATTTTATCCCTTAAGGTGAACTCTGTGCCTTGTAAAATTGATAGTGACCTAGAGGTTGATTACTTTTGCTAGTTATTATAAAAGAATTACATGTCTCAAGGATTCGACCCAGAAATAGCGCAGCGCATTAAATTATTAGAAAATAAATTTAAACACTCTGGTCAGGACATGCTATCCTACCTAGACGGCTTACTTTATGACAGGTACACAACCTATTGGGATTATATACGACTAGACACTTTACTAAGCCTACAAGTACCCTCTACAGATTTTCCTGACGAGATGATTTTTATAGGCTACCATCAAATTACCGAACTTTATTTTAAGCTTATTATACATGAGCAAACGCAAATTATAGAAAGCGATCAATTGAGCGGTAAGTTTTTTGAAGAAAAAATACTACGTATTAATCGATACTTTACCGTTTTAATCAATTCTTTTGAAGTAATGATTAACGGTATGGAGCGAGAGCAATTCTTAAAATTCAGGATGTCATTACTACCTGCGAGTGGTTTTCAAAGCGCACAGTATAGAATGATAGAGTTTTACAGCAGTGATTTAATAAATCTAGTTCATCCTTCTGTTAGGTCTCGCTTTCGCGAAAGCGAGAACAACACCACCATTGAAGACCTATTTGAGAACATCTATTGGAAAAAAGGTGGCATAGACATGAATACAAGAGAAAAAACACTCACACTAAAACAATTTGAAAAGCGTTACACACCTAGATTTTTGAGAATAGCAAATGAAGTAGAACACACAAACCTTAATCAACGCTACTTATCCTTACCTCAAGAAGAAAAAACACCACAACTCAAAAAAGCCCTGCGACTACTAGACCAAAACGCAAATATCAATTGGCTACTTATGCACATGGGTGCAGCACATAGATATTTAAGAAAAGAAGGAAAAGCGATAAAGGCAACAGGAGGCACTAACTGGAAAGAGTTTTTACCACCTAGTTTCCAGAAAATATCTTACTTTCCTACCTTGTGGACACAAGAAGAACAGGAGAACTGGGGTAAGCAATGGGTGGATCACATTTTAAACACAAAGTAATCATGTTAAAACATTTCATCGCTAGTGCGCTACTAGCACTAAGCTTTACCTCTTGTAAAGAACATGTAAAAGCTATTAAAGAAGTTCAAGAACCTATACCTGTAGTTATTGAACCAATAATGAAGTATGGCTATGACCTTAATGATTTTGAACTAGTTGCCGACACAGTAATTAGTGGCGCCACATTCAACGATTTAATCTCTGACCACATAGTCGAAGGTCAAAGCGCCTATCAAACCGCAAATAAACTTAATGAAGTCTACGACCTACGTAGAATACAAGCTGGAAAACCCTATAAAATCTTAAAAAGAAAAGACAGTCTAGGTACACCAGAAGCATTTATTTATGAGCCATCTAAGCTAGATTATGTCGTTGTTCATTTCAACGATACACTTGCCGCTTATAAAGATAAACACCCTATATCCTTTAAAAGAAAAACCGCAAGTGGAATTATTAACTCCACTCTATCTGAAGCTATGGCTCAAGAAGGACTGGGACTAAGTGCTATCTACGAATTATCTGACATATACAAATGGTCGATTGACTTCTTTAAACTTCAAAAAGGAGATCGATTTAAGATGATTTATAATGAACGTTATATTAACGACTCGATCTATGCTGGAATAGAATCTATAGAAGCAGCCGTTTTTGAAACTGATAAAACACCTTTTTATGCCTTTAATTATGTGACAGATTCCATTACTGGAATGAGCGATTACTATGATGAGAATGGTAAAACATTACGCAGTTTCTTCTTAAAAGCACCTGTTAATTATTCACGTATTTCTTCTAGATTTACAAGAAGACGTTTTCATCCCGTTCAAAAAAGATGGAAGGCACATAAGGGAACCGACTATGCAGCAGCATATGGAACACCTATAGTAGCTACCGCAAGTGGAATAGTTACAAAATCAAGTTACACCAGTGGTAATGGTAATTATGTAAAGATTAAACATAGCGGCACCTATTCTACACAATATTTACATATGACTAAGCGCAAGGTAAAAGTAGGACAGCGTGTAAAACAAGGTCAGGTAATAGGTACGGTAGGAAGTACTGGCCTGGCATCTGGACCACATGTTTGCTATCGATTTTGGGTAAATGGAAGACAAGTAGATCCTTACAAACAAAATTTACCTAGCGCAGACCCATTACCGCAAGAAAAAATGGAAGATTATTTGATGTCTATAGAATCTTTAAAAGAAGAAATAAATAAGCTTCCATTCAAAGAACAAGAACCAGTTCTATAAATTATTAATAAGCATATAGCAACCACCTATTAACTCTACCTGAGAATGAAAAATATCAATCCTACAACAACAGCGGCATGGCAGGAACTTGCAAAGCACTCTAAGACATTTCAAGATTTTAATCTAAAAGAAGCATTTGCAAATAATAACAGCAGGGCACAAGATTTATCTATAGAACAGAATGACTTCTTTGTAGATTTCTCAAAGAATTTATTTACTAAAGAAACACAACAGAAATTAATAAACTTAGCTGAAGAATGTGATTTAAAAAGTGCTATCACTGCATATTTTAATGGAACCGCTATTAACGCTACAGAAAATCGCGCGGTACTACATACAGCTTTACGTACTGAAGATGTTTCTACTGGCATAGCTGACAAAGTAACCGCAGCACTAGCAAGTAAAAAGAAGATGTTCACTTTTGTGGATGGAATAAACGCTGGAACGATTACTGCTGCAAATGGTAAAAAATTTGATACCATTGTAAATATAGGTATAGGAGGTAGTGATTTAGGCCCAGTGATGATTTATGAAGCCATGCAAGCCTATAAAAATGACCTCACCTTACACTTTGTTTCTAACGTAGAAGGAGATCATGTAGAAGAAGTACTGAAAAAAATAAATCCAGAGACCACACTTTTTGTCATCGTTTCAAAGTCCTTTGGTACTCAAGAAACCTTAACTAATTCTACTACTATAAGAAATTGGTTTAAAGAAAAAGTAAGCACAGAAGCCGTTGCTAAGCATTTTATAGCGGTAAGCAGCAATGTGGACAGAGCAGTAAACTTTGGTATTGATCAAGAAAACATTTTCCCCATGTTTGATTGGGTAGGTGGACGTTTTTCCCTTTGGAGTACAGTAGGAATGAGTGTTGCTTTAGGTATCGGGACTAAGAATTTCCAAAATCTACTTGATGGAGCTCAAGAAATGGACTCTCATTTTAAAACAGCTTCTTTTGAAAAAAATATCCCTGTACAGTTAGCCTTATTAGCTATCTGGTATAACAACTTCTTTAACGCTCAAAGTGAGGCCGTAATTCCTTACACTCAATATTTACATAGATTACCAGCATACTTACAACAGGCTATAATGGAAAGTAACGGTAAAAGTGTAGACCGTAACGGTAATCCAGTGTCCTATGAGACTGGAAACATAGTATGGGGAGAACCTGGAACTAATTCTCAACATGCGTTTTTTCAATTAATTCATCAAGGAACAAAATTGATTCCTGCACAATTTATTGCTTTTGCAAAAGCAAAATACGACCATCCTGATCACCATAATAAGCTCATGGCAAATTTCTTTGCACAAACTGAAGCATTAATGAATGGTAAAACACAGGAAGAAGTAATAGCAGATTTAAAGGCCTCAGGAAAATCTGCTACAGAAATAGAAAAACTAGCACCATTTAAAGTATTTACAGGTAATAAACCTACAACTACCCTATTAATAGATGAACTTACACCTAGAAGTTTAGGTAAGTTAGTAGCAATGTATGAACATAAAATATTTGTTGAAGGAGTAATCTGGAACATTTATAGTTATGATCAATGGGGCGTTGAATTAGGAAAGGTACTTGCTGACAGTATACTAAAAGACATAGAAAATGACAAATATGACGGTCATGATGCTAGCACAAGACAACTTTTACAGAGATTTTATCAAAAAAAATAGTAACACTCTTATTCACAGTTGCTTATAATTTACAAGAACTTTACTTCTTAATGTTAGCTTAATATTAGAATGGTTGTTTGCGATGTACTTTTGCAAAATCAAACTATAACTCATTCTGAAATGAACAGAACATTAAAATTTTTATTTGCAATTGGGCTTTTATTAAGCACCATGGCAGTTAATGCGCAGGTTACCACCTCAAGCATTAACGGGCGTATCATGGAAAACGTTGATAATAGCCAGGAACCCCTTTTAGGAGCCACTATCGTTGCGGTACACGGCCCAACAGGAACTAACTACGGTACTTCTACAGACATAGAAGGTTTTTATCGTATAGCAAACATGCGTGTAGGTGGACCTTACACGATTACTATTTCTTACGTAAGCAAGAAAGTAGAAAAATTAGAAAACATTTACCTACAGTTAGGAGAATCTGAAAAAATCAGTCTAACCTTAGTAGATGAGTCTAATGCGCTAGACGCAGTTGTTATTAATGCAGTAAGAGATGGAGTTTTTGATTCTGGAAAAACAGGAACTACTACTAACATTTCTACTCGTGAAATCAATACTATGCCATCTGTAACCAGGGGAATTGGTGATTTCTTGAGAAAAACTCCTCAAGCTCAGGTAACTGAAGGTGGAGCTATATCTATAGGTGGACAAAACAACCGTTACAACTCGATCTTTATTGATGGTGCGGTAAATAATGATGTTTTTGGTCTTTCGGGATCAGGTACAAATGGAGGTCAGATAGGTGTTAACCCTATCTCTATCGATGCTATCGAGTCTTTTCAAGTAAATATCGCTCCTTTTGATGTACGTCAGTCTGGATTTACTGGTGGTGCTATTAATGCAATTACTCGTTCTGGTACAAATGAATTTAAAGGAAGTGCTTATTTCTACACACGTAATGAAAAACTAGCTGGTAAAACACCTCAAGCGATCGTAGATCAAATAGATAGAAACAATGGTACAGATCCTGCTCCAGATCGTGAGAGACTAGATGAGTTTACAGCAAACTTGTATGGTGCACGTTTAGGTGGACCAATCATCAAAAACAAATTATTCTTCTTCGTAAATGCAGAGATTCAAAGAGAGGAAACTCCTAGAACTTTTGATCCTAATTTATATAGTGGAGATACATCTATTGCTGACCTACAGCAATTCAGACAAAATTTAATCAACACTTTTGGCTATGATCCAGGAAGTTTTGGTAATACTATTAGAGAATTGAATAGTGAAAAGTTTACAGTAAAACTTGATTACAATGTAGATGATAAAAACACATTAACATTTAAACACAACTATGTAAATGGTGAGTCCATCTCTCCTGGAGGAAGTGGATCAAGATCTATCAACTTTTCAAACAGTGGTATCTTTTTCCCATCTACTACTAACTTCTCTACTTTAGAGTGGAACACTTCCAACGGAAGTAACCTTTCTAATAACTTAATTTTAAGTTACACGACGGTAAGAGACGATAGAGATCCTATAGGGAATCCATTTCCTAGAGTATCTATCGGTGATGGTAATGGAAACATTACTTTAGGTTCTGAAGCATTTTCTACAGGAAATATTTTAGATCAAGACGTATTCACAGTAACAAATAACTTTGAAATCAATAAAGGAGCTCACAACATCACATTAGGTGGTAACTTTGAGCACTATGACATGAGAAACGTTTTTGTAAGACAAAACTTCGGACAATATACGTTTAACACATTAGCAGAATTTAATACTTATTTTGACAACGATGCTACTAATGATGCAGCGGCAGATAGTTATGACTACTCGTATTCTCTTCTTGATCCACTAGGAACTTCTGGAGATGATATCGTGAATGCAGCAGCAGCATTTGGTTACTCGCAGTTAGGTTTATATGCGCAAGATCAATGGGATATTACGGATAACTTCAAGTTAACTTACGGTGTACGTTTTGATGTTCCTTTCTTTGAAGATGGACTTGCAAACGAAGACTTTAATACAAGAACTGTAGATCTTCTTGAAGCAGCAGGTAGAGACTTACGTGGTGCAAGAGTAGGTAAAGCGATTAAAAGTCAGATACACGTGGCTCCTAGAGCAGGATTTAACTGGGACGTGAATGGTGATAACACTACACAAATACGTGGTGGATTAGGTATTTTTACTTCTAGAATTCCTTTAGTATGGCCAGGTGGTGCTTACAACAATAACGGACTTTCTGTAGGTGGTGTGGATGAGCGTAATTTTGTTGATGGGGCTTTCTTTGTAGCTGACCCTAATAACCAGCCTATCGGTGATGGTGCAGCTCCAGGTAGTGGGCAGCT
This sequence comes from uncultured Nonlabens sp., assembly GCF_947495285.1. Taxonomy (GTDB): domain Bacteria; phylum Bacteroidota; class Bacteroidia; order Flavobacteriales; family Flavobacteriaceae; genus Nonlabens. Next base: position 93,690 of record NZ_CANLXZ010000004.1, on the reverse strand, counting down.
AGGTGGTCAGATAGATATTTTTGATCCTAATTTCAGATTACCTCAAGTAATGAAGTACAACATAGGTATTGATCAAAAAACTAATGTTTGGGGATTAATCGCTAGTGCAGATTTCTTATATAACGATAATATCAATAATGTTACTTACCAAAACTTAAACATTGAAGGCGAAATAGGAAGATTAAATGGGGCTGATAATAGACCTTACTTCTCAAGAAGAACGATAGACAGAACCTATAGAGGTGTTTATTTAGGTACTAATACAAATGAAGGCTGGTCTTATAACGCTAGTTTTAGCCTAACTAAACCTTATGAAAACGGTTTCTCTGGTCAAGTTTCCTATACCTACGGACAAGGTAAATCTATTTTTGAAGGAACTTCATCTCAAAACAGTTCTCAATGGAGAAACGTGGTTACGGTCAATGGTAAGAACAATGCAGCTATCGGAAACTCAGCTTTTGCTTTAGGACACAGAATATCTGCAAATGCTTCATATGAGTTAAAATGGAATAATAATTTCAAAACTACGTTTGGTGTCTTCTATAATGGACAACAAGGCGGTACATTAAGTTACACTTACAACGACTTTAGAGCATCTGATTTATTAGGTGATGATTCACGTGATAACGCACTTATCTATATCCCTAGAGATGCTAGTGAAATTAACCTTATTGATGATGGAAGTGTAACAGCAGCTGAACAATGGGCAGCACTGGATGCATTTATTGAAGGGAATGATTACCTAAGAGAAAGAAGAGGAGAATATGCAGAAAGAAATGGAGATAGAGGTCCATGGAATCATATCGTAGACTTTAAAGTTTTACAGGACTTTAGTTTAGACTTCGGTGGTAAAAAACATACGTTCCAAGCATCAGTAGATATTTTTAACTTCTTCAACTTTTTAAATAAAGATTGGGGTAGACAAGAACGTATCAACAACCGTTTTGGTAGCGTTCAACTTCTTACTACAGAACGTGGTGGTCCAGATCCTGAATTTACATTTGACACTGATTTTGCTGAAGACTTTAAAGGTTTTGATGATGCTGGTACACGTTCTTCTAGATGGCAAATGCAAGTAGGTCTTAGATATATCTTTAACTAAGAAATACTTTTTACTTTTTATTTCAAGAACCCTACTCAAATCGAGTAGGGTTCTTTTTTTTGAAGTATTTTTGAATATAAAATAGTCATCATGTACAACATATTGAAAAACGCCCATTCTGGTTGGGCTTATTTACTTCTATTAGTTCTAGCAATTGCAACAATAAACGCTATTATAGGCTTTGCTGGTAAAAAAGAATTTGGCAATAAAGACTTTAGTCTAGCTCTAGTAGGACTTATCGTTACACATATTCAACTTTTATTAGGACTTGCTCTATGGGCATTCTCTCCGTACTCTAGTATGTTATTTAGCGATACATCTACCGTAATGAGCACTCCAGAGATAAGACTACTTGCTATAGAACATCCTTTCATGATGATCATCGCGGTTGCCCTACTCACAGTAGGATACTCTAAACACAAAAAGAAAATCGTAAGTAACAGTAAATTTAAAGTTCTTGCTATATTTTACACTCTTGCATTTTTAGTAGTTCTCTCTAGACTACCATGGAAACAATGGATGTAAGATTTTCGTAGTCTCGCTTTCGCGAAAGCGTAACTAATAAACAAAAATGCCTCGATCAGTAAATTGATCGAGGCGTTTTTATGTTAAAAGATATCTATAGTTTTCTACTTTTCTGAAAGCTGATTAGTAACCTCATATAATGAAATAGCAAGGCTATGAATGACATTCATACTGGAGTTCTTACCATACATGGGTATAGAAACCGTATGGTCTGCAAGGCTAGTGTTTTCAATGCCATTTCTTTCACTACCTAAAAGCAATACTATTTTTTCATAGTTTTTAAAATCAAATCCTTGAAGAGCATCACTCTTATCGGTAATTTCTATTCCTATAATCGTATTTCCTTCATTCTTTAATCTCAAAATTAAGGCTTCAAAATCAGAATAGATGTCATGCGCGATGTGAAGCTCTGTATTTCTTGCCGTGCGTTTTACATTTCTATTTTGAATAGTAGGAGAATCTTCATGTAAGTATATTTTCTCCACCCCAAAACTCTCTGATATACGGAAACACATTCCTATATTCTCAGGAGTTCTAATCGCATCACAAACGATGGTGATAGGAAATTGTTTCTTCTGGTTCTCTATGTCGTAATGTGTGAGTTGTTTCAAAAGTTTAATTTAAGGTAATTAGATATTCTGATGCTCTTTCTTATTCCCGATTTTCTTTATTAAAATCGATTGTCATTCCAGAAAATCTGTTTCTTAATATCTGTTATTTACAAAGGTAATTGATCAGATTTATCTGGAATCTGCTGGTCGTACCTCAGAGTTAGTAATTTATTTTACCGTATTTAAGAAGTCGTTACCTCAACTGGCATAATCACACTCAAAATATCATAAACACGATCCACGGTTTTTACATTTTCTACGGTAAGTAATAAGCGTAATCCAGCTCGTGTTTGTTTTTCTTTCATTTTTAAAATCTTAGGATTGTTTTGTACCGCTTTTAATACTTTCCCAAATGATTCACTTTGATAAAAACCACTTTGCTGGTCAGAGACAAAGTAACCTATAAACTTACCTTGTTTCATCACTATTTTTTCTAGTCCCAATCGAGTAGCAATCCATTTAACCCTAACACTAGTTAATAAATTCTCTGCCTCTTCTGGAAGCTCGCCAAAACGGTCTACGAGCTCCTTTTTATACACCTCCAGACCTTTTTCATCTTCTACATCATTGAGCTTTGCATATAAGGATAAACGCTCTGTAATGGAGTTGATATAATCATCTGGAAACAACAGCTCAAAATCAGAATCTATAGTTACCTCAGTAACATGCTTCTTCTCTTTATCGTTAGTCTCATAAAGGTCTGCAAACTCATTTTCTTTTAATTCTGTAATGGCTTCACTTAAGATTTTTTGATACGTATCAAATCCTATTTCATTAATAAAACCACTTTGCTCACCACCTAAAATATCACCAGAACCACGTATTTCTAGATCTTTCATCGCGATATTAAAACCGCTTCCCAGCTCGCTAAACATTTCTAATGCCTGGATGCGTTTACGTGCATCTTCTGTCATGACATCATACGGTGGTGTTATAAAATAACAAAATGCTTTTTTATTACTACGTCCCACACGCCCACGCATCTGGTGTAAATCTGACAGACCAAAGTTGTTTGCACTATTAATAAAAATGGTATTTGCATTAGGCACATCTAGACCACTTTCAATAATCGTGGTAGAAACTAATACATCAAACTCTCCATTTATAAAAGCAAGCATGAGTTCTTCTAGTTTCTTACCATCCATCTGTCCATGACCGATTGCTATTTTTGCTTCAGGAACAGATCGCTGGATCATCCCGGCTACTTCTTTAATATTTTCAATACGATTGTGCACAAAAAACACTTGTCCACCACGAGAGATTTCATAGCTCACCGCGTCCCGTATGATTTCTTCATTAAAACGCACTACTTTAGTTTCTACAGGATGCCTGTTAGGCGGTGGGGTTTTTATGACACTTAAATCTCGTGCTGCCATCAAGGAGAATTGTAAAGTTCTAGGTATAGGAGTGGCAGTTAAGGTAAGCGTATCAATATTTTCTTTAAGTGTTTTAAGTTTATCCTTAACAGCTACACCGAATTTTTGCTCTTCGTCTATAATTAATAATCCGAGATCTTTAAATTGAATGGATTTACTAACTAATTGATGCGTTCCTATAACTATATCAATAGAACCATTTTCTAGACCTTCTAGAACACCTTTGCGTTCTTTTGCTGTTCTAAAACGGTTGAGGTAATCAACCTTAACAGGTAAATCTGCTAGACGTTCTTTAAAAGTTTTGGCATGTTGAAAAGCTAGAATTGTAGTTGGAACCAGGACAGCAACTTGTTTTCCATTTACAGCTGCCTTAAACGCGGCACGTATTGCCACTTCTGTCTTTCCAAAACCTACATCGCCACAAACTAATCGATCCATAGGTCGGTCGCTTTCCATGTCTCTTTTTACATCTTCTGTAGCGCTGCTTTGATCTGGGGTGTCTTCATAAATAAAACTTGCCTCTAGTTCGTTTTGTAAATAACCATCTGGAGCGTACTGGAATCCTTTTTGCGCACGACGTTTTGCATAAAGTTTAATTAAGTCAAACGCTATTTGCTTGACCTTCGTCTTGGTTTTGGCCTTTAATTTTTTCCATGCTGGACTACCTAATTTGTATACCTTAGGCGCTTTTCCATCTTTACTGCTGTACCTAGTTATTTTGTGCAAAGAGTGAATAGATACATAAAGAATATCACGCTCGCCATAAATAAGTTTTATCGCCTCTTGCTTTTTACCATTTACATCTATCTTCTGTAAACCACCGAATTTACCGATACCATGATCGATATGAGTTACATAATCACCTATTACTAGAGTATTTAATTCTTTTAAAGTAATCGCCTGCTTCTTTGCATACCCATTCTTTAAATTAAACTTATGGTAACGCTCAAAGATTTGATGGTCTGTGTAGCAAACTGCTTTTAAATCATGACTTATAAAACCTCGATATAAAGACATAACGATAGTTTCATACTGTACCTGAGCATTCATATCTTCAAATATGTCGTGAAAACGTTTTGCTTGTTGCTCACTACTACAGTATAAATAATTCTTATAGCCTTTTTCTTCATTCTCCTTTAAATTTTCAATAAGTAAATCAAATTGCTTATTAAAAGATGGTTGTGGAGAGGTTTTATACACTAATACACCTTGTGCGGTGGTAAATTCAAAATGGTTAAATGACTTCAGTTGTGATTTAATCAACTTGCTATCACTAAATATTTCTTGAGGTGTTAACTGTCTTATTTCACCTTGCAACTCGTTGTATGCTTGTTCCGCTTTCGCGAAAAGCGAATCAACACGACCATATAATAGATCCATATTCATCGAGAATATAGCTGTGCTACTAGAAATATATTTTAAGAAGCTCTCTCGAGTTTCTTCTGACTGTTTATTCTCCACATTAGGAATAATGGAAATCTTTTTAGTTTGATCCTTTGATAATTGTGTTTCTACATCAAAGACCCTTATGGAATCGATTTCATTTCCAAAAAACTCAATACGATAGGGCTCATCATTTGAGAATGAAAAAACATCGAGAATACCACCTCTCACAGAAAACTCCCCTGGCTCGGTAACAAAATCTACACGTTTAAATTTATATTCAAAAAGGACCTCGTTTGCAAATTCGATGGAAATCTGATCTCCTACCGTAATTTTGAGCGTGTTTTTTTCTAACTCTTTACGAGTAACTACTTTTTCAAAAAGAGCATCTGGATAGGTAACTATCATTGCTGGCTTCTTGCGCGAGTTGATGCGGTTAAGAACCTCTGCACGCAATAACACGTTTGCGTTATCTGTTTCTTCTATTTGATAAGGACGTCTATAACTACCTGGATAAAATAGGACTTTATCTTCTCCTATCATCTTTTCTAGATCGTTTAAATAAAAGGCGGCTTCTTCTTTATCATTACAAATAAGTAAAAAAGGCTTATCTGCCTCTTGAAAAGCTGTTTTTAAAAGAATAGATATAGAACTCCCAAGGAGACCACTTATAGTAGTAGAACCTTGAGACTGCGCGACGATTTCCTTTAAGCTTTGCGTTTGCTCAGCTTTTGAAAATTGATTAAGAATAGTAGTAAAACTCATAATATAGTCACAAAGATACGTCCTGAATAAAGCATATCAAGAATATTGAGAATTCTTTAATACAACGACAGGATACACACACTTATCTTTAAATCATGAAGAAATTTGATGTGTTTATTTTTGGGACCGGTACGGCAGGAAAATTAGTAGCTACTAGATGTAAAAAAGCAGGGATGAGCGTGGCCATAATAGATAATCGAGCATATGGAGGCACTTGTTCCCAGCGAGGTTGTGATCCTAAAAAACTTATTCTTGCATCTGTAGAAGCATTTCATTTTGCAACAAATATGACCGGTAATGGTATCGATGGCAACATTAACATCAACTGGAATGATGCAATGAATTATGCTCATAAATATACCAAGGACATACCAGATAAGACAAAAAAAGAGCTCAAAAAGAATGGAATTACTTGTTTACATGGAGAAGCTACTTTTATAGATCCTGAAACTGTTATTCTAGATGGAGAAAAAATAAAAGCCACGCATTATGTTATTGCTACAGGAATGACACCTTTAAAACTAGGCATACCTGGAGAAAAATTCATGCGTACCTCAGGAGATTTCTTTAATTTGAAAGAAGTACCAGAGAAGGTAGTTTTTGTAGGTGCTGGATACATAGGTATGGAGTTTGGACAAATTCTAGCTAGAGCCGGATCTAAAGTTACCATGATACAAAAAGGAAAACAAATCCTTGCGCCATTTGAAGAATTTACTGCCCAACATGTTGAAAACACTTCTGAGCAATTAGGTATTAAAATAATTAAAAACGCCCAAGCATCTAGTGTTGAGCAAAAAGGCAGCCGTTATATCGTTAACTATTACATGGAGGACGGCATGCATCAAATCACTACAGATTGTGTTTTCAATACCGCAGGAAGAGTACCTGCAACGTCATCTCTAGATCTAGAAAAGGCAAATATAGTAAGTGATAAAAATGGCGTGGTAGTTAATGAATTTTTACAAAGTACTAGTCAGCCCCATATTTATGCTTGTGGTGACGTATCTAGTAAAAACCTACCCTTAACACCGTTAAGTAGTATAGAAGCAACCGTAGTCGCAAAAAATCTTACCGGTGAGAAGGTAAAAATAGATACACCAGTCCTACCTAGCACTGTATTTACCCTACCACAGTGTGCAGGTATAGGTCTTACAGAAGTACAAGCTGAAAAGGAAAACACAAAATACAAAGTATTAAAAGAAGATGCAAGCGAGTGGTTTAATAACAAACGTATCAATGCCACAGCATATGCTTATAAAATAATTATAGATAAAGACAACGGACTTATTATAGGCGCTCACATCGTAGGACCAGAAGCTAGTGAACAAATCAACATGATCGCTATAGCAATGAAAGCCAAAATGACTTTTAAAGAACTAAAAAAAACCATTTTTAACTACCCCAGTTGGGGAAATGATTTTAAAGGAATGTAACTTTTATCGAGAGGCATTCCACTCTTTCATTTTTTTCATAGGATTAGTTTTTGCATTTTTTATAGCATGAAAAGTTATTGCTAGCGTTAAAAGTATGGCGCAACCTAGAGAAAGGTATGCTATCTGATTAGTTCCTAACTTACTTATTCCTTCCATAGGTGATTTAAACCTCATAAATATAGCAACTAGCGCCCATACTCCTACTAGAGCAAATTCACGCATATTGCGATAAATAAGCATACTGATGTTTATCATAAAAGCTACAAAAATCATGACTAACGTGACATATACCTGTGTAGTTATAGCCATTTCATAAATCCCATTTAACCATGCAGCTATATTTGCAATAGTGGCGACACTTATCCATCCAGAATATAAACACAGTGGCCACCACACAAAGGCTATTACTGGAAATGGCGCATCCCATATCTCCATATCTAACTGTCGCACACACATTAATAAACAGAAAAGGATCCCTAACATCATCACTACAGATGCTGCAATATGTTCATCTAACCATAAAGCCACCCATAGGGTACAAAAAACATTTGCAGCTAGAAACCACGGACTCGTAGTTTTTACAAAGTCTGTTTTATAATCTTTATTTACCGCGAGATGCTTTTTAGCAAATGACACATAAACTCCATAGACAGCAAAGACTAGCAGCATTAAAAAAATTATACCCCAAATAGAAAACGCATACGATGCTGGAGTAAATAAATTATCATACTCTGCACTCAGTTCACCTACACTTTTACCGTTATAATTACCAGTATTTGCATACCCATTCCAAGCTATTAAAATGAGAACACTTATTAAATTTAGTATGGAGATTAATTTTCTAGACATCTTATAAAGATAGATCTTGCCGTTAGAATACCCTAGTAATTACAGAAAATTAGAATTATTTTAAGTAAACCGACCTAATGAAGCTCTATCACCTCATCACCTGCAATTGCAAAAACTCTATTACCTTTTTTAGGTTGTAAAGTGTAGGTGCCTGTAAAATCACCAAAAGCTGGTAAAATCATCCCGTAATCTGTACAAAAAAAACAGGACAGTTTTAATTGCTGTCTACCTTTACCACGTAATTTAACTGATGGATGTATGTGACCAGCTATGTTATAACTTCCTTCTACTTCTTCTGGATGATGGGTTAAAAGTACCTTTCCCATCTGTAAGGAATCATAGGTCTTCATACCCAAATTCTCAAAAGAATCCCGAGATATAACATCATGATTTCCCATTACCAGACCTATTTCTATGGTTTGGGACTTGACCCATTGTTCAAAGAAGTCCCATTCTGCATTTTTATATGAATGAAATAAATCGCCTAGAAACCATAATCGAGATGGTTTAAACTCTTCTATTAACGCACTTAATTTATCATATTCTTTGTCGTCTGCTTGCGTAGGTACAGCCATACCGTGTATTCTAAAATGAGCACTTTTGCCCAAATGAACATCGGCAAGAAGAATAACATCTTGTTCTACCCAATAGCATGCGCCACTGCGGTGCAATTGAAATGTTTGATCTTGGAGTTTTACTTCTAGTGCCAGCTTGCAGGGTAATTATTAATGATTAAAAGTATTTAGTATATAAATGGTTGGTTCATAATTCCGCTTTCGCGAAAGCGAAATAATTACAAACAATTATCTAAAAAGCATACCTCAACGCGAGTATAAGATTGCGACCAGCAGCTGCTATTCCTGATGAATACGTGCGGTAACGCTGGTCTGTAATATTTTCTAAAATTGCTGTTGCGGTAAGTCTGTTGTTAATTTTATAGCTAGAACGCAAATTTGCCGTGTACCAACTAGGTGAATAAGGATTACCATCCCTATCAAGTGCATACAAATGAGGACGTGATTGCTGGCTAGGCGCAAGATCATTAAAATCAAACTTGCCGTTAAACATCATATAACCATCCAGTTGCAGACTATTATTTTCAAAAACTACATGAATATCGCCAAAACTAGGCGACACGTGCCGCACAGCTACTTTAGAACCGTCTAATTCTTCCTGCTCGCCATCTAGCCAGTTGTAATGACCGTACAATTTAAGGTTTTTATTAAACTCATATTGAGTGCCTATTTCTATACCGTAAACAGTAGCTTTTTCTGCATTTTGAATGGCTTGTACCTGACTTAGTTCACCTTGATAAATAACCATATCCTGACCGTTAAGTTGAAAATCTCTAGCGACTAGTGCGTCTTTTAATTGCGTATAGTATGCAGAAATATCAAAGGTGAATTTATCATTCATACGTTTTTTAACCGCTACCTCTATATTATAAGAGTACTCAGACTCTAGATCTGGATTAGGAACAATAATGGTCCCAGGGCTAGGGTCAAATATTTTACCGATATCATCTACATTAGGTGCTCTAAATGCAGTACTAAAGTTTGCTCTAAGCTCCCATGTGTTATCTGGTAAATAGGTAGCGCCCAAAGCACCAGTTAATGCACCTGTACTGATACTTGCCTCTTCAAAAGGGAAGTTAAAAAAAACATTATCAAATTGTGTGTCTAACCATATATGATTATAGCGTAATCCTGACTGTATGGTAAGTTGAGAATCTAGTCTCCACTGGTAATTTCCATAGGCAGCGAGAGATCTCCATGAAGCGCCGTCTGGATATCTACTGGCAGCATCCTGACGTTCTTGAGTATCTATATTAAAAACACTACCTACTGACGCTACTCGGTTATGTAAAAATTCTGCTCCATAAAAAAGAACATTATTCTCGCGATTGCGTCTTTCAAAATCTATAGATGTAGTAAAAACATCTACTTTTTCTTTATTCTGAAAAAGCTCGACATCTTGAAAAGAGCGGTTATTGCGACTTTCTTCAAACTGTTGATATGCTTGAGAAAAGATCATTTTATCATACCACTTTCCATTACCTCTATGAATAGCTTTGGCATTTACCATTAACCATGTCTGTGGTCCATAATACCATTCTGACTCTCGAGGGATACCGTTATCATCAAATCTACTCAAAGAATCATACCTAGGAAAATCGCCTGTAGCGGTATAAATGATACCTAGATCAAACTCCCAGTTTTGCGTTACTTTGTATCTAAATTTTTGTAAGAGATTAATCTGGTCGTATCCTGTAGGAACTTGCTCTTTTGGATTTGGGTTATTAACGATCACATCTACTCCATCGATACGGTCTACATATTGATTTCTAAGATAGTCATCTGGACCGTGAGAACCCATCTTAAGGTCGCCGAAGGAATTAACACTTATACTCGTAGCAGATGCAAATCTTTTTGTCCCATAAATAAAATCTAGATGTGCGGTTTTTTCATTATTTGCTGTGGCATATCTCATCAGAGTATTTCCTGAGAATAAGATGGAATCTTGAGCAAACTTAGGTTTCAGCGTATAGAAATTCATGACACCACCTATGGCATCGCTGCCATAAACCACGCTACCTGGACCTAAAATAACCTCGGTACGCTCTATACTTAAGGGATCTATAGAAATTACATTTTGAAGATTACCACCCCTAAAAATGGCGTTATTCATACGCACTCCATCTACAGTTAACAATAACCTGTTAGTAGAAAAACCTCTTATTAATGGACTACCTCCACCTTGCTGAGATTTTTGCACGTAAACCTGCCCAGATTGTTGTAATAAATCTGCACTGGTCTGTGGATTATTAGATCGTATCTGAGCACTATTTTGTGAAATGATCTTTTGAGGTATGTCTTGTTTGCGCTGTGCAAATTTAGATGCAGATATAACAATAGGATTTATCTTCTCTGACCTAGGGACCATTTCTATTATTGTACCTTGCGGTAGAATATTTACTTTATAAATTACATAGGTCTGAAAAGCCATGCTTTGAAAATAAATACGATCTGTATCTGAAAAATTCTCTAGGGAGATTTTTCCATTAAAATCTGTAATACCACTAATGCTTTTATCTTTATTATAAACAGCAACAGAGAATAGCTTTTCCTTACTAATAGCATTGACTACAGTCACTGTTTGTGCCGTAGTATAAAAACATATAAAAAAACAAAGTATAGCGATTAATCTCACTGGTCGAATAACTGTTTTAGTATTGATAATGAATTAGGTTTTTTAAAGATTTGCAAATGTATTTGAAAATACTCAATGACCAAATTTAATAAGCCATTACGCTCTTCTCTATTCATTTTTACCTCATTAATTTGATCAAATTTCATGCCTAGAAAAGGCTTTAACAAGTTACTCTCTATGTCTGTTAAATGATATGGCTGCAACCCATTATTATCAAAGTTACCATTAAGCATATTAAAGTATGGTAAATCTATAGTATTAACATCTGGTTGGAAACCTAAAAAACGAGTCATATCTAGCAGCACTTTTATAGAAAAGTTTGCTACTTGATCAGATTGATCTAAAAATTGAAAAGCTGTAGAGACGTAATCAAAAAGCTCTTCGTCTGGTTGCTGCTCAGTTAATAGTTGTGACAGTACTTCAGAAAAGAACAGAGTAATACTAGTCTTAATAATATTCGTATGAATATTTTGATAAGGAAACAAAACTCTCGCCTCTTTAATGTATTCTAACGCACCTTTTCCCTTATGCTGTGTTTCTAATTCTAACTGAGTGAGTGGTTGAAAAAAAGAAATGCGCAATTTTCCTTTTCTAGACTTGCGTACTCCTTTTAAGATATAAGATTGTGTGCCTAACTCTTTAGTATACAATCTTGTTATAAGATCTGACTCTCCATATTTAAGGGAGGATAAAACAATTGCTTGTGTTTTTATAAGCATTTACCTCACTATCATTATTTTAGAAACAGCAGTCTCAATATTATCACTAGTAGAAATGAATAATAAATAGACCCCAGAGGCTACTTTATCACCAGAAAAACTTCTTGTGTCCCATGGTATGCTACCACCTTGAGAAACTGCTTCATAAACTAAGTTACCTTCTATGTCTGTTATTTTAACTCGTGCTCTATCTGTTAATCCATCGATAGTGACGTTTCCATCAAATCCTGGACGTACTGGATTAGGAAAAGCTCTCACATTTTCTAAATCATCTTGGGGCTTACTAGATCTTTGTCCTTGAAATGCAACAATGCCATTATTAGTTGCAAAATACACTTTACCAGTAGCCTCATCTATTGCGATATCATTAATAGAATTTGTAGGTAATGGAGAGTTATCTGTAGTAAACTGAAATAACGTCTCTCGTCCTGAAGGAGAAAACAAGAAAGCTCCAGAGCTAGCAGTAGCAACCCATTTATTATTATTACCATCTATCTCTATATCTAGTACTGCCTCATCCTGGAGTAACTCTCGGGCAATGCCGTTAGTATCTTCAATTATCACAGATCTTGCATCCCTAGGCGTGTCTGTAAACATACTATTAGGATTAAAGAGTATACGTAGTCCCAGATTAGAACCTATCCATAACTGCCCGTTAAGGTCTAATCTTAATGAGGCTATATAGTTGTTAACAAGATTATTATCTTCGTCAATATTTACCGCGACTGATGTTTCTGGATCAAAACCAACCAGACCAATATCTATAGTACCATAAATAATTTTACCATCATCTGTAATCACCATTTTTGTAGTACTTTGAGCTATTTCAGGTATCTGATCACTTAAATCAAAAGCTCTCCACTGACCAGATGGAGATCTTCTATGTAATGAATTATCTTCAAGACTTTGAGACACCCATAAATTACCTTGATTATCAAACTCACTATCTGGTAATCTTTGAAAATTAAAAGGACCATTATTAGTAGGAACTTCTGATAGGATTAAAGAGCTATTTGAATTATCGAACAGAGTGGCCGCTGCTCCGTCTACCAACTGTACTAAACCGTCATTCATAGAATTAAGAAAAATCTCTGATGAATTTGTTGGGTTAATAGTTATACTACCTAAACTTCTAACGTTAAGAATATCGTCAAATGAGAGGTTTTCCCAAGGGGCATCAATCGTTAAATGACTGATCCCAAACCTCTCTAATGGAAAGGGATTATAAAAAACATCATAATCACCATACCCTACCCACAACTCATCTGGAGATGTAGCTACTGTAAAAGCTGCGTTGCGAGCTGGCCCATCTGCCACGACAAATTCAAAATCATTTTGATTTAAAATATCTACGCGTATCATACCAGCGTCTTCTGTACCTATAAACAAGTCATTATCTACAGTAATCGCTTGTGTATAATTATAAGAAATACCTTCTACTGTTGTTATTCTAAGAATTTCTGTAAAACTTAAATCATACACTAGAACAGCACCTCTAGTGGCCACCGTAAAATATTGACCTGAAGAATGAAAATCTAGTGCTCTACCTGGAAATTGTAAAGGGGTTATTAAAAAATCTACTGGCCCTTCTTCATATAAAAATCTATTTACCGCTGTAGCAAATAGTCGGTTATTAAAATTCTCTACTTCGTCCCAAGAATTACCATTAATTTGGGTCCAATTTGCAAAGTCAATTAAAAAAGGATCTATAATACTGGCCCGTCTAATACCTCCATTAGCAGTACCTGCATATAGAAAATTATCAAATAACTCGATGGTTTTCACCTCTAATTGCTCTCCGTTATCTCCTATAAAATAAGTATCATCAAATTCTAGACGCTCTAGATTATAGATTGCGATCCCAAAATCTGTAGCCATGTAAATGAGATCACCACTCTCTTTAAACTCGTTAATCCTTTTATTATCTGGCGCTATAACCTGTTTATCTTGTATAGCCACAACGCTAGTTACATTCCCACGTGCATCAACTACTTGCAGCAGCCCATTTTCATACCCTATAACTAGCGTAGATTGAGACTCACTGTAGTGAATTTGACTTATATTATCGCCGCTCAATCCATTAACCGTAGTTAGAGTTGTAAAGGTTCCAGAACTAAGGTCATAAATAAAAACAGCGTTTTCACTAGCAGCATAAACGGCATCATCAGAGTCGACTATATCAATAATATTAGTGAACGAAAAAAGACCTTCCCAAGAATCAGAAAAATCTTGAGCCGCGCAATAATTGCTCACGAGGATTAATAAGAGTATTAGCTTTTTCATATATCTACAACGTACCCATCTTTATTATATGATGAATAAGAACAAAAATAACTTAATTAAGGGCCTGAAAAAACCTCTGTAGATTTTACAGAGGTTCTTGTTGATTATAATAACGCTTTCGCGAAAGCGATACTTATATAAATAAATAGTTCTTATACAATTCCTTGAGCTAGCATAGCGTCTGCAACTTTTACAAAACCAGCAATGTTTGCACCTTTTACATAGTCTACAAAACCATCTTCTTGTGTTCCATAAGTAACACAAGCCTCATGAATATCATTCATAATTGAGTGTAGTTTATTATCTACCTCTTCAGAAGTCCAGCTGTAACGCATAGAATTTTGAGACATTTCTAGACCAGATGTTGCTACTCCACCGGCATTAGACGCTTTACCTGGAGCAAATAATATCTTACTATCTACAAAATGCTCAACTGCATCTGGCGTGCTAGGCATGTTTGCTCCTTCACTAACACAAATACAGCCATTAGAAACTAATGTTTTTGCTTCATCACCGTTTAACTCATTTTGAGTTGCACATGGAAGAGCTATGTCACATTTTACAGACCATGGACGCTCACCTGCATGATAAGTAGCGCTAGGATATTGCTCTACATATTCAGAGATGCGACCACGTTTATTGTTTTTAAGGTCCATTATAAATTCTAGTTTAGCCTCATCGATACCATCAGCATCATGAATGTAACCACCAGAATCTGACATAGTAACGACTTTACCGCCTAGTTGCAATATTTTCTCTGCGGCATACTGTGCTACGTTTCCAGATCCAGAAATAACAACTGTTTTCCCTTTGATCTTTTGGTCTCGTGTCTTTAACATGTTTTGTGCAAAATATACGTTTCCATAACCTGTTGCTTCTGGACGAATTAAAGAACCTCCATAAGAACGTCCTTTACCTGTAAGAATACCTGTAAATTCATTTCTTAGTTTTTTATAGTACCCAAAAAGGTATCCTATCTCACGTCCACCTACACCTATATCTCCTGCAGGCACATCAGTATCTGCACCGATAACACGTTGCAACTCTACCATAAAGGACTGACAGAAACGCATCACCTCACGGTCTGACTTCCCTTTAGGGTCAAAATCAGCACCACCTTTTCCACCACCCATAGGTAGAGTAGTCAGACTATTTTTAAACACTTGTTCAAATGCCAAAAACTTAAGAATACTTAGGTTAACAGATGGGTGAAATCTCAATCCTCCTTTATAAGGACCGATAGCACTATTCATTTGAATACGGTATCCACGATTTACTTGTACCTGACCACTGTCATCAGTCCATGGCACTCGGAACATAGTTACACGCTCTGGCTCTGCCATTCTTTCTAACAGTTTATCAGACTGGTATTGCTTATTCTTTTCGATGAATGGTATAACGGTTTCAGCAACCTCTGTTACTGCCTGTATGAATTCAGGCTCGTTAGAATTCTTCTTTTTTATCAAATCGATAAAATCTTGGATGTTTTTTTCCATTATCTTTAATTTGTTCCTTTAAGAAAACGTTTGCGTTAATTATGCAAATATAATATTATCGCTGAACGTAATTTTTTTTTTACCAATAATTTAAGCTAACTTACGTTGTTATTACTCAATACACACATAAAAAACATGTATTTTATCTAATCTATTTAGTTTAAACACATCTAATAATGTCTCTATGAACTACATTTTGTTATATTTGTTCCCATCACTTAAGTCCTTATATTAATGACGTATCCACAAAAACACATTACAACCATTATCATTCTTTTGGGAATGGTTGTTACTAGTAACGCTCAATTAGGCTTTTCTCACGAATTAGGTTTTATCACTGGACCAGTTGCTTTTCAAAGTGATTATGGTGAGCGACATGACTTTGATACTAACAAAGGTAATGTAGGTATAGGAGTTGGCCTGATTCACTATATCAATTTTGCTTATCGCGCAGAATGTGATTGTTATACCGGTGACACTTACTGGAATGACCACTTTAAAATACGCAGTGAGATTAACTACCACGTAACGACACTTAATCACTTAGGTGATGAAGCTGATAAAAACTCTATAGGAGGTCTTCAATTAAGATCTATGCAAGGAAAAGCAAAAGTCTTTGAGTTAGGTGCACAAATAGAATGGTACCCTTTAAGCATTAGAGATTTTCAAAGCGGCCAACCTAAGATTGCTCCTTATGGAGGTTTTGGCGCACATTATGTTAATTATAGACCAGAAGCAACTAGCTCTTTAGGGCCGCTAGGTAATCCAGTCACTACATTCCCTACATTCTTAGACCGTATAGACACCTCACAAGGAAGCGCAATTGCTCTTGTAGGCGACCTAGGTTTTAGGTATAAAGTAAGTACTCTAAGTGATATATTAATATCTTCTAAGTGGCATTATTATGTAGACAGTAATTATGTAGATGGATTAAGCCCTAATAATGTCAACAATAGAGTAAATGACTGGATATGGTGGTTTAACGTAGGTTATATATTTTATCTATAAAACAAATTATTTAAAAAAAAGCCTGTCTATTAAATTTAATAGACAGGCTTTTTTTATACTTGAAACCCAAGCTCTTCTACTGGGTCCCAGTAAATATCTTTAAAGTTCTTGATTTGATCTTCTTCAATAACTAGCCCTTCACTTTCTAAAAGTTGTTGCATTAAGTTAGTGCCCGCAAAATGGTGTTTACCAGTCAACACTCCATTACGATTTACTACTCTATGCGCTGGTACATCTGGATTATTATGTGCCGCATTCATGGCATAACCTACAGTCCTACTACTACGTGGGGTCCCTAGTACCTTTGCTATTGCTCCATAACTAGTGGCTCTACCATATGGTATTTGTTTAACTACCTCATAGACTCTTAAATAAAAATCTTTTGTATTCATAAGTATAATCTAAAAATGGTAAATACCGCAATACATAAAGTAAGGCCTCCTAATAGGTAATTAATTTTACGGGCAAAGGTATTGCTCTCAAAGGCAAATTTATTCACAAAAGTAATATAGGATAATAACATTAAAAATGTACCACTAGCGGCGCCTAGAATAAATAAATGAGCCATAGGATAAGTAAACTCAAATAAACCACGACTGGCCAGAAAAGAACTAAAACCTATATAAAATGGAATAGGAAATATGTTTAAAACCGATAATACGATTCCTTGCGCAAAAATTTTAACAGGCGACCTGTTGACCTCTTTTACTACTGGTGCACCAGAATCACGTAACGCTTTAATAAAAAAGAAAGCAGATAATGCTAGAAAAACAACTACTGCAAATTTCTCTAACAGCAATAGGGTATCAGGGTCGTTATTCAATAATTTAGAAAAGAAAACCCCTACATAAACCTGAGCCACTACTATGAGTGATGCTCCTAGTGCAAATATTACAGCAGCTTTCTTATTTTGTTTCACACTAATTTTGGCCGCAGTAAGATTTAATAAACCAGGTGGAATAACACCAATAAAACCTATAATTAAACCAAATAATAAATGTAAAAGTCCTGCCATTACTTTAATTTAAACTTAATATAAGTTATCGCTTTACCTGTTTCTAGGTACTGCTTCTCATAAAAAGTCTGTGTACTGGTAACCTCTTCTGGAGATTCTGTATTTGAGTAAACATCGTGGTGCGCATATAATATTTGTTCTCCTCTAGCTTGCAGCAGCCCTAAAGTGTAGCCATGCATAAATTCAGAATCTGTTTTAAGATTCATAATTCCGTCAGCTTGTAAAATATGCTTATACTTTGCGAGAAAATCAGGATTAGTCATTCTATGTTTAGTACGTTTATATTTAATTTGTGGATCTGGAAAAGTGATCCATATCTCTTGTATTTCCGCTTTCGCGAAAGCGTCATCCACCAACTCAATTTGAGTACGTAAAAAAGCTACATTAGTAAGACCTTCTTCAATAGCTGTTTTTGCACCACGCCAGAAACGCGCTCCCTTTATATCTATACCTATAAAATTACGTTCAGGATACTTACGAGCTAGTGCAACCGTGTATTCTCCTTTACCGCAACCCAGCTCTAAGGTAATAGGGTTATCATTACCGAAAAATTCATTCCATTTACCCTGGTGTTTAAAACCAGCGGTTACTTCTTCTCGAGTAGGCTGTATAACGTTGTCGAATGTTTCGTTTTCGTTAAATCGTTTGAGTTTATTCTTGCTTCCCAATACAATTATTTAAAGATTAATTAATGACTACAAATATACCTGATTACAAAGTCATTGTATATTTACTGCATGCAAAAATCCAAAAACATTTTGGTCGCACCTTTAAACTGGGGCTTAGGTCATGCCACAAGATGCATTCCTATAATATTAGAAATTATTAATAATGGAGACAACCCTATTATAGGTAGTGATGGACAGGCACTTGCGTTACTTAAAAAGGAATTTAAGGGCTGTACTTTTATAGAATTACCATCTTATGACATTGAATATGCAAAAGAAGACCGCAGTTTAAAATTAAAAATGCTTAAATACTCTCCTAAAATATGGAAAGCTATACGCAATGAACACAAAATATTAAATCGCCTAATTCTAGAACATGAAATAACAGGTATCATATCAGATAACAGATTAGGACTATACAGTAATTTAATACCATCGGTAATCATAACACACCAGTTACAAGTTTTATCTGGAAGCACGACATGGTTCAGTACACAACTACACCTCCATTATATTAAAAAATTTGACTATTGCTGGATACCTGACGTTAGTAGTGTGGAAAATTTAACTGGTAAATTATCGCATAATGATGATTGCGATCTAGACAAAGTCTACCTAGGACCACTTTCTAGATTTAAAAATACCGGCCAGTATCAAAAAAAGTATGACCTACTTATTTTGTTATCTGGACCAGAACCTCAACGAGGACTTTTAGAAAAGAAATTACTTTCTGAAATTAAAAGATACCACGGTAAAGTTCTATTTATAGCAGGAAGAATAGAAAAAGAACAAAAAGTAGAAAAGAAAGGAAACGTAACTTTTTACAATTACCTCTCTACAGAAAGTTTACAAAAAGCTATGGATTTAAGTGAATGTGTGTTAAGCAGGAGTGGATATACCACTATTATGGATTTAAATGAACTAGGTAAAAAAGCGTTTTTCATACCAACACCTGGTCAGTATGAGCAAGAATACTTAGCACAATCATTAGAGAAAAAAGGTCTTGTTCCTTGTGCTACACAAAAAGAATTTAAAATAGAAATGTTATCTAGAATACCTAATTATAAAGGTTTAGGTACTATTCAATCCACTGCTACATCTATCTCTTCTATACTAGAAGAAACTTTTTCTAGAGTAAATGAAAACTCAGAACCTATCCCTATTTCACTATCTACATAAATACGCTCTTCATGAGCCTCTACTATATGTTTAACTATGGCTAGCCCAAGTCCAGAACCGCCTTCTCTGCGAGAGCCCGTTCTATCCACTCTAAAAAAACGCTCAAATAACCTAGGTAAAAACTCTTTCTTTATACCTTCTCCATTATCAGTAACACGTACTATTACTTTATTATTAATAAGATCCTCAATGGCAACCTCTGTGGTACCATTTTGCTTACCATATTTAATCGAATTAACTATAAGATTAGAAATTACTTGCTGTATACGTTCCTTATCTGCATGAACTTTAATTTTATTGTTATAATTCATGTCATAGACTAAGGAAATATTCTTTCTAGCAGCCTTCATTTCAAACTGATCAAACACTTGTCTAATCAGTTTTACTATATCAAAGTCATCTTTCTCCAGACGCATATCACCTACCTCTAGTCTAGTGATCATATCCATATCTTTTACTATATAGGTAAGGCGTTCTACCCCTTTTTGCGCTCTTTCTAAGTACTTTTTACGTATCACCTTGTCTTTATGCGCACCATCAATAAGAGTGTCTATATAACCTTGAACAGTGAACAGCGGTGTTTTAAGCTCGTGAGATATGTTACCTAAAAATTCTTTGCGATAATTTTCACGCACTTGGAGTGTTTCTATTTCTGTTTTCTTATTTCTAGCAAATCGCTGCACTTGATCCTTAAGCGTACGCATATCTGTCGCAATTTCTCTGTCATTAAAATTGCTCGATTCTAACAGCGCCACATCTTCATAAATACGTTTAATACGTCGGTAAATAAAACGTTGTACCCTAAATTGTATAATTGTAAAGCATATTAAAAAACTCGCAAAAGAAAAACAAACGATTATATACCAAGGTAACCTTACATGATCCATGGATGCTACACTTAATAAAAGAAAAAAGAGCAACATCGCGATATAAAAAGAAGATCTAATCGCAAATCGGTAACTATTTTTTTGAGGCGCGGTATTATTTGACATATTTATAACCTACACCTTTAACAGTCTTAAAACTGTCATCACCCAACTTTTCCCTTAGTTTTCTAATATGCACGTCAATGGTACGACCACCTACTATTACCTCATTGCCCCATACTACATCAAGAATCTCTTCTCTTTTAAAAACCTTACCAGGCTTAGTAGTCAATAAAGAGAGTAATTCAAACTCTTTACGAGGCAAGATCATTTCTTCCTTTTTATAAATAATCTTGTATTGATCTCTATCAATAACTAGGTTACCTAATTTGAGAATATTAGATGTTTCTGGAGCAACATTCTCTCTACGTCTTAAAAGCGATTTTACCTTAGAAACAAGAACTCTAGGTTTTACAGGTTTTGTAATATAATCATCTGCTCCTACATCAAAACCGGCGATCATAGAATAATCTTCACCTCGCGCAGTTAAAAATGTAATCACCGTATCGTCTAATTCTGGCATTTTACGCATTTTCTCACAAGCCTCGATCCCATCCATAACAGGCATCATTACATCTAATATTATAAGGTCAGGCTTTTTCTTCTTTGCAATTTTGAGAGCTTCCTCTCCATTCTCTGCCGTAAACACTTGATAACCTTCATTTTTAAGATTGTATCCTACGATCTCTAAAATATCTGGCTCGTCGTCTACTAGTAGAACTTTCGCTTTAGCGTCTTTCATTTCTTCTTTCATATTCTTAATGGGCTAAATTAAAAAGATAGCTACTCAAGCATTTTAAATCCATGTTAGCTTTAGGTTAACTCAATGTAT
Organism: uncultured Nonlabens sp.; assembly: GCF_947495285.1. Taxonomy (GTDB): domain Bacteria; phylum Bacteroidota; class Bacteroidia; order Flavobacteriales; family Flavobacteriaceae; genus Nonlabens. The sequence continues at coordinate 72,310 of NZ_CANLXZ010000004.1, read as the reverse complement.
TAAAAAAATAAAGTTAATAAATTATTTGTGATGATCTCGCTTTCGCGAAAGCGTAATTATTAAATTTATCTATACAGTTACAATTACTTAGCAAATCAAAGTACTATACAGCATGTTACCTAATGGTTAAATAACTGAAAGCCAAATATTACCCTGTTAAAGAAATTGTATATTTGCAAAAAAACTACATCAAGATGAAACAAATTTACTTTAATGTCGTAATGTTCTTTATTGCGGCTACTTCTTTTGCTCAACAACCTATAATTACCTCTATTGTAGACGGTGATTGTACTGGTGGAAACCCTAAATTACTAGAGATTTATGCCAGCGGTACAGTTGACTTTACTTTATTCTCATTAGAAAATCAAACTAACGGAAACACAACTTGGGGTAATGCATTTGATCTTTCTGAATTAGGTACTGTTACAGATGCTTTTATCTATGTAACAACTACAGATAGTGCAGGAGCGTTAACTACTGAATTTCCTGGTGTAGCAAGTGCTACGGTACTTACTGATAATGTAATTAACCTAAATGGTGATGACCGTATTAGAATTATTGAAACAGCTACTAGTACTGTAATTGATCAATATGGAGTAAGCGATGTGGACGGATCTGGTCAGGCATGGGAATATGCAGATTCTTCTGCAAAAAGAATTAACGGTACTGGACCAGATAATGGTTTTGTAGAAGCTAACTGGGTATTTGGTGGTGCAGGTTCTTTAAACAACCTTGGAATTTGTCAAGGTGGTGCAGATACTTTTGAAACTTTAATAGGTGGAATAGGAACCTACACAACTGTTATGTCTACCGTTCCTGCTGTTACCATTACTGCTCCTTCTGATGGATCTACACTTGCTGGTGGTACAACTACAACTGATATTACATGGAACTCTATGAACCTTCCTGCTGGAGCAACATTTAATGTATCAGTAAATGGTACTGATAATCTAGATGTTACTTCTCCTTATTCCATAACCGTAATAGACGGCGCTACTTATAATGTAACTGTCTCAATGGTAAACGGTGCTATGTTAGTCACTACTGACTCAACTAGTTTTGACGTTGCATTCCCATGTGACCTACAATTAGGCACAATCACTGAAACGTGTCAGACATCTACAGCTGGTGTAGATTTATATGATGTAACTATAGATTTTACAGGCGGTAGTACTTCTACTTATGTTATTGACACTGCTGGTAATGGAACTGTAGCTGGAGATGATCCTTCTACTGTTGCAGCTGGACAGATTACAATTACAGGTGTTACTGAAGGTGTAGACTTTACAGTTACAGTTACTGGTGATGCAGCAAATAGCTCATGTACTTTAACTCGCAACATCTCAAGCCCTGCGTGTCTAGGTAATGTAACTTGTGCAAACCCTGGAGATTTAATAATAACAGAAATCATGCAAAACCCTGGTGCGGTAAATGATAATGTTGGTGAATACTTTGAAGTATACAACACAACAGGAGCTGCAATAGACATGTTAGGTTATGAGATTGTAGATTTAACAAGTCCAAACGAAAATTTTACAGTAATTCTCTCTGTAGTTGTTCCTGCAAATGGATATGCTGTATTTGTTGCTAGCGCTGATCCACTTGCAAACGGTGGAATCACTCCTGATTATGTTTATGATGGTACTTCTACATTTTTAGGAAATGGATTTGATGAATTATCTATTCAATGTGGAGGAACTGTTATCGATGAAGTTTCTTGGGATAACGGTGCAACTTTTCCTGATGAAGTTGGTGAGAGCATGGAATTATCTCTAAACAGCTATAACTCTACAGATAATGACTTAGGTACAAACTGGGGTCTAGCTGTAACTGCTTATGGTGATGGTGATCTAGGTACTCCTGGAGCAGTAAATGACTTTACATTATCTAACGATACTTTTAACGCAAATACTTTTAAGATTTATCCTAATCCTGTAAATGGTTCTACAGTAAACATAGTTTCTACAAATGGAGAAGCCGTTGATGTAATTATCTACTCTACTTTAGGGCAGAGAGTATTAACTGCAGCTGGACTTACAAATGAATTAAATGTGAGTAACCTCAATTCTGGAATGTATATCGTTAAGGTTTCTCAAGGAGACGCAACTCAAACACGTAAACTAGTTATCAAATAATCGGATAACTTACCTTTATAATTTACTAAGCGCTGCAGTTTTACTGCGGCGCTTTTTTATTTACTTTTGTTTCAAATTCTTGATGTGATATTTTCTGTTTTTGATATAGACTCTAATGAAGCCTTTGAACAAATCGCTTTAAAAATTTACACATATCAAAGACAACACAATCCAGTCTATAAACAGTATTGCGATTTATTAAACATAAAAGAAGTGGACTCCATAGAAAAAATCCCTTTTTTACCAATTCAATTTTTTAAATCTCATCAGGTAATAAGCGATAAGAACCCTGCGCAAATTACATTTACCAGCAGCGGCACAACAGGCAGTATAGTTTCTAAACATCTTGTAACGGACTTAAAAGTTTATGACGACAGTCTAGATAACAGCTTTAAAACTACCTATGGAGAGATGGAAGATTATGTGGTTCTGGCCTTACTACCACATTATTTAGACCGTACAGGCTCTTCATTAGTCTATATGGCACAGCGATGGATTAATACATCTGGACACAAAGAAAGCGGTTTTTACCTCAACAATTTAGAGGACCTAGCAGCTGTTCTAAAAAGCTTACAAAAAACCAATAAGAAAGTAATTCTTATCGGTGTTACATTTGCTTTACTACAACTTGCAGAGCAGTATGCCATGCCGCTCGATAATGTCATTATTATAGAAACTGGCGGTATGAAAGGTATGCGCAAAGAAATCGTAAAACCAGAACTACACCAGATTCTAAAAACAGCTTTCCCACAAGCGAGTATTCAAAGTGAATATGGCATGACCGAACTTTTATCACAAGCCTATGCGAGTGATGGCATCAATTTTACCACACCGCAATGGATGAAGGTAATTACTAGAGACACAAATGATCCCTTATCGCTTATAGATAATAATAAAACAGGCGGCTTAAATGTTATAGATCTAGCAAATTACAATTCCTGTTCTTTTATCGCAACACAAGACTTAGGTAAAAGTTTTAAGAACGGCAGCTTTCAAGTTTTAGGAAGGTTTGACCACTCTGATATACGTGGTTGTAATTTAATGGCAGTTACTTAAGGTAGTAAATGAAAATATTATAAAATGAAAAAGATCACCTATTTCTAGATGATCTTTTTAGTGTAGTTGTAACGTAAGTTTACTTCAGTATAACCAAAAAGTAATTCTTCTTACCACGTTGTAATAAGATCATGTTTCCAGCAATTACATCTTCCTCGGTTATCACCTTATCTTCTACGATCTTATTTTTATTAACGCTTAGGCTATTTTCTTTAAGCGCTCTACGTACCTCAGCATTAGAGCTAAGAAAACCAGTAGTTTCGTTCATAAATGTAATGACATCCACACCATCTGAGATTGTAGTTCTTTCTATTTCCACTTGTGGCACTCCATCAAAAATCTCTAGTAAGGTTGCTTGATCCATTTTACCCCATTGCTCTGGAGTTACTTTTTTAGAAAATAATATTCCAGAAGCCTCGACGGCTGTTTCATAAGCTTCTTTCCCATGAACTAAAGTAGTTATTTCCTGGGCAAGGCGTTTTTGTAACACACGGTAACCAGGATCTTTTTGATGCTCTTCAATTAAAGCCTCACAAGTTTTTTGATCTAAGAATGTAAAAATCTTAATCCAGTTTACCGCATCGTCATCAGTTGCTGTAATCCAGAATTGATAAAATTTATAAACACTTGTTTTATCTGCATCTAGCCAGATATTACCTCCTTCTGTTTTACCGAATTTAGTTCCGTCAGTTTTAGTAACAAGAGGAGTTGTTAGAGCATATGCTTTACCTCTCGCCACGCGACGTACTAACTCTGTTCCGGTAGTAATATTTCCCCATTGATCAGAACCACCTATTTGTAATTTTACACCTTCATTTTGATAAAGGTGCAAGTAATCATAACCTTGAAATAATTGATAAGTAAACTCAGTAAAACTCATTCCATCACCTTCTCCAGAGACACGTTTCTTTACAGACTCCTTTGCCATCATGTAATTAACTGTGATGTGCTTACCTATATCACGAGCAAAATCTATAAGACTAAAATCCTTCATCCAGTCGTAATTATTCACTAATTTAGCTCTAGTTTCTTCTTTACCAGCTTCAAAATCAATGAATCTTGAAATAACACTTTTTACTCCTGCAATATTTTTATCTAGAATATCTTGTGTAAGTAAATTACGCTCTGCACTCTTACCACTAGGGTCACCTATCATACCAGTGGCACCACCTACTAGAGCTATAGGTCTATGACCAGAACGTTGTAAATGCATTAAAAGAATGATTTGCACCATACTACCTATATGAAGAGAGTCTGCAGTAGGGTCAAAACCTATATAACCAGACACCACTTCATTTTGTAACATTTCTTCTGTATCGGGCATGATATCGTGTATCATACCACGCCATTTTAACTCTTCTACAAAGTTGTAAGCCATAATTCCATTTTTACGATTGCAAATATATGTGTTTGGCTTTTTTTAAAGGTTTTTTAAGCCTTGTATTGTGTACTTTTACCGCATGATTTTAATCACAGGTGCAACAGGATTAGTAGGTGGACATTTGTTATACCGCTTTCGCGAAAGCGGAAACAATATCATTGCTCTTTATAGAGATCTAAAAACTCTTGATAAAACGCGTGAGATTTTTGAATCTTATGAAAAAGGCGCAAGTGTACAAGTCGATAATTTTCAGTGGCTACAAGCCGATATTCTTGAGATTCCAAGTCTTGAAAAAGCAATGGAAAACATCACTACCGTTTATCATTGTGCTGCCGCAATTGATGGGCTAGATTTTGAACACCTCAAAAGCATAAACATGCGCGGCACAGAGAATGTGATCAATGTAGCCATAGCGAGTGGTGTGAAGAAATTATGCCATGTAAGTAGCATTGCTGCTCTAGGAGAATCTATAAATGGTAGTACGGTAAATGAAGACGACTATTTTAATCTAGATGGCCTAAATACAGAATATGCGATCACAAAATTTGGCGCAGAAATGGAGGCCTGGCGGGCGACACAAGAAAAGCTAGAAGTAGTTATCGTTAATCCTGGAATTATTCTAGGGGAAGGTAATTGGGAAAATGGTTCTGGTCAACTATTTAGTAATACAGCGCGTAGCAACCGTTTCTACACAACTGGCAGTAGCGGTTTTGTAGATGTGAGAGATGTAGTAAAAGCAATGCAGGAGCTTACCGAGAGTGGTTATACTAATGACCGCATGATATTAGTGTCTGAAAATAAATCCTACAAAGATATCTTAGACTATATAGCGATCTCACTGAATAGAAAGAAACCTAGCATAAAGCTATCTAAAAGTTTGCTCACCGCTATTTCTTATTTATTGAAAATCCCCAATCTTTTAGGCTTAAAAAGAAAACTAAACACGGCAACTGTTAATTCACTTAGTTCAAAAACTTCGTATTCTAATGAGAATGCAAAAAAAACTCTAAGCTTTGATTTTATATCCACTCAGGAAACCATAGAAAGGGTTTGTAAATTTTACAAGCAAAGAAAGTACTAGAGCTCTTCTTCTATATTTTTTACTCTCTGCTTTTTACTATCTTTATCAATCTTGCTCTTAGGAATTAAGTTTTCTTGTTCTTTATTGATTCTTTCTTGCCTTGAATTTACAGAGTCCTGAAGGACTTTTAAATTATCTTGTACCTTTTTAATTACAAGCATGTATTCTTCTACCCTGTCTGAATAATAATTTAAGTTCTCTTGAAAACTTATACTATCCATATTGTATTTATTAAAAAGATAAGAACTGGGTTGCACACCTTTTTTAATAAAAGCAGCTCTATTAGAAGATATCGCTCCTTCAACAATGTATAAATCGGTGATAATAGCTGCCATTTTATCTTGATCAAACAGATTATCTGGCGCTACCGATTTCTCTACATTAGAACATGATAGAATAAAAAGGATTAAGAATAGGGCAGTTATTTTTTTCATCGTTTAAAAAAAAGTTCTTGAGCACTTTTATGATCGCTCACTTTAAAATTTTTATAAGCTTGCTCTCCATTTACAAAGGTTTGCATAACACGACTTTTAAATGTAACACCTTCAAATGGTGACCACCCACATTTTGCGAGCACATTTTCTTTAGTTACTGTCCATGGATTATTAGTATCTACTACCACAAGATCTGCTTTATAACCTTCTCTTATGAAACCACGTTTATCTATATCAAATAGTAATGCTGGATTATGACACATTTTCTCTACTACTTTTTCTATAGAAATTTTTTCGTCGTGAACAAATTGCAACATGGCAGGTAATGCATGCTGTACTAATGGGCCACCACTAGGACAACTAGTGTATGGATTTGATTTTTCTTCTAGCGTGTGTGGTGCATGGTCTGTAGCGATCACGTCTATACGATCGTCTAGTAGGGCTTGCCACAACTCATCTCTATCTTTAGATGTTTTCACTGCTGGATTCCATTTTATAAATTTGCCCTTTGTAGCATAATCCTTGTCACTAAACCATAAATGATGTATGCACACCTCTGCAGTGATTTTTTTATCTCGAATAGGTTTTTTATTAGAAAAAAGTGACGTCTCTTTTCCTGTAGACAAATGGAATACATGTATTCTAGCGCCGGTCTGCCTAGCTAGCTCTACGGCACCACTACTACTTATGTAGCAAGCCTCTTCACTTCTTATTTTAGGATGTTGGTCCATAGGGATATCATCTCCATAGGTATCCAAAGCTTCTTTGAAGTTAGCTTTAATCGTAGCCTCATCTTCACAATGTAGAGCGATACGCAATTTTACTTTAGAGAATATCTTGCGCAGCACCTCTTTATCATCTACAAGCATATTCCCTGTAGAAGATCCTAAAAATAATTTTAAAGCAGGTACTCTAGAGGTGTCGACTTTAAGAATTTCTTCTAGGTTATCATTAGTCCCACCAAACATGAAAGCATAGTTAGCATGACTATCATTTGCAGCCGTTTCCATTTTTTTCTCCCATTCTCTAATGGTAGTGGTTTGTGGGCTTGTATTAGGCATTTCCATAAATGTGGTGATTCCACCTGCTACAGCTGCTGCACTTTCTGTGAGTATAGTTGCCTTATGTGTAAGACCTGGCTCTCTAAAATGCACCTGGTCGTCAATTACTCCAGGTAATAAGTATTTACCTTCTATATCGATAACAATAGTATCTGCATTTTTTGCACTTATACTTTCTGCTATTTCTTTGATTGTATCTCCTTCTATATAAACATCACCTTCTTTAGTGACACCATCGGTTACGATTCTAGCGTTCTTAATTAATGTCTTCTTCATAATTCAAGCTTCCCTATTAAACTTTTAATTTTCATAATAAATACTCCAGTAACAGCTTCATGTATAATACCACCGCTCATTTTAGATTGCCCTTTAGAACGATCTGTAAAGATTACGGGAACTTCAATAATATTAGCTTTTAATAAAAAAGCTTTGAACTTCATTTCTATTTGAAATGCGTAACCTACAAATTTAATCTTATCTAAATTGATCTTACTTAGTAGTGATGCTTTATAACATTTAAATCCTGCAGTCGTGTCGTGAATCGACATTCTGGTTATGAATCTCACATACTTCGAGGCAAAGTAAGAAAGTAAAACTCTAGACATGGGCCAGTTAACAACATTCACACCACGTACATATCTACTACCTATAGCGAGGTCTGCACCTCTATTTTTACAAGTATTATACAACACAGAGATATCATTAGGATTATGAGAGAAGTCTGCATCCATTTCAAAAATGAATTCATAACCTCCTTTAAGTGCCCACTTAAATCCATGAATATATGCCGTACCTAAACCCTGCTTACCTTCTCGTTCTTCTAAAAATAATCTACCAGAATAATGAGAAAGATTATCTTTAACCACCTGAGCGGTACCATCTGGTGAATTATCATCTACTATAAGCAAGTGTAAATCATCACTTTGACTTAAAACAGCATCGATAATCAACTTAATGTTATCGATCTCGTTATAAGTAGGAATAATAATTACTGTATTTTTCATAACCAGCGGCAAAAATAGACAATTATTCTAGCAGCATACCCAACCTTTGATAAATCATATTAATTTTGCTAACCATTATGAACTTTGAATTACGCAACATATTAACAAATGACTGGATAACACTTACATTATTAGTAAGTATAGCGTTTCTAGCAATAGCAAAATGGTTTTCTTCTATTCTATTAAGTGATTTACTCAGTTCTTATTTTAAAGATAGATTCATAAAAATATCAAAATCTAATGGCGAGGGTACTAGTTTACTTATAGTATCTAGTCAGGTAGTTTACGGTATAAATCTCTCTTTATTTATCTATCTATATTATCAATCTAGGATGGCAAGCTCGCCACAATTTATCAACTTTATTCTAACCTTAACCCTTATCACTACTTTTTTATTAGGCAAACAATATCTAGGAAAACTAATTGCAAACTTGTGTGATTTTGAAAATATCGTTGAAGTGATAGATCATCATAGAAATATGAACAGGTCTATATTCTCGTTCGGACTACTTCTAATTAATTCTATGGTTATCTATGCCTTTCATATGGAGCAAATTCCATTCTTAATAGCCTTGATAATCGTTGCGATATTCTTGCTTACTTACAACTTAATTTTAATTTACACCTATCGTTCCTATTTAAAAACGGCTCCTTTATATTTTATTTTGTACCTTTGCGCGCTTGAAATCGCACCCTATCTACTTTTATATAAGTATTTTATGCTGTGAGGACTTGTGTTTAATAGAAAAATGAGTTTATGAAAGTGAAAACAATTTTGGTTTCCCAACCTGAACCTAAAATGGAAAATTCACCATACCAGAATTTGGTCGATAGAACAAAGGTGAAAATAGACTTCCGTTCCTTTATTCATGTTGAAGGAGCTGCAGCAAAAGAAGTGCGAGAGCAAAAGATTGATTTATCTCAGTTCACAGCTATTATTCTAACCAGCCGTAATGCGGTAGATCACTTCTTTAGAGTTGCTGAAGAAATGAGGTATAAGATACCTGATTCTTTAAAATACTTCTGTCAGAGCGAGGCGGTTGCTTATTATTTACAAAAATATGTGGTTTACCGTAAACGTAAGATTTATGTAGGTAAAAGAACTTTTCCAGAACTTTCTCCTCTTATTAAAAAACATAAAAACGAAACGTTCTTAGTGCCTAGTTCTGATAAATTAGGAAATTCTACTCCTGCAGAGTTAGATAAACTAGGTGTTAAATGGACTAGTGGTACTTTTTTCCGTACGGTAATTAGTGACCTTTCTGATCTTGCTGATGTGAAGTATGACGTATTAGTATTCTTTAGCCCTAGTGGTATAGAATCTTTATTTAAAAACTTCCCAGAGTTTACTCAAGAGCAAACTAGAATTGCAGTTTTTGGAAACACTACCATGAAGGCTGCCGAAGATAAAGGCTTAAGAATAGATATTCAAGCACCTACACCAGAGTCTCCATCAATGACTATGGCTATCGAGAATTATATTAAAGATAAAGCATAAGATAATATTCCCGCTTTCGCGAAAGCGGAATCACAACAAATAAAAAAGTCCTGAATAAATTATTCAGGACTTTTTTTATGCCACCTTATTAAAGGGTAAGCTTATAATTTTCTAGGTGGACCACCAGCTAGAATTTCTTCTGATGCTTCACTCTCAAATTGTTTAAAGTTATCGATAAAGAACTGTCTCAATTTTTCGGCAGTTTCATAATAACCTTTATCATTATTCCATGATTTACGTGGACTCAACACCTCTGTAGGTACATTAGGACAGGTTCTAGGCTGCGCTACACCGAACATAGAGTGTATATGGTAATTACCTTTATTAGCTTCTTCTAACGACCCATCTAACGCGGCAGTAATCATAGCTCTAGTATATTTTAACTTCATACGAGAACCTACACCATAAGGACCGCCAGTCCATCCTGTGTTTACTAACCACACGTTCACACCTGCTTCTTTCATTTTCTTACTCAACATCTCTGCGTATGCAGTAGGGTGTAATGGCATAAACGGCGCACCAAAACAGGCAGAAAAACTAGGCATAGGTTCTGTAACACCTGCCTCTGTACCAGCTACCTTTGCTGTATAACCGCTTATAAAATGATAGGCAGCCTGGCCAGGTGTTAATTTTGAAATAGGAGGCAGTACTCCAAAAGCATCGGCAGTAAGAAAGAAAATATTTTTAGGATTTTTTCCTTGAGACGGTACTTTTATGTTATCAATATGATGTATAGGGTAACTTACTCTTGTATTTTGAGTAATAGAAGTATCAGCAAAATCAACGGTGTTATCTTCTTTAAAAATAACATTTTCTAGAATGGCTCCAGGTCGTATTGCATTGAAAATTTCTGGCTCTCCTTTTGGGTCTAGATGAATCACCTTTGCATAGCAACCACCTTCAAAATTGAAGACTTGATTATCCTCGGTCCATCCATGCTCATCATCACCTATCAAAGCTCGATTAGGGTCTGTCGAGAGTGTTGTTTTACCAGTACCACTAAGGCCGAAGAATATTGCTGTACTACCATCCTTACCCACGTTTGCACTACAGTGCATAGGTAACGTTTTTTTATAAACAGGTAGGATAAAATTAAGAGCACTAAAAATTCCTTTCTTAATCTCACCTGTATAACCAGTACCTCCTATTAAGGCTATTTTTCTAGAAAAATTTAAAATAGCAAAGTTGTGCTGTCTTGTACCATCTTGATCTGGGACTGCCATAAATCCTGGTGCATTTATCACCGTCCATTCTGGATCAAAGCCTATAAGCTCTTCTTCTTCAGGTCTGATAAACATGTTATAAGCAAACATGTTAGACCATGGATACTCATTGATCACTCTTAATTTGAGACGGTAATCTTTATGAGCACATGCATACGCATCTCTCACAAAAAGCTCTTTACCATCTAGATAAGAAATTACTTTATCCAGTAATACATCAAATTTATCTGATTCAAAAGGAAGGTTGATATCTCCCCACCAGACTAATTTTTCAGTAACATCATCTTTTACAATGAATCTATCCATAGGAGAACGACCGGTAAATTCACCTGTATGAACCGCGAGCGTGCCATTATCAGTTTCTTTACCGCCATAATCCTTTACAGATTTCTCTTGTAAAATTTCAGGCGTGAGTTGGTAATTGATTTTGGAATTTTTGATTCCCCATTCGGTTAACGCAATCGATTGCGTAATAGAGGTGTTTGAATTCATGATAATCCTTTAATTAAGATTTATGCAAAAATATAACTCTCAAATGGCTCTCACTAATTATTAATAGAATTATGTGAAATGATTTTCCATAAGGCAAAGAACCACCCTGATATCAAGCTTAAACCACCTAGCGGTGTTATCGGACCAAGAAACTTTAAGCCTATTTTAAGCCATTTTGATACTGAAAGTCCATAAATACTAAATGAAAACAACACAATTCCGATAGCAAATAAATACAACAAAACGCCTTTTGAAGAATCTGATAAAATATTTACTTGAGAAAAAGCAATCAACGCAATGGCATGAAATAATTGATAACGCACACCTGTTTCAAAGCTTTTTAACTGCTGCGGCTCTAACACTTTCTCTAATGCATGAGCCCCTAGAGCTCCTAAAATTACCGCGATAACCGCAAAACTGCAACCCACGATTAATAACTTTCTCTCCATTGTTTCTTGAATTTTAATTAAGTCACTTAACTTGGCACTAAATTACAACAGCCATGCGTCATATCTTAATAATAGGAGCGGGAAAATCTACCGGAGTATTAGTAGATTATCTTCTTAATAAATCTAAAGAACATAACCTACATTTAATCATCGCTGATAAAAACGTGAAGAGCGCTCAATCGTTAAGTCAGAATCATAAAAATTCCACTGCGATAGAATTAGATATTTTCAATCCACAAGAGCGTAAAAAACAGGTTCAAAAAGCAGATATTGTTATATCCATGCTACCAGCAAGATTTCACATAGAAGTTGCCCGAGACTGTGTAACCTATAATAAAAACATGGTAACTGCGAGTTATGTAAGTCCAGAGATGGAAGCGCTGGATAAAGAAGTTAAAGAAAAAGGCCTCGTTTTTATGAACGAGATAGGCGTAGATCCTGGAGTAGACCACATGAGTGCCATGCAAGTAATAGATAGTATTAGAAATATAGGTGGTAAACTTTTATTATTTGAATCGTTTACCGGTGGACTACTTGCTCCAGAAAACGATAACAATCTATGGAATTATAAATTTACATGGAACCCACGCAATGTAGTCACGGCAGGACAAGGCGGCGCCGCAAAATTTATTCAAGAAGGTAAGTATAAATACATACCATACCATCGCCTTTTTAGAAGAACAGAGTTTCTAGATGTAGAGGGTTATGGACGTTTTGAGGCTCTAGCAAATAGAAATAGTCTCAAATACAGAAAGGTGTATGGCCTAGAAGACATCTCTACTTTATATAGAGGTACCATGAGACGCGTAGGTTTCAGTAAAGCATGGAACATGTTTGTACAACTAGGCATGACAGACGACACCTATACGATAGAAGGCTCTCAACACATGTCGTATCGTGATTTTGTCAATAGCTTTTTACCTTACTCTCCTACAGATAGTGTGGAACTAAAAATGCGTCACGAACTAAAAATAGATCAAGACGATATTATGTGGTTAAAACTAGAAGAGTTAAATATTTTTAATGGTGAAAAGAAAATAGGCCTTAAAGATGCTACACCTGCACAGATGTTACAAGCCATTCTAGAAGATTCATGGACATTACAACCTGGAGAAAAAGATATGATTGTGATGTATCATAAATTCGGCTATGAATTAAATGGAAAACAAAAACAAATAGACAGTACTATGGTATGTCTAGGCGATGGAAAACTTCAAACTGCTATGGCAAAAACGGTAGGATTACCTGTAGCTATTGCTGCTTTAAAAATATTAAATAAAGAAATTATGGAACCTGGAGTGCAAATTCCTATTAAAGAATCTGTATACCAGCCTATTCTTAAAGAATTAGAAGGATATGGCATTCGCTTTCGCGAAAGCGAGACAGACTACCTAGGTTATAATAAATTAAACCTTTAGTCATCTTTACAGTAACCTAAAAAAGCCACTTATTAACTAATTAGTAAGTGGCTTTTTGTTAGTTTTTAAAATATCATCTCCTCCTTAAAAAGATAGAAATAAAATAAAGTAAAGTAGCAAGTGACCCTATCGCTGCAACTAAGTAAGTCCTAGCCGCCCATTTTAAGGCATCCTTTGCGCCAGCATGTTCTTCTTGCGTCAGCATTCTTTCATTTTCTAACCAGGCGAGGGCACGGTTACTAGCATCATATTCTACTGGCAAGGTTACAAAAGCAAATAAAGTTCCCATACCATACATAATAATACCTGCTAGCAATACCCATTTACCAAAAAAAGTACTTGCAGCAAGAGCCACACCACCCATTATTACCCATTGAGAATATTTAGATGCAATACTAACTATAGGAACAAGTGAAGAACGCATACCTATCCATGAATAAGCCGTAGCATGTTGTATTGCATGACCTACTTCATGAGCGGCAACTGCAGCTGCAGCTGCATTGCGTTGTGAATAAACCACCTCACTTAAATTAACCGTTCTATTACTAGGATTATAATGATCGGTAAGCTGCCCAGCTACGGAGATTACTTTAACATCTGTGATACCGTTATCATCTAACATTTTTTGAGCAATCTCTGCACCACTCATTCCGTTTTTAAGAGTCAATTTTGAATAATATTCAAATTTTGATTTCAGTTTTTTACTTACCAATGTACTTACCAGCATGACTATACCACCGATAATATAATACCCCATTAAGCCGCCGCCTATCATATTTTTAAAGTTTAGTTCAATTTAAGAATATAAAGTTACACCTTTAAATTTAAAGTTCTTCACCCTTTAGATAAACTATAGAATTTAAAAAAACCGAGATGCTCCTTATAATACAGCGACGTTGACGTTCATACCGCCGCTAGCATACTTAAAAATAGAGAAGAGAAATCTCTATGACTTAATTTTAATGAACGATTAAGAACTCATACACGCATTTAGAACACCTAATAGATTTTTTTAACAAAGCAGTCCATGAACGAAGGCCTGTTATGGCACAAAAGACTAGAACCACAGGAAAATCGTACTACATAATAAAAGCCCAAAGTAAATTTACAGTGGCGATATAGCGGTTCTTGCATTGCGATGCACTATAAACAGAACGTGCACACTGAATAAAAGACGTTTGATACCAGATCTAAAACTATAGATCTATCTATCAAATGACCAGTTCATAATATCGGTGCGTAAACCTATATTTAACCACATCGTACTCTCAGCTCTGACTACTTCATTATTAAATTGTGGATTCTGACTGCGATAAATCAGTTGTCCAAAAACTTTTAATCTACTCGCAGGATTTATTACATAACCAGCCTCTAGATGTCCATAGAAAAAATCAGATGTATTACCTTGTGTCGTTTCATTACCATTATCAGAGATGCGGTTATCTTCTGACCCATAAATATTACCTCCATAAAAAGCATTATCTCCATCTGTTAGTATGTCATAACCACGTTCTCCATAAATTGCCTTAGCTATTCCATACCAGCGGTCTTTAGTATAACGACCTATTAATATAGTTTCATAAAAATTTGCACCCCATGGATGGGCTAGTGCTTGATTACTATTACCATAATTAAGTACAACAGAGTTATGAGAATACGTGTATGGACGCACTCTGTTATATTCTAATTGCATCATTAAATTAGAAACTTTAAAAGCATTTTGCCATTTAAGTCCTAGTTGATAAGCACTTTTGTTTTGAAAACTACCATTTCCACTCACTACAGACGCTCTAGAGAACTCATCTAGCACTAGCTGTCCATAGGTTGTTATTCTATCACTCAATTTATACTTTGCCGTTATTCCTAGTAAAGCATTTCCACCTCTAGAACCGGTTTCTAATTCTACAGTTTGATAAAAGATTACAGGATTTAAGTAATTGAAATCAAAACCTCTCTGGTTATCATCTTGCCATAAAACACTTTCAAAGAAACCTAAGTTTAATCTCTTAGTGGCATTCCAACTTAGATAATGATGTGTCATGAACTTCGTACGGAAAGAATCGTCGGCGGTTACCTCAGGTCGCACATCTCTTAATGATGTGTATAACACCGTATAATCTAGTTTCCAGAACTTAGCATTGAGCTTAAAATAAGGAAAAGGCTGCGAGTTATCACTTAACACTAATGAGCGATACCCATCCCCTATAAAATGCTGCCCGTGCCCTAGTTGTAAATCAAAATATTTACTAGGCTTATAATTCACATAACCTGTAGCTACTGGATAATCAAATATTCTGTCGCCACCATCTTCGGCAATACCTCTACCTGGCACTATACCAGGATTACCACCATCTGGCGCTCTAGAAATAACATCTCTTTCAAAAAAGCCAGGGAATCTAGCCTGAGACTCTTGTATACTAGCGCCGAATGTGATTTGACTACCTATTCCACCACTCACATTAACTAATCTGGTGTTGTTATACGTAGTCACATCATCTCTAGAATCTTTACCTACTTGAAGGTCTACACCTGGATCTATAACCACCCAATAATCTTCTCCTGCGATTTCAAAGAAATGCTCGTTATGCCACTTGCGCCCCAACCACGTTTTGCGATCTTCGAGCAGCGACTCGCGGTCTGCTTCTAAATCAAAATACATGTCTACATAGTTAAACGTATAAGGCTTAACAGCAGTATGAGCATTATTTCCTACACGATTCATAGCTGCTTCATATCTATGATATCTTTGGTAAGAAAGAGGTATTACTGCATCAGACCTTAGTTGATGGTTATCATACTGGTCACTAATGATGGTGTTGTATTCTTGATTCGCTTTCGCGAAAGCGAGACTATCTTCCTTCCTTTTAACCTCATTTTGTTTTTCTATTTTAGACTGAGAGTTGCTATATACTTTAAAAGAACCAGACTCTTTCATAGGCACCGGCACATTAAGAATGAACTGCATGAAGGTAACATCTCCATTAAATGTAGGAGCCTCGATAACAGGTAATTTTGCAAACGCATTAATCATCTCTTCTTTTAAAGAAGATTTAAAAGCATCTGTTCTAATTAGAACAAATTTACCATCTCGATCCACTTCAAATCTTATAGTTACCGATTGATCTGTGAGAGTATCATTTTTAATAGGATGCTGATAATTATCCTTAAGCTTAGTATAAAGTGCACTATAAAAACAGTCTTCTAACTGCCTGCTAGTTTTACCTTTACAATTTTCAAAAACCGGAAACCGCTCTATATCAGACTGAGCAAATAATGCGCTTGAAAATGTAAGAAAGAGTAAAGTATATAAAAATTTCATAATTACTTGATAAGTGACAAATATACTTGTTTTACCTACTGTGCCAAAAATAGAAAAGCCATGAAAATTCATGGCTTTTAAAAATCATATAATAGTTAAGTTACTAATCGCGCAATTGAAATCTTATAGGTAATGCATAAGTCACATTTACCGCAGCATTATCTATCTTACCAGGAGTCATTTTAGGCAACCTAGAGATCACATTATACGCCTCTTCTTCTAGATCTTTATTAGGCGCTTTTACTAAAATATCTTTGGGCAATCCATCTACACCTATGGTAAACTGTACAGCTATTTTAACCATACCATCCTCGTTCAAGTCATTACCTAAACTAGTGTCAAATTTTCTTTGAATAAATCGACCCATTTTTTTATTGAGACATTCTATACGTTCCTTACTATCCATTCTCGAGCTACAACCAGGAAACAACGGTACTTCATGTAATGCTGCTATTATAGAAGGTCCAGATGGCTTGCTTACTGGCGTGTCATTAGTACCTGTCTTAGTAGCTGCAGTAGGAGTTTCTGTAGGATTGCTCACCATAGCATCTACAGGCTCTTTATTATGTTCTGGAACATCTGGTTGGTCATTCTCGATAACCTTAAGCGGCTTATTAGGGTCTACCTTAGGTATTTTTACTTTAGGCTCTTGCGCTTTTTCAACTACAGGCTTTGGAGGGTTATTAGGAATAATTCTAACTGCGTCCATGTTTGTTTCTCCATGTTCTATAGAAATAGTTGTTGCTATAGGATTTACAGCTAGAGGAACCTCAGTCGTTAATTCTATGATAAGAAACGCAGCTACTAATGCAGCTATGAGACCTATTTGAAAATTAACGATGGGATTGACCTTTGTGTTTGCCGCTTTTTTATCTTCACGGCGAGTGTTTTGAGATGTTGCAGCATCCCTCTTCTCATTTGAAATGTTCATAATCAATGGTTTTATGTTATTTCAGAGAGAAATCAAGAAACGTACCAAAAAAAAATCCCAACCTATAAAGGTTGAGATTTTACATATAAAAACGTATCTATAATTAGTCCTGCACTTGGAAAATAATAGGTAGTGCATAAATCACACCTACTGGTTTCCCTCTTTGCATTCCTGGTGTCATAGTAGGCAATTTATTAATCACCCTTGCTGCCTCACTCTGCAATTTAGGATGTTTTGCTTTAGATTGAATACCGACCACATTACCTTTAGAATCAATCTTAAATTGAACAGAAATTTTCTGTCTTCCTTCTAGACCTAAATCATTTGCAAGTCCAGTATTGAACTGTTTATTTACAAATTTTGTGATTTTTTCACTCATACATTTCTTACGATCTGCATTGTTCTTTTTACTCTCACAACCTGGATAAATAGGTACATTCTCGATAATCGCAAATGGAACATCTGCAATTACTTCTTCAACACCTACTTCTTCAGCAACTTCATCGATCTCAACGATCTCTTCTTGTTCATCAGTTTCTGTATCTTCAATAATAACCTCTTCTATTTCTACCTCATTCTCTACTACCTCGATAACTTCTGGCGCTGGTGGCGGTGGCGGTGGTGGCGGTGGAGTATCTAGCATTTGAGTAATCGGAATTTCCTCTTCAATAAAGAGTTCTTCAGGCTCATTAAACACCTCTTCTATTTCCACGGTTTTAGACTCATATTCAAGTCCTTGCCAAGATAATAACAACATAAACGCCAGCCCTGATAAGGCGTATAGCGTGATGTTCTTACGTAAATCTGCTTTTTCTGATTTTTTTACTTCCATTATGGTTGTATTTATAGAGGTTAAAAATAACTAATTCTTTGTGCTAACAAAAGAATTATGCAACTTTATGTTTGTTAAATAATTTATCAATGATCATCAAGGATAATATTGCAATAATAATGCCAGCAATATTTGCTAGTACATCCATTGTATCCATTGTTCTATTTACAGAAATAAATCCCTGTCCTAATTCTATTAAAACTCCTATAATTAAGGACAAAGCACTTGCTCCTATCGCAATAGTTCTAGACCAGTTTTTTAAAATTGTTTTAAGACCAAAGCTCAAAAGGCTTTGCTTTCCTAGAAAACGACTGTAAAAGAAAATATACCACAAGATCGCCATTATAAAATAGGCAGTAGCATGGTATATCTTATCTACGTTATCAATATTTACCGGCGGTGCTGGGTTTGCCATCATAGACGCTACTGTAATGAATACAGTAAACAATGGAGCTGCTAACCAGTAAATAACTTTTTTCATTATCCTACTAACTCTTTATAAGCGTCAGCACTTAATAATCCATCTACTTGAGATGCGTCTGTAAACTTCATTTTTATCATCCATCCGTCTCCATAAGGGTCAGAATTTACAAGTTCTGGATCATCTTCTAACTTTTCATTAAAGTCAGTGATCTCTCCAGTTAATGGAAGAAAAAGATCTGAAACAGTCTTAACAGCTTCTACCGTACCGAAAACCTCCTCTTGATCCAGAGTCTCATCTACGGTTTCTACCTCTACATAAACGATATCACCTAACTCACTCTGTGCAAAATCAGTAATACCTATGGTAGCAACGTCTCCTTCTATTTTGATCCACTCGTGATCTTTAGTATACTTTAATTCTGATGGAATATTCATTTTATATGATTTTTTAAAAACGTAAATTTAAGATAACTCTATCTATTAATTCTAACCTTAAAGTTGAATTATTTGTGATGCATTAATTAATTACCAAATGTATATCTTAAAGTAAACCCACTACGTATGGTAGCTTGTGGAAATGCCGTAGAAATAGCAAACTTTGAGAATGTATGATCGTAATAAAATATCGCTGTAAATGCCTGGCTCAAGTTATAGTCTGCAGTAAATTTAAGCCCATAAATGGTCTGTCCAGCAGTTGCCTGACTATTATCTAGATCTAGATACCTAACTATAGTAACATTATCTCTAACTGAGCCATCCATTCTTAAATTTAAGTCACTTTTGATGGTCTTACTCCTACCGCCGAAGTTAGTTTTAAACTTAAGATCTTTAAAACGATACCCTAATCCTAAAATCAACTCATTACCATTAATTTCAGTCAGTAAATTGTTATCAAAGCTTAAAGATACTGCCCTATCTCTTCGTACCTCGGCTGCAACCGAGAAAGCATTTTTAGTCTCAAAATCTAATTTAATTAAAGGACTGAATTGCTCTGCAAGATTGATATTAAAGAAAAGTCGTTCTGATTTAAAATCACCATTTTGATTTAAAGCATCTCCTTGATCAACATAGGCAAATGCGCTATCTCCTGCAGTAAAATCTAGGTTAGTCTGAAATTGATTAATCGTATAACTAGAGCGATATCCATGATTAATAGAGAATCTACGGAAATTCTTTTTAAACCACTTTAAATTCATCAAACCAGTATACTTAACGGTCCAGTTAGGCAATGGAATATTTCTAAAAGCATTAGAATCTTGTTTTTCTACATCTCTACCTTCATATGCTGCAAGAAATGCTGGTAGTAATACTTGTTGACTATTTCTAGAAAAACCTAATGGATACCCATCTCCATCACGCCCAAAGGTGCTATTTCCATAAAAACTAGTTGCCAGCCTGTCTGCCACAGTAAGTCTATTACTTCTAAAATTATCAAATGTTTCTGAATCTTCAATAGTACTTTTTTGGAAAGCAGTACCTATCATCAAGTTAGTAATATTAAAATTACCAAAGGTGTTATCAGTTAAAGATTGATAGGTAAGTTCTCCCGAATTAACGTTAGTATTGATCCTGTAATTCTCTGTATAATTTTCTTGATAAGCACGATTACCTACTATATCTATAGATAAGTCCTTTAATAGATCTACTTTAAAGTTAAATTCTAACTGACGCGTCTCTACTTCACTATACTGCTGGTTAAAATCTTGGTATAAAGTTAACCATCCACGTCTTGCGGCAAGGTCACGCACCTCTGCCTGACTACCGAATACAAAACCTGAAGTAGGTTTTAACGTACCGATAAACCCTATGTCTGGAGTATATCCTGGTAGAAATATACCGTTAGTTTCCTGATAATTTATTTGAGCACGTTTCACAGATGTAAGAACCCCTATAAGTGTGTTGTATGCTTTATTAGCAACATTCTTTTTTGGAGTCTTATTTTTCTTATCATTTTGAGCAACCTCGTTAGGTCTAGGGGTTCTCGATCTGGTTCTCGATCTAGCATTTTTATTTGCCTGTAAACCAAATTTCTTTTTTTCTAAACCTACGTATTTATATAATTTATCTAAATCGAGTGTTCCATTTATGCGATGTGTGTTAGCATTCTGAATAGAGTTCCCTAAATCAGGAATACCATCTAGCTGTGCAAACTGTTGCTGGTTACGTGTCCAGTTAAAGTTAGATGTGTATGTGTAGTTCGCTTTCGCGAAAGCGAGAAAAGGAAACTTATCAAATGGCAATTTATAAGTAAGTTGCAATTGTTGAGAGTGCGAGTTAGGAATACCCTCGTCAAAGAAATCGGTCCAAACAGTATAGTTCTCATCAATAGTTTCGTCTTCATTCACATAATCACGTATCAATCGATCACTATTTGCCGATAGATTAATTTGTAGTGATTTTGTTAAATCCCAATTGATAGCATACTGATGATTCATAGTAAAATTACGGTTAGTAAGCGGCGCAATAGTTATATTTTGCGCATCTGGCTCTCCATCGTTATTTAAATCTACCGGATTAGAATCTAATTGTAAATCTCTAAATTTCTGAGTATTGAACTGTCTCAAAACATTTAATCCTGTCGAAAAATTATTAGGCAGTGGATTAAAATTCAGATCCTTAATAAATTTTAAATAGGAATTATTTAACCATGCCGCGTTTTTAAATGGCTCTAACTCTGCCTTAGGAAAAGCATAATTATAAGTACCGCCTACATTAACCGATTGATCTTGAAATTTCTCTACTTCAAAATTGCGTTGATCTGTCTGATTGTAAGAACCAGAAAAAGTGAAATTCTCAATATCATAAGGCATAGGTTTTGAATCTCCAGTGCGTTCTTTACGTACTCCTATCAGGTTAATACTTTGCCTTTTTGTATAATCTTCTGACTGTTCTCTGATGGCATCTCGCTCTGCATCATTTACAGCATTATCCAGTCTGGTTTCTATTTCTATGTCTTCAAATTGTGGATCAAATTGTGGCGTTATAGTTTCCTCTCCCAGACTGTAAGAAAACGGTAAAGAAACGCCCCATTTAGGAGGTAATAGTTTACCTAGGCTTATGTTAGTGGTTACATCATATTGAGTAAGGTTTTCGCGACTACGTTCTTGTGGGCCTTGCTCAATAGATCCAAAACCAATGGTACTTCTTCTACCTGTCGCACTCACACTGGCAAAGTCGGCAATGTTTGCATCCACATTCATTACAGCCGCATAACCACCTTGATTTTTTAAACCAGAGAGACGCATTTCATTGAACCACACCTCTCCACTCACTAAATCTCCAGATGCATTTCTTACACCTATCATTAAAGATCTTATGTCTCCATAATTAGGGTTTCCTTTAATACCATAAGTATGCTCATTAGGTCCACTAACCGTATTACCTAAAGAAGATTCTGTAAATAAATTAAGATCACTTACTAATAATGAAGAATTACCTAAAACTCTAGATTTTATTTCTTGTAATAGCTCTAAGCTAATTTTAAAATTATTCTCCTCGGGCCATACTTGTTCTCTAGAAAGTCCAATACCTTGATCTGTAACCGTTAATGGCAATCTTACTTCATAATAGTTTTGAGTAAAATCTACCCCTAATCTTACAAAAGCTTCTAACTCTTGATCTTCTATCGTCCTATCAGGAAAATTACCATGGTCTACATGAACGAACATTTCTAAATCTTCGTACTGTCTCATATCAATCCTGATATTTTTAAATACAGCCCTTGCTCCTTGTGATTCTAGATCTCTAACTCTCAAAGCAAGAGATTGTTCATTTTGTCTAATATTTTGATTCTGAGTTCTTAACTCTTCACGAACTACTCCTGGTGGCAAATCATAACCTACGGGCTCTCGAGATTGATTGTTTTCAATGTTAACTCCTTGAACTTCAAAAACAGAATTAGGGTTTTGAGGTAGATTATCCTCGCTTAAATTTTGTGTGTATTGACGGTAATCACCTCTAACTAAATCCAGAGAACCAAACCTCATAATAATATCTTCTTCAAAATCAGAAAGATACATTCTCATAAAACGTATGGCTCTAAAGTCTGCGATACCACCTATTTCTTCACGATCTGGATCATTAAGTGGAACTCTTAATTGAACCCATCGTGTACTAAACGGACTTCCATCTGGATTTGTTCCATTTACTGGAACTTCATCATATATATATTCACTAACCAGTCGGTTACCTACATTTCTAAAATCGATATCATATTCATAATAACTATCGATGGTATTCATCGTGTTATCACGGTTAATGTCTTCTACATCTGGCAACGTAGTAGAACCTCTATCATCTTGAGAAACCGTGGTAGGTGAATTTCCTTCAGTTCCATTATAATTTCTATATCTATTAGGAATATCACCACTTGCGGCTACAAAAAACTCATAGTTATCTCCTGCAGGATCAATAGGTCCAAAGGTTGGGAAATCAGCAAGTTCTTCATTATCACTATAACCATCCAGTCCTATATCTTGATTATCTCTTTCGGCACCATCGGTATCAAAAGCATAAACTAAGGATTGATTTACTGGTGTTTTTCCATAAGCAGTACTGGTAGTAAGTGCTGTACCACCATCATCAGGTAATCCATTTTCAAACTGTTTTCTATTATCCTTTAAAATATCTTCAGAAATACTTCCTAAGTTAATTGAAATAGTTCCACTATTATCAGCAAATGGAGTCTGACCAGCATTTACTGCTGGATCTTGAGCATAGAATGGATCCATTACCCAAAACTGAATATACTCTACATTAGTTTGCTCAAAATCTGTACTAGAAAACTGACGCATAATACCACCCCAGTTATCTTCTGGATTAGGAAGTACATTAGTTCCAGCCGCCTGTGGATTGTAATTGTACTGTCCACGCTCACTAGGATAATAGGAAAGATCCAAAGTATTGATCACCTGCTGCTGACCTTGTTGCAAATCTGTATTAGGAAATATCTCATCTACAAAAACACGTCTTGACCTATAATCAGAAACATCTTGATCTGTTATACCTGCTGGACGCTGATTTCCATAAAAAATAGGGTCAATGGAATACCAAGCCATTTTTGCACGGCTGAAGTTGTATGCTAATTGATTTGCCGTACTTCCAGCTCCTTCAAAGGCTTGTGGAACACTGGCTAGTGACCATGCAAACGGACTTAAAATATCTATGGTAGTTTGAGATCCTTCAAAATCATCTACATAAGCTGCCGCTCTACCTCCAAAATTATCTCCAGCTGGAGAGCCCGGAAAAAGGTAAGCAACTTCTCCTCTCAATGATAAGTTTGAGGCAACGTCTGTATCTACGTTAGGAAGTTTATTAGCAAGTCTAGTTAAGAAAGGAACTTCAGTATTGTATAAGAAATTTGCTCCTATGATGGTATTATTAATAGGCTCAAATCCATAAGTAGACTTTTGGGTAATAGGGCGTTCTTTTAAGTTTAAGAAAGTACCACCTAAAATAAAGTCGTCACTAAATTTATGTTCTACATTAATACCTGTAAAACGTTTTGTTTGTTGATTAAAAACAGTATTACTCTCTGTAGAGACCTGAATAGGTGTATTAGAATTAAGCAATGCCTGGTCTAGAATAATCACACGACCTAGTTGATAATCTACCGTATAATCGATACCTTCTTGAAGTGTCCTACCGCCAGCAGTTACCGTTACAGAACCTCTAGGAACATTAAAACCACCTAACGGAATCCCTTCCTGACCAGTAGATTTGTATTCCCCTTTTATTAAGTATTTATTTTTATCGGCGCTTTGTAATGCTTGTGCTTTTGTACTTCGGTACATCTCACGATATACGTACTGTTCTTGATTTGCATTATAGGTGGATGGATCTGTATAATCTTCGTCTCCAGTCCCTGGAGTATTGTCTAGTTTATTAAATAAATGACTTCCAAAAGGTTCTACGGTTGTAAAAATAATCCGTCCATTCTCTGCATCTATAGTAATACCTGGTAAAAAATCAAAAAACCCATCTCCCTGCGGTTGTGGGTCACCTTGTTGATTTAATCTGTCCAGATTAAATACTCTGATTAAAGTAGTTTGATCTACATCATCTGGTAGAGCGACCGCTGGCCTTGCTGGGATACCGTTGATAGGGTCTGCCGGCACACTTTCTGCAGCGGTGATGTAATTTAACTCTGGCGGATATTGATAAAATATATTTAATTTAAAATCTTCTTGAGTTAATTGAAAACCACCCAAATTATAGATATTTTTCATCATTAAATCCCAAATAGGCTGACTGACGTTAGTCAGATTACTTTTGAGAAGTTTAACAACGAGACTTTGATTATTTACAGCTGGTTGATTAAGATTTGTATTTTGAACAACATCTGTGGCTACCACACCATCATTTGCAAATTCACCTACTTGATACACCTCTCCACCTACCGTATATTGAAAAGCAACTGCGAGAACCTCGTCATTATTTAAACGCTGTCTTAATGAAATATAACCCAGCTGGGTATTTAAAGTGTATTCTTGAGCGGTAAGTTTACGCGCATTTTCTAAGGTCACATAATCAAAACCTTCATTAACCGTAGCATTACCGAAACCTGATTGAGCGGTTGCAATTTCTCTAATTTGCGAATTTAAAATAGTCTGACCACCGCCATTAATACCTTCTGGATTAAAGTCGTTATTTTCATTATCAGGAAAACTATTTGTAGCTACATTGATAAAATTCCCTGGTCGTGTGCCTAGACCTATATTATCTGGATCTGCTTCTCCTATATCTTGTATAGCAACTAGGTTACGGACATCTTGAGTGCTATTACCTCTGTTTGTAATCCACACTTCAGCACGTGTAATCTGAATGTTATTATTTATGAAAGGGTAATTTTCTAAAGAAGAGTCGTAATTATCTCTAAAATAATGTGATAAAAAATAATGCCTGTTCTCATCATAATCTAGTGAGAAAAAGTCAAAATCATTAAGGGTTGCACCACCAGCAGCTTGTACTGTAGTGGATTCTGACTGCTGCTCTGAAAACACAGCTGTTATCCTAGTTTTACCGAACTGCAACTCTGTCTTGATACCGAATAGACTTTGTGCCCCACGTATCAATTGAGAGTTAAGTGGCATGGATACGTTACCTACTTCTATACTTTGTAGTATGTCATCTTCTGTAGGGGTGTAATCTAATTTTATTTGGTTCTGAAAATTAAACGTACTTTGTGTATCATAATTTGCGTTTACTTGTAATCTTGTACCTACTTTACCTAGAAGACTTAAATTAATACGTTGATTAAAATCAAAGGTTAAATTCTGTCTATTTCTAGGGGAAAAACTAGGATTATCAGACCTATTGAAAAGCAATCCTAAATCCACTTCTACAGATCCTTGTGGATCCACATCGATCTCTGTACCTCCAAAAATAGATGCAAATAATTCTGAATTTACATAAAAATTAGGTAATAAATCTTTTTGCTTTTCTTTATCCTCTTCTGTTCTTCCAGCTATCGCAGCCGCCTTTTCCTTAAAATAATCTGACATTTGCTCTTTGAGAACACGATCTAGATATTGCTCTCTGGTAAGTATAAAAGGAAAATCTATGTTATATCCATTAAAACTACTAGAATACACATAACGATCTAGATTTGCGTCATAAGTGTACAGAGTAACTATACTGGGTGGGTTAGGTAAACTCAACCTACCTATTCTTGCACCTGTTCTGACAGAATCTTGTGGAGTCGTTGTTGGTTGTTGCGCTTTCGCGAAAGCGAAAACAAATAAAGACAAAAGAAAGACAAAAGCCCTTAAGTGATTATTACTGTATCTCAAATCCTATAATTGTTTAAGTGCTTGTTTTATAAGTTGCTCTGTAGTAGCATCTGGCTGGTTTGATAAAATTTTATCCACCACTTTTTGTGCTTGTTTGCGCATATATCCTAAGGTTTCTAATGCAGATAACGCTTCTTCTCTTCCAGTATTGCTTGCCACAACTGTTAATTGTGGGTTATCGAGCACTTGTAGAATTTTATCTTTTAAATCTAGAATAACTCTCTGCGCTCCCTTTGCTCCTATTCCCTTAACACTTTGAATAGTTCTCACGTCACCAGAAGCTATAGCCTGCGCAATTTGATTAGGGTCCAGACTAGACAACATCGTCCTAGCGGTATTTGCTCCTATACCAGAAACAGAGAGTAATAATTTAAAAACTTCTCTCTCTGTTTTTTCTATAAAACCGAACAAACGGTGCGCATCTTCTCTAATTAGTTGATAAGTAAACAATTTAATTAGTTCTCCTTCTGGAATTAAAGAATAAGTGTGAAGAGATATCTCTACTAGATAACCTACACCACCACAATCTATAACCACATCGGTCATATTTTTTTCCACCAGTTTTCCTTGAAGTTGCGCAATCATTAATTAACAGTTTTTAAGAAATCAAATGTAATAAAATATACCCTACTAATTGGGGTATTACTCTTTCCTATTAGCGTGCTTTTCTTTTTGTTGTGCATCGATAACTGCGACCGCAGACATATTTACTATTTCATCTACACTTGCTCCTAACTGAAGTATATGAACTGGTTTTTGCATACCCATCATGATAGGACCTATCGAGTCGATATTATTGAGCTCTTTAAGCATTTTATAAGTACTATTAGCACTTTCTAGATTAGGAAAAATAAGTGTATTTACTTTTTTACCAGCTAGTTTTGAGAACGGAAACTTGCTTTGCAACAAATCTGCATTAAGGGCAAAATCTGTTTGCAATTCTCCATCTACAACTAGATCTGGATAGTACTGATGTAAGTACTTAACGGCGTCTGTAACCTTAGTCGCATGTGGGTGAGAAGAAGATCCAAAGTTAGCGTAAGAGGTCATCGCTATCACTGGCGAGACTCCGAACATGCTGGCCGTGCGACCAGTCATTTGCGCGATTTTTGCAAGCTCTGACGCATCTGGATTAATATTTATAGAAGTATCTGACACAAATAATGGGCCTCTTGCGGTAATCATTAAATTAGTCGTTGCTATTTTATCCACACCAGGTGCTTTTCCTATAATCTCCATCATAGGTCTTACAGAAATGGGATAAGATTGCGCTACACCAGTGATTAATGCATCTGCATCACCTAGTTTTACCATCATTGCAGCAAAGTAATTGCGCTGTCTAACGGTTTTACCAGCATCAAATTCTGTAATTCCTTTTCTTTTTCTTAGTTTCCAAAATTCCTGCGCATATCTATCTCTACGTGCTTTCTCCTCGTCAGACTTAGGGTCTATAATTAAACAATCTTGATCAAAGCCTATGTCTTCCATAAGTTCTTCAATCATATCGCGACGTCCTAAAAGAATAGGAATAGCGATACCTTCTTCTAACACGATTTGTGCAGCTTTAAGAACATCTATATTATCTGCCTCGGCAAATACGATTCTCTTAGGATTAATTCTAGCACGGTTAAGCAGTAGACGTACTAACTTATTATCAGATCCCATGCGGCTAAGCAATTGCTCCTCGTACTTATCCCAGTCAGTAATAGGTTCTTTTGCTACTCCACTTTCCATAGCTGCTCTAGCTACCGCTGGCGGGATAGTAGCTATCAATCTAGGGTCAAATGGTTTAGGAATAATATAATCTCTACCGAAAGCAATTTTCAACTCTCCATATGCGATATTCACTTGTTCTGGAACAGGCTCTTTAGCTAGTTGTGCGATAGCTTTAGTAGCTGCCATTTTCATCTCTTCATTAATTTTAGTAGCTCTAACATCTAGCGCACCTCTAAAAATGAACGGAAACCCTAGAACATTATTTACCTGGTTAGGATGGTCGCTCCTCCCAGTAGCCATAATGATATCTTCTCGAGAGGCCATAGCGAGGTCATAATCTATTTCTGGAGTAGGATTTGCCATTGCAAACACGATAGGCGACTCATTCATGGATTTTAACATATCTCCATCTACTATATTTCCTACAGAAAGACCTAGGAATACATCAGCATTTTTGAGAGCCGCTCTTAGATCTACCTTAGGCTTATCAGTAGCAAACTGCATTTGCTCGTTTCCTAGATTTACCCTATCCTTTGTAATAAGACCATCCACATCAAACATCATGATGTTTTCTTTTTTTGCACCTAGTGTTACATATAAACTAGTGCATGAGATGGCTGCGCTACCAGCACCAGAAATCACAATTTTTACCTCTTCGATTTTCTTACCAGCTAGTTCTAATGCATTTAAAAGCGCTGCACTAGATATGATAGCTGTACCATGCTGGTCATCATGCATTACCGGAATATCCAGCTCTTCTTTTAATCTTCTTTCTATTTCAAAAGCCTCTGGAGCTTTTATATCTTCTAGGTTTATCCCTCCGAAGGTAGGCGATATATTTTTAACCGTTTGAATAAATTCTTCTACATTCTTAGTATCTACCTCTATATCAAAACAATCCAGATCTGCAAATATTTTAAAAAGCAATCCTTTTCCTTCCATTACTGGCTTAGAGGCTTCTGGACCTATATCTCCTAGACCTAAAACAGCAGTACCATTAGAAATTACAGCGACTAGATTTCCCTTTGTCGTGTACTTGTAAACGTTTGCTTTATCCTTTGCAATTTCTAGACAAGGCTCTGCCACCCCAGGGCTATAAGCCAGTGCTAGATCTCTCTGACTGCTATATTTCTTAGTAGGTACTACTTTTATTTTTCCTGGTGTAGGCTTTGCATGATATATTAGCGCCTCTCTTCTTTTACTTTCTTCACTCATAAATCCGATAGAATTTTTCGTAAAACAAAGATAGCGCTTATGTTTCACTATGCATTTGAGAAGTGGCTAATATTGTACTTTCCTTACTAGACTTTAATTATATTGTAGTTATGGAAAGGTTCATTTTCTCGCTTTCGCGAAAGCGGAATCAAACAAAGCACCTTTTTAATTTCCAGATCTTTTACTAAATATAAGCTGTGCATTTTTAGGTTTTAATGTAATTAAAGGATGGTATTCAATAACATCGTTAACTGGTTTTATATCAAAACGTTCTAACATTCTCGCTAGGACCAGTATCATTTCAAACATGGCAAAATTATTCCCTACACACATGCGAGGTCCGGCACCGAAGGGGAAATAAAATTCTCTATACTTCTTTGCCTTATCAGACATAAAACGGTCTGGATCAAATTGATCTGGTGCGTCCCATAAATCTTTGCGGCGGTGCATTTCATAAAAAGAAATCAACCATATACTACCCTTTTCTATTACTATATCCTCACACCTATCTGACTCTAGCGCTACACGATCTGTCACATATGCCGGCGGATAAAGACGTAATGTTTCTTCTACACACTGTTTTAGGTACGGCATTTTCATAAGTCCAGGCAGGAGGTTTTCCACATCAAGATCTCCCAATTCTAGTCTTGCTTTTATTATAGTCTCTGGGTGATGGGCGAGCAATTGCGTAGCAAAGCTCAATGCATTTGCCGTAGTCTCATGACCAGCTATAAATAGCACGAGAATCTCGTCTACTAACTGATCGTCCTTCATATAAGAACCATCTTCATAGGTGCTATGAAGCAACATATCTAATAAATCTCCAGGTTCTTTATCGCTGAGACGTCTGTTTTTTATGATTGCTAGTAATAAATTGCGCGCTTCTTCTATTTCTGATAGCGCATGAGGAATACTGTTTTGCCCTGATAACCATTCTCTATCAAAATACCATTTCATCCATGGGATACGCAATTCTTTAATAAGCATTTTTTGTGCATGCTCTGTTATCTCCTGTAGCCGATTTATTTTTTTATCCAGATCATCAATATCATTTAAGTCAAAGAGACTACGTGCTACCACTTTAAAAGCAAGGTCATTACATATGGAGTACACATCAGTTATCTTATCTACTTCAATACGATCTAACTCTTCATTAATAACCGCATCCATAGTTTGCATAAGCAGGGCTATGGATTTTTTATAAAAGGCAGGCTGTATTAATTTTCTATTAGCTTTCCATTTCTCACCGTTTTCAGTTAGCAAACCGTGACCTATGTACTTACCTAAATCATCTGTTTGTAAAGAGGACTTATGAAAATTCTTTTGATTTTTTTGAAGTATGTGTTGGGTTAGCTTTTCATCACAAGTAAAATGGATCATAAGACCGGGCTTAGGACTTAACTTAAAGGTATTCCCATATTTATGAAAATTTTCTCTGTGAAATGGTAACGGATCCTTATAAATCTCCAGAGATTTAGAAAGAAAAGTAAGCGCCGGTATTTGTTCTATCTTTCTCATGGGTTATTCAAATAAACCACCTATACTATTCAACTTATTACGTCCTAAGTGCTTGTAGGCATTTTCTGTGACTTCTCGACCTCTAGGAGTCCTAATAATAAAGCCTTGTTGTATTAAAAAAGGTTCATAAACTTCTTCAATGGTTTCAGCACTTTCTGATACAGCGGTTGATAAAGTAGTAATACCAACAGGACCACCCTTAAATTTATCGATTATAGTGGTTAGAATCTTATTATCCATTTCATCTAGACCATGAGCGTCTACATTAAGCGCTTCTAGAGCATATTTAGAAATTTTCATGTCTATTCTCCCATCGCCCTTAATTTGCGCAAAATCACGAACTCTACGTAACAAGGCATTTGCAATACGAGGAGTACCACGACTACGCCCAGCAATCTCAATAGCAGCATCATGATCTATGGGCATTTTAAGGATTTCGGCACTACGTATAACGATAGTAGATAAAAGCTCAGTAGTATAATATTGTAATCTGGAGGCAATCCCAAATCTAGCCCTCATAGGCGCAGTAAGAAGTCCTGACCTAGTTGTAGCACCTATTAATGTAAATGGAGCAAGGTTTATCTGTACAGTACGAGCATTAGGACCTGTCTCGATCATAATATCAATCTTATAGTCCTCCATAGCACTATAAAGATATTCCTCTACAATAGGGCTTAATCTATGAATCTCATCAATAAACAAAACATCTCTCTCATCTAGATTAGTAAGTAAACCAGCAAGATCTCCTGGCTTATCTAAAACAGGACCAGAGGTTACTTTAATTCCTACACCGAGCTCATTTGCTAAAATATGGGCTAGTGTTGTTTTACCTAATCCTGGAGGACCATGAAAAAGAGTATGGTCCAGTGCTTCTACACGACCATTTGCAGCTGCAACAAATATTTTTAAATTTTCCAACACCTGATCTTGGCCTGCAAAATCGTCAAAGGATAAAGGACGTAGTGCTCTATCTACGTCATGCTCTTCGTTAGAAAAATGACTTCCGTTAGGATCTAGATTTTCATTCATATACCAAAGATACTACTCATAGAGCAGCCCTTATGAATGTAATACGAATAATAATAAAACAAATTCAACGAGTTACCATTTTACCAAAACAAAATAATGTAAACCTAAAAATAAGCTAGCTAATAAAACCATGCGACATGAAAAAATAAGTAACAAAAATAAATGATTAAAAGCATCAAATAAACCATTAATAGACCTAGTACCATCCATGTTAACGAGTGTTTACAGCATAGCAACGATGCAAAAAGAAAAGCAAAAACTCTGTAGTAGCGAACTTGTACTAATAAACTCAATAAGTAACCTCTACAAATAAGTAAAGTACGTACAAATTAAGTAGTAAAAGAGAATACGAAATAAGGTCTTAAAATGAAAAAAGAATCAAGAAAACTACCATCAAAACTGAGCCTATATTTTAACATCATAAGATGGTATTATACAGCAAATAAATACGGGCAAAAAGCAGTTAACTGTATCTCAAGTAGATATAACTACGGAAAACTATAAGAACTAGAAAACAACTTATAGCGATAAGAATTAAACTATAGAAACAAAAATGCCGCCCTTTAGGCAGCATTTTTACTTCTATGTTATTTTAATGATTCATCTCTTCTTCACCTTCCTGTAAAGGAATATGCTGGGGAGCATAATCTTGACCTGCAATGACATACTCTCCATCTTCATTTACCTTACTGTAATCGTAAGACCATCTGTACACGGTAGGAATAGGCCCAGCCCAGTTACCATGAATATGAGTATCTCCCGTAGTCCATTCTAGAGTATTAGATTTCCATGGATTAGCAGGCGCCTTCTTACCATAAAATATAGACTTTACAAAATTGTAAACGAAGAACAATTGCGCTAATGCCGTTGCTATTGCAAAATAAGTAATCAACTTATTAGTATCTGCAAGGTCATCAAAGTAAGGGAAATTAGTGTTTGTATAATAACGTCTAGGTAAACCAGCCATACCTACAAAGTGCATTGGGAAAAACACACCGTAAGCTCCTATTGCAGTAAGCCAGAAGTGTACATAACCTAAATTCTTATTCATCATACGGTTGAACATCTTAGGGAACCAATGGTAAACCCCAGCAAACAAACCATATAATGCTGATATACCCATTACCAAGTGGAAGTGAGCAACAACGAAATATGTATCATGAACATTAATATCAAGCGTACTGTCTCCTAATATGATACCTGTAAGACCTCCAGTGATAAAAGTAGATACAAGACCTATTGAAAACAACATACCTGGATTCATTTGCAAATTACCTTTCCATAAAGTGGTTATGTAATTAAAGGATTTAACAGCCGAAGGAATGGCAATAAGTAATGTCGTAAATGTAAATACAGAACCTAAGAAAGGATTCATACCAGAAACAAACATATGGTGACCCCATACAATCGTGGAAAGGAAAGCAATAGCGAGTATAGATGCTATCATCGCTCTATAACCAAAGATAGGCTTACGCGAATTAGTTGCAATAATTTCAGATGTAATACCCAAAGCTGGAAGCAATACAATGTAAACCTCTGGGTGACCTAAGAACCAGAACAAGTGTTCAAATAATACTGGAGAACCACCTTGATGAGCTAAAACTTCACCTTTAATGTAGATATCTGATAAAAAGAATGAAGTACCAAAACTCCTATCCATTATAAGTAGTAATGCAGCTGCAAATAAAACTGGGAATGAAACCACACCAATAATTGCAGTAACAAAAAATGCCCAAATAGTTAAAGGAAGACGTGTCATAGACATTCCCTTTGTTCTAAGATTTATAACTGTAACTATATAATTAAGAGAACCTAAAAGAGAAGACGCAATAAAGATAGCCATAGAAACTAACCATAATGTCATACCTAAACCAGAACCTCCCATAGCCTCAGGTAACGCACTTAAAGGTGGATAAATAGTCCAACCAGCAGCAGCAGGCCCAAGCTCTACAAAAAGAGAACCAATCATAATCACAGCTGAAAGGAAAAATAACCAGTAAGAAACCATGTTAAGGAACCCAGAAGCCATATCTCTTGCTCCGATCTGTAATGGAATCAAAAAGTTTGAGAACGTACCACTCAGACCGGCAGTAAGAACAAAAAAGACCATTATAGTACCATGAATAGTAACTAATGCAAGGTACATATTAGGATCCATGACACCATCTGGTGCCCATTTTCCTAAAAGAGCTTCAAAAATTAAATTAGGTTCGCCAGGATTAGCAAGCTGCATTCTCATTAACACAGACATAGCGATACCGATCACACCCATTAGGAGACCAGTTATAAGATATTGCTTAGCAATCATCTTATGATCTGTGGAGAATATGTATTTAGTTACAAAAGTTTGCTTATGATGGTGGTGTTCCTCATCATGTCCCTGATCTGCAGTAACAGCTATTGATTGTGCCATATTTCTAGTTTTCAGCGTTAGCTAAAGTTGTTTCAAAAGTTTGTTGTGTTTCTAACCATTTATTGTAGTCTTCTTCACTTTCTACTACAATCTTAATTTGCATATTATAATGAGAAGCGCCACAAATTTTATTACAAAGAAGATAGTACTCAAAATCATATGGATCCAGTGCCACATCTCCTTCATCTACTAACTCTTTACTTTTTTGTCGTCTTATTTCATTAATCTTACGAACTTTTTTAGTCATAAATTCAGTTGCCTTATAATCCTCAGAAGTTACTGTTGGAGTAAATTTAAACTGAGTGACCATACCAGGAACCACATTCATTTGTGCTCTGAAATGAGGCATGTATGCAGAATGTAATACGTCTTGACTTCTAAATTTAAAAATCACAGGTCTGTTAACAGGTAAGTGCAGTTCAGAACTCACCTTATCATCCATACCATCTTTATCTGTAGGGTCGATACCGATAACATTCTGACCCTCTTTAAAACGTACATTTGCATCTCCTAAAGTATTATCCTCACCGCTGTATCTTACTTTCCAGCCGAACTGATATGCATAAACTTCAACGATTAATGGGTCGTCGTCCGTATTAGCATCCATAATATCATTCCATGAAAAAAGACCCCAAAGAATTAAACCTGCCAATACAACAACCGGAATTGCAGTCCAGATGAACTCAAGTCTATCATTATCCGCATAAAATAAAGCCTTCTGACCTTTTCTACCATAGTATTTATAAGAAAAATAATGAAGAAGACCCTGAGTTAAAACTTGTACTACCATAATAACCACAGTTGTAAGTAGTAATAAGTTATCATAATCTGCTCCATGTTCAGATGCCGCATCTGGCAAGAAGTAATCTTGATATCCCACGAAACATGCAATCATCATAACATACATGGCGATTACAAACAAAAGCATCATTTGCCCTTGACGTTTATTATCAGCGTCGTTTGCTACTTCTGCTGCCTCAACATCGTGTAAAGGTGATTTACCTAAATTAACAATTTTTGTAATTTGCCATACCGAGATCGCAAAAAGGGCTGCTATAAATATGATAAGAAATGCTGTCATTACAGTAGTTTTCTATGGGTTTTAATAATGGAAATGTTTACTCTCTCCTACGTAAGGATCACCTTTAACTAATAAAGGAGCTTTAGATATCGTATGGAATATATAAAAGATAAATAGACCAGCAAAAAATAAGAAAGAACCTATTTCAGGGAAACCTATAAACCAAGACTCACCTACCGTAGAAGGCATCACCATAACATAAATATCTAGATAGTGACCGATAATAATAAATAAACCGGCAGTTACTACAAACCAATTGATACGTTTAAAGTCAGAATTCATAAGGATCAATAATGGGAACAAGAAGTTGATAGCAACCATACCGAAGAAAACAATATTGTAATCTTCAATACGAGTAACGAAGTAAGTTACTTCTTCAGGAATGTTAGAATACCAAATCAACATGAATTGTGAGAACCACAAATAAGTCCAAAAGATACTAATACCAAACATGAATTTAGCTAAATCATGAATATGAGAATCGTTTACAAATTCTAAGTAACCTTTAGATTTTAAGAAAATAGTAACCAGAGCAATCGTAGTAATAGCTGAAACGAACATACTTGCGAAAACATACCAACCAAATAAAGTTGAGAACCAGTGAGGATCAAAACTCATAATCCAGTCCCAAGACATAATAGATTCCGTAACGATAAAGAATACAAGGAACATAGCACTGTGCTTAAAGCCTTTTTTGTACCAAGAAATGTCACCATCAACAGCCTCATCTTGCTTTAAACCAAATTTTCTAATGTTCCATCTATAAATATTCCAACCTACAATAAAAGCACCAGCCCTGAATAACCAGAAAGGAACATTTAAGAAGCCTGTTTTACCTGCAACAATTGCATCATAATTTTCATGACCTACAACATCTACACCTTCATTCATCCATATAAAAATATGATTAGCTCCTAAACCAGTAGCTAGAAGAAGGAGAAACATAATAATTCCACCTGGTAGAATATAACTACTTACACCTTCCATTACTCTAAATAAAACTGGTGACCAGCCTGCTTGTGCTGCTTTCTGAATAGCATGAAAAGCAAGAGCCCCTAGACCTATCATAAAGAAAAAGAAAGCTGCAACATAAACAGCAGACCAAGGTCTATTTTTTAATTGATGATACACATGCTCTGCATGTTCATCTTCGTGACTTACACCATGATTAGCTTCCCCATGATGTTCTTCTGAAACAGAAGACTTATGAATAGCATCATCATGAGATGCCATTGCAACCTCATGACGATCATTACTTTCTACAGCATGCCCGCCTCCGTGCGCTGCTTCATTTGCAAGCATTTCTTTAACTGCATCTTGAGAAGTTGGTACCTGCCAAAATCCTACCGCAGTTAGCAGTGCTCCTAAAATAATAAGAGAGAATGCTACAATCTTTAATTTGCTTGTTACCTTATACATATATACAATATCTACTAGGGCTTAATGCCCATCCGTTGTTGGTTCATTTTCTGTAGCGTGATCATCAACACTATGAGCTTCCTCAACGTGGTGAACATCCATCATCGCCTTTTCATCTTTGTTAGAAACTTCTGGAATAAACTCTTGACGAGCCTGACCTTTCAAATCTCTAGTTAAAGCATCTACATGATGAGCTATTTGCCATCTCTCCTCTATAGAAGTTTGAGCGGCATAAGAACCCATATAATTTATACCATAATACATAACATGATAAATAGAACCTTGTGAAATATCTCGAGCATCATAACTAGGTACACCTAATATCTTTTCAGATTTAACTAAAGCACCTTGACCATCACCTTTTTTACCGTGACATATAGCACAATAAATTCCAAAAAGAGCCTCACCATTAGTTAAATTAGCCTCCGTATATGGAAGTGGATTTTTTAAGTTGGCTTTCGCGGAAGCGTAACCTTCATTAGTATCCTCATAATCATATGGCATCCACCCTCGAGAAACAGTACCTTCAACAGGTAATTGAGCTTCTACATTTCCAGGAAATACTTCTCCCTCTTGGTAAGTCTCGTAACCTACAGACTCATACATATTAGGAAAATACTGAACACTTCTATTCGAATCAGTTGCTGTCGACTTATCATCTCCTCCACAGGAAACAACAAGAATTGAAGCAAATGCAAACAAGAACGTTTTTACAGATCTATTCATTAGTGCGCTTCTTTGTCAATTAATTTTATCTCTACTGCACCAGTGTCATAAAGAAACTTTGTCGCCTCTTCAACATCAGCACCATGTGTATCAATTTCCATAAGGAAATGATCATCAGTCGTTCTTACATCAGGATTTTCAGCTTTCTTAAATGGCCACAACCTACTTCTCATATAAAAAGTAATAACCATTAAGTGAGCTGCAAAAAATACTGTTAACTCAAACATGATAGGTACAAAAGCAGGCAAGTTTTCCAAATAAGAAAAACTAGGCTTACCACCTATATTCTGTGGCCAGTCTTCTATCATTATATAATTCATCATAGCAGTTGCTACACACAAACCTACTATTCCATATAAGAAAGCATTAATCGCAAGGCGAGTATCTGCAATTCCCATAGCTTTTTCTAGACCATGCACCGGGAACGGTGTGAATATTTCATCAATATGGTAGTGCTTATCTCTAACCTGTTTTACCGCTTGCAGTAAAACATCATCGTCAGTATATAAAGCGTGTATAATTTTTGTTGACATAATATCTTAGTTCTACTCGCCTGGGTGAGCGATAGGATCTCCTGAAGAATTTCCTGCGTTAGACGTCATTTTATTTTCTCTTAAGGTCTTGTACTTACTTCCACTGACTTTAAGTATAGATTTCACTTCTGCTTGTGCTATTACTGGGAATGTTCTAGAGTACAATAAGAAAAGTACAAAGAAGAATCCGATAGTACCTATAAAGATACCTATATCAACAAACGTAGGAGAGAACATAGTCCATGAAGATGGAAGGTAATCCCTATGCAGAGAGGTCACAATAATCACAAAACGCTCAAACCACATCCCTATGTTTACCACTATAGAAATAGCAAAAGAAAACATGATACTCGTTCTTAATTTCTTGAACCACATGAACTGAGGAGAAAACACATTACAAGTCATCATAGCCCAATAAGCCCAAGCGTAAGGACCGGTCGCTCTGTTCAAGAAAGCATATTGTTCATACTCAACACCTGAGTACCAAGCTACAAATAA
Source organism: uncultured Nonlabens sp. (assembly GCF_947495285.1). Lineage (GTDB taxonomy): Bacteria > Bacteroidota > Bacteroidia > Flavobacteriales > Flavobacteriaceae > Nonlabens. Next base: position 33,635 of record NZ_CANLXZ010000004.1, on the reverse strand, counting down.
TTCAGTAATATAAGCTACACCAACTATAGAACCAGTAATCATTATTACTATGTTCATCAGTTCGATGTGCTGTATTGTTATATAGTTTTCTAGATGACAAACCTTTCTCATGATAATAAGAAGAGTATTTACCATTGCAAAACCAGAAAATATAGCCCCAGCAACAAAGTAAGGAGGGAAAATCGTTGTATGCCATCCAGGTATAACCGAAGTTGCAAAGTCAAAAGATACTATCGTATGAACTGAAAGAACCAAAGGAGTTGCAAGCCCTGCTAAAACTAAGGACACCTCTTCAAAACGTTGCCAGTCTTTTGCACGACCAGACCAACCGAAAGAAAGTATTCCGTATATCTTTTTATTAAAAGGCGTTATAGCTCTATCACGAATCATTGCAAAATCAGGTAACAAACCAGTCCACCAGAAAACTAACGACACAGATAGGTAGGTTGAGATAGCAAATACATCCCAAAGTAATGGCGAGTTAAAGTTAACCCATAAAGAACCAAATTGATTAGGAATAGGTAATACCCAATAAGCTAACCAAGGACGTCCCATGTGGATTATAGGGAATAAACCTGCTTGAATTACAGAGAAGATAGTCATGGCCTCTGCAGAGCGGTTAATAGCCATTCTCCATTTCTGGCGAAATAATAATAGAACTGCCGAAATTAACGTTCCAGCATGACCGATTCCTACCCACCATACAAAGTTAGTAATATCCCAAGCCCATCCTATAGTCTTGTTCAATCCCCAAACTCCAATACCAGTCGAGATCGTATAAGTAATACATCCTAATCCATAAAGAAATGCAATAAGAGCGATTGTAAACACAATCCACCATTGCTTATTTGCAACACCTTCTACTGGTGCAGCGATGTCTCTTGTTACATCAGAATATGTTTTATCTCCTGTAACAAGAGGTCTTCTTATGGACGCTTCATAATGAGCCATAATATCTTGATTAGTTTTGCTAGTTAATTATACGTTTCTCACTTTAACCTGATACATCACATTAGGTTCAGTTCCCACTTCTTCTAATAGGTGATACATACGGTCTTGTTGCTTTACTTTAAAAATCTCAGATTCCTTGTCGTTAATATCTCCGAAAGTAATCGCACCATTTGAACAAGCATTAGAACATGCCGTAGCAAATTCACCATCTTTAATCATGCGACCGTCTTTCTTAGCTTCAAGAATAGTCATTTGAGTCATTTGCATACATAGAGAACATTTCTCCATTACTCCACGACTTCTTACCGTAACATCTGGATTAATAACCATACGACCTAAGTCGTTGTTCATATGGTAATCAAACTCATCGTTACCATTATATAGGAACCAGTTAAATCTACGAACCTTATAAGGACAGTTGTTTGCACAGTAACGAGTACCTACACAACGGTTGTAAGCCATGTGATTTTGACCCTGACGACCGTGAGAAGATGCAGCCACTGGACATACAGTTTCACAAGGTGCGTGATTACAGTGCTGACACATTACTGGCTGGAAAGCTACTTGTGGATTATCAGATGGATTTTCTAACCTTCCAAAAGAAGAAAGAGCACCATCACCTTGACCATCACCGAATAGATAATCACCCATTCCTAAACCATCAACGTTATCCTTTGTTTCTTCATCTGCCTTAAAACTATCTTCAGAAGAATAATATCTATCAATACGCAACCAGTGCATATCACGAGATTTTCTAACCTCCGTCTTACCTACAACAGGAACATTGTTCTCTGCGTGACAAGCAATAACACATGCACCACAACCAGTACAAGCATTTAAGTCAATAGACATATTGAAATGATGACCCACAGATCTATCAAAACTTTCCCAAAGATCAACATCTGGAGAAGTAACCGGAGTTTCAACATGGTTTAAAGAAACCTCAGGCATAGGATTGAAATTATCCTTACTAACAGTTCTATATGTTTCTAGATCGGTCTCACGTATAATATCGCGACCCATCATCGTATTTTGTAATTGAGTGCAAGCAAACTCATGTGTCCCACCTGCATCCTTAACAGAAACAGTTTGTACCGCAACGCCATTCTTATAGAAAGGATATGCGTTTACTCCTGTCTGCATCTCTTCTTGAATAGCAGCTGTCTGTCCATAACCTAAAGCTATACCGATAGTTCCAGCAGCCTGTCCAGGCTGGATAAGAGCAGGAAGCTTTCTTTGTACACCATCTAACGTTACCGTTACATAAGATCCATCAAGAGCACCGTTAGCTACATTTTCATTAATAACACCTACCTTCTCAGCATCTGCTTGAGAAATAGTTACGTAATTATCCCAAGTCGTTCTAGTAATAGGATCTGGTAATTCTTGTAACCATGGATTATTTGCCATAGCACCATCACCTAAACCAGTTTTAGTATATAAAGTAAGCTCATAACCAGAAGGCTTTTTTGCACTAGCCATAGCACTTAAAGCAGCAGAGTTACTGATCACTTCACGTACAACTTGCGCTTCAGAATCGTTAACTACAACAGACGTTTTATAAAAACCATCCTGTAATGATTGATTCCAGCTAGCACCTGCAGCAGTAGAAGTTTCTTTTAAGAAATCTTTGAAAGATTGAGAACTACCAGACCATTTTAGTAATGTATCTTGTAATTGTCTTGTCTTAAATATTGGGTTAATAGTAGGCTGCGTTAAATACACACGACCTTTCTTAATTTCAGTATCACCCCAAGACTCAAGGAAATGAGGAGTAGTAGCAACATAATTACACTTTTCAGCTGTAGCATTCATTGAAGATGCAAAAGATACTCTAAGAGACACTTTTTCTAACGCTTTCGCGAAAGCGTCACTATCATCATAGCTATAAACAGGATCAACACCTGCTATAAAAATAGCACCTACCTTACCTGCGCTCATATCTTTAACCAAAGTATCAACAGACTTACGATTACCTTGACGAGTCATGATAGGAGAATCTGTATCAACAAGAGTTGATCTTAACGCTTCATTTATCGCAATGGTTAATTGATGTGCTGCTTGATCAGGAACACCACAAAGAACAACAGCTTTACTACCTGCACGCTTAAGGCTAATAGCCGTTTGCTCGACAGATTTAGCAACTTTATCAGACAGAGAAACATTTGCTCCTCCACCTACTATTTTACTGTATAACGCAGCAATAATATTTTTTTGCTCAGTAGGCGTTACAGGATAACGTCTATCTGCATTAGAACCAGATAAAGATAAATTTGCCTCATATTGTATATGTTGAGACATTTTACCATTCTTAGGAACACGAGACTTTGCATATCCTTTATCAAAACCGCCACCTTGCCAGTCACCTACAAAATCAGCCCCTATAGAAACAATAGTTTCTGCATCGGTAAAATCATAATCGGCTAAAGCTCTAGAGCCATATCTAGCCTCAAAGGCAGCAAGAGCAGCATCTTCACCTACGGAGTCATAAGTAACGACACGCACATTAGAATATTTCTCTTTTAACTGTGCAAAAATCTTATTTACTGATGGACTAGCAAACGTTTGTGATAACACAACTAGCTCTTTTCCATTCAAAGAAGACAATTGATTTGCAACTTGCTTATCAAACTCTTCCCAATTAGATTCAACTCCTTTAATCATAGGAGTTTTCAATCTGTTGTTGTCATATAAAGATAGTACAGAGGCGTGAACACGAGCATTAGCATGACCGCGATACATTGCATCTTTATTACTCTCTATCTTGATAGGACGACCTTCACGAGTTTTAACCAAAACACTAGCAAAATCATAACCATTTGCGATGGTAGTCGCATAATAGTTAGCCATTCCAGGAATGATTTGCTCTGGTTGATTAACGTAAGGCACAGAGTATATAACCGGTCCTTCACATGCCGCAAGCGATGCTGCCGCAGTACTAAAACCGACATACTTTAGAAAATCACGTCGTGAAGTGCTAGAAGACTCCATCGTCTCATCATTTCCTAAAAACTCATCAGAAGGAATAGGACTCGCAAACTCATTCTGCTCAAGATTTTTTACAATCTCATTGCTATCATCAAGTTGCGCAGTGCTTTTCCAGTATTTCTTAGTAGTAGCCATAAATATCTAAAACTATATTATTAATAGTGGCATTTACCACATTCAAGTCCTCCTAAATCTGCGATAGTCAATTGACGACCACCACGAGCCTCAGAAAGTTCTTTGTGAATTTGTTCATAATATCCGTTACCCTGAAGATCTACATTAGTCTCACGGTGACAGTTGATACACCATCCCATAGTTAATGGTGAATATTGATACATCACTTCCATTTCTTCAACAGGACCGTGACAAGTCTGACAAGCAATCTTACCAGCAGTAACGTGTTGTGCGTGATTAAAATAAGCAAGATCCGGTAAGTTATGAATACGAACCCATCTTACAGGACTCTCTTCACCCACAAACTTCTGCTCATCACTATCCCAACCTGTAGCTGCATACAGTTTCTGAATCTCCTTATTATAATCAATTCCATACTCATCGATACCTTCTTGATATGTAGCGTCTGCTACCTCACCGATAGACTTATGACAGTTCATACAAACATTTAGAGAAGGGATACCAGAATGTTTAGATTCACGGGCGCTAGAGTGACAATACTTACAATCTATCTGATTAGAACCAGCATGTATTCTATGAGAATAATGAATAGGCTGCACTGGAGCATAGCCTTGATCAACACCTACACTCATTAGCGCGCCGTATGCAAAATAGGCACTCGCTAACAACAAAAACACAGAAGTAACCAACACTAAAAACTGATTTTGAACGAACGCTTTCCAAATAGGAGTACGCTCTTCCTTTTCAAACTCTGTTTGAATACCATTAGCCTCAGCAAATCTTTTCAATGTCTTATTTACAACTATCAACAATACTACTAACAGCAATAAAACTACCGCTAGCGCACCTAAAATAATATTATTAGAGACTGAAGAATCACTAGGAACAGATGAAGAACTCTTATCTACAGTAGTTGAGGCAGCCACTGGCTTTTCAGTATCTGTATAAGCAATGATGTTATCAATATCAGTATTAGAAAGCTGCGGAAAAGCATTCATATTAGACTGATTGTACTCATTATAAATAGCAACCGCCTCTGCGTCTCCAGTAGCTATTAACGCCGCTGAATTTTTAATCCAACTATAAAGCCACTCCCTATCGTGACGCTGACTTACCTGAAAAAGGGCCGGACCGACCGCTTTTTTGTACAATTTGTGACACGATGCACAATTAGCTTTAAAAAGAGCCTCTCCTAAAGCAGCGTCTCCACCGCTAGTAGCTTCTACAGGCGCCGCTGGCTCACCATCTGAGGTGGTAGCATCCTGTCCATAAACACTAATAGAACATAGTGTTACGAAAACAAACGCTAGCATAAACTGCCATGCGGAAAAATGTAATTTCCTATTTATCATCTCGCTTAATGAATATTACTATAACTTTGGCACAATAATTACAGTATTTTACCGTATCGTAAATGCTTCTGCAAAAATAGGTCATAAATCGTTTATTTTTGCCAGTGAGTAAAATGAAGAAAATAATTTAAAATCATTCTAAATAGATTCGCTTTCGCGAAAGCTAACAGAAACAGAACAAAGAACTATGTTAAAAAATAAAATACAAATATTACTAGTAAGTTTTATTATGTTGAACATTGCCTTTCAAGGTATTGCACAAGAACCAATGCAAATAGACAAGCAAAAAGTAGATGCATTAGTTTCTACAAAAATTTCAATGGACAAATCTGGCGACTTTAAAGAATACTACACCATACAAATTTTTTACGGTGAACGGAATAAAGCGATAGCAACAAAAAGTCAATATGATGCCCTAAATCATAAATGGAAATCAGAATTATTATGGGAACATCCTTATCATAAAATATGTGTTGGAACCTATAGAAGTAGGCTAAAAGCAGAAAGAGCTTTAATGGTAATAAAGGAAGAGTACCCTAATGCACTTATTCTAAAACCTTAACTCCATCAATATAGCAACTTCTATTATTCTCTATAACATTAAAAAATTAAATATATACAGAAAGCTTAATGACTAGAAGATCATTAAGCTTTTTTTTATTTCATAAACATAACCATAAAATAAACAAGATGTTAAAACTTCAAAAATCGAAAAAAGAAGAAAAGCAGAACTAAAAAGACACCACCCATTACAAATAGACACAACGTCTGCATCATTCTTAACCACTACTTCTTTATAAGGCAGGCGCAAAAAATCAAAAATTTAAGTAGATTAAACCATCCATTCCACCTTGTAACAAAAAAATATCCTACTAAAAGCTGCGTTTATCTATTGAATTAAAAAAGTTAATGAAAGGAAAAACGAATGTCAGAAAGGGTTTGCTTTACACTAGTGTTTTGCCCACTTACTATTAGATAAAACACTTTGGGGTATCAGGAAATAATTAAAATCCTCTAATGTTACTCACAATCATTTAAGAATAAACAAAGCATACCCTATATCTTCTCTAAACTATCAAAGCGAGAACAAGAAATAGACCTTCTTTAAAAATCACTATTACTGGTTCACTTCTAATTTAGAACAGCAGAAGACCTATCCCAAGACTAGGTTTAAAATTAAAGTAAACATATCGTTACCAGATGCCACTACAACAAACCTATATTAAAGTCTTGCTAATGGAGCTAAGTACAAGATTAAAAAATAGCGGTCAAATTGTACGCCATATTCAACTAAGAAATTCCTTTACAGCATAAGTGATCATAACAGATAGTAAAACAGATGATATTAACAGTATCTATGACTTACCAATACTCAAGAACAACCTAAATAGATACTAAAGTGTTTTAAGTTTATGACAAGTAAGGGAAAGCAGCGGAGTATTAGTTGTACTTAGGAATAAGGATACAGATCTATCTACCTCCATAAAAGAAAAAAGATCATTCTACTGTTAAAAGAAATCAACAGATACAGAATGGGAAGATAATCAAATTTGAAAAACAACCGTTCTACTCAAAAGACCAAAAAATTTAAGACGTGTAGCGATAACAACAAAGAACCAACAAGAAATAGAACTCGTAACCGATTAAAGGACTAATTCAACAAATACCATTATAGATCTATATAAAACAAGATAGGATATTGAAATCTTTTTTAGAGACATAAAAGAACAGCTACACATCAAATCATGTATGGAGACAAATGCAAATGCAATAATGACACATATAGGACCTGTGTTAAATTTGACACTTCTTTCACCAGTTTTAAAGTCGATAGCAAAGCATAAACCGAATATATCAACTCTAGTAGCTATTATAACAGCGAACTTATCTGTAAAATTGATTTGTAGCAATTTCTGAATCATATTTATGCAGAGAGATCAACAGCACAAGCCAATATACACTAGGGCTTCCAATAAATAATTCTTAAAAAAACATCTGAAAGAACACTGAAACAGATCTATATTCTATCCCGTAAATTTATTTAAGATCGGAATAGAACGACGACAACAATAACATATTTAAACCAATCTAGTTACTGGAACAAACCCACATAATTATAAGATAGGTAACACTACTAAAACTTGACTAAAAAACATACTTGACTTCATAACAGATTTAGAAATCAACAGCTAACTGATCATTTTGAAAGTTACCACAAACAGCTATTTAAGGATATTTTGGAGAGTCGAAATTTACTAGAATTCACTGATCACTTCAAAATTGATTTAGAAAGCAAAGAATACCTATCATTAATAAAATCAAAAAAAGGATTATAAATATCTCCAATGAGACAATTAAAGATATCAGTCGCACAAACATTTTGGTAGGCCATGTAATATTTATGGCGTTACTGAAGCAACTACCATAAACACAATTTTCACAATATCAAGTTTGATTTCACAAAGACATCGTCATTTGTTTTGAAATAACAACGACAACCAAGAGTCTTTCACCCTGCTACATAAATACACGTGGTGGCTTCACCAAAAAAACTACAAAACTTATATAATAAAGATTCATTAAGCTATGCCCTCAAAGACAATAACCCTATAGACGGAGAACTTCGCGCAGATGAATATAGAATAAGTGGTACGGAACCAAGCAAAACAAAAAAAATAATTCGGGAGAGGAAAAAGAATGCTATAACCACTGTTGAGCATACAGAGGAAGGAAACAAAAGAAAGATGTGCACTATAAACGTAGAAGGACAAACCAACACTGCCTCTACAGAATATTTTTATAAACCATATTAGTGTAGATGCTAAAATAGTTACAGGTCAGTGACGTGGATGTCGATCTACTTAAAAAGAAAGCGAAGTCAATTAAATAATAGCAATGAAGGATAAAATTACAAAGCATTACACACCATAATTCAACATGTTTAATTATGGATCAGAAACACATATTTATGAGTGAACAACCATAATCTAAATAGATATTTCAATAAATTTTGATATAGAATCAACAGGTTACCAACTAAATCAACTGTATTTAATGACCTTGTTACAAAAATGATCAATTCATATATAAATCATCTAGTAGACTTAATGCAAAACTAGCCACCAACCTCCGAAGTGTTATTAAAATAATTCCCTGCACACAAATACACATCAAAGTACAATCATTACGATACCATTGATGATAAACTAATTGCTAGTACAGAAGAAAAGAATCAGATAATTATTATGTGATAAGAAGTGATTATAGGAAGAAATACAACTCTAAAAACGAAATTAAAGAGAAAGTAGGCATAAAAAAAGCGTCTTCAATAAATTGAAGACGCTACTTATATAAAAACGAAATACCTGTTATTTCAAGGTTTTCTTAACCTCAACCTCATGGAAAGATTCTAAAACATCACCTTCTTGCAAGTCATTATAGTTTTTGATTTGCATACCGCATTCATAACCCTTTGCAACCTCTTTAACATCGTCCTTGAAACGCTTAAGAGCGACCAATTCTCCTGTATAAACAACAACACCATCTCTTATCAATCTTACACCACCATTTCTAAATATCTTACCATCTGTAACCATACATCCCGCAATAGTACCAACTTTAGATATTTTGAAAGTTTGTCTAACTTCAGCGTTACCTGTAATCTCTTCTTTTAGCTCAGGAGAAAGCATTCCTTCCATCGCATCCTTAAGATCATTAATTGCATCATAAATTATTGAGTAAGTACGAATATCTACTTCTTCTCTATCTGCAACAACTCTAGCATTACCTTGTGGACGGACATTAAATCCGATTATTATCGCATCAGATGCAGTCGCAAGTAATACATCACTTTCAGTAATTGCACCTACTGCCTTGTGTATGATATTCACCTGAATTTCTTCAGTTGATAATTTCTGGAATGAATCAGTTAACGCCTCTACAGATCCATCAACATCACCTTTAAGGATCAAATTAAGCTCCTTAAAGTCTCCTAATGCAATACGACGACCGATTTCATCAAGAGATAATGTCTTCTGAGTACGAACAGATTGCTCACGTTGCAATTGTGTACGTTTTGCCGCTATAGACTTTGCTTCACGCTCATCTTGGAAAACATTAAACTTGTCTCCAGCTTGAGGTGCTCCATCCAGACCTAATATAGAAACAGGAGTAGAAGGACCAGCTTCTTGAACATCATTACCACGTTCATCTTGCATTGCTTTAATCTTACCATGTCTAGGACCAGCGAGAACATAATCTCCAACTTTTAAAGTACCTGCTTGAACAAGTATAGTAGAAACATATCCACGACCTTTATCAAGGAACGCCTCAACTACTGTACCTATTGCTGCCTTGCTAGGATTTGCTTTTAAATCAAGTAATTCTGCTTCGAGTAATACTTTCTCAAGTAACTCTTTAACACCTGTACCAACTTTAGCAGAGATATCGTGAGATTGAATTTTACCGCCCCAATCTTCAACAAGTAAATTCATCTGCGCAAGACCTTCCTTTATCTTTTCAGGATTTGCATGCGGTTTATCAATCTTGTTTATAGCAAAAACTATAGGCACTCCTGCAGCCTGCGCATGAGAAATAGCCTCCTTAGTTTGCGGCATGATGTCATCATCAGCAGCAGCAACAATAATTGCAATATCGGTAACCTGTGCACCACGAGCACGCATCGCTGTAAACGCTTCGTGACCAGGTGTATCTAAAAAGGCAATTTTCTGACCGTTATCAAGCTCAACACCATAAGCACCGATGTGCTGTGTAATACCTCCACTCTCACCAGCGATAACATTTTCTTTTCTAATATAATCAAGAAGAGACGTTTTACCATGATCTACGTGACCCATAACCGTAACAATAGGTGCACGAGAAACTAGATCTTCTTCATTATCTAAAACTTCTGCAACACTCTCTTCAATATCAGCATTAACAAACTCAACATCAAAGCCAAACTCTTCTGCCACGATAGACATCGTTTCTGCATCAAGTCTTTGATTCATCGTTACCATCATACCAAGAGACATACAAGCACCTATAACTTTATTTACAGGAACATCCATCATAATAGACAAATCACTAACTGTAACGAATTCCGTTACTTGCAATGATTTATCCTCAGCTTGAGCTTGCTCTGCTGCATCAACTTTATCACGATGACTCTCTCTTTTATCCCTACGGTATCTCGCAGCTTTAGACTTAGAAGACTTACCCTGTAATTTTTCAAGAGTCTCTCTAACCTGCTTCTGGATTTCTTCATCAGTAGGCTCTTCTTTAACAATATTTTTACGTCCTGGACCATTATTATTGCCTCCACGTCTATTGTTAGCGCGATTACCACCGCCAGAACCACCTGACCCACCAGGCTTAGAAATACGCTTACGCTTACCTCGGTTGGTATCCGCAGCTTTTTTCTTGGGTTTAGCAAATTGAGAAAGATCGATTTTCTTACCAGTAACCTTAAGACCTCCTAATTTCTTATACTCGGTCTTTATAACCTCTGGCTCAGAATTTACAACAGGCTGATTTGCTTCTGTGTTAGATCCTTCAGTAGACTTATTTGCCGGTTTCGGCTGCTTAGCCTCTTGAGCTACTTGTTCCACCTTAGAATTAGCTTTAGGCGTTACAGAGTCTACCTTTTTAGATACTACTTTCTTACTAGAAACATCAACCTTTTTAGAACTTTCTGGCTTCTTCTTAGGTTTAGGTTTCTTCTTATTTGCATCTAAATCGATTTTACCCTTTAAGGTTGTCCCCATTGCTTTAGGTCTATTAGAAACCTGTGTAATTTCTTTAGAATCTTCAGAAACGGTTTTTTCTTTAGGAGGAGCCACAGTAGCTTTCTCAACCTTAGGAGACACCTCCTTAACAACGGCATCAATAACCTTTTCAGGCTCTTTAGTTGTCTTTCTAGCTTTTTTACCAGCATCTAGATCAACTTTACCTACTTGTTTAGGACCACCTATAGAAGCCTTAGCTTTTATAACCTCTTGTTGTTTTTTTTGTTTTTCCTCAAGTTCTTTTTCTCGCTGCAATCGCAATTCTTCTTGTTCTTTGCGACGTTCAGCACCTACTTCCTTTGAGGCTACTTTTTTGCTCTTGTCAGTTTGAAACTCATCAGCAAGTGCTTTATAGACGCTAGCATCTATTTTTGTGGTAGGGCGAGCCTCTATCTCAATTCCTTTAGAATTAAGATACTCCACAGCACGGTCTAGAGAAATATTAAATTCTCTTAGAACTTTGTTGAGTCTCATGTTTTTTACTTCGGCCATAAAATGGTTCAGGATTGACTTTAATTTCTAATCTAATCTTCAAATTCTGCTCTTAGGATTCTAACAACGTCTAAGACGGTTTCATCCTCAAGATCTGTACGTTTTATTAAATCGGCAACGTCTTGCTCTAGAACACTTTTGGCAGTGTCCAATCCTATTTTACTCAACTCTTCAATAACCCATCCATCGATAACATCAGTGAATTCAGTTAATTCAACATCTTCTTCTGCACCTTCTCTAATCACGTCTATATCGTAACCAGTTAGTTTACCAGCAAGTCTAATATTGTGACCTCTTCGACCTATAGCTTTAGAGACTTCTTCAGGACTTAACCGCACCTCTGCCTTCTTCGTCTCTTCATTGATCATCATAGAAACGATCTTTGCTGGACTCAAAGCTCTAGCGATATAAAGCTGTGTATTTGTTGTAAAATTGATAACATCAATATTCTCATTTCCTAACTCACGAACTATACCGTGAATACGAGAACCTTTCACACCTACACAAGCACCTACTGGATCTATGCGATCATCATAACTATCTACAGCGACCTTAGCTTTCTCACCTGGCTCCCTCACAACAGCCTTAACAGATATAACACCATCAAAAACCTCAGGAATCTCTTGTTCAAAAAGCTTCTCTAAAAACTTAGGAGATGTTCTGGACAAAATAATATTAGGCTTATTACCTCTTAATTCCACGCTTTCTATGACACCACGCACGTTTTCACCCTTTCTAAAAAAGTCAGATGGAATCTGTCTATCTTTAGGCATGATAATCTCATTACCGTCATCATCTAACAATATGATTGCTCTATGTCTTATATGATGCACCTCGGCACTATAAAGCTGACCTTCCAATTCTTTAAACTGCTTAAAGAGATTAGTATTATCATGCTCATGGATCTTAGCAATCAGATTCTGCCTTAAAGCAAGAATAGCTCTACGGCCTAATTGAATAAGCTTAACTTCTTCAGCAACGTCCTCACCTACCTCGTAATCAGGCTCAATTTTCTGAGCCTCTGTTAATGAAATCTCAGAATTATCATCTTCAACTTCGTCATCAGCTACAACAACACGATTACGCCATATCTCTAAATCCCCTTTATCAGGATTGATAATAATATCAAAGTTATCGTCTTCACCATACTTTCTTTTCAAAGCGGCTCTAAACACGTCTTCTAAGATCGCCATCAAAGTGACACGATCTATCATTTTATCATCTTTAAACTCAGAAAAAGACTCGATCAATGCGAGATTTTCCATACTACTTTTTAATTAAATTTTATAACAACTTTTGCCTGCTTCACGTCCTCATAGCTCAAAGTCCACTCTTTCTCAACAGTAACCTTGCCTTTACCTATAGGTTTTGGCTCACGAGCTTTCCATACAATAGTCACTTTTTCTTCATCTGCTTTTTTCAAAAGTCCAGTTTCAATCCTCTTTTCCCTATCCATAATCTGAATATCTCTACCCACATTTTTAACAAACTGCCTAGGAGAAGTTAAAGGAGAATTTGCACCTGCACTAAGAACCTCTATAGAAAAATCATATTCATCTCTATCCAGATTATGCTCTACAGCCCTGGAAAAAAACATACAATCAGAAAGCTTCACACCATCATCACCATCTATAACAACCTTAATCTCATTTCCAGCACCCATTTTGAAATCAATCAAAAAGAGATCTGGACGCTCTTCAAACGCCTCGTTTAATAATTTTTCTACTTTATCTTTCAACATATTTATAAAAAGAGGGGACTTTAGTCCCCTCATACTTGTTCAAATACTTTGCAAATATACTGCTTTTTTAAGCATTTCCAAAGTCTTAAAAAACAGAGTGGTAAACATACTATTATTTTACACCTTTAAGAAGGTAAAAAGACCTGTAAACAAGAGAGGCTATTCTAGAAAATTATACCAACTTAAACATACCCAAAGCCACAACTGGCATAATCTAAGCAAAAGATAGCGGAAGATATTTATTTAGCATAATAGACCTGGCATAATCAACTAAAAATAAGAATACATACAAACCCCACAGAGCGAATATTCAAATTAAAATCTACCGGTTACAAATTTAATAAACCATTAATAACACAATTCTAACAAATAATTAAGTTTTATTGCCGCATCCATTTAAGAAGGTTGCGCCAGCGAAATAATGAAAACAAAAAAAATAATGCAAACCTACCGCACCATAAGTGTCCGGTCCAATTAAAAAACACCGCTTATACAGTATTCCGTTTATTTCTCTTCAACGTCATGCTTGGCTAATTCAAAATAAGATACAAGCACTTCTGGAAGTAATAATTTAGCTATCGATAATAAGGTCACAGATGATATAGAAACATTTAAAGCAAAGTTTAATCCTTTTTACATAATCCACAAGTTTTTGTGTTGAACCCATAATACTTCGCTTTCGCGAAAGCGAAACTTTTAAAAATAAAAAATCCTGACTCTGTTAAAGAATCAGGATTTAATTGTTGTCCCACAAGGACTCGAACCTTGAATGACGGTACCAAAAACCGGAGTGTTACCATTACACCATGGGACAAAATCGGTTGCAAATTTATAACATTTCTTAAATCTCGCAAAATAAAATCGTAAAAATTTAAATTAATATGTAAACAAAAACTATAAAAACCCTTGAACATCCCGTCATTATTAGAAAAACAGAGATTAAAATAATTAAAAAAAAACTTTTAGTTTTTAATATACTGTAATTTTCTATTAGACGTTTATATGGTTGATACGGTGATAAAATCTTATTTTCGCCACAGTTAACCGTCATTATGAAATTAAAATACGCACAATTAAATAAAATTGTAGGCTGGACAGTATTTGCAACAGCACTATTTATATTCTGGAGCACTGTAGAACCTACAGTAAGTTACTGGGATGCTGGAGAATACATCGCCACATCTTCTAAGCTTGAGGTAGGTCACCCACCAGGAGCGCCCCTATACCAGATGATGGGAGCTGCCTTCTCTGTATTTGCTCTAGACGTAACAGATATAGCGTACACGGTTAATTTACTAGCAGTTTTCTCTAGTGCATTCACGATTTTATTTATGTTCTGGTCTCTTACTTTACTTTTAAAGAGACATATATTAAAAGATCGTGCAAGCGATGTGATGATTCTAGGAGCAGCAGCCATAGGCTCATTAACCTTTGCAGTATCTGACAGTTTCTGGTTTAACGCTGTAGAGGCAGAGGTTTATGCGCCAGCGACTTTACTCATGAGTGCTATGTTTTACATAGGCCTATTGTGGGAACGTGACATGCTATTACCACGCGGTAACCGCTGGTTAATACTTATTTCTTTTATAGTAGGACTATCATTTGGCGTTCACTTTATGGGTATCCTTACCATACCTGCTATAGGAATGTTATGGTATTTTAAACATTATAAAAACATAACCGCACTCAACTTTATTGTTGCTAACATATCTGTAGTGGCCGTATTGCTATTTGTTTTTAAACTATTATTACCTTACACATTAAGTATATTTGGGTACTTAGAAGTATTCTTTGTAAACGATATAGGTTTGCCGTTCAACTCTGGTACAGTAATCGTTCTCTTTCTTATAATTGGATTATTTGCTTTTTTAATCTCGCTTTCGCGAAAGCGTAACTTACCTCTATTAAATACGATTACTTTATGCATCATGTTTGTATTAGTAGGTTTTTCTTCTTGGACTATGCTACCTATAAGGGCAAATGCAGGTACTCCTATTAATGAAAATGCACCAGAGGACGCTCGTTCTTTATTAGCATATTACAATCGTGAACAATACCCATCACCAGGACTATTCTTTGGTGAATCTTTTACAGACATGTACGCTGGGTATAATGAAGACGATCCCACTACAGAGGATAATGAAGCCTTTAAGGACGAAAAACCTAAATATGAGAAAGACTATAAATTAGGTAAATACGTAATTGTTAATAATTACAAGGACGCAATACCTAATACTCATGATAGTCATAAAGGATTTTTTCCTCGTATGACAGACCCATCTAGAGCATCCAATTATATAGAATTTATGGGCGGCCTAGACTATACGATAAAAGAGAGTTTTGAAAACAATCAAGAACTACTTTCTGTTCTGGACGATTATGAACGTAGGCTGCAACGAGGCACAATTGATACAGAAGAATACATAGACGTATTAATATCTTTAAGAGAAGCTGTAGAGATAGATAAACCTAGTTTTGCTAACAACATGAAGTACATGGCAAACTATCAGATAAGCTATATGTACATGCGTTATTTCATGTGGAACTTTGTGGGTAAACAAAATGACGTACAAGGAGAATGGGATTCTTATGACGGCAACTGGTTAAGCGGCATTAGTTTTATAGATGAAGCACACCTAGGTACACAAGATGAATTAAGTAATGACATGCTGAATAACAAAGGACGTAACACTTACTTTTTCTTACCATTGATTTTAGGAATATTAGGCGCTGTTTTCCATGCGCGAAAAGATCTCAAATCCTTTTATGTTACCCTGGTACTATTCCTTTTTACAGGACTAGCCATCCTTGTATACCTTAATCAATCTATGTTTCAAGTACGAGAGCGTGACTATGCATATGTAGGATCTTTTCTGGTATTCAGCATGTGGGTAGGAATGGGAGTTTATGCCATTTATGAAATGTTGCGCGATCTCATGAAGTCTAGGATTGCACAAATAATATCTTTGACAGCATGTTTTGCAGCTGCACCATTACTTATGGGATATCAAAACTGGGACGACCATGATAGGTCAGATAAATACACAGCTCTAGCAAGTGCAAAAAAGTACCTAGACAGCTGTTTACCTAATGCATTAATATTTACCATAGGAGATAACGACACATTCCCTTTATGGTACGCACAAGAGGTAGAAGGCTACCGTACTGATGTACGTGTCGTATGTACTTCTCTACTTAGTACAGACTGGTATATGGATGATATGAAAAAGAAAGCATGGGATAGCGAGCCTGTACCTAGCACTTTAACTCATAGCAAATATAAATACGGTACTCGTGATGCTCTGTATTATTCAGATAAAGAACGTATTCAACAACGCATGCAGGATTTAAATCAAGATCCAAATTATGTTTTTCCTGATACGATGCAATTAGATCAATGGATGAAATGGGTAGCTAGCGATAATAAAGTCACTCAAGAACAGATGAGAAACGAGCACTTTGAGCACACATTTCCTACTAAGTTTATTTCTATTCCTGTAAATAAAGAGGCTGTTCTTAAAAACGGTGTTGTACCTCAAAAAGATGCTGATAAAATTGTAGATGAGATAGTCATCAACATAAAAAGTAATGTAGTTTATAAAAACAGAATGTTTATGCTAGACATTATCAATGCAAATAACTGGGAACGTCCTATTTATTTCTCTGGTGGCGCTTTTAGTGACGAAGATTATATCTGGATGAAGGACTACCTTCAACTAGATGGTTGCGCCTACAGATTACTACCTATTAAAACTACACCAGAAGATCCACGCGATCCATTTGACATGGGTAGAGTAGATCCTGATTATACTTATGAGGTCATCAAAAAATGGGATTGGGGCAATGGCGGCTCTTCAGACATATATCATGATGTAGAGACCAGACGTAACAGTGTAGGTTACAGAAGCAACATTACTCGCGCTGCAGAAGCCCTTATGAAAGATGGACAGTACGCAAAAGCAGAAGAAATTTTAGACTTAGGAATGAACCACATGCCTTTAGAACATTACGGCAATTACTCGATGCTAGAACCTTTTATTTCTGGATATTATGAACTTAACAAACAAGAGAAAGCAAGGGGTTTATTAAATAAAGTCATTGCAAAATACCAAGATGAATTGGATCATTACAACCAATTGAGTTTAGAGGAACAAGACAATAATTATCTAAGAATTGCAACAGCGATTTCTAGATATAATTCTATTGCTGAGGTTCCAGTATTTTATGAAGATCAAGAAATGATCGATAAACATGTAGATACGTATAATGGATACTTCGAGCCGTTTATAAGATTTATGAATGACGCTTATTACATCAGAAAAAAAGGAGAAAGCCCAGAAGAATCATTCTCAGACTCTGCTGAAGCGATGGAATTAAGAGAACTTCTAGACAACTCTGTAGATAACGTTACCACTTCTCAACAAGAGACTGTAGTAGATACATTCAATCAAGATTAAATTATATCCAGATAACATACCAGACAAGTTCTCTAACTTGTTTAAAAACTATTATTGGCACGGTAACCGTGGAGAAAAAACAGTTTATCTAACTTTTGATGACGGTCCTACCCCACTGGTTACCGACTTTGTCACAGACCTTTTATCTCAATACGGTTTTAAGGCAACTTTCTTCTGTATAGGAGATAAAGTAGATCGGTATCCAGCAACCTATAAGCTTCTAGAAAACCAAGGCCATCAAGTAGGTAACCACACTTACCACCATCTCAATGCCTGGACTACTAAAAAAAACAGGTATCTCGATAATATTGACGAGTGCAGCAAAGTTGTAGATACAAAATTATTCAGACCACCATATGGTCGTATAACTAGTACAGTTACTAAAAGACTCATTAATAAAGGGTATCAAATTGTACTTTGGGATGTATTATCAGGCGATTTTGATCAAAAAAGAACCGCGGCTTCTTGCCTAAAAAATTTAAAGAAAAATACGCGCAACGGTAGCGTAATCGTTTTTCACGACAGTGATAAATCTTTTGAAAAATTAAAGATCATACTACCTAAATATCTCAAATTTTTAAAAGAAAAAGGATGGGATAGTAAATCTATTTCAAAACCTGCATCTATTTAAAGTATGCGTTTTAAATGATGTATTAAGGTATTCTCATCTAGAACACTACTTTGTCTCCACTTCATTACTCCTTCTTTAAATATAATAAACGTAGGGACACTTTTAATACGTAGAGCTTCAGAAAGTTCTGGATTCTTTTCTATGTCTATTTTTATGACCGCAGCTTTATCGCCTAGTGCCGCAGCTACATTACGCAATACCTCATTCATCACAACAGTATCCTCATTCCAGATCGTATAAAAGTTAAACAATACTGGAACATTAACACTAATAAGCTCTCCGAACTTTGACATAATCAAAAATTTTTATTTTAAAATTTACGCAAAAACGATAATACAAACACTAAACTATACTTAACAAGAGAGTAACAGCTATATAAACACTGACAAACAGATCATTTAACCTTTTTTCAATGTGATCACAGTAATCTCTGGCCAGATACCTGCGCGTCCAGAGTAACCTAAGAAGCCAAAACCTCTATTCACATTCAAAAACTGACCTGCTTCTTTATAGATACCAGCCCATTTTTTATAAATAAACCACGCTGGGCTCAATTTAATAAAACCTGGAATTTCTATACCAAATTGCATTCCATGAGTATGACCGCTTAAAGTCAGATGATACATCTTATCGTCGTCTTTTACTTGTAAATCCCAATGCGTAGGATCATGACTTAAAAGAATTTTAAACTCCTCCTTACTTAACCCATGAGACGCTTTTTCTAAGTTGCCATATTTAGGAAACCTGCCGCCACCCCAATTTTGCACACCTACTAGAGAGATAGAGTCCGTACCGCGAGTGATCTTCTCATTTTCATCGAGCATTAATCTCCACCCCATATCTTTCTGGATTTTATAAAGTCGCTGCATATTATCTTTCTTAGCCTCGTCCGTATCCCATTGTACATAATCTCCATAATCATGGTTACCCAGAACAGAATAAACTCCATCCTTTGCTTTTAAAGAACCGAATATACCTTCCCAACCATGCATCTCTTTTGCCTCATTATTTACTAAATCCCCAGTAAATAAGATCAAATCACTTTGTTGTTCATTTGCTAGATTAATGGCATACCTCACCTCTTCCTTATCATCAAAACTCCCAACATGAATATCGCTTAATTGGGTTATTTTATAACCATCAAACGCATCTGGCAAGTCGTTAAAGGTTAACTCATATTCTCTAACCTGATAATCATATTTACCGCGCCATGCACCATATAATATAGCACCGAATGGTAATGCCGCGACAGCAAGACCTACTTTGGCAAGAAAATCTCTTCTACTAGGTAAGAAAGGTTGATCTTGTTCTCGCTTTCGCGAAAGCGTACTTATCAAACCCTTTATACTTCTATAAATATCCTCACCGAACATAAATAATAAGAACACTAATTTTAAAGTAAAAAACGCTAACGCAACGGTGATAGCAACATCTCTAGAAGCAGATATCTGACTGCGGTCTGGATTCAAATAAAACTGTAAAAACACATTGAGAATAACTAAAACAGAGACTGCTAGGTAGACCCATTTCCACCAGTGACCTCTAGATAAGGTGCGTATTAACTGAAAGGAATAAAACTCAAAAACGATAAAAACCGCGATAACAATAAATAGTCTAATCATAATGCTAAATTACTGCCTTTTGAGTTTTAAAATGTTCAAATATCGTTAAAGACAGAAAATGGAAATGCTCCTGAAATTTTTACCTCTCTATATTTTACCTAATAAGTAAAATATATACCGTAAACATCCATTAATTTTACACGATATTAATACTTCATTCTATTATTTTGACAAAAAACGATCCCTACGCAGCATTAAGAATTAAGGAGTTCAACATATTTTTGTTGATGCGATTTCTCCTTGTATTCGGTTGGTCCATGCAGTTTATTGTTATCGAGTGGCAAGTATATTCTTTAACTAAAGATCCATGGTCACTGGCATTAATAGGTTTAATGGAATTTGTACCAGCGTTTTCCATGGCATTATTTGCAGGTCATATAGTAGATCAAAAAGAAAAACGCAATCTCCTAGCGCTATGCATTGCAGCATTTTCTCTAATTAGCTTGGGATTATTTTTATTAACCTGGCCAGAAATAGTAAGCGACTGGTCCACTAGCACTATTCTTTATAGTATTTATGCCTTAGTATTTTTTGGCGGTTTTCTAAGATCGTTTTTTGGTCCTATATTATTTTCTTTAATTGCTCTTATCGTACCTAAAAAAGTCTACCCTAACGCAGCCACTTGGAGCAGTTCTGCCTGGCAAATAGCCTCTGTAGTAGGGCTAGCCTTTTCAGGATTTGCAATTAACTGGTTCGGTGTTCACTGGTCGTTATGCATTGTTTACAGCCTAGTCCTGTTATCCTTTTTTACCGTTTTTTTAATTTCTAAAAAGCCTATTTTAAATAGTAAAGTCAACGAGCCTATTTTGAAAAGTTTAAAAGAAGGCTTAAGTTTTGTCTTTAATACCAAAGCTATTTTAGGCGCATTAACACTAGATATGGTCTCTGTCCTATTCGGCGGCGCAGTAATTTTGTTACCTATTTTTGCTCAAGATATTTTATGTGTAGGTAGTGAGGGTTTTGGTATATTAAGAGCCGCGCCTTCTATAGGTGCCATATTAACCATGATTGCTACAGCATACATACCGATAAGTAAAAATGCAGGGATGAAGTTACTTACAGCCATTTTTGGGTTTGGAATTTGCATTATCGTTTTCGGTTTATCCACTTCCTTTTGGGTGTCTGTAGTCGCATTATTCTTCAGCGGTGTGACAGACGGTGTTTCTATGGTCATACGCCAGACCATTTTACAACTTAAAACACCAGATCATATGCGCGGTCGCGTTGCTTCTGTGAACTCTATGTTTGTAGGCTCATCAAACGAGTTGGGTGCTTTTGAAAGTGGTATTACAGCAAAATTAATGGGAACCGTTACAGCAGTAGTTTTCGGTGGTACGATGACATTAATAACCGTAATTACCACAGCGGTAGCCTCTCCTACTTTTAGAAGATTAGATCTGAGAGAGGACTTTAAGGACAGCACTATCGATGAGCCATTATTATAGAAAATAATTGTTTTTATCCCGCTTACGCAAAAGCGAAACACCTATCCATCCATTCTTACAGAAATAGATTTTTACACAGGTAATTGTTGTGTATAAAAAGTATGTTTTATGTAAATAGAACACCGATTAAGTCTTTTGAGATTTTTATCTTTAACGTCCACAAAATTTTACGATGACTAACGACGGTACAAACGATAAAAGATTATTTCTACTAGATGCTTATGCCTTGATTTTTAGAGGTTACTATGCGCTCATTAAAAACCCTAGAATTAATAGTGCAGGTATGGATACCAGTGCAATTATGGGGTTTACAAATTCGCTTTTTGATGTTATAAGACGTGAAAAACCAGAATATCTAGCCGTTGCATTTGATAAAGGTGGTAGTACAGACCGTGTGGAGATGTACGAAGATTATAAAGCAAATCGAGATGAAACGCCTGAGGCTATTAAAATAGCAGTTCCTTACATTATGCGTATTTTAAAAGCGATGCACATTCCTATAGAGGTAGTAGAAGGAATTGAAGCAGATGATCTCATAGGAACACTTGCAAAACAAGCCGAAAAAGAAGGTTTTACTACATACATGGTAACACCAGATAAGGATTATGCACAACTCGTGTCTGAAAATATTTTTATGTACAAACCTGCCCGCATGGGTAATGGTATTGAGATATGGGGAATCCCTGAAGTACAAAAGAAATTTGAAGTAGAGCGACCAGAACAAGTAATCGATTACCTAGGTATGATGGGTGATGCCAGTGATAACATACCTGGATTACCTGGTGTAGGTGATAAAACTGCTAAGAAATTTATCGCTACCTATGGTTCTATGGAAGGTTTACTAGAAAACACCGACCAGCTTAAAGGTAAAATGAAGGAAAAAGTAATCGCTAATGCAGAATTAGGTCTTCTTTCTAAAAAACTGGCTACTATAAGACTAGACTGCCCAGTAACCTTTGATGCAAAAAAATACGAACTAGACGACCCTAACGTAGAAGAGGTTCACGACATTTTTGACGAGTTAGAATTTCGTCGTGCAAAGGAAACGCTAGCCAAAATATTTTCTAAAGACTTACCTGAAACTAAAACCAAAAGCACTAAGACTGACGAGGCTGGCGCTGGGCAGTTCTCTTTATTTGAAACCCCAGGAACTGGTTCTACTAGCGATGGACCATCTACAGGGCGCAACACTCTTGCTAGCAGTAATCATTTATACCAGCTCGTAGAAGAAGGAATGGGAACTAAATTTTTCTTACAGTCCTTAATGAAACAATCTAGTGTTTGTTTTGACACAGAAACAACCGGTCTGGATGCACTTACTGCCCAGTTAGTAGGAATTGCTTTTTCATGGGAACAAGGAAAAGGTTTTTACTTACCCATTCCTGAAGATCGTGAGGCAGCACAAGCCGTCATAGATCTGTTAAAACCATTTTTTGAAAGTAAAAGTATCGAAAAAATAGGTCAGAATTTAAAGTACGATATCAAAGTACTGGATAAATATGGAGTAGATGTAAAAGGACCGATGTTCGATACCATGCTGGCACATTACCTTATTAATCCCGATATGCGTCACAATATGGACGTGCTCGCAGAGACCTACCTTAATTATACACCGCAATCTATAGTAGAACTAATAGGTAAGAAAGGGAAAAACCAACTTTCTATGCGCGATGTAGATCTAGAAAAACAAAAAGAATATGCGGTAGAAGATGCCGATATCACTTTGCAGCTTAAAGAACATTTCACACCAGAACTTGCAAGTGCTGGAACAGATAAACTTTTTAAAGATATAGAAATGCCTTTACTTGATGTACTCGCTGCTATGGAAATAGAAGGAATCAATCTAGATGAAGAGTTTTTAAACTCGCTTTCTGGAGATCTAGAAACCGATATTGCACAACTAGAAAAGGACATTTATGAAGTAGCAGGAGAAAAGTTTAACATAGGCTCTCCTAAACAGTTAGGAATCATTCTTTTTGAAAAATTAAACCTAGTTGAAAAACCTAAAAAAACTAAAACCGGTCAATACTCTACTGCCGAAGATGTGCTGAGTTACCTCGCAAAGGATCATGCCATCATTCAAAACGTTCTTGATTATAGAGGTTTAAGTAAATTAAAATCTACTTATGTAGATGCATTACCGTTACAAGTAAATACTCAAACAAAGCGCATACACACTAATTATATGCAAACCGTTGCGGCAACTGGTCGTTTAAGTTCTACAGATCCTAACTTACAGAATATACCTATACGCACAGAGCGTGGCCGCCAGGTACGTAAAGCTTTTATACCTAGAGATGAAAATTACACACTACTAGCTGCCGATTACTCTCAAATAGAATTGAGAATTATTGCCGCCTTAAGTGAAGAAGAAAACATGATCGCTGCGTTCCAAAGCGGTGAAGACATTCATGCCTCTACAGCTGCCAAGGTTTTTAATGTAGCACTAGAAGATGTCACTCGAGAACAACGTAGCAATGCAAAGACGGTGAATTTTGGTATTATATATGGTGTAAGTGCTTTTGGTCTAAGTAATCAGACCGATCTTACTCGTGCAGAGGCAAAAGAATTGATAGACACCTACTACGCAACTTATCCTAAGCTCAAATCTTACATGCAAGATCAGGTAGACTTTGCTCGAGAAAACGGTTATGTAGAAACTATTTTAGGACGTCGCAGATATTTAAATAATATCAATAGTTCTAACGGCATCGTACGTGGCGCAGCAGAGCGTAATGCGGTGAACGCACCTATACAAGGTAGCGCAGCAGACATTATTAAAATTGCAATGATCAACATTTATAAGAAGTTTAAAGATATGAACTGTAAGTCTAAAATGTTGTTACAAGTTCATGATGAACTGGTTTTTGACATACATAACGACGAGTTAGAAGATATGAAAAAACTGATTCAAGACGAGATGCAAAATGCTTATAAAATGAGTGTCCCTCTAGATGTAGAAGTAGGTCTGGGCCAGAATTGGTTAGAGGCGCATTAGACTATAAACATAAAAAAGAGACCTGCTACCGCAGGTCTCTTTTTTATGGTACTTTTTATTGTGCCTTTATAAATCATTTATATGCTTTATAAATAACAACTATCTGGTTCGTTCTTACACCTGTAGAAGAATCGCCTAGATAATTATCTACATTAAGAGTAAAACCAGAGCTATCAAAAGATTGTAACGATGCAGATATTAATCCACTTTCAGTATCTGATCCACCACCTGCAGTTCCATTATCATGTATAGGCTCACCATTATTATTTACAAAAAACGCTGCTATACAGTGGCCACTAGAAGAGAATGTCCCTATGTTGTTGATACTAGAACCATTTGCACCACTAGAGATCACTTGTTGATCTATAAAAGCTCCTACTGCCTGAGCATAACCTACCGTCTGCCCACCAGCCATTCTTATATCGTTTGAATTATTACTTCCAGATCTATAAGTCTCATCATAATTTTGAACTCTATTAACAGCCAGAAACTCTATAGATGCTGGTGTAAAAGGTAAACCAGTAATACTTAATGGTCCTCTGGCATTTATAATAAATTTACCGAAAAACACTTGTGGTGTTGTACCTCTAGCTACTTCATACCACACTCCATCTTTATAAAAGTAATATCCCGCCGGTGTTAAACCTGCATCTCCTGTATTCCATATCATAGTACCATTTACCAGCGTGCCACCGTCTGGATTAACAACAGTAATTACGTCTGTTGCAGAGAGTAA
Organism: uncultured Nonlabens sp.; assembly: GCF_947495285.1. Taxonomy (GTDB): domain Bacteria; phylum Bacteroidota; class Bacteroidia; order Flavobacteriales; family Flavobacteriaceae; genus Nonlabens. Next base: position 8,301 of record NZ_CANLXZ010000004.1, on the reverse strand, counting down.
ACCTATCCTAGGCAGCAGCACACCAGTGTCGGTTGAGTTAATATCTAATGCTGCCTCAGGATGCGCGGTACCTATTCCTACCTGCGCAGACGTTAAAGTAACGCTTAATAGGAAAGTTAAAGCTATAATTATATTTGCAGACTTCATAATAGTATTTTGTATAGACAAGATAAAAGTATAAGGCTAAAATACGATTTTAATAGATTAAAAAATAATTAAAATAGATTAAATACATAAATTAAGGGTGAATACACATAATACCCATATTGGAACGCAAAAAATACTCACATGTAAGGTGTTGAAATTTATTTTGATAAGTAAAATCTTATAAAAGAAACTTTGTGATAAGGAATTAAGTTGAGATGTTTATATCGCTTTCGCGAAAGCGAAACAACCATCTAGCTTCATCTCTTTAAAGCAAAATAACCTTTAACTAATGGTTTATTAGGAATTTCTAGCGTAAACCAGTAAGAGCTAGACGGTAATGGAGAACCTGAAAAAGTGCCGTTCCAGCCAGGTCCTTGAGGTGCCATCTGGTGCAATAGCTTTCCATAGCGATCAAAAATATAAATTACAGCATCTGGAAATTCTGTAAGCCCATCAAAGGTCCACGTATCATGAAAACCATCTCCATTAGGAGTGAAAAATCGCTGGAAATCCAATACTGCAAATTCTCGTGTAAGCGTACCACAACCATTTTTATCACGTATTCTAACCGTATGAAACCCTTTATAAAGTCCAGAAAAGAAATTAGAATCTTGAAAAGCTCCATCGTCCACAGAAAACTCATAATCACCTGGTCCAGATACAATAAATTGAGCTGTATTATCTCCGTCTCTAAAATCCTGTGTAATAATGTCATTAATCACAGCGATGTCAGACGGTAAAGCGTTAATAGTTAAGAAACTCTGACAGCCCACATTATTTGTTACTGTCACAGTGTAATCTCCTGGTTGATCTATCTCGATACTGTTTAAGGCAGCACCCATCTCTCCTGTACTCCACTCATAAAAATCAAAACCTGTCTCTACCCTTATTCTAGTTGGGTTTACAGCATCTACACAAACAGTAATAGTATCTTGGGCAGCAAGCACAGGTAGCGGATTAATGAGTAAATCAAATTCAACATCTGCAAAACATAATGTACTGGTTTCTATAACACGTACATAAATAGGTTGCCGATTTTGGGTTGTGGTTATCGTATTACCTAATGCGTTTTGCTGCAGAGCACGATCGATAGCTGTCTCATAAAATAGTACCTGATGTAAAGCTGGGTCTAGACCATTTAAAATATCATCATTTTGACTACTTAAGGTGACATTTAAAAAACCATCAAAATCATCATCACATAATACAAATTCGGAAGGAGTAGCGATCAATGGTGGATTTGCAACAAAAAGAGACGTAATTAAAATGTATTCACACGCACGCCCTGTAGGATCGATTATTTTAATGAAATAAAACTCTTCGGTAGTGGTTGCTGTAAATACAGACCCTTGTGGATTACTATCACTACTAGCGTCTGCAAAACTAAGATGGTAAGAAATGTTTAAGTTAGCATTATTAGGGACTAGAGTATCAATTACCGTATTGTAATCAAAAACCTCAGTAGCATTATCAGAACATATAATAAAAGGATCTATATCTGTATCCACGCCCGTATCTTCTACCTCTACAGTAAACTTTGTAAAATCGGCACAGTTAGAATCATTTCTTATAACACGCACAAATATCTCCTGCGGATTTGAAACATTAGCATAAGGAAAAGTAAGTGCGTTAATACCTAGGTTAGCATCATTAAGAGATTCATGATAAGTCACTGTGGTATTAGCTTGCCCGAGTAGCACATCTGCATCGAGTGATGTGAAATCAAATTCTCTAAAACCATCCTGTGCTCCTAGATTATCACAAACATCTAGATTTGCAACAGCGTGTGCCGTAGGAGAAGGTGGCAACGCAGCACTACCGCTAGTGGACAGAGAAAAACCACCATTTCCTGCTGCTAGACCTATTATGATATAATAAACATCTCCTGCCGTAACAGTTATTTCTCGTAAAAAACCGTTTCCATTTGCACCAGGACCTTCTGTAAGGTCGGTTTCTGTGTCGTTAAGACCTGTATCACCTGTAACACCAGCTTCAGATGGACTTGTGCTAGAGCAACGTATGGCAGGCCCGAGATTATCGCAATTTATTACCGGTCCGAAAACCGCAAAATCATAATCGGCCTGAGGTGTGTCTGGTGTTAATACAAAACTAAAAGTTCCTGTAGTCTCTATATCTACCCTAAACCAGGCTTGATCTGTCTGAAAATTAAAACAACTGGGCACTGGATTACCAGATTGTGCAAACTCATTGCTTCCTACACCAGAGGGTATTATTCCTAGTTCTGTATCGCCACAAAGTAAGATGGAGTCTATACAGTCATTACTATTTTGGGCAAAACATAACGGTGCAAATAAAATGAGGCAAAGTGCAAAGACATTTTTCATAAATTGTGATTATAGCCCTACAAATCTAAGACATTCAATAACTTAATTAGATCCTCTTCTGTATTAAAATAAGAGAAACTTATTCTAAGCCCATCGCCTCGCAAGGAGGTAACAATTTTATGTTCTAGTAATTTGTCATATAGCTCTTGATCTCCTTTTATATTAAAAATAGAAGAGTGATTTTTTCTAGCACAAACCACGGTAGAAAGTAATTCTCTTTCTTGAAAAGCTAGTTTTGCTTTAAGCGCTAGCTTCTTTACAGGTTCACTCATTGTTTTCCATCCCAATTCGTGTACCTTAATAATAGCTTGTTGCAGCGTGCCAAAAGCCATCATATCTTGGTGCCCAGGTTCAAAAGTGCTTATAAAATTTACGTTAGACTTTATCCCGCTATTTGCATTACCATGTAGATTCTTAATAGGAAAAATAACTTCCTGTACCTCTTCTTTCATGCATATAAAACCATTCCCATCTCCTGCATGCAACCATTTATAACAGGACGCGATGATGGTGTCTATTCCGCTTTCGCGAAAGCGGAACTCTTCAAAACCTACATACTGAGTAAAATCTGCAATGAGAATTATCTTAGGAAATCGTTTTTTTAGATCGTTCAAGAAATCTAAGTCCATCTTAATACCAGATATGTATTGTACCATAGAAAAACAGAAAAAATCTGGCTGCTCCTTCTCACACACTGCCCTAATATTTTGCTCCATTTGCTCATCAATACCTACATGATGCGTTTTAAATCCACGAGCCTCTACTGGATTATTAATTGATGGATAGTCCTCTTTTAAAAGTAAAAAACTACTTGTGGCGTCTATACTGTTAATTAAGGTATTAAAAGCAGTAGAAAAATTAGGAATCACTGCTGTAAAATCAGCATCGGCGTCCATAAAATTTGCTATCGTGTGTCTAACTTCATCTATAAACACATTGCGATTATTAGTAAAAAGAGAAGCCTGATCTCGCATTTTTAAATCTAGAGAAGCGCGATAGTCTACTATATCTTGAGACAGTAAGCCATGATTTGCCGTATTGAGATAAGTGTATTCTTTAAGAATAGGAAATTGATCGATCATTTTATACAATTGCTAAGAACGTCTATGTGGATAATAGCGTAAATTTGAGTATAAAAATAACTAGAATGTTCGGTAGAAAGAAAAAAGATATACCTGGAATTGATTTAGAGCAAAAAGAGATGATCGAGAATGCGCAAAAACGCATTAAGCAAAAACGTGGTCTCTTTACACATTTTATTGTTTTTCTGGTAGGCGCAGTGGGACTAATCATAATTAGTCAGGTGCTCATGAAAGTAGAACCTGTACGTATTCTAGATATAGAATGGTGGATATGGGTGATTTTTGCATGGCTACTCTTACTTTGTTACCACACATTTAATGTGTTTATTACTAAAAGACTGCTAGGTCCTGACTGGGAGAAAAGACAATATGCAACACTGGTGCAGAAACAAAAAGAACGCATCACACAATTAGAAAAGAAAGTACAAAAGGAATACGTAGCTCCTAAAACCACGTTATCTATAGATAATCCTAATGCAAATCGTAAAATTACTATGATCGCAGCTGCAGGAATGAATAATGAGCTGGGTAAAGATGGTGATCTGGTATGGCATTTACCAGATGATTTTAAAAGATTTAAATCACTTACCACAGGACATCACATCATTATGGGACGTAAAACTTTTGAAAGTTTCCCTAAGCCATTACCTAATCGCACTCATGTAATACTAACTAGAGATAAAAATTACAGAGCAGACGGCGGTATAGTAGTTCACGATATAGAAACTGCTCTTGCCACTACGACTGGTGATAGTAATCCCTTTATTATAGGTGGCGGCGAGATTTACAAACTAGCCATGTCTATATCTAATGAGATAGAGCTAACGAGGGTTCACGGCACATTTGACGTAGATACATATTTCCCAAAAATAGATACTACAAAATGGGAGATAAAAACATCACTACACCATCCTGCAGATGAGAAACATGCTTATAGTTTTGATTATGAGACTTGGGTGAGGAAGTAGATTTTTAGTCGCAGTCGCAGGTTTCAGTCACAGGTTTAATTAGTTATGGAGATTTAGTAACAGAGTTAATTAGTTGTGAATAATGTGATCTCCTATCTAATTTGAAATATTGAATCTAGCAATTAATAAAATAGACGCAATGGATTTTGAAGATTTATTAGCTTACAAAAAGGCTTTTGAAAATGCAATGGAAATTTTTAAATTAAGTAAGTCGTTTCCAAATGAAGAAAAATACAGTCTAACCGATCAAATTAGAAGATCTTCTAGGAGTGTTAATGCTAATATTGCTGAAGCTTATAGAAAAAGACGGTATCCAAAACATTTTATAAGTAAACTAACAGATGCAGATGGAGAAAATTCAGAAACTTTGGTTTGGTTAAAATATGCTCTAGCTTGTCAGTACATTACCGAATCTCAGCAAGAGCCTTTGCTTGCAAAATCTAAAGAAGTTGGGAAACTAATTAATTATATGATCAACAATCCAGAGAAATTTGGAGTAGGAAAAGAGTAACACACTACTACTGGTCATATTTTTTTTTAACGAAGTGAAAAATAAAACTGATACTAAGATTGCAAACTGCAACTGAAAACTGAGACTTCTATACAGTTCTTTTAGTAATTAATAGTTATTACATTATTTTTACCGCTTTAACTAACGAAAATAAAATGAAGGCATACGTTTTTCCAGGTCAAGGAGCTCAATTTACAGGAATGGGTAAAGACTTATACGATACTTATCCAGCAGCAAAAGAATTATTCTTAAAAGCAGATGAAATTCTAGGTTTTGAGATTTCAAAAATCATGTTTGAAGGAACGGCTGAAGAATTAAAAGAAACTAAAGTTACCCAACCGGCTATATTCATTCACTCTGTTGTTCTTGCAAAAATGATGGGTGATGATTTTGCACCAGATATGGTAGCAGGACACTCACTAGGTGAATTAAGTGCGCTTACTGCAGCAGGTGCATTAACCTTTGAAGATGGGTTAAAAATAGTTTCAAAACGCGCTCTTGCCATGCAAGCAGCTTGTGAGCACCAGGCTAGTACTATGGCAGCCATTATAGGTATGGCAGACGAAGACGTGGAGAAAGTTTGTAAAGATGTAGAAGGTGTTGTAGTAGCAGCAAATTATAACTGTCCTGGACAGTTAGTAATTTCAGGAGCTATTCCTGCAGTAGAAAAAGCTTGCGAAATCTTAAAAGAAAAAGGAGCAAAAAGAGCTTTAATTTTACCAGTAGGTGGGGCTTTTCACTCTCCTTTAATGGAGCCAGCGAGAGAAGAACTTGCTAAAGCAATAGAAAGTACAGAATTCAATAAGCCTATGTGTCCTATTTATCAAAATGTAACCACATTTGCCGTTGAAAACACAGATGATATTAAGACCAATCTTATCTACCAGCTTACTGCACCTGTAAAATGGACACAGTCTATTCAAGAAATGATCAAAGATGGCGCTACAGAATTTATAGAAGTAGGTCCAGGAAAAGCATTACAAGGCTTGATTAAAAAAATAGATCGCTCTACCACGGTAATTCAAGGTAGTGTTGCCGAGTAAGATATTAGATTAAAGAGAATAAACTCTATTGCATTCTCAGAATTCAAAAACCTCCCATGAAAAACTACGTTTTTCATGGGAGGTTTTTATATAAAAATAAGTTAGCGTATTCGATACTTCTTAAATAAGTATATCAAATGTTAAAGAATTATAAAGCTTTAAATAAAATTTCTAAACTTAACAAAAATGACTAGTCGTTTTAATCGCAAAGAAAGAAATAGAAACAATACTGACTTGACATCATCTAAAATATTTAGAAATTATTGTCCAATTAACTGAAACCAGGGAAAATCCCTCTATGGTATTGAAAAATAACTAATTGATCTGATCAAATAGGTATCACTTGAATATGCTATTTCAACGTTTGTGTCAGATATTTGTGTATTTCCTTGATCATCAATATAAGATATTACAAATAACAAATAGTGCTCGCCATTGGCAGAAATTCTTAAAGCATTAGGATAGCTAATTATCATTGAACTTATTGAACTTCCTAGTGAAAAGGAATTAGACTCTATTTCGAAAATTGATGTAGGGTTTTCAACCTCAATAGTATTTAACACAGAATAATCGTCAAATGTGAAATAATTTGAATTAGCAGTACATGAAAAAAAGTTATTATGTAATTCTCCTTGAGTCTCACAATTAGTTGTTGCTCCAAATAGTTGACTTAATGCACTTCTCTGAATTTGAGTTATCTGCACACCGTCTAGTGATATGTCGTTTATATCAATAGTAACCTGACCTCTACAAAGGGAAGAGATAAGTATCAACGTGAAAAAAATAAATGTTTTCATAATTATTAGTTTAAAAATATTATTGACAATCTTCAGATTCAATAACGGTTCCGTTATTGTCAAACTTAGTTTAAATATAGTCCACCGGATTAACGTATGAGCAAGAACCATTAGTTTGTTTTTTCAAAACATCTATGTGTACGTACGTGCGCAGTAACGATTTTCCCCTTTGCATTACCGGTTTTTCCGGAATTGCCAGCGAAATCACCAGCGGTTACTGTCGCACCCATGAAAAACTACGTTTTTCGTTCGGTGGTTTTTTTATATAATCAAACGACTTGCAACTTCATTCTTTGAGAATATGTTCATTTCTACCTTTATAAATAAAAATAAAATGTAAAACTATTAAAATTGTAAAATGGGCTAAAATATATCTTGATGACACCAAATTTTGAACACTTTCAAAAAAATAGCCTCCGCCAGATTGTCTCCATATAAATAGCAATATAGAAAACATAAAGCCAATAAATATAGTCCAATAATTTAATTTAAAAATAAACTTATAGAATAAAAAATTCCCCATGGGATAGATAAAAAATATAATCATATCAAACAATCGTCCTCTATTTGAATCTGTTGTACTAAAATAGTCATGATATAATTTCAATAAAAATAACGATAAAAAGAAGATACTAATACCAGAAAAAAGACATAATAAATGTTTACCTATTACTCTCATCATATTATTTATTCTACAATGACAGTATTGCGTGAAAAATAATAGAATAAGAGTAAATGGAAGCAAGCTTACAGTAAATACTTTTATATAAGACATCAGTATAAAGCCTATAAAAACAACAGCTGTAGTTAGTAACATCTTTCTCATTAGTTATCCGTTAATTGGTCTAAGGTTATATTTTCCTCAAGATAATCTGTTAATTCGTCTCTATCAATATGATGTTGAAAATTATCTCGTGATAAATTAGCTACACCACCATTATCATAAATCCACTGTATTATCTCATTGACCATATTTTTCCAAGTTGCATCGGCAATATAATAATCTATTTCTTGATCTTTATTTATATTTATTAGATATGAATTAGTAATAATTGTGTCTCGAAAATTAATAGTTTGAGGTAATATATCAAATTCTAAATCACTACTACTTCCTTCATATTTAATGATGTAATTAACTCTGCGACTTATCATTCATCTCATAATTGAGGATAACCTGTCATAGTTATGTATCTGTAATCTTTTTGTTCTTTATGGAATAGTGACGCCAATTGAATAGTTCCTCCATGATTTGTTACAATAATTACAAAATCATCTTAAAATAAAATCCCTTTAATTTGAATTATTTTACTGAGTTATACGCTTAGGCTCTGTTTAATTTGATTTTGATAAACTGGTTTAGCTTCTACCATTCTGGTAATTGTTTTATGAAAAATACTGTTCTTGAATT
>NZ_CANLXZ010000003.1 GCF_947495285.1 uncultured Nonlabens sp. | reverse complement strand
GTGAAATGGTAAAAAAAATGGACAATCAAACTATAAAATCAATCACAGGAAATCATCATTATCTAAAAGCTTTTTATGCGGCATTTAAGAACTAAATTGGTATAAAACCATTTTGTTATTTGAATATTACAGGTTCCGTGATCTAAATAAGCATTAGCACTACTATGAACCCAGTGGTGCTCTTCCTTTACATAACCTGCTTCAATTGGATTATAGTGAATGTAATTAAATGCGGCTTCTAACTTTTTTGTTCTATCCGTTATTTTAGGATGAAAACCATCTTTCCATACTTTATAATTTGTGTGTCTTTTTGATTTGTTTGCCAAAAAAGAAAACGTTTCTAATAACCAGTCTTTGCGGCTTTCTCCAGGTTCATTGATGGTATCAATGATCTTTTTTGCAGTGGATTTTTTCAGATCTCTAATAATCTCATTAATAGGTTGACCTTTTGTTCCTACAATCATGTGAAGATGGCTAGGCATAATTACATAAGCATAAACTAGGAGCCCTTTTTCTTTAATGCAATGATTGATTGAATCTTCTACGACATGAACGTATCGATCTCTTGTAAATAAATCGATCCATTTTACCACGGTTAATGTAATAAATAGTTCTCTTCTTGATCTTTTACTTTATACCGTTCTGACATAGAAGCAATATAGCATTTTGTGAATCGCATTACAAATGCTCAGCTTGTGGAGCACGCGTTGCAAACGCGCGCTAAAAAACAACTTAGTGTTATGAATAGCTTTACAAATACTCAACTCTTAAAGCAACAGTTACAAATGCTCATTACTGAATAAATAGTATAATTAAGCCACTTAAACTTAAATTTTACTACAGTAAATTAACCATTTTAATTGTATTGCCATCTATCTTTGTTGCTATGTCTCAACAAATAACAACACTCACTTTTTTTAAATATCCTAGCTTTAAACAAAAAGTTTGGGCTTTTGGAATGATGCAGTTTGCGCACAGTCCATTAAAAAAGACAGCTGGACTAGAGTTTTATAAGCTGTTAGGTTCTGGTAAGGAAAATTTTGATCCCAAACCAGACTGGAGTGTTTATGGATTATTACAAGTATGGGAGAATGAAGAGTCTGCAAAAAGCTTTTTTACCAATTCTAATTTATACAATCGATACCTAAAGAACAGTTCTAACCAGCTTACTTTCTATATGAAATGTATAAAAGCCCATGGACAGTGGTCTAAGAAAAATCCGTTTGAGGTGAGTGAGAACTTAGTTGAGGATAACGATTTTATAACGGTTATTACTAGAGCAACCATTAAACTTAAAATGCTTAAGAAATTTTGGGATTATGTCCCTACATCACAAATAGATTTAATCGATAATCCTAATTTACTATTCACCGCAGGAGTAGGAGAGCGACCAGTAACTCAAATGGCTACTTTCAGCCTGTGGAACGACGCAAGAGCTTTAAAGAAATTTGCTTACCGCAGTCAGAATCATAGACACGCAGTACAACAAACACAGGCATTACAATGGTATAAAGAAGAGCTGTTTACTAGATTTCAGCCCTTTAAAATTAAGGGAACATGGGCAGACTTTGAAATACCTGAAAGCCTTAAATAATTAAAATAATTTTTTAAAGAAAGCACTTAAAAATGCAGCCGATGTCATGGGCAACATAATACCTAGCTCCTGACTCAAACTAGTTTCTTGGTCTAGAAAACGGAAGATAGTCTGTATCTTATTTTTTTTATATAAGGTATGAAAAACCTCATGTCCTCGTCCATTATCGCCGTGTAATACATCCAGCATGATATCATCATAAAAGCCAAATTTCTTTGAAATCATACCATGAGTCAGCTCACGTTTTGATAACATATTATCTACTAATTGTGCTGCTTTTTTTTCACTCATTTTAAAACTATAACCAGTAGATGGTTTTACCCAACCACCAGCGGTGCCTATTTTTAAATGGTTTTTTCTATGGTGCTGCTCAAATTTATAGGAGGTCATAGGTATGATACCTTGCTCTGTTTTTTCAATAGAATATTGAGTCAGGTGCAGGTACTTTGTAATATATTCTTGCAGGTACTTTTCATAAGTAGCATCGCTTACCACATCTTTAGAAAAATAGGTAAATTCTACAAGAGCTTGTGTTGTAGAATAAGGTAAAACGTAGGTAAAGCTGGTCGTGCCAGCATCTCTTAACCTATAATCCATCATGGTAAATACCTCTGGATCAAAAGTAGGTTGCTGGGTTTTTATTACCCAACCCTTAAAATGTTGCTGTAGAGTAGTAGCTTTAGTATCTTGAAAAAACTTTGGATCTATACGACTGTCTAAAACTACAGATGCGGTTACAGTACCCTGTTCACAAACTATTTTTTTAATATCGCCGCTGGACACGCTTTGAACTTTATCTTCTATTAATGTGAAATTAGGTTTTTGTTGTAATTCCGCTTTCGCGAAAGCGATAAAATCACGACTCTCAATAGTCTTGTATACATATGGATCGATGTCTAGGCCTATAAAATCATGAGGCATTATGTAGCTGCCTTTTTTCCAACTGTGAGAGATTAAATGATCCCATTTACCTTTACCTTTTTCCCAAAAAGACCAAGTTTTATCTAATGAAGCCGCTTTAAAATCATCTATAATAAGGATGTTAAGATGCACTTTACGGCGCAGTAATTCTTGTACAATGTGGCTGCCAGCGCAGCCCATGCCTATTATGGCTATATCGTAATGACTATCCATAGACCTATTGCAAAGAGAAGTTGTACACCATATAAATGATAAGATAGGATTTTATTTCCTTTGAGTTTAAAATGTAATGCTACAGCATGTAAAATAGCAGCTACCACATACCAGCAAATATAGTTATACCAGCCTGCACCATTTTTAAAATGCCAGAAACCGGCAAAATCACATATTTGTTCTAGAAAGAAATCTAGACCTACCATAAGCGTCGCGCCACTAGCGATAATGGCTATAGAAGATTTAAAAAACTTCTTTGCAATAATATGTGTTGTAAATGTAAGTAAGGCCCAGTTAACACCTATCAGCACAGGGATTCCATCTAACTTAGGGCCGAAATTTGAACCGTAATAATAATCGCCGAATAAGCTACCTGTATGAACACCTATCCATTCTACTAGTATGCCAGTGCACATAAAACCGATAAATAACAGCACTGCCTTAGGTGATTCTATCTTGAAAAAGAATATCAATAGAAATAGTAAGTAAACCATGGTAAATGGTGACTTAGGCAAGAAAAAATCTTCATAGCCCATAGCGATACCTATAATGGCAGCTATGTGAATGATCCATAAAAATAGGATTGTTATTCTCATGTATTTGATTTATTGATAAGATCTGCTGTGATTTGTGCGCTCAATAAACATAATGGAATACCACCACCAGGATGGACAGAGCCACCTACATGATAGAGATTTTTTATTTGTTTATTAAAATTAGGATGTCTTAAAAATGCAGCAAATTTATCATTACTAGCGGCGCCGTAAAGTGCACCTCTGTAAGAACTCGTATTAGCCTCGATACCTTGAGGTGTTAGGATGTATTCAGTTTTAATATGATTTGAAATATTTACACCTAGACATTTTTCAATTTTATCGATAATGTCCTGTTTAGCTTCTTTCACGATTTGTTCCCAGTTCTGACCATAATCTCCTGGTGCGTTAATCATCACAAACCAGTTTTCATGTCCGACGGGAGCATCTCCTTGGGATTCTTTACTAGTTATATTAATGTAAACAGTAGGATCTTTTGATAAGGTTTTGTGCTTAAATATATGTTCAAATTCAGTTTGATAATCTTCAGAAAACAAAATGTTGTGCAGGTCCAGTTCTGGGAAAATTCTATCGATTCCCCAATAAAAAATAAGCGCACTGCTAGATCGTTCTTGATTGAGTGTCTTTTCTGGCGCTTTCACATCCTTCATTAAGTTGCGATAAGTAGGATAGATGTCCATATTAGAAACAACGAGATCTGCTTCATAAGTCGCACTATCTGTGGTGATACCGGTAACTTGTTTATCGAGATGATTGATGTGAGTTACGCTTTCGCGAAAGCGGAATTCTATTCCCACCTTTTCACCCATTTCAAATAATGATTGTGAAATGTTGTGCATACCACCGTCTGGGTAATAAGTTCCTAAACTCAATTCTAAATGAGGAATCATGCTCATAATACCAGGTGTCTGATAAGGAGAAGATCCATTATAGGTAGCATATCTATTAAATAGCTGAGTCAGTTTGGGATTTTTAAAAACTTGGTTTTCCTGATCTAGTGTATTTGAAATGCCTAAAAATGGGGTGTTGATTAATGCTTTTAACGTATCCATCGATAGGTAAGTAGATGCTTTGTGAAGTGATTTCTCTAAGAATAAACTTTTAGTAAGGTTGTATTTCTTTTTGCTTTTTTGAAGATAGGAGTATAGCGTTTTTTCATTTTCATTAAATACGGTAGCCGCAGTACGGACAAATTCTTGTGAATTAGTACTGGCTTTAAAAACGGTGCCATCTTCCCAAAAATAGTGACAAGCTACCTGTTTAGAACGGTAAGAAAATAAGTTTTCATGTTCTGGAAATAGTTGCAACAAATCATCAATAAGATGAGGTAATGTGAATAACGATGGACCTAGATCAAATCGATATCCATCTTGATCTATGGCGTGTAGTTTACCACCTGCATAGTCATTTTTTTCAATTACTATAACATGATAGGCTTGTTTCTTGAGTCTCAAAGCTATGGCAAGACCACCTATTCCAGCGCCTATGACTATGGCTGTTTTCATAACTATTTAAAATACTTAAATGGGACAACTAGCATACCGAAGTTTTCTCCATCTTCTTTACCTAAATGCTTGTGGTGCATTTTATGAGCGCGTCGCAATCCTTTGGCATATTTGTTATTTGCTTTGCGCAGCCATTTAAAACGCTGGTGTATAAAAACATCATGTACCACAAAATAGGCGATACCATATGCTAGAATACCAGCGCTTAATGGTAAGGTCCACCAGATGTCATAAAAGCTATGTATTAATTTAAGTCCTATACTTATTACAGCATAGAAGACAAAAAAGAAGTCGTTTTTCTCAAACCAACTGTTGTGTTTTTTATGATGGTGATCTTCATGAAGATTCCATAAAAAGCCGTGCATTACGTACTTGTGCATCCACCAGGCGTTAAATTCCATGATGCAAAATGTAGCAATGAAAATACTTATCCAGTATAGTGCATTCATGTTTAGATCATATTGAGTTTATAGGCCATGTAACCTTTAGATAGCAGGAACATTTTTTCGTAGTTAGGAACACGTATTCTTGCGTTTCTAATTTCTTTAGAAGGTGTGCGTTCTAATCTAGTTAGGAGTCTTCTATAATAGGTGTAAGCGGTATAAACACCTAATTTTGCCTCCATAGGTAATCTTTGAATACCTTTGAGACCGGCATCAAAGTCTTCTTTAATTTCTTGAATGAGTCTTGCTTTATCTTCTTCACTTAAATCATGTAGATCTGTATTGGGGAAATAGCTTCTTTCTAGCGTATCAAGATCTGCTTTTAGATCTCTTAAAAAGTTTACCTTTTGAAAAGCACTACCTAATCTCATGGCGTCATCTTTAAGGTCGTTATACTTTTTCATGTCACCTTTTACAAAGACTTTTAAAGACATAAGTCCTACAACGTCTGCACTACCATAGATATAGTTTCTATATTCTTCGTCAGTTAGATATATGGATTTATCTAGGTCTAGACGCATGCTATGTATGAATGCACCATACATATCTGGTGTAATATCGTATTTATTAACCGTTTCTTGAAATGAGTTAAGAATGGGGTTAAGGCTAATCTTATCATCGATAGCTTTTTTTACATCTTCTTCAAAACGATCTAATAAGGTACGTTTATCATAATCGTGAAAAGTGTCCACGATCTCGTCTGCAAATCTTACAAATCCATAAATATTATGAATGTCCTGACGTATGCTAGGTCCTAACATTTTACTGGCTAGTGAGAATGATGTACTGTAATTATGTGTAACAGCTCTACTGCATTCTCTTGATACTTTATCAAATAAGCTTTTCATTATTGGTCATTTTTTTTAATAAGTTCAGCGGCTAGTTTTCCAGATATAAGAGACGGTGGCACTCCAGGACCTGGTACTGTTAACTGACCTGTAAAATATAGGTTTTTAACTTTGCGACTTCTCAAATTAGGTCTAAGAAAAGCAGTTTGTAATAAAGTGTTTGCCATTCCATAGGCATTACCTTTATAACTATTGTATTGTGATATAAAATCATTAACACAAAACGATTCTTTAAATATAATATGATCTGTTACATTTTGTTCTGTTCTTAATTCAAATCTTTTTATGATTTTATTAAAATATTCTTCTCTTAATTCTGGGGTGTCTTCTAAATCTGGGGCTAGCGGAATTAGGAAAAAGCCATTTTCACAACCTGCAGGTGCTGTAGAAGGATCTGTTATGGACGTAAAGTTAGCATAAAACAGAGGTTCTTCTGGCCATTTAGGGTCTTCATAGATTTCATTTGCATGTTTTGTAAAATCAGTGTCAAAGAATAAATTATGGTGATCTATATTCTTTAATTTTTTATCAAACCCTACATAAAAAATAAGTGAGCTAGGAGCAAAGGTTTTTTTATCCCAATAGGATTCAGAGTACTGTCGGTGTTTTTCAGGTAATAATGTTTCAGAGTGATGATAGTCAGCTCCAGAGAGAACAATAGGGTAGAGGTGTTTTTGTCCCTTAGTCATTAGTCCTTCTATCCTACCTTTTTGATCAACAAGAATTTTTTCTATAGGACTTTCTGTTTTAATGACTACACCTAGATCTTCAGCTAGTTTTTTCATGGCTATAATCACTTCATACATACCGCCTTTAGGATGCCATGTCCCAAGGCCAAAATCTGCATAATTCATGAAGTTGTAAAAGCTAGGCGTATTTTGAGGCGTAGCTCCTAGAAATAAAACAGGGAATTCTAATATACTAACTAATTTAGGGTTAGTAAATTTCTTCCTTACATCTTTAGAAACATTACCTATAAATGCCCCTACTTTTTGAGCGGTTTGTGGTGTAATCAACTCAATAGGAGATTCTCCAGGTCTATAGACTAGGTTTTTAATAGCTATCTCATAGTTTTCCTCGGCCTTAGACATAAATTGTTGTAAAGGTTTAGAACTGCCTTTTTCTACTTTTTCAAAAGTAGCTTTAATGTCTTCTAGATTATCTGCTATTTCAATTTTATCATCTTCAAACACCACAGAGTATGCAGGGTTAAGCTTATCTAATTGATAATAATCAGATGGTTTTTTATTGAAATCTGCAAAGAATCTTTCAAAAATATCTGGCATCCAGTACCACGATGGCCCTATGTCAAAGGTAAAACCATCTTTAACAAGTCTGCGCGCTCTACCGCCTACAGTGTCATTTTTTTCATACATGGTAACCTCATAACCATCTCTTGCAAGATAACAAGCCGCTGCAAGTGATGAAAACCCTGACCCTATTACTGCTACTTTATTCATGCTTCTACTAATTGAGGTATGTTATTAATAAGGTCTGATATACCCTTAAATACTTTGTGGTTATCAGACAAATGTTCTGTTTTTATCTTTTGAGCCATATGACCTAAAATCCATAGCTCTGTATCACTTTCTCGTGCTACTTTACGATTAAATTTCTTAAGGAAAGATGGCAGTTCTTTTTCTACTGGCTGTACCGTTACGTAGGTTATGTATGTAGGCGTAATGCCGTTGTTTTTTAAAAAAGTTAAATGATCTAATACCATACTCGCACCTAGGTAAATAGTTTTGTTACCTCTTTTAAGCAGCTCATAATTTAGAAATAATAAACCTAGATCATGCATTTCATTTTCAGGTAAAAATAGAACATAGAAATTATCGCTATCATTTTTGGGCTGGTACTGTACTTTTTCTAGATTAATAAGGACTTTTTGTTTAATCAAATGACTTATAAAATGTTCATGGGCAATATTGATAGTTTTAGACTGCCATAAAAAGCCTAATTCTTCTAAAAAGGGAATGAATAAATCATAAAAAACACCTGTAAATCCTACCTCTTGCAACACAGAGTCATATACTCTACTAAACATAGCCTGATCAAAGTTAACCATCGCAAGTTTTAATTCTTGTATAGCATGATCATTTTTATTGTTTCTTATAGCTAGGTTACGTACTTGCGCCTCAATATCACTAGTAGTTAAACTAGCAATGGTAGAAATTTTTATACCAGCGTTTTTGAGATAGCTAACATTTAAAATCTTGCGCAACGCACTGAGATCATATGTTCTTATATTAGTTTCAGTTCTGTCTGGTTCTAATAAATTGTATCTTTTTTCCCAGATTCTTATTGTGTGTGATTTAATACCACTCAAATTCTCTAGGTCTTTAATACTGAATTTACTTTTTATCAAAATTTATTTTGTTTGCTTATTACTGGGTAAAGTTAAACAAAATTAATTATCATGAACTAAATTGATATTTAATTAACTATTAAAGTAAATGCTCGGTAAATTTAATGAGGTTTGTATGTATATAGTCTATACTCGTTTTCTTGCGTGAAAAAAGCACCTTAATTATATAATAAGGTCCAGTGATGTTTTTGAATTTGCTATCTTGAAACCGTAACTTACTTAGTAACTAGGATGGTCTAACCATTGCTTTACAGTACAGGTTTTATTTATAAAGATTATGTAAACAAAGCATTAGGACTGTTTATATAGCCCTCACGATAATGGTAAATGGGATTCTAGCAATAATTTATGTATCTTTCTCATTCTGTATTTTATACTTACAAAACTTAAGGACTGATTTTATTTAGTATCCATCCATTAGATAGATAATGGTTATAGTAAATAGGTCTATTGGTAGGCGTGGTAGGCGTGAATATCGGTATGATTTCATATTATTTAAGTTGTTTGCAGAGCTTAATTAATATGTTTTTAAGCGTAAAGAGCTATTTGGTGTATTTGCTTTTTTTTAATTGTAATTATATAATAAGGTCCAGTGATGGTTTTGAATTTGTTATCTTGAAAGCGTAACTTACTTAGTAACTAATATTTTTGCATAATTCTAAAATCCTACAACTTTTGGTCTTGATCTATTTTAAGAATCCATTTTAAATAGATATGATAAGTACAGAGTCCGATATAAAAAATAATGAATAATAGGTCATAAAATTTAAAAGCTAGATAACATAAATATTATCTAGCTTTTTTACTGTACCTGGAATGGGACTTGAACCCACACGTACAAAGTACACACGGCCCTCAACCGTGCCTGTCTACCAATTTCAGCACCCAGGTAAATAAAAAAAGTCCTTAATAAATTAAGGACTTTTTCGTTAACAATTGTTGTGATCTGGCTGGGGCTCGAACCCAGGACCCTCTCCTTAAAAGGGAGATGCTCTGCCAACTGAGCTACCAGATCTTCGTGTTAGCGGTTGCAAAGATACGTCTTTTTATTTGTTACGACCTAATTATTTTTAGATTATTTTTAAAAAAAATTTAGTTTTAATTAGAAAACGATAGAAAATGGCGTTTAAAATTATTTTAATAGGGTACATGGGGTCAGGTAAATCTACTGTAGGTCAGTGTCTTGCAAGTGATATCTCTTTTGATTTCTTAGATTTAGATTCAGAAATAGAAAAAGAAGAAAAAATTAAAATTTCTGAAATTTTTCAGACTAAAGGTGCAATTTACTTCAGAAAGAAGGAAAAAGTAGTTTTAGAAAAATTAATGAGTTTAGATAAAAACATGGTTTTATCATTAGGTGGTGGTACACCCTGTTATTTTGATTCTATGAATTATCTAAATAATCTAGAAGATGTAAAAACTGTCTATTTAGATATTCCTATACCTGTATTATCTGCCAGGTTAATAAAAGAGAAAGATCAAAGACCTCTTCTTAAGAATGTAAATTCTGAAGAAGAGATGTTAGAATTTATAGGAAAGCATTTATTTGAACGTAGACCGTTTTATAATCAGGCCAGTTTTAAAATAAAAGTAGATGAAGAAACACCAAGAGAAGTGGCACAGCAAATAGCGGCTAGTTTATTCTAGCATCACGTTAAAAGGTTTTTTCTCTAGTTGCACCTCTATATGTTCTTCAATAGTTGTGGAGAGAGAGAGTCCTTTAAAGTCTGCTTTTACGGGATATTTTTTGTGGTTTCTATTTACTAGTACAGCAGTTTTTAATCGGTCTAGTGGTACATTTAAGAAATGTTTTACAGCGTAGATTAAGGTAGTGCCGCTATTAAGTACGTCATCACAAATAATAACTCCTTTGTTCTCGTATTCACTAGTCGGTATGCTGGTTTGAATAGCCGCAAGTGGGTCGGTCTTATCTATTATTACTTTACACAATACGATTTCTGTGTCTATTATTTTAGATAAGGCTTTTTTTAACTCTTTTGCAAAGGTGTAACCGCCGCCTATTATTCCTGCTAGAATAATGCGGTCGTGATTCAAATATACTTCGGCTATTTGATAAGCAATTCTTCTTATCTTATGCTGTACCTGGTTATGGTCTAGAATTTCATTTTTAATCATTTCTTTTTCATATTTATTAAGAGTTCCTTTCCCTTTCTAGAATCTTCAGATGTATGGCATCTATTCATATTAATGATGTTAAATTTTTTCTCAAATAACTTGATGTATTCTTCTTTATTTCCTGTGTATGGCGGCTCTGTTCTTTGAGAAGTAAAATCAAATAGAACACCTTTTATATGCCCGTTCTTATTTAATAGATCATGACATTTTTTTTATATAGCTTTCGCGAAAGCGAGGTTCCAAAGCGCAAAAGAACGTTTGTTCTAATATTAGATCATACTTCCCAGTGTGTTGAAAAAAATCATCTTGCACCGTTGTGATGTTATCATTTATTACCAGCTTATTTTTAATCGACTCTAAAGGCTGGCTGGCAATATCGAGTACGGTAACATTTGTAAAACCAGATTCTATTAAATAAATCGCTTCATAAGAATTACCAGATCCTGGAATTAGTATCTTGGTATTCTTGTCGCTTAAATTATCTATAATTTGAGTAAGCGGTAAGGATGGATGGCCCAGATCCCAACCGGTAGAGTTACCTTTATATCTGTTTTCCCAATACATTTTACCGTGTTTCATTCTTCCTCCTCTTGGTTTAAGACGCTAGTAAGGTCTCTACGGTCTTTTTTAGTAGGTCTTCCTTCTCCTTTAATACGGTAATAATCCTGATTTAAGGCGATGAGTTTCTTTGCGTCAAAATTTTCTTGAGGCGTACGATCTAGTCTATATAAGTTCACGATTTTATTACCTACGCGGCCGTCCGGTAGGTCTAGGACTTCTACTTTATATTCTATTTGATCTTTACGCAATTGAATAATGTCGCCAGGATATACATCTCTAGCAGGTTTTACGATAGAGTCATTTACTCTAATTCGACCTTTCTTTGCGGCATCTGTCGCTTTACTTCTGGTCTTATAGTATCGTACACTCCATAAATATTTGTCTACTCGCATAAGAAGCTTTGTTATTAAACGTTATCACAACACTACAAAAATAGTTGAAAATACTATCTTTGATCGCTTTAAAAAATGATGATGAAAAAAATTAAATATTTATTCTCCTTTCTAGCAATAGGAATGGTGTTAGTCTCTTGTGGATCTGACGATGATAATGGTGTGGTAATAAGAGATAGAGGCGAGGTGTATACAGAAGACCTTGCAGAATTACAGGAGTATTTAAATACTCATTTTTATAACTATGAAGAATTTGCAACAAACCCTGTAGGAGCAGATTTTAGTATCGCTTTTGATACCATATCTGGTGTTAATGCTAATAAAATACCACTAGCAAATCAGGTAAATTCTAGAGTTTTATCGAGAGATGGTATAGATTATACTTATTTTACATTAAATGTACGTCAGGGTGGCGGTGCACTAAGACCTACCTTTGCAGACAGTACGTTAGTTTCATACGAGGGTCTATTATTAGATAATACTGTATTTGATGGTACTACTAATTCTATATGGTTTGATTTACCTGGAGCGAGTTCTTTAGGAGGTGGTGTAGTAGATGGTTTTGCAGCTGGTGTGTCAGAATTAAATGAGGCTACTAATATTACAGCAAATAGTGATGGAACTTTTTCTTTTATAGACTCTGGAATAGGAGCGGTGTTTATGCCTTCTGGATTAGGGTATTTTAGTACTTCTCTTGCAGGTATACCAGCCTATTCTCCTATTATATTTACTTACCAATTGCGAAAAGTGAATCTATCGGATCATGATGGTGATGGTATTCTTTCAAAATTTGAAGATCTAGATGGCGATTTAGATTTACAATCTCCAAATAATAGAGATAATACAGATCAAGATTTGAGAGGTGTGTTTAATTATCTAGATGCAGATGATGACGGAGATGGAGTACCTACTATTTTTGAAAATCCAGATCCTAATGGTGATGGTGATCCTAGCGATGCAGAAGATCTAGACGGTGATGGAATACCTGGTTATTTAGACTCTAATGAAGTAAATATCGATATCGATGGCGATGGTATTCAGAATAGATTTGAAGGTCCGGATCCTAACGGTAATGGTAATCCTAGCGATGCACTAGATACAGATAGTGATGGAATACCTGATTATCTAGACGATGATGATGATGGAGATGGGATACCAACTGCGTTAGAAAATGCAGACCCTAATAATAATGGGAATCCTATAGATGCACTAGATTCTGATGGAGATGGTGTCCCTGATTATCTAGATGCAGATTCATAGAGAGAAGATGTTATAAAAGATTAAAAAAAGAGACTGTCTCATTAATTTGAGGCAGTTTTTTTTGTTTTATACATTGATAAATTCATGTTTATTTGTGTCCTCATATCTAATAGTCAGATGTATGGATACTAATTTTAATGACTTTAAATAGCAGTAAAACTGGCTTTTTCCTTCCGTTAAGAAGCCTATTCCACAAATCTGTTCGCTGTAGAATTATAACAGCGCAATCACAGATTAGAGCGCCATAAAGAAATAGCTAGGCAACGACTTAATAGCGAGTTAGGAGAGCAAAAAAGAATACAGCGCACCGCTGGTGTAGAACCTGTTTTTGCTCATATTAAATCTAGCCATAACTTTAAAAGATTTACTTATAAAGGCATCAAAAAAGCTGAATTAGAGTTCGGATTACACGCTTTAGCAAATAATCTTGAGAAGAAGGTCGCATAAGAAACTTTAATCTTCTTCATTTTTATCTAGAATCAACTAATTCTACCAAATAAATTACTAAAACAAAAAACCGCCTCATTATGTTATATGAGACGGCTTCTATTGATTTATGAGTGTAAGTAAATTACTTCCTTTTAATTACCGCTTCAGCTTTAAGAGCGATATTTTCAGCATTTAAGCCATATTTCTCTAGTAATTGTGCTGGTGTTCCACTTTCACCAAAAGTGTCGTTAGTAGCTACAAATTCTTGTGGAGTAGGATGGTTAAGAGATAAAGTTCTTGCAACACTTTCTCCTAGACCGCCTAAGAAATTGTGTTCTTCAGCAGTTACTACACAACCTGTTTTCTTAACAGATTTGATTATAGCCTCTTCGTCCAGAGGTTTTATCGTGTGAATATTAATCACCTCTGCACTTATTCCTTTTTCATTAAGGGTTTTTGCAGCTTCTAGTGCTTCCCAAACTAAATGTC
Source organism: uncultured Nonlabens sp. (assembly GCF_947495285.1). GTDB lineage: Bacteria > Bacteroidota > Bacteroidia > Flavobacteriales > Flavobacteriaceae > Nonlabens. The sequence continues at coordinate 122,639 of NZ_CANLXZ010000003.1, read as the reverse complement.
CAGTAGCAATAATTGTTACATCAGTTCCTTCTTGTAATAAGACAGCTTTTCCTATTTTAAACTCTCCATTTTCTGGAGTAAAGTTAGCCACCTTAGGACGACCGAATCTTAAATATACAGGTCCATGATGGTCAGCTATAGCTAGAGTAGCTGCTTTAGTTTGATTATAATCACAAGTATTGATTACTGTCATGCCTGGTAGCATTTTCATTAATCCTATATCTTCAAGAATCTGGTGTGTAGCACCATCTTCACCTAGAGTTAATCCAGAGTGAGAAGCACATATTTTTACATTCTTGTCAGAGTATGCGATACTTTGTCTGATCTGGTCATATACACGACCAGTAGAAAAGTTTGCAAACGTACCAGTAAAAGGTATTTTACCACCTATGGTCATACCGGCAGCCATACCCATCATGTTAGCTTCGGCAATACCTACTTGGAAAAAACGCTCTGGATTATTATTTGCAAACGCATTCATTTTAAGCGACCCAGTAAGATCTGCACAAAGTGCTACTACGTTTTCGTTTTTTTGTCCTAGTTCAGTAAGTCCATCTCCAAATCCGGATCTTGTGTCTTTACTTCCTGTGTTTTTGTAAATTTTCATATCTAAAATCTGCTGGGCAGATTGCTCTTTTAAATTAATAGTCGCCTAAGGTTTCTGGATTCTGTCTTAATGCCTCAGCAAGTTGCTCGTCATTAGGAGCGATTCCATGCCATGCATGAGACCCCATCATAAAGTCTATTCCATTACCCATTTCAGTGTGTAATAAAATACATACAGGTTGTTTTTTACCTGTTAGGGTAAGAGCTTCTTTAATACCTGCAAGAACAGCGTCTACGTCGTTACCTTTTGTAACGGTAACTACTCTCCACCCAAAGGCTTCAAATTTACCTCTTAGATCACCTAGAGCAAGAACTTGGTCTGTACTACCGTCTATTTGCTGGCCGTTTACATCGATAGTAGAGATGAGATTATCTACATCGTTTGCTGCAGCGTACATAGCAGCTTCCCAGATCTGACCTTCTTGCAACTCACCATCACCATGTAAAGTAAAAACCGTTTTTGTGTCACCGTTTAATTTCTTTACAGCAGCAGCACCTATAGCAACACTCATTCCTTGACCTAAAGAACCGCTTGCTATACGTACACCAGGTAAATCTTCATGTGTAGTAGGGTGGCCCTGTAATCTGGAGTTTAATTTTCTAAAAGTACCTAACTCTTCTACAGGAAAATATCCCGATCGAGCTAATACACTATAGAAAACTGGAGATATATGACCATTTGATAAGAAGAATAAGTCTTCATTAACACCATCCATATTAAAAGATGGGTCGTGATCCATAACCTCGTTGTATAGAGTTACTAGAAATTCTGTGCAACCTAGCGATCCACCTGGGTGTCCACTACTTACGGCGTGTACTTGTCTAACGATATCGCGACGTACTTGCGTTACTAAATCTTTTAAGTGCTGTGTATCAGCCATTTTAGAGTTTTTAAATGATCCTCCAAAAATAAGACTATTGACTTATAAGATGGTTTATTACTTAGGTCAGTTATTAACGATATGCTGGGTTTTGTGAACAATAGAACTTAAATATGTAAAAAGTACACTATTATATAAGATAAGTAGTAGGTTGGGTTTTGTTCTCGCTTTCGCGAAAGCGAAACATATCAAAAACTCTTAACGCTTAATTCTTAACTCATAACTAACAAATAGTATCTTTGCCGTTCATGAAATTTGATTTATTACAAAACGATCCAAAGAGTCAGGCAAGAGCTGGAGTTATCCACACCGACCATGGCAAAATTGAGACACCTATATTTATGCCGGTAGGTACAATAGGTACAGTTAAAGGAGTTCACCAGCGTGAGTTAGAACAAGAGGTTAATCCAGATATTATTTTGGGTAATACATATCACTTGTATTTGCGCCCGGGAACTGATATTCTAGAAAAGGCTGGCGGCCTGCACAAGTTTATGAATTGGGACAGACCTATTCTAACAGATTCTGGTGGTTACCAGGTGTATTCTTTGAGTTCTAATAGAAAGATAAAAGAAGAAGGTGTGAAGTTTAAATCTCACATCGATGGTTCTTACCATACTTTTACTCCAGAGCGTGCGATGGATATACAGCGCAGTATAGGTGGAGATATTATTATGGCTTTTGATGAGTGTACGCCTTATCCATGTGATTATAATTATGCACGACGTAGTATGCATATGACTCATAGGTGGTTGAAGAGATGTATTACTCGTTTTAACGAGACGCCAGATCTTTATGGATACAAGCAAACACTTTTCCCTATCGTACAAGGTAGTACCTATATAGATTTAAGAAAGCAAAGTGCAGAGGCTATTGCTGCAACAGAACAATTCGGTAATGCCATAGGTGGACTCTCTGTAGGAGAACCTGCTGAAGAGATGTATGCCATGACTGAGGTGGTTACAGCTATTTTACCTAAAGAAAAGCCACGTTACCTTATGGGTGTAGGTACGCCTATTAACTTATTAGAAAATGTCGCGTTAGGTGTAGATATGTTCGATTGTGTAATGCCTACTCGTAATGGTCGTAATGGTATGATCTTTACGGCTCACGGTACTATGAATATGAAAAACAAGAAGTGGGAAGAAGATTTTTCTCCACTAGATCCTGCAAATTACGCATGGGTAGATACAGCTTATACTAAGGCTTATGTGCGTCATCTATTTACGGTTAATGAAATGCTAGGTAGACAAATTTGTACGATACACAATCTTTCTTTCTATTTATGGTTAATGAGAGAGGCGCGCAAGCATATTCTTGCTGGGGATTTCTCTACATGGAAGGATAAAATGGTAAAGCAATTAGATAACAGACTCTAGTGTTAAGTATATTAGATAAATACATATTAAAAAGGTACCTAGGTGCATTCCTGCTGTTACTTGTACTGTTTTTACCTATCATGGTAACAGTGCACATTGCAGAAAAGGTGGGGAAAATCATAAGTAAGGATGTTCCTGCTGGTGAGGTCTTTGCGTACCTGTTAGATTTTACAGTGTATTTTTCTAATTTCTTATTTCCATTATTCCTTTTTATCTCTACCATGTTTTTTACATCAAAACTGGCTATGAACACAGAGATAATTGCTTTTTTAAGTTCTGGTGTTTCTTTTAATAGATTTTTACGTCCTTATATAATAGGGGCGAGTATAGTCTGTCTAGGTGCGTTGATTTTCAGTGCTGTATTTGTACCAGACTCTGCCGCAGGGTTTAATGAGTTTCAATACAAGTATTTTAAACGTGGAGGTGATAAAAAAACGACCAATGTTTTTAGGCAAATAAATGACAACGATTACATTTATGTCAGTAATTACCAGTCTTCTAGTCAGACAGGTTTTGATTTTACACTAGAACATTTTGAAGAAAATGAGTTGAAGTACAAGATCTATGCTAACCGTATAAAGTTTAAGGATAGTATTTATACCTTAAGTGGTTATAAGAAAAGAATCATTCTTGAAAATGGCGAGAAGATAGAACGGGAGCAGAAAAAAGACACGCTCTTTGATTTTGATATAGCAGAGCTTACACCGTCAGAATATATCGCAGAAACCTATCACTATTCTAAGCTTAATGAATTTATAGAGTTAGAAGAAAAGCGCGGTAATGCAAATATGAATATTTACTATGTAGAGAAGTACAAGCGTACCTCTATACCAGTAAGTGCTTTTATTTTTACCATAATAGCAGTCGCAGTGTCATCTGTAAAAAAGCGTGGTGGTATGGGAATTAATCTTGCTATAGGTATAGTCATCGCAATGACTTATGTTTTTCTCGATAAAGTATTCGGTACGATCGCTGAGAAAAGTACCTTTGATCCATGGATTGCTGTATGGTTTCCTAATATATTCTTTGCCATTGTGGCACTTTTCCTGATAAGAAATGCGAGACGATAAATTACTCAATTACCTACACTTACATCTTATAGTATTTATTTGGGGTTTTACTGCAGTTCTAGGTGCGTTAATAAGTATAGAATCTATACCGCTAGTATGGTGGCGCATGAGTATTGCGGTAATTCTCATATTTATCTTTATGAAATGGAAAAAAATTCCATTGCAGTTAGTGGGTAAAGGAGCTTTACCGCGCAAACGTATTTTAGGATTTTTACTGGCAGGTATAGTGATAGCCTTACATTGGGTGACTTTCTTTGGTGCTATAAAAGAATCTAATGTTTCTGTAACACTGGCTATGTTGAGTATGGGAGCTTTTTTTACTGCTTTACTAGAACCTATTTTTACTTCTAAGAAATTTGTGTGGTACGAGCTTATTTTTGGAGCATTAATCATAGGTGCGCTGTATTATATTTTCCAGATAGAGACTCAGTATGTCACAGGTATGACTTTAGGATTAATAAGTGCTTTTTTGAGTGCTGTATTTTCTATTATAAATGTAAAATGGGCAAAGGATCATCCACCGTCGTTGATATCATTTTATGAATTGTCTAGCGGTGTGGTATTGCTTTCTACCTTTTTTATATTCCTGCCAGTAGATTTTGTACTGCCTACAGCGCTTACCCAAATGGACTGGCTGTGGTTAGGTATTCTAGCTTCAGTTTGTACGGCTTATGCTTTTATAGCAAGTGTAAAGGTGATGAAGGTTTTGAGTGCTTATACCGTTATGTTAACCACAAATTTAGAACCGGTTTATGGAATTTTTCTAGCTTATCTTATACTAGGAGATACTGAAGAAATGACGCCACAATTCTATATAGGTGCCTTAGTTATTTTAACGGTAATAATTAGCAATGGGATATTGAAAACGCGACTAGCTAAGAGATAGATAGATCTTCCTTACCTAAGACGTCTTTAAAGTGTATAATTGTTTTCAAGTGGAGTCATTCTGTTTAAAGTGAAAAACTTGTTCCTATTTTATAAAGTTTCAAAAAACTGTGGTTTTATAATTCAAATGTTTTTAAATCAGTTTTATAGTATTTTAATTTGATATAGGTAGGTCATGAGTATTTTATAATTCCATGCAGTTTCAAAATCAATTAGACGTATACTTCAACTCATATCACTATATTTGTTGACCCAAAATATGAATTCCTTAATATGGAGTATTTAGAATTTGAATTACCAATTAAAGAGCTGGAAGAAAAGCTTCAGCAAACACTAGCAATAGGCCAGGAAAGTGATGTAGATGTTAGTGCAACCATTAAACAAATAGAGAAAAAGCTTAAAGCAACTCGCAAAGATATATATGCTAACCTTACGGCATGGCAGCGTGTGCAAATGTCACGTCATCCTAGCCGTCCATATACCTTAGATTATATAAAAGCTATATGTGGTGACACCTGGTTAGAACTACACGGTGATCGCAATGTTAAAGATGACAAAGCGATGATAGGTGGTCTAGGTAAAATAGGAGAGCAAAGTTTCATGTTTATAGGTCAGCAAAAAGGTTTTAACACAAAGACACGTCAGTACCGCAATTTCGGTATGGCAAATCCAGAAGGTTACCGCAAAGCACTAAGATTAATGAAAAGTGCCGAAAAATTTGGTGTGCCTGTCGTAGCATTAGTTGACACTCCAGGAGCTTATCCAGGTCTAGAAGCTGAAGAACGCGGTCAAGGTGAGGCTATTGCAAGAAACATTCTAGAGATGACACGTCTTAAAGTGCCTATTATCGTTATGATTATAGGTGAAGGTGCAAGTGGTGGAGCCCTAGGTATAGGTGTAGGTGATAAAGTAGTTATGTTAGAAAACACATGGTACTCGGTAATCTCTCCAGAATCTTGTTCTTCTATTTTATGGAGAAGCTGGGAATATAAAGAAAAAGCGGCCGATGCTCTTAAACTTACATCAACTGACATGAAAAAACTGAAGTTAGTAGATGAGATCTTACGCGAGCCGCAAGGAGGCGCGCATAAAGACAGAGATACGATATTTAAATCTGTTGCAGACTGTATTCTAAGACAGTACGACGACCTTAAAGACCTAGATCCAAAAGAACTAGTAGATAGTCGTATGGATAAATATGCTAACATGGGTGTTTATAAAGGATAAGACTTCCTGTTATAATACCCTATTACATTATAAAGCTACAAAGTTATACTTATAATTTTGTAGCTTTTTTAACCGCTTGTTTTTAATTTTAAAAGGAAAATATTTATCAACTTAACAAGCGTATTTTAATGACATACTTATTTTTGATAAGTAGTGAAGTTTACTAGCTTTTTTAAAAAAAACATTGGTTGTCAACATGTTATAAACTTTTTTTTATGGTGCAATTGTTGATTACCTTATCACATCCTATTCTAATAAACCTTATTTAAAACCTACTTTTGAGTTCTATGGAAAAAAATCAAGCACGCGCTAATAATGTATCAGGAAACACCTCTGTTGTCACCCTAGAGAAAGGTAAAATACCACCTCAGGCAGTTGATTTAGAGAAGGTGGTGATAGGAGCGTTAATGATTGATGGTAAAGGAGTAGATGAGGTGATAGACCTACTATCTCCTGATGTCTTTTATCAAAAAAGCCATCAATTTATCTTTGAAGCCATTGATTTACTCTTTAAAGAAGGGAAACCAGTCGACCTATTAACGGTTAGTGCTCAATTGCGTAAAATTGAAAAACTAGAAGCTGCTGGTGGTGATCATTATCTAGTACAGTTATCTCAATTAGTAAGTTCTACAGCGCACATTGAATTTCACGCAAGAATTATTCTTCAAAAATTCATTCAACGCAGTCTTATTAAAATATCTACAGAGATTATTAACGAGTCTTATGAAGAGTCTACAGACGTATTTGATTTACTTGATAAAGCAGAATCAAAACTATACGAGGTAACCCAAGGTAACATAAGAAAAAGTACAGAAACTGCCATGGACCTAGTACGTCAGGCTAAAGAACGTATTGAAGAAATAGCAAATCGTGATGGTCTATCTGGTATACCTACCGGTTTTACAGACCTAGATCGATTAACGAGTGGATGGCAGCCGTCCGATTTAATTATTATCGCTGCACGTCCAGGTATGGGTAAAACAGCTTTTACATTAAGTATGGCACGTAATGTTGCGGTAGGTAGCAATATACCAGTAGCATTTTTCTCTCTGGAGATGAGTTCGGTACAATTAATTACACGTTTAATATCTTCAGAAACTGGATTAAGTTCTGAAAAACTTAGAACAGGAAAGTTAGAAGCACATGAGTGGGAACAATTAAACGTAAAGGTAAAAGATCTAGAACGTGCTCCTATCTTTATCGATGACACACCATCACTTTCTATCTTTGACCTGCGCGCAAAATGTAGAAGACTGGCCTCTCAATATGGTATCAAGTTAATCATGATTGATTACCTGCAGTTAATGACTGCACAAACAGGTGCCAAAGGTGGTAACCGTGAACAAGAGATATCAACTATCTCGCGTAACCTTAAAGCACTAGCCAAAGAGCTTTCTGTACCAGTAATAGCGCTCTCGCAACTGTCTCGTGCGGTAGAATCTCGTGGTGGGTCTAAACGTCCATTACTATCTGACCTGCGTGAATCTGGTGCGATCGAGCAAGATGCAGATATTGTATCCTTTATCTATAGACCAGAATATTATGGTCTAGAAGAGTGGGACGATGACGACCGCAGCCCGACTAAGGATCAAGGTGAATTTATAGTTGCAAAACACCGTAACGGTGCCACAGACTCTATACGATTAAAGTTCTTAGGTCAGTTCGGTAAGTTTGATAATCTCGATCAGTTTTTTGGAGCTCCAGAAGAATTCGGTTCTAAGATGAATGCTGCAAATGACGACACCTTTAAACCAGACGCATTTGACTCTCCTAAGGCTGCAAGTCCAGGAGATGCATTTGACATCCCTAACGACGACATGCCTTTCTAGTTCTAAGACTTGGTTTAATTAATGCCTGACATCTCGTTTTCAATCCTTATATTTAAGGACTGCTTTTATAATTTAGGAATGAGTGGGTTATAATTCCGCTTTCGCGAAAGCGAGATCAACATAATTATCAAGAATGTTAAAAAGATATTTTTTACTTTTATTACTATGTGCAAGTGGGCTATTTGTACAGGCACAATATTTATTTATCCCAATGGATGCAGACACACAGTCGGACCATTTAAAAGCCTATGGGATTTCTTACTGGGTACTTTCTAAAGGAACCAAAGTGAAGTGGTTGCTCAACTATCGTGGTGGCTCTTTTCTAGTGCCTAACGTGCAAGAAATCAAAAACGAGCTGATAGTAAGAGGTGTGAGCTATGAAGAAATGTCTGAGGCAGAGGTAAGTTCTATCCTAGAACTAGTCGCTAGCCCATCGCAAAATATGCAAGAAGTCTTGCTAGAAAAAGCACCTAAAATAGCTGTTTATACGCCTAGCGGTAAATTACCCTGGGACGATGCGGTAACCATGGTTCTTACCTATGCAGAGATACCGTATACAAAGGTATATGATGAAGAAGTGCTGTCAGACGAGTTGTTGTTATACGACTGGTTGCACCTGCATCATGAAGATTTTACTGGTCAGTATGGTAAGTTTTATCGCAGTTATAGAGCCGCACCATGGTATATAGAAGAAAAGAAAAAAGCTGAAGAACTAGCGCAAAAATTAGGTTACAAAAAAGTAAGTGAAGAAAAGCGAGATGTAGCTCTCAAAATTAGAGATTACGTAGTAGGTGGTGGATTTATGTTTGCTATGTGTAGTGCAACAGACAGTTTTGATATAGCACTAGGTGCTGAAGGTGTCGATATTGCAGAGCCCATGTTTGATGGCGATGCCAGTGAAGCCGGTTATCAAAATAAGATAGACTATTCTAAGACCTTTGCTTTTACTGATTATAAACTAGAGCGCTCTCCTATGGTGTATGAATTTAGCTCTATTGATATGACTACAAAGCGAGATATTAAAAGAGAGTTAGATTATTTTTCTTTAATGGATTTCAGCGCAAAATGGGATCCTATTCCTACCATGTTAAACCAGAATCACACCAGTCTAGTTAAAGGTTTTATGGGACAGACTACTAGTTTTTATAGACCTGAAGTAAAGAAAAATGTGCTCGTTCTTGGAGAAAATAGAGCTAACAAAGAAGCAAAATACATACATGGAATACGCGGTAAAGGATTCTTTACCTTTTATGGTGGTCATGACCCAGAAGATTACCAGCATAGGGTAGGAGACCCACCTACAGAATTGAGCCTACATCCTAACAGTCCAGGATACAGATTAATCTTAAACAATGTATTATTTCCAGCAGCCAGAAAGAAGAAACAGAAGACTTGATTTAAATTAGAAACTTACATTTAAAAATGACTTTTACCGCTGGTAGCTGCAGTTCAATTCTATAATGATTTTTTAAATTTCTACTTTAATTCACTAAATTTATACAAAACTCAATGCTTAAGAATAATAGTTAGGTTACACGATAGCTGCGTCTCTTTTAAGTTTAACATGGAATTTATCCGCCCAATACGTAAATTTTGAGTCCAAATAAACTCCTATGAAACATGCAATTACTATTGCTCTCGTGTTTTAATAGTTTACTAGCTTTAAAGATATTTGAGTGGATTGCTTCTAGAAAGTTTTATTTAAAGTTAATAGATATAGTTCTTTTAAAGACGTTTATATCATAGGGTTTAATAATATAACCATTCATACCAGACTCTATGGATTGTTTTTCCACCTCGTCTGCCTCCACAGCTGTTAACGCTATGATAGGTAGATCATATCCTAGGGACCTAATTTCTCTAGTAGCTTCAAATCCGTCTAAGACCGGCATGTTTATATCCATTAAAACTAATTGAAATTCTTCTTTTTGAATCTTTTCTACAGCTTCTCTTCCGTTATTTGCAATATCGCATTTTGATTTAAGTTTTTCTAAAATCTTGCTAGTTACCAGTTGATTTATAGTATTGTCATCTACTACTAGGATTTTCTTGTTTTCAAATATGGAATCATCATCGAGATCAGATAATAAATATTGTTTTTCATCAGTCAGATGTGATTCTTCTATAGGGAATTTGAAACTGAATTTAGATCCTTTTCCTAACTCGCTTACTAGATTAATTCTAGAATTAATAAGGTGTAATAATTTTGCCACGATCGCTAGTCCTAGACCAGTTCCATAATTTGTGTCGTTGTTTTGAAGTTGAGTAAACTCTGCAAATATCTCTTTTTGTTTATTTATTGGTATACCAGGTCCATCATCGATAACATTGAATTCTAAGTAATCGACCTGATTTTGTGAATGAGAAAGTTTGACTTCTATTTTTATGGTTCCATTTTCAGTAAATTTTATTGCATTTCCTATGAGATTCATAAGGACTTGCTTTAATATCATAGAATTTCCTGTAAATACTAAGGGGACGTTTTTATCAATATGTAATTTAAAATGATTATTATTTTGAGTTTTTGAAAATTCAAAAGTGGATAATATAGCGTTAAGTAAATCCTTAATCTTGATGATACTAGATTCTAGAGGGATTTTATCTGCATCAATCTTACTGAGTTGTAATACATCATCAACTAGTGCGAGTAAATAATCTGCACTAAACTTAAGGGTCTTAAGATTTTCTAGACTTTTCTTAGGTATTTCAGCTTCATCTATTAAAAGGCTGCTTATACCTATAACGCCATATAGCGGTGTTCTTAGTTCATGACTTACAGTGTTGAAAAAATTGGTTTTAGCTAGGGCTAATCTTTCAGATTCTTTTTTTGCTTCTAGGTATTCTTCATTTTTTGTAGTTAATTTTTTAATTAATTTTTTTCTATTGTTAACTGAATAGAATAAATAAGCGATGGCAAAAAAACTAACCGCGCTGATCAAAATTAAAAAATTATTGATTTTACTTTTACTTTCTAAAAGTTCATCCTGAAGTGCAATATTTTTTTTATTAATTTCTGCATCTTTTTTGTATCGTTCTAATTCAAAGGAGGCAGTTACCTTTTTAAGCTCTTTGGTGTGTATTTCTTCCTGAGTTTTGATCAAAGCTTTTTTTGATTCTATAATTGCTTCATAAGCTTCTTTATATCTACCTGTTCCTTCATAAATATCTGCTTTTATAGTGCATATTGTTTCTTTATCTAGTATACTACCTGTATTTGATTCATGATTTTCAGCATAATTGATATAAAACTCTGCTTGTTCATAGTCTTTTTTCTTTACTAGGTAATTTGCTAGTTGGGTGTAATAGTAATACACCTCATTGGGAACATGATTTGCTATGATTTTTTTGTTTAATTTTAAATAAACCTCAGTAATATCTAGTTGGTTATGTCTTAAAGACATATCCACAAGGTTAGTATAAGCAACTCCTAATCTTAATGAATCTTTCTTTTTATTATAGATATCTATACATTTTTGATAACTGCTTAATATTTTTTTAAATGGTTGTTTGGATTTATCTCTGATAGAGGCCTCTAAGAGATAAGTGTCAGCTATTTGAATGATATCTGTAGATGCTTGAGTATAAGATAGAGCTGCATTTAGAGCTTGTTTTGCTTTTATAGTATCACCAGCGACGTTAAAATCATAAGCTAGATAACGGTAACCTACATGTAATAAATTTGAATCATTTATGGAGCCCGCTAGTTTTAATATTTGTTGATTAATATTTTGTGATTTTTTATATCTACTATGGTTAAATGCTACAGTAGAAGAATCTTGTAACTTTAAAATTTGTTCTCTTATAGCTAGAGTATCTACTTGTCCATAAGTTAAATTACATGTTATTAAAAGTAGTATATATAAAAAAAGATGTTTCACTCAGTACGTTTAAGATAGTAAAAGTACTTTATAATCTTAATTAATTAAGGAAATCTCCTTGCTTGAGCAGGTTGTTTTAGATGAAATGTAATTCTTAAGGCAGTTGCTAATTTTATACCATTGCATAAACCTATTACAAACAAAATTTATACTCATAAATTAACAATTGATTTTTAAATAAGGTAGGATTAAAAGGTCATAATTCTAGTAATTTATTGGCTTGTTTTAATTCTTTATTAAACAATTCTTCAGTAATATATGTTTTATAAAACGGAATCATTTGTTGCAGTTGTTCTAAGCATTTAGGGTCTTCTACTATTTCAGGAAATGCCTTTTCTAGAACATCTAGCATTATTTTTACGGATGTAGAAGCTCCAGGAGAAGCACCTAAAAGGCATGTGATGCTGCCGTCTTTACTTGATATTACTTCTGTACCGAATTGTAGTTGTCCACCTTTAAACTCATCTTTCTTAATAATTTGAACACGCTGTCCAGCGACTAGATATTCCCAATCTTCATTTTTAGCATCTTTATAGAACTTACGCAAGTCTTCCATACGGTCATCAAAGGACATCGTTACCTGGTTTACTAAGTATTGGGTTAATGGAAGGTTGTCCCAAAAGGTCTCTAACATGGGTTTAATATTATCTGTTTTTATAGATTTAAAAAGATCTAGATAAGAACCTTCTTTTAAAAACTTAGGGCTGAAACCAGCAAAAGGACCGAATAGCAACTCGCGTTTCCCATTTATAAATCGAGTATCTAGATGTGGCGTGCTCATAGGTGGGTCATTAGGTCCAGCTTTAGAATATACCTTACCATTATGCTGGTCTATAATATCCTGATTTTTGCACACCAGCCACGCACCACTTACTGGAAAACCACCGTAACCTTCTTTTTCCTCTATTTCTACTTTTTGCAGTAGTAATAAACTACCGCCACCAGCACCTATAAATACATGATGCGCACTTAAATGTCTCTGGTCGCCAGTAACGGTGTTCTTTGTGATCACATCCCATTCTATTTCTTTATTAGGATCTACATCTTGTACTTCTTCATTGCAGCTTACTGTAACACCATATTTGTTTTCTAAAATGTCAAATAAATGTCTAGTCAGCGCTCCAAAGTTCATCTCTGCACCACGATCGATGCGTGATCCAGCCATAATATCGCTGCCATCTCTATTTTTCATAATTAATGGGAACCACTCTTTCATCTTTTCAATAGAGGTACTATATTCTATGGTGTTAAACATGAAGTGTTCCTTCATTTTTTTAAACCGGTTCTCTAGGTATTCTACGTTATCCTTACCGTGTACCCAGCTGTTATGTGGCACAGGATTAATAAAAGATTGAGGGTCTTTAATCAACTTTTGGTCTACTAGAAAACTCCAGAATTGCTTAGACATCTCAAATTGGGTACAAATATCTACCGCTTTTTTAATGTCTACCGTTCCGTTTTTTTCTGGACAGTAATTAAGTTCACATAGCGCACTGTGTCCTGTACCTGCATTATTCCATGCAGCGCTACTTTCTAGAGCTACGTCATCTAGACGTTCTAGGATTAAGATATTAAGATCTGGTTTTAATATTTTACTTATTAAAGCTAGTGTAGCAGTCATTATTCCTGCGCCCACGCATATGAGGTCGTAATCTTTATTTTTCATTTCTTTAGAATATGTTGTTCTAAAGATAGATAATTAGAAGGTATTTTTATCTTAGAAGAAGATAGATGTTTGTTTAGCTTTTGCAAAAGCTAAACATTTTAATAATTTATAAACGGTTACCTAATAAAAAACCCTGATAATCAAAAGATTATCAGGGTTGCAGCGGAGAAGGAGGGATTCGAACCCCCGGAGGTGTGACCCTCGCTGGTTTTCAAGACCAGTGCATTCGACCACTCTGCCACTTCTCCAGTCTAGATAAAACAAAAGAAACGTTTTTTGTTTTAGCGGTTGCAAATATATCATTAAACTTTTAAAAATCGGCTATTTTTAAAATAAAAAAAGGATTTAATTTTAATTTATTCTTAGTGTATTGATAATTAAACAATTGTGATTAGATGGTTTATTTAAATAGATGCGATAGATTCTTATCTTACCTGCCTATAAGTATAAAAAAGAGGTGTAATTTAATTTTTATCGTGGGATAAACTACTTTTTCCTGTGATAGGGATCACCCTGCCGGTGTATGTAGGTGATTTATCTATATTGATTTCTATCCATGCTTTTATGTTAGCAAGCCATTCTCTTCTAGCAAAATGACTGTTGCCAGGGTATTCCCGATTATCTGCAATATAACCTTGTGCTTCTAGACCCATTTTTTTTGCGATGTAAACAGCTCGAGGTAAGTGAAATTCTTGTGTAAAAATAATAGCGTTTTCCACTTTAAAAACATCGCGAGCTCTAAACATGGTGTCGTAGGTGTCAAAACCTGCGTGGTCTAAGAAAATATCTTCGTCTGGCACACCTTTATCATTTAGATAGTTTTTCATAGCGTTAACCTCGTCATAGTTTTTCTCGCCATGATCACCACTCAATAAAAATTTTTCAAATTTTTTATTCTCATAGGCTAGTAGTGCTGCATCCACACGATCTTGTAAAATAAGAGAAAGTGTCTTATCTGGTTTAACACTGGCGCCTAGAACGATACCTGTGTAAGCTGTTTTTAGCTCGCTTATATCATTTGTTATAACCTCTCTAGATATGCGTTTTACATGTAATTGTAAAATAAGTACTCCAGCCAGCCCTATGATGATACTAAATACTAGTATGTTTAAAAGTCTGCGCATATTATATAATGGAAGTAGGGTTTTTATCATCGTCTATGGCAACAAATGTAAATATACCTGTAACTACTTTTTCTCTCGAGTAACTGTACATATCTTCCATATAAATACTAGTTTCTACGACACAACTCGTGTTTCCCACTTTAGAGATTTTCCCGACCAGCTCTATAATGCTGCCTTGAGGAATAGGTTTTTTAAAATCTATTTTATCGGTACTTATGGTCACTACTTTTTTTCTAGAAAACCTTGTAGCACAGATAAAAGAAACTTCGTCCATGAGGTGCAACGCAGTACCACCAAAAAGGGTGTCGTAATGATTTGTCGTATTAGGAAAAACCGCTTTAAAAATACTTGTTTCTGATTCCTTAATACGTGTAGCGATGTCTTGCATGGAAATAAGTTATGGAAAACATTTTAATAGATGTTTTTTGTAGGTTATTTTTACATTGATATAAGAAAGATGTTTGATGTAGGTTCTGCTTTCGCGAAAGCGAAACTAGCATCCATCTATCGATCACAAATATAACGCATCATAGGTATGAATAGTGTAGAAAGTTTACAATGGAGGTATGCAACAAAGAAATTTGATTCTAGCAAAAAAATATCGACAGAGCAGCTAGAGATACTCGCAAAGGCTTTTAACCTAACAGCGACTTCTTATGGCTTGCAGCCTTGTAAAATGGTAGTAGTTACAGACCAAAAGGTTAAAGAAGAAATGGTGGCGCATTCTTATGGGCAGTTACAGGTTAAAGATGCAAGTGCAGTACTTATTTTATGTACGACGGTAGTAGATCAACGGTTTATCGAGGATTATTTTACTCTGGTAAAGCAAGTGCGCAATACGTCAGCTGATGTTTTAAATCCGTTTAAGGATTTTTTAATAGATAGTTTTTCTAAAAAAGATAAAGCAGAAATTGAGCTATGGGCAAAGAACCAGGCTTATCTTATTCTAGGTAATTTACTGACTGTTTGTGCGCATGAGCAAATGGATTCCTGTCCTATGGAGGGTTTTGTGCCAGAGAAAATGGATGAGCTTTTAGATCTTAAAAGTAAAGGTTTAAAAAGTGTGTTGTTACTCCCGGTAGGCTATCGCTCTAATGATGATTTTATGGCTCAACTTAAAAAAGTACGCAAGCCACAAGATGAAATGATTTCATACATCTAGAATCTGGCAGGATAATTGTTGATTGTTTAGTATTAATTTACCTTTGAATTCAAAATTTAAATAAATGAGACTATTTTTTATTCTTCCGTTTTTATTTTTTTACATGGCGGTGAGTGCACAGGACCAGGTGTCTAACGATGTTAAAACAGCTAGTAATGAAGATCTCACTCACGGTCTACCGTGGTTAACCAGTCTGGACGATGCAAAAAAAGAGGCTGAAAAAACTAAGAAACCTATCTTAGTTTATTTTACTGGTAGCGACTGGTGTGCTCCATGTGTTAAACTAGAAAAATACTTTTTTCACACCGATAAGTTTGTGGAGGAATCTGCAAAATATCATATTGTTTATTTAGATAATCCCTTTCGTGATGACATCATTTCAGAACAAGAGAAAAAGATTAACAAAAAACTATCTAATAAATATAAGGTAAAGTACCCAACTATAATTGCTCTAGATTATAGAGGTTCAGAACGTAATAGAGTAGAGCGTTTTAGTGGTGAGGATCCACGATATCACTGGCGTTTTATGGATGAAAACAGATCTATATTCAGGTTATAAACACTGAAATACAATAATTAAAAAAGTGACCTTTAACGAGTCACTTTTTTTTGTTCTAAGTGGTACTTGTGCTATATAAATTCACGACATAGAACATACATTCATTTTTAGTTTACGTGGATGCATTTCTCTCTGGTTGATTTTTAAAATACAGCTCATGTATGTATTAATCTTGTGTTCATAGTCTCTTTTTAAAAAGTGGATCGAGCCATTACTGCAAATCAATTTTCACAAATAAGTTCTATGTCTTAAAAAAGCTACTGGATTTAATACATGCCATTTATATGGTGTTATTTACTTTAAAGCTTTTAAGAGAAGAATAGAAATAAAGGGCAACCCATTGTGTACCATTACTCATTTTTAACTAGCTGGTAAAGCTCTCGGTTGCTTTTAAAGCCTGTTTAGATAATTGCTAGACTGCATGAAAGAGACTAGATGGATATGTTCTAGGAAGCAAAAAATCCAATCGGGAGATCGGATTTTTAAATTATAAATAACTTTGAAAACGTGTGTTAGAACTTTGTTTAGGAGACTCTTCATGAGTGTCTTCTAGTTCTTCTATTGTCTTTCTTTTATAGTCGCTGTATCCGTTTTTTGATGTGATTAAATCCATGCTTTTTTTTGTCAAATATAATACGATGCACGCATAGTATTTTTTAAATAATTATTAAAATTTAACATGATTTACTATTATTTATTATTTAATCGTGTGTTAACTATGACATAGTGTAATAAAAACAGTAAATTATGGACTACTTTATTTCTGCTGGATCATAAACGACATTTTGCACTCCATATTTTTTTAGATAAGAACGTATAATCTGGTTGGTATGGTAATTTGCAGCTTTGCGATCTATGTAATCTTCACAATCTTCTATAGAAGAAATAGATGCATATTGATCTACAAATCCATAACCTTGATACTCTCCATCTTTAACCATTACAAAGCAAGATTCTTCAATAGTTCTACCTTTTTGTTTAATAATATAATTAGGATTCTGGTTGTGTAAAGCCTTGATCGCTTGGTTAGCTCTTATATTGTAAAGAGATACTAACTCTTCCTTTTTACAGACTCCTTTACACTTTTGTAATTTATAATGATTTTTACAATCCTCAGGAGTTTTAAAACTACAGTATCTAGGGCATAAATTAAAATCGGCACATAGTTTTTCTAATTGTTCAACAGCATGAGCACGATCATAGTGGGTCACTACAGAGTAATCATAAGATTTAACAAGTCCTACAGCAAATTGAATAACGCCTATTTGATTTTTATAATGTAAAATTTGATAAGCCTTGCGTGGTTTCTTTTGTGCACTGTTAAATTTAGGATAGTATTCTTGAATTAAATCTGCTTCTTGTAATAATGCGACTAGCTCATTACCGGTAGGTATGTGTTCTATGTAATAAATCTCTTGACACATTAAATAAGACTTACTCGTTTTAGAATAAAAATGAGAAAGTACTCGCTTGCGCAGGTTGATGGCTTTACCCACATAAATTACCTTGCGAGCTTGATTTTTAAAAAGGTATACACCAGGCACCTCTGGTAGATCATGAAATTGAGCACGATCTAAGTGTGGAGGGAAAGTACCCTCTTTATTACTACCTTTTAAAAAATTAGTAAAAGCAGTACCATCCACATCTTTCTCGAGTAGTTTTTTAAATAGAATTACAGTTGCGTCAGTATCACCTTCTGCACGGTGTCTGTTATTTAATGAGATGCCTAGAGAATTACAAAGTTTACCTAGGCTATAAGAATTCATACCAGGGATGAGTTCTCTGGAAAGTCTCACAGTACAAAGTTTTTTACGCTTAAAATCATGCCCCAGTCTCTTAAACTCGTTGCGTATAATGTTGTAATCAAAGTTAACATTATGTGCCACAAAGATACTGTCGCGTGTCATGCGTTCTATTTCTACGGCAACATCAGCAAATAGAGGTGCAGCTGCCACCATTTCATTATCAATACCAGTGAGTCCGGTTATAAAATCTGGAATTA
Organism: uncultured Nonlabens sp.; assembly: GCF_947495285.1. Lineage (GTDB taxonomy): Bacteria > Bacteroidota > Bacteroidia > Flavobacteriales > Flavobacteriaceae > Nonlabens. The sequence goes on along the minus strand of NZ_CANLXZ010000003.1, from coordinate 104,371 downwards.
ATATTTCTGGATCTACTAGAGTCGTATATTTTTCTAGGACTTGATCACCTAGCAGTCGCACAATACAAATTTCTGTAATGCGATTACCACTCATTCTATTACCAGTAGTTTCAATATCTACAACACTATATATTTGTTCTTTAAAATTCACGCGGGCTTTAAAATTGGAATATTTCCAAATTTATGGAATAATTCCATATAAAAAGAATTGTTATGTAGTTTTAACATAGATTGTTTTTATCTCGCTTTTGAATAAGGAGATAAACTTTAATCGAACTCAGCTTATAAAAATATAGCTGAGTTTAAAATGATAAGTGCAACGATCTTATTGTTGAGTGCTTTAATGGTATTGTTATAATTGATTTTTATAACTTTTTTATTTTCAAGACCTGATGGGGATAATGAAATCACAAACTAATTAGAGCATATGGTAAATGAGAGAAGGATAATTATTTAGGTTTACGTTTATTTTTTAACTACTGCAGCTCAGTTTACTGCAACCCACCTTAGATCGTGCCCATTCTGGACGCAAGGCGTACCATTTAATGTATTCTGGCTGTTCTTCATATGGATTTTGCAACATGGTGTAAATCTGATTAAGCAGCTTGTAATCTCCCTTTTCAGCATCTTCTATAACTAATTGAGAGATATAGTTTCTTAGTACATACTTAGGGTTTATAGCATTCATTTTTTTTGTTCTCGCTTTCGCGAAAGCGATATTATCAATTACACTTTGTTCCACATCAAATTGTAATCTAGCCAGGTAGTCTTTTAACCATCTGATCCATGCGTCTTTATGTAGGTCAGATAAATGTTTACGATTATAAAAAGCAACAGAAATTATTGCAAAGGCGTTATCTAAAGAGGTTTCTATATGGATCTTACTTAGTTCTCTATAAAAAATAGTCATGTCTGTTTCATGTAAATGTAGATGCTCTTCTAGAGACTGTATCAAATCACGATCCTGATTATGTGCATGGTAGATACCTATTTTATTCATCATTAATTCCAGATACTGCACTTGATAATTAGTCTTATAACTGTCTAGAATATCTTGTAAAGGTGCAGCGTCTTTAATAAGGGGAAACAAAGAATTTGCTAATTGTAAAAGATTCCAAAGACCTATTTCTGGTTGTGCTCCATATCTATATCTTTTAAACTGGCTATCTGTAGTATTAGGTGTCCAGCCATGATCATATGGTTCTAACCATCCATAAGGTCCGTAATCTATGGTAAGTCCTAGAATGGACATGTTATCGGTATTCATTACACCATGCACAAAACCCACGCGCTGCCAGTGCATGATCATTTCTAGAGTACGGTCTGTAACTTTTTTAAAGAATTGTAAATAGGCATCTTTACCGGTAGATTTAATATCAGTAAAAAAGGTAGTTATAGTGTAGTCGGCTAGATTTTTAAGTAAATCGGTATCGCTTGTGGCAGCGGCCAGTTCAAAATTACCAAAACGTATAAAACTAGGTGCCACACGACATACTATAGCTCCTTTTTCATAAGCTGCATTACCATCGTAAAGCATATCGCGCAATACTTCTTCACCGCTCAAAGAAAGCGATAATGATCGAGTAGTAGGTATGCCTAAATGATGCATGGCCTCACTACATAGGTGTTCTCTTATGCTAGATCTAAGAACAGCGAGCCCATCGCCACTGCGGGAATATGGTGTAGGGCCAGCACCTTTTAATTGAAAAGCCCAACGGTTTTTATTATGTATTATTTCAAATAAATTAATAGCCCGACCATCACCTAACTGTCCTGCCCAATTGCCGAATTGGTGTCCAGCATATGCCATTGCATATGATTTTGTTTCAGGGTATGGATGTTGTCCAGTAAATAGATTAAGGAATTCTGGAGACTGTATTTGCTTTTCAGTAAAACCTAATTCTGTTGCTAGATCTGATATATGTATTAATCTACTTTTAGGAAAACTTAAGGGTGTCGCTAGTGAATAGGCTGCATTATTTACTTGACGAGTGTAATTATCTTCTATAGAATCCTTAGGTAGTGAATTGTAAAAACTATTTGAAATTTCTAGATCAATCATATGTAAAAATACCATCTACTCGAGGTATATGGTTTTATTGTTTCATAAAAGTCACTATCTCGTCTATCATGTCATTCCATGGGAAAAACATTTGTATCACCATAGCAGAGTGTTTTTTATCCAGATAATTAATATGAGCCTCTGGCTGGTAATCTTTTAGTTTATCAAGAAATAACTCATTCCCTTCTAATATGGAGGTATAGGTCTTTGTACCGTTATAGATTTTAATTTCTGGTGTAGTCTCATCTATATGATAGTATGGAGAGGCTTCTTTCCATGTTTTAGGATTAAGAGTCCATGTGCTTATATAGTTTTCTTTCTTTGTAGGCTTATTTTCTAAGAAATAGGTGTACATATCTAGACCAGCCGCGTCATTAAGTACAATACCTTTTATATCGTTAGGGTCTGTCTGGTATTTTTTATTCATTACCGCTAGTGCTGCAAGATGACCACCAGCACTGTGCCCAGTTAAATAGATCTTGTTAGCATCTCCAGAATAGTCCTTAATGTTTTCTTGTGTCCATTTAATTGCCTGAGCTATTTGAAGTGTCATGTCGTCATAACTAGCGACAGGACTTTTAGTATAATCAGGAATTACTACCGTTATATCGTGATTAGCAAAATTACGACCTACACGGTTGTAAATTTCTTTTTTACCACTGTTCCAGTTACCGCCGTAAACAAATATCAATACAGGTTGTAAAGAGTCTGTAGGTTTTCTTTTAGAAAAAACGTTTAAAGTAGGTGCAGGAGTTTCTTTTATTTGAGGTGCGTTATAATCTAAGTTCTTAAACTTTTTTACAGAACAACTGCCTAACAATAGGCCCGTAGATAAAAACAAAAAGAAATTTTTTAAGGACATGTAAAATAGATAATTATTTTGAGCTACAAAATTAGAACAGTTTAAACCCATAAATTGATAAAAAGAAGTTATTAAAAAAGCTCTAACTGCTCATTTATCTTAAAAAAATACTATTTTTCTCCTTGACTGGCTTTTTGAGCGGCTTTTGTTATCGCCTTAAGTCTGGCTTTACGGTCTTCTTTTTCTTTACGTTTTTTGTTCTTTACACGTTCTACTAGGACACTATGCTTTCCTTTATTCTTTGTGTTTTTCTCTCTTCCTTTTTTAGCCATGGTCATTTAATATATTTACAAAGGTAGTTGTTATAGATGTCAAAGTGATAGAACTTACATTTGCATTAAAATAGGGATAGCATGACTGTAGGAGAACTGGCAGGAAATTATATCATAAAAGGTTATAATCAAGACGCTTTTAAAAGTAGTTATGAAGGAGAGCTTACCTTGTCTATCGATTCTAATGATAGAATTATCGCGCAATGGCGCATAAGTGGTAACCAGTTGCAAGAAGGGACCGGTTTTTTTAAAGATCAAATACTCGTGATTAATTTTAATTATAAAGGAGAGGACGCTACAGTTTTTAAAGGAGTAGTGGTTTATAAATGTCTGTCTACAAATTTGTTAGACGGTTTCTGGTCAGAGAAGCATGAAGATCCTGAGTTTCTAGGAATGGAACAGGCCTATAGAATACGTGAGAATAAAGAGTTGCTTCATTAAAAGTAAAAATCGAACCATATGCAGTGTCCCTGTAACCCAGAAAAACTTTATAAAAACTGTTGTGAAAAAGTGCATCTGGATATTTCTAAAGCAACAACAGCTCAAGAGTTGATGAGGTCTAGGTATAGCGCATTTGTTCTAGGCGATATAGATTATTTAAGCAAGAGCCATCACAGCAGCACCAGACCATCAAAGAGAGATGATAAAGAAACTGCACAGTGGATTAAAACTGTAGAATGGGTACAGCTAGATGTCATTAATCATACTGCAGGAACGGCAAGCGATGCTGCGGGAACTGTTTATTTTAAAGCCTTTTTTATGGAAAATGGAAGTGTACAGATTATAGAAGAAAACTCTCGTTTTAGTAAAGAAAAAGGACACTGGGTTTATCTAGATGCACAAGAGTAGAATAGTAGAATAATCATTGATTTTAATTCCGCTTTCGCGAAAGCGGAACACCTATCCCACCTTTAATAATTTATTCAATTGTACAGTGTAACTTTTTAATCTAGAACGAGTATTTTAGACCAACTAATGCTATCAATATAAACCGATAATTAAAATTTATGAAATCCATTTTTACATGGGTACTGCTACTTACCGTTGCAGTAGTACACGCACAGCAAGACGCAGGATGGCTGCGACACAATACCATATCACCAGATGGTTCTCAAATAGTTTTTACTTATAAAGGAGATTTATACAAGGTGGCCTCTCAAGGTGGAGATGCGCAGCAATTAACCTTTCATGAGGCGCATGATTATCAGGCTGTGTGGAGTAAAGACGGTTCTCAAATAGCGTTTGCGTCTAACCGTTATGGTAATTTTGACGTGTATGTAATGAGTGCAAATGGAGGTGCAGCGACCAGACTTACTTATCATTCTACAGACGAGCAGCCGTTTACTTTTTCTCATCATGATAAGGAGATCTTATTCGGTGCGGTGCGCATGGATGCCGTAAATCACAGACAGTATCCTACAGGTTCACAACCAGAAGTTTATAAAGTGGCAGTGAACGGCGGTAGAGTAGATCAAGTATTTACTATTCCGGCAGAATTTTTAAATATGAGTAAAGACGGTAATACGATTTTATATCATGATAAAAAAGGTGGTGAGAATATATGGAGAAAACACCAAGAGTCCAGTATTGCTAGAGATATATGGAGTTATGATGTTGTGACTAACACGCATAAAATGCTGACAGATTATAAAGGAGAGGATAGAATGCCAGTATTCAACGATAAAGAAGATGCCTATTATTACTTGAGTGAGAGCAGCGGTAATTTTAACATCTTTAAAGCCTATCTAGCAGATAATTCTAAAAGAGAACAGTTAACATCATTTAATCTACATCCTGTACGTTTTCTCTCTTATGGTAATGGAGTATTAAGTTTTAGTCACGATGGTAAACTCTATACCATGAAAGAAGGAGAAGCGCCTAAAAAACTTCAAGTAAATATTACTACACAAGCCATAAGTAATAGCGATAAATTTATTTCTATAAATGGAGGTGTGAGTGAGATGTCTGTATCACCAGATGGTAAAGAAATTGCTTTTATAGCGAGAGGAGAGGTTTTTGTAACCTCAGTAGACCAGTCATTTACTAAGAGAATTACTAACACGCCCGAGGCAGAAAGTTTTGTAACCTGGGGACCAGACGGTAAGTCCATAGTTTACAGTAGTGAGCGCAATGGCAAATGGAGTATTTATAAAACAGAAAAAACGCGTAAAGAAGAGCCTTTTTTCTTTGCTTCTACTTTAATAAAAGAAACAGCGGTACTAGAAAACGGTAAAGATAATTATCTGGCAAAATACTCACCAGATGGTAAGAAACTTGCTTTTATAGAAGACCGACGTACTCTTATAATCAAAGATGTAAAATCTGGTGATGCCGTTACATTAATGACGCCTGAAGATTTATTTCATATGAGAGATGGAGACAAATATTTTACATGGAGTCCAGATAGTAAATGGCTACTTATGCAATGGAGCCTGTCACTTAACAATAGCGAGGTTATCTTACTCGCTGCAGATGGTTCTAAGAGAGTTAACCTTAATGATAGTGGTTATTATGACTCGAGTCCACAATGGGTGAATGGTGGTAAGCAAATGATATGGTTTTCTAATCGTGATGGTTTAAAGTCTTATGCCACTAGCGGTTCTTCTCAAAGCGATGTGTACAGTATGTTCTTTACACAAGATGCATGGGACGAGTTTAACCTAAGCAAAGAAGAATATGCGCTTAACAAACAAATTGAGAAACTATCTGGCCAGACAAATAAAAAAGGCGGAAATAAGAACAAGGATAAAAACAAGAAAAAAGGAGATAAAGAAAAGGAGAAAGACACCATAAAAAGTCTAGAATTTGATTGGGACGAGATGAAGGATAGAACAAAACGTTTTACCATTCACTCCTCTAGTCTTAGAGATGCCATACTATCTAAAGATGGCAGCAAGTTGTATTACCTAACTAGATTTGAAGGTAAATTAAATTTATGGATGACAGACCTGAGAACTAAGGAAACTAAAATGGCGATAAAATTGAACGCTTCTTCTGGTAGCTTACAATGGGATAAAGAACAAAAAAACCTATTTCTTTTAAGTGGCGGTAGTATATCTAAAATAGATCTAAGTAAGAATAAGAAAACAGGAGTAAGAATATCTGGAGAGATGGAATATGATGCCGTTGCACAGCGTCAGGCCATGTTTGATCATGTATGGATACGTACTAATGCTATTTTCTACCATCCAGATTTTCACGGTATCGACTGGAATTTAATGAAAAAAGAGTATGGTAAGCATTTACCATATGTAGGAAATAGTCATGAATTTACAGAGTTACTGTCAGAAATGTTAGGAGAACTTAATGTATCTCATGCCGGTGCAAGGAGTGCTAGTATTGCCATGAAGAACAAAGACGCTACCGCATCCTTAGGAATATTTATGGATTATAATCATAAGACTGATGGAATTAAAATAACAGAGGTTATCAAAGGAGGTCCACTAGATAAATATGGATTTGATATTAAACCAGGTATGGTCATTGAAAAAATAGATGGCGAGACGCTAAGCGCTTCTAAAGACATAGCACAATACTTAAATCGAAAATCAGGAAAATTTACCTTGTTAGAAATTAACGACCCTCAAAGTAAAAAGAATAAGACGCTTACCGTAAAGCCTATAACTTTAGGTGCTCAAAATAGGCTTCTTTATAAAAGATGGGTAAAACAAAATGAAGAAGAAGTTACAAAGAAAAGTAATGGTCAACTAGGTTATGTACACATACCAGGTATGGGTGATGGACCTTATCGCGATATATATGAAAAGATGATGGGTAAATACTTTGACCGTAAAGCAATGATTATTGATACTCGTTTTAATAGTGGTGGAGACCTCGTTGCAGACCTAGCCATGTTCTTTACTGGCACACCATTTATTACCTATGAGACTGAGGATAAGATCGTAGGAGGAGAGCCTACCTCTAGATGGGTAAAACCTACACTAGCTATGATTAATGAGGCTCAGTATAGCGACGGACATTGTTTTGCATGTGGTTACACAGACCTTAAAATAGGTAAAACAGTAGGTATGCCTACACCTGGTACTTGTAGTTTTGCAGGATGGGAAGTCTTACCAGACGGCTCTTATTGGGGTGTAGTCCCTATAAGTGCCAAAGATATAAATGGAAAATGGATGGAAAACAACCAGACAGAGCCTTTAATCGAGGTTAAGAATATGCCTAGTAAAATCGATAACGGTATAGATCAACAACTCGATCGAGCTATTAAAGAGCTACTTAAAGATATAAAGTGATAAAATTCACTCACATATTTTAAACGGTTGTAAATTATTTTTATGACCGTTTTTATGGTCTTATCTGGAGAATAAATGGCTTTTAAGAATAGAGCGTTAACTTTTATGGACGTATGTCGCATGGAGATGTATTCTAATAGTACAGTTACCGTTATTCTAGCACAGAAAACCTCTTAATAAAAAAAAAGTTCGTTTTTAATAATAATGATAAGGAGAGTTATTTCAAATATGTTTATCTTCACATTCCCCTAAATGAATATCTTATTTCTTGAAAGATAGAACTATGATGTTCGTTTAGGTTTTTTTGTTTTTACGCTTTCGCGAAAGCGTGGTTGTTATAAAGTATCCTCTTCAATTTAACTATTGAAAAAAAATCACATTAGGACTGTTTTATAAGTAATCATAGGTTTAATAAAGCGCTGGTATTTTAATGATAATAAACTATAAAATTCTTATGAAAAGAACTAAAATGGTTAAATTTTCATTTTAATTAAGAACAATTTTTTTATGTGATGGATAATCAGTTTATTGCACTTAGCTATTCAGCTTTTTAATTTAAGCTATAATGTAATTAAAGCTTAGATGACTAAGTGGTAGCTTTTAATTTATAAATCAAAAATGACCAAAGTTCTTTATTTTGTTACATTTTTCTTAGTTCTATTTAAAGTAAGTAAATCTACTGCTCAATACCCTGATGACCTAAATCCTTACACTCAAGGCCATCAACAAACTTCTAGTTTTAATGAGAAAGAGTTAGATTCTGTCTCCTTAATGATGATGGATTATTTTAATGATGGCGTTTATGAGAAGATACTGCAACAAGTACCAGAACTAATAAGAAATGCAAAAGAAACAGATTCTTATGAAGTCGAATTAAGACTACGTAATTTATTAGGTAATTCATTTGTTAGACTTGATGATCTAGAAACAGCAGATATGTTTTTTTCTCAAGCGCTGGAACTAGCCAAAAAGAAAAGAGATACGCTCGGTATAGTAACAATGTATATTAACTTAGGTAATACTTATTTTACTGAAGATAAGGTAAGAGCTGCCGCTTACTTTAAAAAAGGACTGGATTATAAGTTTAATGGCAATAAATCGGTCCAGCTTAATTTTATTATTAATCATAACCTGGCAGAGCTATATGTAGGTCTGGAAAACGTAGAGCTAACTAAACATTTTCTAGATAAGATAGAAGGTAAAATCTATCTAAAAGAAATGGATGGGCGACGCAATACATTCATAGGCACAACTACGCATATTAAAGCTGGTCTGGCTTTATTAGAAAATAAACCACGAGAATCTATTGATCTTACACTAGAGTCACTTAAGTATCAACAATATATTGACGAGAATTATAAATTTGGAAACTATAAGTATTTAATGGCTGGTTATGAGGCTATTAAAGACTACAAGAAGCTCAACGATGTGCATAAGATTTATGATTCTTTAAAAGATTTGAGATATGAAAAAGAAACCGTTAAACAACAACAAAAAGCACGAGTAGAATTACATTTAGATAATGTAGTACAAGATCTCAGAGAGTCACAATTAGAAAATCAATTAGTGACTCAAAAAGCATCTGTAGGTAAAATGTTTTTAGTGTTTTTTATAATAGTTGCAGCTTTATTATTATTGGTGGCTATTTTACTTTTAAAGGCAAAAAATAAAAGAGACAGGTTGTTAAAAGGATTAATTTTAAAGAATAGACAGTATTTAGAAGCTAAAGAAAAGTCAGAAGAGTTAGCTAATAGTAATACAAGGTTTCTGTCCACTATTAGTCATGAATTGCGTACACCACTTTATGGTATCGTGGGACTGTCTGCTACTTTCTTAAAAGATGCTAAGTTAGAAGATTTTAAAACTGAATTTAAATCTTTAAAATTTTCTGCAGATTATTTACTTGCTCTGGTTAATGATGTGCTTCATATGAATAAATTCTCTTCTAAAGAAGGACATAGATTAACAGAGATCCATTTTAACCTATCAACTTTATTGAATAATATTATACAAACATTTACTTTTTTAAATGAGAAACATAATAACAAAGTTCATAAATATTTAGATCCAGATGTACCGGTAATTTTATATGGAGACCAGACTAAATTATCTCAAGTGCTTATGAATTTGATTAGTAATGCTAGTAAGTTTACTCAAGATGGCGATATATCTGTAACGGTAATCAAAAAAGAGCATTCGGGAGATCATTTAAAACTATATTTTGAGGTTAAAGATTCTGGTAAAGGGATACATCCAGACCATCAAAAAGGAGTTTTTGAAGAGTTTACACAAGTAAAGAATTCACAAGATCAAGAGATCGCTGGTTCTGGTCTAGGACTACCTATAGTGAATAAAATACTAACTATATTAGGAAGCGCGTTACAAATGAATAGCATTTATAATGAGGGTACAACGTTCTTTTTTACCCTAGATATTAAAGAAGGATCACAAGAGAATATTGAAAATAATAATTCGTCTATAGATATAAAGTCATTAGATGGTAAAAAGGTGTTAATAGTAGATGATAATAAGATCAATCAATTAGTAACACAAAAAATCCTAGAACAATACTACATGATACATTGCACGGCGAGTAACGGTAAGGAAGCTGTGGAGATAGTTAAGAATGAATCATTTGACTTTATACTTATGGATATAAATATGCCAGTCATGAATGGTATAGAAGCTACTATTAAAATAAGGGAATTTGATGTTGAGACACCTATAATAGCGCTTACCGCAACTAACTTTGTAGATCCAGAAAAAGAAGTTTACTGTTATGGTTTAAATTCTATAATTGTAAAACCTTATGAAACAGAGCATTTGTTACAAACATTATTGCAAGAAATGTAATAAATTTTTACGCTTTAAAAAAAACAAAAGCCCAATCTCGCAAGATTGAGCTTTTAATGTCTAATACATTTTTAAAAGAATTAAATCTTTTTCATTTGCTGTTTCATCATTTTAATTTGATCAGCTAGCATTCCTTGTTTATCTAGTTTCTTTGCTTCACTCAGTAAGGCAGTTGCTTCACGTTTGCGACGCTTCATCATTGAGATACCTGCAAGGTTTAATTTTGCAACCGCAAGATCTTGATCCATATTAAGACCTAATGAAATCGCTTTCTTAAAGTACTTCTCAGCTTTGGTCATATTTTCTTGAGAAATCATAAGGCCATGCAAATAGTTGTAATATCCTTGTTGTTTCTGTACAAGAGCTGCCTCTGGATCTGTTATTTTATCTAACCATTTTTTTGCCCCTTTAAAATCTTGTTTTCTTAAACGGTTAAAAGCTAGTAAGATCATCTCATTTTTAAAATAGAGAAATATAAAAATACCTGAAAATAAGATTAAGAAAATACCTGTAAGAATCTCGTTTCTAGTAAATTGATATACGGCATATGCTACAATTATAGCAGTGATAACCAGTTTTATGTTTTTATTAAACATGATAAGTGTGTTTTGAAGTTTGCAAAGATAAGGATTTAAGGAGTTTTAGTTTTCAGGAAAGCGTATGGTTTTGAAAAGTAAAATGATTGAATCTTTAAAACCCTAGCATTAGGTAAGTAACAGCTGCTAGCTAAGAACTTACAAGATATTATATGACTTTGGGTAGGTATGGATCTCATGATTATTTTTATCTTCAATAAATGTCCGATGAGAAATAAAAAAATAATTTCAAAAAAAGTAAATTTCTTGTTGTAAGTAAATTAAGAGTTGTTATATTTGCAGCCGATAAAAATTGAAGGTGTAATGCCTTTTTATTATATAGATACAGATTTCAAGCTATGGCACAGAAAAGAACATACCAACCAAGTAAAAGGAAAAGAAGAAACAAGCACGGTTTCAGAGAGCGCATGGCTTCTGCAAACGGTCGTAAAGTTCTTGCTCGTCGCCGAGCTAAAGGACGTAAAAAAATATCTGTTTCTACTGAAAGAAGACATAAAAGATAATATGATTTATCTTTAATTATACTTTAGGCGTTAATTCTTTAGAATTGACGCCTTTTTTTATACCCTATAACCATACTAGCTAAGTCCCATAAAATCACTTTATAATGCCAAAAAGAAAAGACCTCAAATCCATTTTATTAATAGGTAGTGGGCCTATCATTATAGGTCAAGCGTGTGAGTTTGATTATGCAGGTTCTCAATCTTTAAGATCCTTAAGAGAAGAAGGAATAGAGACCATATTAATAAATTCAAATCCGGCAACTATCATGACTGACCCTTCCATGGCAGATCATGTGTACCTATTACCACTAACAACTACGTCGCTTAGACAAATCCTTAAAGAACATCCTCAAATTGATGCAGTTCTTCCTACTATGGGTGGACAGACAGCATTAAACCTTTGCATTGAGGCACAAGAAAAAGGTATTTGGGAAGATCATAATGTAGACATGATCGGTGTAGATATAGATGCGATTAATATTACTGAAGACAGAGAAAAATTCAGGTTGTTAATGGGTGAGATAGGAGTAGGCATGGCACCGCAAGCCACTGCTACTTCTTTCTTAAAAGGTAAGGAGATTGCTCAAGAATTTGGTTTTCCCTTATGCATACGTTCTTCATTTACTCTAGGTGGCGCTGGCGCAGCTATTGTACATAATGAAGAAGATTATGACGAATTATTAACTGTCGGTCTAGAAGTATCTCCTATCCACGAGGTAATGATTGATAAAGCACTACTAGGCTGGAAAGAATATGAATTAGAATTACTACGTGATAAAAATGATAACGTAGTCATTATTTGTACTATTGAAAATATGGACCCTATGGGAATCCATACTGGAGATTCTATTACAGTTGCTCCTGCCATGACGCTATCAGACCGTACATTCCAGAAAATGCGTGATATGGCTATACACATGATGCGCAGTATCGGTGAATTTGAAGGTGGATGTAACGTGCAATTTGCGGTAAGTCCAGATGAGAAAGAAGAAATTATTGCTATAGAGATCAATCCTCGTGTATCTAGATCTTCAGCACTAGCAAGTAAAGCAACAGGTTATCCCATTGCAAAAATTGCAACTAAACTAGCGCTGGGTTACACCCTAGATGAATTAAATAATCAAATTACTGGTAACACATCGGCACTTTTTGAACCTACATTAGATTATGTAATCGTAAAAATACCACGATGGAATTTTGATAAATTTGAAGGATCTAATCGTACTCTAGGTCTTCAAATGAAAGCTGTAGGCGAGGTGATGGGTATAGGTCGTTCTTTTCAAGAAGCACTCCATAAAGCTACTCAATCTTTAGAAATAAAACGTAATGGATTAGGAGCAGACGGTAAAGGGTATACAGATTATAATCAAGTGATTGAAAAACTGACTAACGCAAGTTGGGATCGTGTTTTTGCCTTGTATGATGCCGTAGCTATGGGAATCTCATTAGACAGAATCTTTGAGATCACTAAAATAGATATGTGGTATTTAAAGCAGTTTGAAGAACTCTTCTTACTAGAAAAAGAAATAGGGAAGTATGATGTGGGCACGCTTTCGCGAAAGCTACTACTAGAAGCAAAACAAAAAGGATTTGCAGACCGCCAGATCGCGCATATGTTAGGATGTCTCGAGTCAGAGGTCTACAATTTACGTGAAGAAATGAAAATCAATAGAGTCTATAAACTCGTTGATACTTGTGCGGCAGAATTTAAAGCAGATACTCCATATTATTACTCCACATTTGAGGCTGATATAGAAACAGCAGGTGGAGAACGCTACGTGCAAAATGAAAGCGTGGTATCTGATAAAAAGAAAGTAATTGTTCTAGGTTCTGGACCTAACCGTATCGGGCAGGGAATAGAATTTGACTACTGTTGTGTGCATGGAGTTTATGCAGCGCAAGAATGTGGTTATGAAACAATCATGATTAACTGTAACCCAGAAACGGTTTCTACCGATTTTGATACGGCAGATAAGTTGTACTTTGAACCTGTATTCTGGGAGCATATTTATGATATTATACGTCATGAAAAGCCAGAAGGTGTTATTGTACAACTAGGTGGACAGACGGCTTTAAAGCTAGCTGAAAAACTAGAACGTTACGGTATTAAGATTTTAGGAACCAGCTATAAAGCTCTAGATCTAGCAGAAGATCGTGGGTTGTTCTCTGAAATGTTACTTAAGAATAACATTCCTTTCCCGGAATTTGCAACAGCAACCACACCAGCAGAGGCGTTACAAGTAGCTGAGAAATTAGATTTTCCTATCTTAGTAAGGCCTTCTTATGTACTAGGTGGTCAAGGAATGAAAATCGTTATCAATAAAGATGAGCTAGAAGAACATGTAGTAGATATCTTAAAGAAGATACCTAACAATGTGCTGCTACTAGATCACTATCTAGATGGAGCGATAGAGGCAGAGGCAGACGCTATTTGTGACGGTGAGAATGTGTACATTATAGGTATTATGGAGCACATCGAGCCTTGTGGAGTCCATTCTGGAGATTCTAATGCATTATTACCGCCATTTAACCTAGGTGATCTGGTAATGCAACAAATTAAAGATCATACTAAAAAAATAGCACTCGCGCTAGATACAGTAGGGTTGATTAACATACAGTTTGCGATCAAAGATGAAAAAGTTTACATCATAGAAGCAAACCCAAGAGCATCTCGTACGGTTCCATTTATTGCCAAAGCATACAAAGAACCTTATGTAAACTATGCTACAAAGGTTATGTTAGGTCATAATAAGGTAACGGACTTTGATTTTAATCCGCAGTTAGATGGTTATGCGATTAAGCAACCGGTATTCTCTTTCAACAAGTTTCCTAATGTAGATAAACGTCTAGGACCAGAAATGAAATCTACTGGAGAAAGTATCTTATTTATAGACAGCCTTAAAGACGATGCTTTTTATGACTTATACGCAAGACGTAGAATGTATTTGAGTAAGTAGTGTTGTCTGTCTGAGAGATAGTCATTAATGTTTATCTACCAGCAAGGATTGTGCTTAGTAAAAAAAGGTTGCGACTCTTGCTTAACCGAGTATTTTGAATTTATGAATCAAAGCCCTAAAAGTTTTAAGCTTTTGGGGTTTTTGTTTTTTAGTTTAAGTTTCACTTTTGCAAAAGATATACCAGTTCAAATACAGTCTAGAACAATAATCAACGCGAGCTTGTAAAAAGTTGTGATTTTTGAGTTGTTGTTATGATTAGATATTCCTGTTTGATTTGGTTTTGGACGGTGAAATTTGAAAGGGATACTTGTGGTAAGGTTACTGGTGTCATCTATGACATAATTAATGATGACTTCTTTATTTTACGAGATAAATGTAAAAAGATCAAAGTAGTAGTCTTTTAGAAAGATGGTTAATATATAAAATGCCCAAATCGAAGAGATTTGGGCATTTTATATAATTAGAAAACAAAACTATTCAGGTAAGGTAGCGTTTACGATTACCTTTATTTTATCTGCAATTTTATTTTTAACGACTGAAGGGATGTCTATTTTAAAATCATTAGGATCTAATTCAAAACTAGAATTTAATTCATACCCAGCTTTTGTAAGAGCTAACTCAACTGGTAATTCTAATTCTTTTTTAACACCATGCATTTTTAATGTTCCTTTAAATATTAATATTTGCTTAGAGCCATCTTTTACAAAAGAATCATATTTAGTTAATGCACCTCTTAAAGTAGCTTTAGGAAAGTCATCACTTTCCATATAATTCTCATTGAAATGTTCTTGCATTAAAGCAATAGGAAAACGGAAACCTTTTATTAATGTTAAGGCTGCGAGATTTCCTTTATCATCAAGTACTACGGTAGTACTATTATTAGTTGCTTTTACTGGTTCAAAAGTATTTACAGATCCTTCAAAACGTATCGTTCCTGTTTTAGTAAAATGTTTTTGACCATTCACGTTGATTACTGAAAAAATAATCATGATTAAAATAAAATATTTCATAGTTTTTAGTTTTCTAGGAATCCATCTCTTTGCCATTGTATAATTAGATCAATACTCGTTTGAGGCAGTTGACGACCTTGCGGCATTATTAAAGGATCTCCTACACTTCTCGTTATTCGATCAATAACGTTTCCATTTTCAACCGCGTTTCTTATTTCTGTAAAACTTTCATAAACCATGCCACCAGACATGATTACACTTCCATGGCATGGTAAACAATGGTTGCTAAAAATAGTAGCAATGTCTGCATCATACGTTACAGCAGTTGTAATAGGAGTATTATCGATAATGTCTTCTGGACTAGTTTCACTACAAGAAAATAGAACTATAAGGGTAAAAATTAAGAGTATAAATTTTTTCATGATGCAATTTAATATTTAGTTATCAACGTCTTTGTGATATTTTAAAATTAAATTTATGTAAATTTAAGAGATATTATGAAGAAGATATTTATCATTTTATTTGTTTTAATAGTGGGAATAGCCCTAGGAGGTTATTTTTATTTGTATCAAGATCATAGAAATGTCACTGATTCTGTTTCGGTTGCATCCTTTGACACGGAATCGTTATTAAACCTATTTACAGATAATGATTTAGAAAATGAAAAAGAATTTCTAGATCAGTTTATAGAAATTACTGGATTTGCTACAGATAAATCGGCTCATACCATACTACTAGATGATAAAATATTTATTGAGTTAACGACGTCTAAGAAGTTTAGGTTAAATGAAAGTTATACTATCAAAGGCCGCTTATTAGGATACGACGATTTATTAGAAGAGGTAAAAATTGATCAAGCGATATTTATAAATAACCAAAATTAAAAACAAAAATTATGAAAAAAAAACTACACTTTTTATAGCCTTTTAACAGCTATACCAGTTGGATTATTAATTTTAGTAGGTTTTAGTTGTGGGCAACCAGGAAATTTCTCTGGTTCTCCAGGGGATAATGGAACTACTTGTACACAATGTCATTCTGTTGGTGCAAACCATTCTGGAATACCTTCCTTAACAAATGTGCCTACGGATTATACTGCTGGGCAAACTTATACATTAAATCTAGCCATAGATGGTTCTACGGTATCAAAATTTGGTTTTAACATTACTGCCGAAGATGTAAATGGTGATAAAATAGGATCATGGAGCGCAGGTGCAGGTACTCGATTACGTAGTGATGGTAATGGATTAACTCATAATAGTAGTGGTACATCTTCAAATTCATGGAATGTAGCTTGGACTGCACCATCTTCAGACATGGGACCAGTAACATTCTATTATGCGACTAACCAGGCTAATGGTAATAATTCAACCTCTGGAGATCAAGTAATAACTGGTCAATCTGGTGCAGTATTAACTAATCGAGATAACTTAATCAGTTCTTTTAAATTGTTCCCAACCCATGCGGTTAATAACATAAATATAGAACTCGCTCAATCTGATGATGCACAATTAATGATTTACAACATGAACGGACAGCCTGTTATGCAACGTTCCATTTCTAGGCAAAATTTAATAGATATAACTCCTTTATCGAGTGGTATTTACATTACTCAGGTAATTGTTGACAATAAAATTTCTACTCATAAATTCATCAAGAACTAATTAACTAACTCTTAAATCGAAGCCGTTTAATTTTTTTAAACGGCTTTTTTCAAATTATGAAATATCTATTCACGTTTTTATTGTGTTTTATGGTGTTTAGCTCCATTGCACAAGATGATTTATTAGAAGGATTTGACAAAGAAGATGATAAAAAAGTATTGTCTACATGGAAATCTTTGAAAGTAGTTAACTTTGAAACGACGAAGTTAGTAGCACCTAAAGAGTTTCAATTGATTATCTCTCACCGTTTTGGTAGTGTAGAGAATGGTATTGATGATCTTTTCGGTCTGGATAATGCAAATACAAGGTTTCAATTTGTATATGGTTTAACCGACTGGATGCACATAGAAGCCAGTCGCAGCGGTGTTAATAAAACCTATCAATTAGCTTCAAAGTTTAAATTAAAAACACAAGAAAGAGAAGGTTTTCCTTTTACCATAGCTCTTTTTACAGGGGTAGATGTGAATACGCAACTAGATAAATCTATTTATCCAAGATTAGAATTTATAGATCGCTTAGGATACACCATTCAACTTATTATTGCAAAAAAAATATCAAAGAAATTTTCAGCTCAATTGAGTCCCACTTTATTTCATCAAAATTTTGTTTCCTTTGATCCTCAGGATAATACACAATACGCACTTGGATTAGGAGGGCGATATAAATTATCTAATAGATGGAGTTTAAATGTCGACTATGGAGCTCATTTAAATAGAGCAGATTCTAGTCCATATGTAAATCCATTAAGTGTCGGTGTCGATATAGAAACAGGAGGGCACGTATTTCAGTTACATTTTTCTAATTCACAAGCTATGTTAACTAATGGCTTTTTAAGTCAAGCAACAGGTGACTGGGCTGATGGTAGATTCTTTTTTGGTTTTAATCTAGTACGAGTATTTTGAAGTAAATGTTAATGGTTGTGCACTGTTTTACAAGTACCATAATTATTATAAAATTATAAAAGACAGATTCATTTGCTAGTAAGTAATTATTTATGTCCCAATTTTTTAATCGCAGAAAATGCCTTGTCTACCGTGCCATTTTCTACGAG
Source organism: uncultured Nonlabens sp. (assembly GCF_947495285.1). GTDB lineage: Bacteria > Bacteroidota > Bacteroidia > Flavobacteriales > Flavobacteriaceae > Nonlabens. The sequence continues at coordinate 86,348 of NZ_CANLXZ010000003.1, read as the reverse complement.
TACACTGAACTCGTTTGTGGTAGAAATAACCTCATGTAACGAGATACCTTCCCATGCAAAACGTTTAAATATTTGATAATATAAACCAGGGACTTGCGTGTTATTTTCTGGTAGGGCAATGCTTATAGCGCTCAAGTTATCCTGGGTACTGGTCATAACCTCATCGGTAAATTGTGAATATATTTTATCCTTTTCACTCATGGATATGACCAGATTGCTTTCATGAATTCCTTTTGAAAACCCATAAAAAATAGTTGTGTTTATTGATTCTAAAACCTTACTATGACTTAAGAATAAAGTACTAGAATTTTTAAAAGTAAAATCGATAAGGTTAGACCGTACTGTTATATCGCCTAGATTTTTTAAAATAGACTTTAAGTTATTAGAATGTCTCAAATCCTTGGGTGGATTATAACGTCTCAATGCCATCATAATCGCACCAGTCTTTACTGGTTTTCTTAGCATATCGATAATAGGCTCTTGTAATTCTTCTGCTAGTGCAGAGAAGTTTATGATACGTCTGGATAATGCCTCTTCTAGAAATGGTTGCGTGACTAATATTTCTTCCACACAATCTGCTACAGTTTTCATATTGTTAATTATTTAACACCTTGTGCAAAATTAAACTAAATTTATTATATTTTTTTACTATCATAGAAGTGGCTGTATTTTTACCTAAAAATTAATGACATGCTAGTTTTAAAATTTGGTGGTACTTCTGTAGGTTCTGTAAAAAACATGACTGATGTAAAAAATATTATTAATGACGGTACTAAGAAAGTAGTGGTACTATCTGCCATGTCTGGTACTACAAATGCTTTGGTAGAAATATCTGAACAGATACGCCTCAAAAAAACAGAATCTGCTCTAGTTCTAATACAGAAACTAGCTGATAGTTATCAAAATACGATACAAGAATTATTACATGATAATGCACTCATTAATGAGTCTCAACAATATGTAGATCAGGTTTTTGCAGGCTTAATAGAGCTTGTAGATCTAGACCATACAGATTTGATTTACAATAAAATTGTGGCTCAAGGAGAACTATTGTCTACCTTTCTATTCAGCAGGTATTTAACGCAAGAAGGCGTTAACACTGCTTTATTACCTGCGTTAGATTTTATGCGCATTGATAAGAATGACGAGCCAGATTCTTTTTATATAAAGCAAAATCTAGATAGAATTTTAAATGAAAATAGTGATGCAGATATTTACATTACTCAAGGTTTTATATGTCTAGATGTACAAGGTAATGTATCTAATCTACAACGCGGCGGTAGTGATTATACCGCTTCTATAGTAGGAGCAGCCATAGAGGCAGACGAAGTACAAATATGGACAGATATTGATGGTTTCCATAATAACGACCCACGTTTTGTAGAAAATACGACTGCTATTTCAAATATATCCTTTGATGAAGCGGCAGAGCTGGCTTATTTTGGCGCCAAAATTTTACATCCTCAAACGGTTATACCGGTAAAAGATCTCAATATCCCTGTACGCTTAAAAAATACCATGTCTCCAGATTCTTATGGTACGTTAATAACACATCACGTTCATGGAGAAGGAATTAAGGCTATTGCTGCAAAAGACGGCATCTATGCCATTAAGATAAAATCTGCTAGAATGTTACAGGCGCACGGTTTTCTTAAAAAAGTATTTGAAATTTTTGAGAAATACGAGACCTCGATAGACATGATCACCACATCAGAAATAGCTGTTTCTCTTACTATCGATAACCCTTTACACCTTAATTCTATAGTAGAAGAGTTAGAGAAAATAGCTAGTGTAGATGTAGATCAAGGAATGAGTATCGTGTGTCTAGTAGGTAATAATATTATTTATCATGAAGATACACCACATTTATTTCAAGTATTACAAGACGTGCCTGTGCGCATGATCTCTTATGGTGGTAGTAATAATAACATATCATTATTGATCAATACAGATCAAAAATTAAATACTTTACAAAAATTACAAGGCTACGTATTTGAATCCCAACAAGAAATAGCTGTTGCCTATTAATTATAATAAATAGAATTTAAGAAGGATAGTTATAAAGTAAGTGTTGTTTTAAAGAATAATCTCTACATTGTAATTTTTCAATTCTTCCTTATAACTAGCGTCAGAGAAGTTTGCAGCAGCGATTTCTTGGGCGCTTTTTTGTTTAATTTGTTTTCTTTTTATGGCTCTAGCAAACCTGCGCACATGAGTCTCGTTACTTATTTTAAGCCCAGGAACAGGTACGGTTTTACCATTCTCATCTTTGGCAACCATAGTTAGAAAAGAAGAATTACAGTGTTTTGTTACACCGGTTTGTATATTCTCTGCATCTACACGTATACCTACTACCATAGAAGATTTACCTACATAGTTTACAGACGCTTTTAAGGTTAACATTTCACCTACTTCTATAGGTGCTAAAAAATCGACTACATCCACGCTTGCTGTAACGCAGTAAACACCACTGTGTTTTGACGCACAGGCAAATGCAATTTGATCGATTAAAGAAAGAACATAACCTCCATGAATTTTACCAGAAAAATTTGCATTAGAAGGTAACATTAATAGCGATAACATGACTCTAGATTGTTCTGGAGATTTAAAAGTATCTTTCATAAAATGTGCTTATTAGTAAGAGAATTAATGGATAAGTGTTCCGCTTTCGCGAAAGCGGAATACGCACTATCAATCTCTATTAAAATGTGGGCTATTTTCTTTAGTAACCTCGGTAATGAAGTATTTTGTATCACCCCAGAAGAAGAACGTTCCAAATTTCTCTTCATACTTTAACTTCACATATTTACCTTGATATTCTTTAAGTTTTTCAATAATCTCTGGTTGATTATCCATAACAGAGAAAGAGAAAATTTGTGCACCGCTTATACCTTGCGAGATCTCGCCTTCCCAGGTTTTAACGATAAATCCTTTATGTGTAAACTTAATTAATTCTCCACTACGGTACCCATCAGAATAGCTAGCAAAATAAATAAATGCATACCATATTGCGGCCAGCAGTAATATAGTGGTAAGTATAACTCCTAAAATCTTTTTCATATCATGTAATTTTTAAATAACAAGCCGGTTAGAATTGCGATTCCAAAGCTAAGCAATGTGCCTATTAATACGTACTCTGTAAGCTTCATATTTTTTGCCTTACTTAAATCACCAAATCTAAAAACAGATTTTGCGGTTAATAATAATCCTACAGCGCTAAAATGGTCTGTTATAATAAACAAGAATATAAGTAATCGCTCTAACATACCTATCCATTTTCCAGCATTTTTAAGTCCATAAATTCCCGTGTCGTCTTCTGTTAAAGTCCATCTGGTAAAAAATATTTTAAGCATGACGGCTACGGGACTAGCAAGAAATAATACACATAAGATTAATGGCCATAGTATTTGTAAAAACTGTTCCTTTATAATAAAGTTAATTCCAGATGTATTTGTTGCTAGAACTATAAGTATTAAAATATGAGCTATTTGATCTATGGTAAATAACCAGCGGCTGTTTTTCTTAGTGGTGAAATAAAGTTTACCTGTATCTATTAAAAAATGTGTTACTAAAATAATAAGGGCCACATACCAGTATTTTAAATCCCAAAGAAGAATCCAGGACAACAGTGCATGAATCACTGCATGAACATAGAGGTGGTAGGAGCGTAGCTGGTGTTTTTCTTTTTGTTTAATAAATGTATTAGTCTGTAGTATAAAATCACCTAAAAAGTGTGCTATTAGTAACTTAATTAATATTTCCATGGCTCACGTCTTTATAGTATTGTTTAAATAAATGTAGAAGAGTCTCTGTCTCTTTATAATGGGCACGATCTAGTCTGCGGCTAGCAGTGGCTTGTTTAATACCTAATTTATCTCCCATTTCTTGTTGGGTAATAGTAGGGTTTTTATAAACTTCGTATAAAATGGCAGCTGCATTCTCTGTCCAGTTATCCATATAAATAAGAGCAATTTTTAAAGCGGTATTCATATAATAGTCCAGTGGGTTTCCACTTCTTACCATAATGTTTTGCTCCTTATCTTTTAATGAATCTAATAACTCTCCAGATTGTGTTAGAGCACTTCCAGAAGATTTTGCAATATTGTTATCTATAACTCTTACATCGCCTATTCCTATTGCTATTCTTACATCTAGCATATCGGTTTTTCTTAACGCCGTTTTTAATTTAAGACAGGTTAATAAACCTTGCTCTGGACTGTCCATCCATACTTGAAAACTATCGCCACGATATATTTGATACATTCCGTTTTTAGAATGTTCTTTTAATATAGGTTCTATGATCTTGAGATAATCATCTGGCTGGTTCTTTTGAGAACCTATTATATCACCTGCTAAGACTACTTGCATAAAATACTTTTAAATTATTACGTAATAATGTAATAATTCAAATATATTACATTATTAGGTAATACGCTATTTTATTACTTAAAAGTGTAATAATTGTGTTTTATTACGTAATAATGCAATATAGGATTAGTATTACGCAATAGTGTAATATTATAAGTTTAGTCGTTGTTCTTCGTCACTAGCTTCTAGAAAATCAGGATCACTTTCTACAGCACGATTTACCAGCTTTTCATTTAGAGATTTATTGGCTTTGGCACCTAATCTTTTTAAACGTTCTATACGACCTACTAGATTTCCAGAACCTTCAGTAAGTTTATTCATACTAGCAGAATAGGATTTTTTAACCGTATCCAGTTGTGAGCCCACTTTAATTAAATCTTCTGTAAGACCTACAAATTTATCATACAAAGCACCAGCAGCTGTCGCTATGTCTAGTGCATTTTTTTGTTGTTTTTCATTTTGCCACATCGTGTCTATAGTGCGTAATGTCGCTAATAGTGTTGTAGGTGTAACAATAACTATATTCTTATCAAATGCCTCACTGTATAGATTTCCATCATAATTTAACGCCATGGCAAATGCTGGTTCTATAGGCACAAAAAGGAGTACAAAGTCTGGGCTATCGATGTGGTAATCGTGGTAGCTTTTTCCAGATAAATCTGCAACGTGCTTTTTAAGAGATGCAACGTGTTCTTTTAAATAACGTTGTTGTAGATCTTCATCTTCTTCATTAATAAAACGCTCATATGCATTGAGCGATACCTTAGAATCGATAACCATTTTCTTGCCGCCAGGTAGGTTTACGACTACATCAGGAAATAGGGTCCTGCCATCTTCTGTTTTAATAGTTTGTTGTACCTCATACTCAGATCCTTTTTCTAAGCCAGATTTTTCTAGCACACGTTCCAGGACTAATTCTCCCCAGTTACCGCGCATTTTAGCATCTCCTTTTAGAGCTTTGGTAAGATTGCTCGTCTCTTTACTCATTTGTTGATTCAACTCCTTAAGACCTAATATTTGTTGTCTTAAAGAACTTTGTCTATCGATAGTATCTTTGTGAGTATCTTCTACTCGTTTTTCAAAACTTTGAATCTTCTCCTGCAGCGGACTCAAAATTTGTTCGATATTCTTCTTGTTTTGATCTGTAAATTTGGTGCTTTTCTCGTCTAAGATTTTGTTAGCAAGGTTCTCAAACTCCTTGGTAAATTTCTCGTTTAATTTCTCGATCTCTTCTTGTGCTTCTGTGTGTTTTTCTTCCGCTTTTGCAAAAGCGGTACGTTGCTCAGCTAGTAATACATTAAGATTTTCCTTCTCGATAGCTACCTCACGATATTCTTTATCAAGTTTTTCTAGTCTCGCACTTAATTCTTGCTGACTCTCAATTTTTTGTGCTAATTGTGCACTATACTGACTGTTCTCATGTTTTAATCGATCACGTTCTTGTATAGCAGGTTGTAATTGAGATAGCTGGCTATTTAATTGCCCTTTTTCTGATTCTAATACATTGAGAGTTCCTGCAAAGCGAGTTTTTGCAAAAAACCATGCTACCACTGCACCTATCACAACACCGATGATTAAAAATAACAGCCAATTAAATTCTTGAGACATAAAATAGAGATTTACCGTAAAAATACGATGACTCAATAGGCCTTAAAATAAGATTACTATCTAGTTATTCACAAGAATAAAATATTTTAAAATGGTGCTGGAACATTTAAAATGACAGGTTGTAAAGTTACAGGATGTATAAATTCTAACTGCTCTGCATGCAAGTATAGGCGGTCTTGTTTAAAACCATATAAATCATCACCTACAATAGGACAGTTTAATCCTAATGGGTGAGATGCATGTACACGCAGCTGGTGTGTGCGACCAGTAATAGGGTAGAAGTGTATCCTGGTTTTACCATCTTTACGTTCTATAACTTCATATCTGGTACGAGCGTTTTTACCGTATTCTGGGTCGACCATTTGAAAAGGTCTATTATCTAGATCTACTCTTAAAGCTAGAGTTATATAACCACTATCTTCTTTTACTATACCGTCTAGTAAAGCTACATATCGTTTTTTAACCGTACGTCTTTCAAATTGATCTTGGACCTTTTTATGAATATCTAAGGACTTAGTAAGTAATAAAACTCCTGATGTACTCATGTCTAGCCGGTGTACAATTAAAGGTCCTGTGGCATCTGGAAAACGTTGTTTCATTCTAGATTCTACAGAGTCGTCTATGACCTTACCTCGTACTGATAGAAATTCTTCTGGCTTATTAACGGCCATAAGATAATCGTCTTCATAAATAAGAGATAGTTCTTTACCTATAGCAGGATTTTCTAGCATAGGATTATCGTCTACATCTAGACCTTGAAGCATATGCCCTAAAACAGGTTCGCATTTAGAACGACATGATGGGTAGAAGTGACCGTGTTTACGTATTTGAGATTTTAAAGACTCACCGTACCAGAATTCGGCCATGGCGAGTGGTTTTAAATCATTTAAATAAGCATATTGTAATAATTTAGGCGCGGCACAATCTCCAGTTCCAGATGGTGGTAAGTATGGAGGTATGTTTTTAAAAAGCTCAATAGCATTTTTACGCTCACCTTTTGCGTTTAAAAAACTATAATTTTCAAAAATCCAGGTCTGTAATTTATTAGACAGGTTTTTACGGTCTAACTTAATTTGGTCTATTTTATTTTGAACAGCGGCAATAGCCTTTTCTAGAGGGACGACTTTTGAATCTAGATATACTTTATACTCTTTAAGCAAGAATTTTGCATGCATACCAGCGGTTTGCTGGCTATCTATTAATTTTTGAAAATCTGCTTTGCTCCGTGTAGATTTTGCTTCTTCCTTTATTTTCTTACGTTCTGCTTTGAGATTTGAATGTTTTTTACGCTGATTATAAATTAAAAGTTCATTTTCAACCTTTAGTTTTTCTAGCTTTCTTTTGTTTGCTAGATATTCTGTATCGTTCTCTAGCGATTCTAAAGTAGAAGTAAGCGTACTTAAAATACCATTTTCTTTGGCATAAAGACCATCTTCTTGAAACATATTAAAAACCAAAGGAGCAAATTGGGTTTCCATTTGTTGTCCATTTATGACACCAGAATGTGCCCATAAATGTCCTAATTTACCTTCTTTATCTCTAACGACAAGTACCCCAAACATTTTACCTAGCGGATGCTGATAATCTTCTGGCCCTAGGTTTAAATCAAAAAACCAATTATCTAGACCGTCTAAAAAAATTCTTAGTTGTGTCGCTGCTTTTAAAGCAAGTGGATGTGGTTCATAAAGAAAAGGGAACGTAAATTTTTGAGGTACATTTTCCTTTTCTTCTTCAGAATTAAATCGGTATAAAATAGAACTCATTAAAAGAGTATGTTTTAAGAATCAATTAATTAACTCTTTGTAAAGATCTTTGTTATAAGGGCTTCATTCTCTGCAGATAGATCTGAAGTAGCTTTTAATTTTGTAATAAAACTAGCTACTTCACCCTTAGATGCAGGACAGCCTAGATTATCTCCTTTTTCATTAAAAGAATTGGTTACCATAGTACCGCTAGAGTCTAAAATAACCCAAAAAGGCAAACCAGCACTAGCACCTTTGTAACTAGTAATTAATTCTCTAGATCCAGGGTTTTCTAGTTTTATGTTATCCCCATTTTCAAAAACAACTATAGGTAGCAACACATAATTTTCTTCTATATAAGAAGCGATGGCAGGGTCTTTTAACTGCTTAGTCATGCGATGACACCAGCCACACCAAGATGCTTCAAATTTTACCATCACATGTTTATCAGACTCCACAGCTTCACTAAGAGCTTTGTCCATTAAAGATGCTACAGATTCTTGAGCAGTAGTTACCGTAATCGATGCGATTAAAAATGTCAGTAAAAGAATTACATTTTTCATAATTTATTTTTTAAATTTTTAATTAAACAAGACTCTGCATCCCAACTAGACCATGATAAAGACCTTCTTTATTAAGTAAATCTAGATGTGTCCCTTGTTCTACTATTTCTCCTTTTTTCATCACTACTATATGGTCTGCATTTTGAATGGTAGACAGTCTGTGTGCAATTACTATAGAAGTTCTATTTTTCATTACTTTTTCAAGAGCATCTTGCACCAGTCGTTCACTCTCTGTATCTAGTGCGCTAGTTGCCTCATCTAGAATTAGGATAGGTGCATTTTTAAGAACTGCACGAGCAATAGAAAGACGTTGTTTCTGTCCGCCACTTAATTTATTACCGCTGTCACCTATGTTGGTATGAATACCTTCTGGCAAGTCCTTGACAAATTCCCAAGCATTGGCAATTTTTAACGCATCGGTAATCTGTTCTTCAGTAGCATTTATATTACTTAGTGCAACGTTAGTTGCGATAGTGTCGTTAAATAAAATAGAATCTTGAGTAACGATAGCCATTTGATCACGCAAACTCTTAAGAGTTACGTCCTTAATATTTTGCCCATCTATAGTAATAGTACCATTTTCTACATCGTAGAATCTGGTTAATAGGTTTGCAATCGTACTCTTTCCAGAACCACTTTGTCCTACTAGAGCAACGCTGGTTCCTTTAGGAATATTAAGAGAGAAATTCTTTAAAACTGGCTCTTCCTGATAAGAAAACGTGATGTTGTTTACGTTTACCGCTTTCGCGAAAGCGGGAATAGAAACAGCTCCTTCTTTATCTTCGATCTCATTTTTAGTATGTAGTATTTCTAAGACACGCTCTGCACTTGCATTACCTTCTTTAATTTGATAACTAGCTTTAGAAAGTGCCTTAGCTGGAGTCAATATATTATAAGCAAGTACCATAAACCCAATAAATGTGGTAGGATCTATTGATTCTTCAATTAACACTAGACGACCACCGAACCATAATAGAATTCCAATAACTAAAATTCCTAAAAACTCACTTACAGGACTTGCAAAACCTTTACGGTGATTTAATTTTACTGCAAATCGGTACATTCTATTGGTACTATTTTGAAAGCTTTCGCTCAACCTATCTTCTGCATTGAAACCTTTAATTACTTTTAACCCACTTAAGGTTTCTTCTAACAAGGAAAGAAAATAACCTTGCTCTTTTTGAACCTGACCACTGCGTTGTTTTAATTTTTTACCTAATCTTGAAATTAACAATCCAGAAACAGGTAAAAAGACCAGCATGAATACGGTGAGTTTTGCACTCATTACTAACATAATGGCTAGTGTGAAAATGATATTTAGAGGCTCTTTAACAATGAGCTCTAAAATAGAAAGAAAGCTATTCTGTATCTGTAACACATCAGCACTGGTTCTAGCAATAACATCTCCTTTACGCTTTTCAGAGAAGTAAGAAATAGGTAGGTGAACTATTTTTGAAAATAAGTCATTTCTGATATCTCTTAAAACACCATTTCTTAGGTAAGCGATAAAATACATTCCTAGGTAACCGAAAAGGTTTTTGAGAAAGAAAAGAATTAATACTAGAGATATTACAATGATTAGTGCTTGTTCTTTCCCATCGGTCTGTGTAGTGATGTAGTAGCCTAAATAGCCTTTAACATAATCCATTGTGTGGTTGATACCTTCCCAAGTAGGAGCAATGTTTACTGCTTGAGTTTTGTCAAATAAGACATCTAACATAGGAATCAATGAAACAAAACTTAATGCGCCAAAAAGTGCATAAAATATATTACAAATAATATTCAGTATACCATAACGCTTATAAGGTATAGCATACTGTAAAATCTCTTTAAAATAATTCATTTATTAAATATCAAAACTGGCAAGAATGCCTTTAATTTTATCTTCTAATTGTGTCTGGATTAGGGTGTAATTTTCCACTTTGTTCAGCGCTGTTTTTACAGAGATATAGAACTTTATTTTAGGTTCTGTACCGCTAGGTCGTGCTGCAATCTTTGAGCCATCTGCTAGATAAAAGATTAAAACATTAGATTTAGGAATATCAAGAGTTTCAGTTTTGTTCAAATGCTTGTTTTCTCTAGTGCTCGCAGCATAGTCTTCTACTATAATGACATCTTGTCCGCCTATTTGTTTTGGTGGGTTTTCTCTTAGGTCTATCATCATTTGTTTAATCTCTGAAGCTCCAGAGATTCCTTTCTTAACTAGAGAGACTAATCTCTCTTGATACACACCGTATTTAAGATATAGTTTTATCAGCTCTTGATAAACGGTCGATGAATTTGATTTTGCAAACGCATACATCTCACAAGCTAGTAAACATGCAGTAACCGCATCTTTATCACGTACAAAATCACCTACCATGTAACCAAAGCTTTCCTCGCCACCACCTATAAAATGCTGTTGTGGATGGTCTTTAATCATTTTTGCAATCCACTTAAAACCAGTAAGGCCTTCTTTACATTCTACCTCATATGCATGTGCTAGATCGTGCATCATAGGTGTAGAAACGATAGTAGATCCTATAAATGGATCTTTCATCGCTTTTATATCGCTTTGCTTTAATAGAAAATCGGTCATGGCAACCATGGTCTGGTTACCGTTAAGTAATTTCATGTTACCATCTGTATCGCGCACAGCAATACCTAGTCTATCAGAATCTGGATCTGTACCTATGACCATGTCAGCATTGATCTCATTTGCAAGATCTACTGCCATTTTAAGCGCTTCTGGCTCTTCTGGATTAGGAGATTTTACCGTAGGGAAATCACCATTAGGTACGGCTTGTTCTTCTACGATATGTACATTTGTGTATCCAGCACGTTTTAAGGTTTCTGGAATTAGAGTAATACTAGTACCATGTAGACTAGTAAAAACTATTTTTAACTGTGAGCGATCTACATCTCCTGCAATTTTACCTGCCTTTATACTGTCGTCTATAAATACATTATCGTCTGCATCAGTAAGTAACTCTATTAACTGATCATTACCATTAAAATTCACATCGGCAAATTCTAATGAACCGATTAAATCTAAAATTTCTTTGTCTTGTGGTGGTACGAGTTGTCCACCATCTTGCCAGTACACTTTATAACCGTTATACTCTGGCGGATTATGACTAGCCGTTAATACAATACCTGCATGACAGTCCTTTGCTTTTACCGTATAAGAAAGCAATGGAGTAGGGCGCAAGTCTGAAAATAGATACACGTGAATACCGTTTGCACTAAAAACGTTTGCAACTACTTGTGCCAGTTCTTTAGAATTATGACGGCAGTCGTATGCTATAGCTACTTTTACTTGCTCGTCAGGAAACTGCTTATTTAAGTATTGAGAAAGACCTTGTGTGTTTTTACCTAGTGTATATTTATTGATACGGTTAGTCCCAACACCCATAACACCGCGCATACCACCTGTACCAAATTCTAGATCTTTATAGAAAGATTCTTGAAACTCGTCATTATTTGCAGTGATTAATGCTAGAGTACGTGTTATAGTAGACTCATCAAAAGGCGCTTGAGTCCAAGATTGCGCGGTTTTTAAGATCTGTTCTTTATTCATGTGTTGTTAGCTTGTATTCTCACTACAAAGATAAGAATTACTAATCAGTCTCTGTTGCTGTTTTAAGTTGTTGTATATGTATTCATTATGGTATTAGGGCGGTCTAAATGAATCGTAATGATGCTTTTTAATTTTAGGGGATATAAAAGCCTTTTCCATTTAAGTGGAGAAGGCTCTTAAAATTAAATCTCGATGTTCTAGGTAAACAGGTGGTGTTAAATATTTTCAGCAATTTTATATCGATCGCCTTGATGGCCATTTCTTAGAATTAATTCTCCTAAAAACCCAGCTATAAAGAAGAGTGTGCCTAAGACCATAGTGGTAAGTGCAATAAAAAACCATGGATTATCGGTAACTAGAGTGTAAGGAAGGTCTGTAGCCATGCGGTACAATTTTGAAATACCTACATATCCTGCTGTTATAAAACCTATCATAAAGGTGATAACACCCAGAGAACCAAAAAGGTGCATAGGCCGTTTACCGTATTTAGATATAAAAGCTATGGTTATAAGGTCTAGAAAACCGTTTATGAATCTCTCGTAACCAAATTTAGTAGTACCATATTTACGTGCCTGATGGATAACTTCTTTTTCTGTAATGTCTGTAAAACCAGCGTTTTTAGATAGCACTGGTATGTAACGGTGCATCTCACCATGTACATCGATACTTTTTACGACCTCACTTTTATAAGCTTTAAGACCACAGTTAAAATCATTAAGTTGTACACCGCTAGTTTTACGCGCTGCCCAATTGAATAATTTACTAGGTAAATTTTTTGAAATAACGCTGTCGTATCGTTTCTTTTTCCAGCCACTTACTAGATCATGATTTCCTATAGTAATCATTTTGTAAAGTTCAGGAATCTCGTCTGGAGAGTCTTGCAAGTCTGCATCCATGGTAATAACTACATTACCTTGAGTAAGTTTAAAACCAGCATGTAAGGCTTGTGATTTTCCGTAATTTGCTTGAAATTTTATACCTTTTATTGGGTTAGAGGAATTGTTTTGTTCTCGCTTTCGCGAAAGCGTACTTATTATACTCCAACTGCTGTCTGTACTACCGTCATCTATATAAATAACCTCGTAGGATAAGGCAGTGGTTTGCATAACGCGGTCTATCCAAGATTGTAATTCTGGGATAGAGTCTGCCTCATTAAGTAAAGGGATGACTATGGAAAGGTCCATTTTATTCAAACTCGTATGGTTTTTCTTTTTTAATGATAAGGCTAGAAATTAAATCGTTTTATTGCATAACAACTCAAATATAACAAGGAAATTGTTATTTATTCACCTGTGGGATTTTGCTAATTATTAAACCAGTGATAAGACCAGGTACGGTAAACATGAGTGTTTTAGTGGCAAAACCTAATGCAAATTCTGATAAAGAATAAGTAGGGGCTTTAAAAACATCGCTTTTTGCAAGGCTGTTTTGACCTTTTTCTGTAATTCCACGCCATGCGTCTAGTAATATTTGTTTTGCATCTGTATCAACATGATTAAGTAGAATGTAATAGGTAACAGATTCTGTAATAAAAATCATGATAATACAAATGAAGTAGGCTAGCACTACTTGTTTAAAAGAAACGTTGCCTTTTAAAGCGAGCCTACTCCATACTTGTGCGATTACACCTATAAGGATAGGGTATATATATATGGATGTGTTTAATAAAGGATTTAAATAATCCTGTGCTTGCCACATGTATAGGTATATTGCTAGAGTGATTAATGCGCCTATGGTTCCTAAAATAAAGGAATTTCTTTTGATCGTTTTGTCCACTAAAGTTGATTTTAAATGAGTTTGCAAATATAGAGCTAGGAACTATGGTTTTATGAGTTACATTTGCTTTAAATAAAATTAGTATTAAAAGGTTGTTATTTAATTAAAAACAATTAAATTTGCAACCGCAAAAGAATAAGAATTTAAGTCATGCAAAAAGGAATACACCCAGAGAATTATAGATTAGTAGCATTTAAGGACATGTCTAATGAAGACGTATTCATAACTAAGTCTACTGCTAACACTAATGAAACAATTGAGTTTGAAGGAACTGAATATCCATTAATCAAATTGGAAATCTCTCGTACTTCTCACCCATTCTATACTGGAGAGAGCAAACTTATTGATACTGCAGGACGTATTGACAAGTTTAAGAACAAATACTCAAAATTCAAGAAGTAAGCTTCTCGATTTTTTATTTATACAAAATGCCTCGCAACTTGCGAGGCATTTTTAGTTTATACAGTTTTTATAAAGCTCTTTTTTAGTACTCTTATCGCTTGTTAAGTTGCTCTATAGTTGCTGCCTTGCACAAATGGTATACTAAATAGTTGTGCAGTATTAAAATTAATGCTGTAAGCTTCTTTTTTATTTAGTATTCTAACTTCTTATCCATTTATCCATATAAGGCAAAGATGCTATGTAAAAGTCTACATTATTATTTTAAAAAAAATCACCCTTACTTGTGTAAAATATGAGGAGTAGCTGGTCATTAAAAATATACTGTTTTAAATGATGCGCTTGTATAAGTTTTATAATTCCGTATTCATTTATTCTACTAGATTGATAAATAATAATGAGTTGTACGGTCATTTTACTTGTCTATTTACTGCCGTATTTTTCAATTAATGACTCTGTAAGATAAACTGGTTAGAAGTTTTTATTTAAATTATGAAGACTCTTTTTAGGTATGCATCAAAAAAAAAATCAGTATTTCTTCCATTTATGTTTTCAGTGAGAGAGTCTACGTTTCTAGGAGGAGATTAATTGCTATATAAAAGGTAGTCTTAAAGATGAGTGGATAGGTAATTATAGGTTCTATACCTTTGTACCTGTGGTGGTTAAATACTTTATTGAATGATTTAACAATCCACATTGAGGCTCTTGATAAAAGTAAGGATCTCACAGTACCGATGTTTTCTTATTAAGACTACATCTATCGTATTTTAGTGTATTAGATAGGTTTTAAAAAAGCTATAAAATCTCTGAAAATTACAAATATCTAAGTTATGGAGAATGGTCTCTAATTCCATATAGATTTATCACAGATATGCTGTTTTACTACACAGCTAGATCGTCATTTTTTATATTTTTTAATTCTTTTCCTTTTTGTTGCAATAGAGCAAATCCAAAGGTTAGAACTCCTACGCGCCCAATAAACATTAGAATAATAATTAATATTTTTCCAATGTTAGATAAATCTCCTGTAATTCCTGTACTTAACCCAACAGTTCCTAAGGCAGATGCTACTTCAAATAATATCCTGTCAAAAGAAAAGTCTTCTACGTAAGAAAGTAAAAATGAAAATAAAAAAATTAAACTAGTGTAAAGCATAAAAGTAGAGGTCGCTACATATATTCTCTCAAATGGGATGAGTCGATTTAAAAATGTAATTTTTTTCTGACCAAACAATCGGCTTTTTAATATCGATAGCATTGCCGTTAAGGTTGTTATTTTCATTCCTCCTGCTGTTCCTGAAGGTGAAGCTCCTATATACATAAGAAAAGTTACGAGCAACAATATAGGTAATGATAAATTGCCTATAGGTATGGTGTTAAACCCAACTGTAGTCATTGCTGACATGGCATGAAAGAAAGATGTCATTAATGAGCTATTTGAGCCGAGAATGGCTACTGACTCTGTCGTGTAAATGAGTAAGGTCCCTGAAAAAAGTAAAAGTAAAAAACCATAGATAATGATTTTAGTAGTGAATGAAATTTCTTTTGATTTACCTCTAATGCGATACCACAAATCTGTAATTACTATAAAACCTAAAGAACCAGAAATGGCTAATACAGATATGATGGTATTTATAAAAGCATTATCTTGAAAGCTTTCAAATCCATCGTTAAATAGTCCAAATCCAGCTGTGCAAAACGATGAAATACTATGAAAAATTGAAAACCAAACAGCTTTTAAACTACCCATTCCTGAATGGGTAAAGGCTATATAGAAAAGTATAGCTCCTATAGTTTCCATTATTAGGGTAAAAATAATAACGCTTTTTATAAAATCTTTAATCTTAATGGTATTAGGTAAAGTAAATTCTGTGCCTATTAATTTACTGTGCCAGTGTGTTATTTTTTTTGTAGTAAATATTAAATAGTAGGTCGTTAACGTCATATATCCTATACCGCCGATTTGTATTAGTACCATAATCACAAACTGTCCGAAAAAATTATAAGAATCAAAAACGCTTATAGTTACAAGTCCAGTTGTTGAAATAGCAGAGGTCGATATAAATAAATTATCTAAAAAAGCGATATCGGTTTTATGAAATAATGGTATAGAGAGTAAAATAAATCCAATGAGTGTATACAAAAAGAATCCCCAAACTAAATTCATTTGGGGTGATTTACTAATTTGGAATTTTTGGTACCAACTAGATATTTTCTTGTATGTATTACTTTCCATTCTTATTTTTATTTAAAAAAGACACAGCAGCGCTGTTGCATATGTTTTCTATCGTGCAAATTAGATAATATATCTCAGATGTAGCACGAGTCAAATTCTAAAGTTTTACTATTTAATGGTAGTTCTATCTAATATTTTTAACAGAATATTCTTAACTTTTTAATTTTACTCATCTTAATAAAACATTCTCATGGTTAATTTATAGCAACTATTTTTTCATTTTAAACTGAGATCTATGTTTTTAAATTAGAAAGAAATACCGGCGTATAGCTTTGTAGTTTCCCTCGCCTCTTGATTTTTAACATGTAGAAACTCTGCGATAATTTTCAGAGATAGGAGGGAACATGTAATTATTTGCGATCATTTTCCTGCGTTTGTTTTTTTACTCGGTTCATAATTTCAAAACCTAAATACTCTTTCAATTTCGGAAATTGATCTCTATAATATTCATTCCAGTAGCTTATCATTCTACTTTCTGTCTGTTGCCAATATGTAGGATTTTCATTCCTAAATTGAGCGTAATAATCTAAGGTGTTCTCGTTTATTTTTTTGTCAATAACAGGAAGTAATTCATATACGTATTCACCAACTAATTGAATTATAAATGGTACAGTCCAGTTTTCTGAATTATCTGATATTAAATTCAGTCGTTTTTCTCTTAAATATCCATTGTGATGACGCAAATAAATACAATTTAAAATGTCTTTCTGTTTATCGGTCAAAGACTTTTCTAATTCTGGATTTGGTTCATTAAAGTATAGTCTGTAAGGAAGGATTAGGATTTGGTTATTAAACTTAATAGTCCATTCCGATGGGTGAATCAGATTGTTAACTTTGTGTATTTTTCCATCACGTAATCTAACTTGATTATTATCTAATGGTAATATTTTCAAAACTTCATTCAAGTCTGAAGACAATTCTTTAGGGAAAGATTTTTTTAACCTTTCCTGATATTTAGAATGAATAGATCGCTTAAATATTTTTAGCATTTTGTTTTTCTCAAATAATACTCAACTAGTTACATCTGTACGATTATTAAACAATTAAGATCAAAAAACGGATAAGCCCTTATTTAAAAGCGACTTATCCGTTCTTTAATATGTTTAAAATTTTACTTGCGCTCTAACCAAATACGGGCATTTATAAATGCTTCTAGCCATGGCGTTACTTCATCATTTTTACGATCTGTAGGGTAGTGTGCCCAGTTCCATGAGAATGTAGATCGCTCTAGGTGCGGCATCATTACTAGGTGGCGTCCATCTTCACTATTGAGCATCGCTGCGTTATAGTCAGATCCATTAGGATTTGCAGGGTAACCTTCATAAGCATAAGTTGCAGGTATTTGATAATCGCTGCGGTCCATAGGTAACTGGAACTTACCTTCTCCGTGCGCTGCCCATATTCCTAGTTTGCTACCTTCTAGAGATTGTAGCATAATAGAATTGTTTTTAGAAATCTCTACACTTGTAAAGTTACACTCAAATTTACCAGAATCATTATGTAACATCTTAGGCTTTACATCGTGATTAGGGTTAATTAAGCCTAATTCTACAAATAGCTGACAACCGTTACAAACACCTATACTCATGGTATCTGGTCTAGCAAAGAAATTCTTTAAAGCCGTATTTGCTTTTTCATTGTATAAGAATGCCCCAGCCCAACCTTTGGCACTTCCTAATACATCACTGTTAGAGAATCCACCTACTGCGGCTATAAATTGAACATCTTCTAGCGTTTCACGACCAGCGATAAGGTCTGTCATGTGTACGTCTATAACTTCAAAGCCGGCTAGATACATGGCACGCGCCATTTCTCTTTCAGAATTACTTCCTTTTTCTCGTATGACAGCAGCTTTTACTCGTTCTTGAGGTAATTCTGGTAATTTACCTGTAAAATGAGCTGGGAATTTAAATTCTAACGGCTGGTTTTTATAGTTAGTAAATCGCTCGTCTGCTTTACCGTTAAAGGATTGTTTTCTATCTAATAAGTGAGAAGTTTCATACCACACATCTCTCATCTCATTGATATCTATCGATAATTCATTTACATTTAATACGGCCTGGTCAGTCGCTTCACCTATGTGGTAATATTCAACATCTGCCGCTAGAAATTCACTTTCTACAGATGTGTCCGTTACTTGAATAATTATTCCAGCGTTTTCTGCAAAAGATACTTTGATCAAATCTTCATCAATAGAAGTAAGGTCTACATTCATTCCCACATTTTGTGATGGGAAACACATTTCTAATAAACTGGTTATTAATCCACCACTAGCAACATCATGTCCAGCTAGCACTTTGCCTGATTTTATAAGATTTTGTATGGCTGTAAACGCTTTCGCGAAAGCGGAACTATCATTAATATTAGGGCAAGAAGCTCCTATTTTATTTTGAGTCTGTGCAAAACTAGATCCTCCTAATTGATGGAAATCTGTACTCATATTGATATAATAAATAGGTGCCGTGTCATCGCATTGCAACACTGGCTCTACTATTTTAGTAATGTCGTTACAATTACCCACGCTACTTATTATAACGGTACCGGGAGCGAGAACATCCATATCAGGGTATTTTTGCTTCATGGAAAGACTGTCTTTACCGGTAGGAATATTGATCCCTAGCTCTATAGCAAACTCACTTACCGCCTTTACAGCGTTATATAAACGTGCATCTTCTCCAGGGTTGTTGCAAGGCCACATCCAGTTAGCACTTAAACTAACACCTTTAAGTCCTTTTTCTAGAGGAGCAAAAACTAGGTTAGTTAGCGACTCTGCAATGGCGTTGCGAGAACCAGCTGCAGGATCTATTAACGCAGCAACAGGCGCGTGTCCTATAGTAGTTGCCACTCCATTTTTACCGTTGTAATCTAGTGCCATTACACCTACATTATTTAATGGTAGTTGTAATTCTCCACAGGTCTGTTGTTTTGCTACACGACCAGTAACGCATCGATCCACTTTATTAGTTAACCAGTCTTTACAGGCAACGGCTTCTAATTGTAGTACTTGGGTTAGGTATAATTTATAATCTTTAATGTCATAAGATACATCTTCATATTCACGTACAATGGTAGTGTCATCCATGATAGTTTTAGGACTAGAACCGAACATGTCCTCTAGAGCAAGATCCATAGGACTGCGTCCATCTTTCTCGCTGAAGGTGAATTTATTATCGCCAGTTACTTTACCGACTTTATACAGTGGTGCGCGCTCACGAGCGGCTATTTCTTCTAGTATAGGAGTGTCTTTTGCATCCATAACGAGTCCCATACGTTCTTGTGACTCGTTACCTATCAATTCTTTACGAGATAGAGTAGGGTCTCCAGAAGGAAGTTGATCAGTATCGATAATACCACCGGTTTCTTCTACCAGTTCTGACAGGCAATTTAAATGTCCACCAGCACCATGATCGTGAATAGATTTTATAGGGTTGTGCTCACTTTCTACCAGTCCACGTATGGCATTTGCAGCACGTTTTTGCATTTCTGGATTAGAACGTTGCACAGCATTTAATTCTAGACCAGAGTCTAATGCGCCTGTGTCTGCACTACTTACTGCAGCACCACCCATTCCTATTCTATAATTATCTCCACCCATAACGATGATGTCATCGCCAGCGTCTGGAGTTTTCTTTAAAGCTTGTTCTTTTTTTCCATAACCTATACCACCGGCCTGCATGATTACTTTATCAAAACCTAGATTTTGATCACCTTCTTGATGTTCAAATGTCAATACAGATCCTGTGATTAATGGCTGTCCAAATTTATTTCCAAAATCACTCGCGCCATTAGATGCTTTGATAAGAATGTCCATAGGTGTTTGATACAACCACTTGCGTGCGTCAAAACCATTTTCCCATGGTCGTTCTTCATTTAATCTAGAGTAACTAGTCATGTAAACGGCTGTACCTGCTAGTGGCAGTGAGCCCTGTCCACCGGCTAGTCTGTCACGTATTTCTCCACCTGAACCTGTTGCAGCACCATTAAATGGCTCTACGGTGGTAGGGAAGTTGTGTGTCTCTGCCTTAAGAGATATGACAGATTCAAAAAAGCTTGTTTGATATACGTCTGGCTTATTTGCTGTTTTAGGAGCAAACTGCTCTGCTCTAGGACCTTCTACAAATGCTACGTTATCTGAGTAAGCACTCACGATACCATTAGGCCAGCGTTTTGATGTCTCTTTAATTAATTTGAATAGAGATGTAGGCATCTCTTTACCATCGATAATAAAAGTACCATTAAATATTTTATGACGACAGTGTTCAGAATTAACTTGTGAGAAACCGAATACCTCACTGTCAGTTAATTTACGGTCTAGTTTTTCTGAAAGTTGAATCAAGTAATCGATCTCATCGTCGCTTAAAGAAAGACCTTCTTGCATATTATAAGCAGCAATGTCTTCTATTTCTATAACACCTTGTGGCTGTACGTTTACATCATATTGTGACTGGTCTAGACCTTTAAATTTCTGAAGCAACATTTTATCATATGATGAGTCTTCATCACATTTGTGAAATTCTTCAATACGCAAGATGCCTTTGATTTCCATGTTTTGAGTAATTTCTACAGCATTTGTAGACCATGGAGTAATAGTGGTGGCACGAGGTCCTGTAAAATGACCAGATATAGTAGGAGCATCTAATTTAGGAGCATCGGCAAATAGCCATTGTAATTTAAGATCGTCTTCTGTAGAGATCGGTGCTTGGGTTTGAACTGCGTAAACTGACTTGGACGGATTTCCGTAAAAATGGATCATTTGAGCGCTTTTTTGGGCTGCTGCAAATATACTTTTTTACTAGGATTATTGTTGCTCTTACACTGGGGCTGTGACCTATTTATTAACGGACTTATTTACAATTTTTTCATCTTGATTTGCTTCATGAAATGCATGGCGATTTTTTTCATGATCTACAGTTTATACTTAGGTAAATGTGTAGAGCTGGATTCTTTTAAACTTAGAATTGAATTTAAAATGTAAAATAGATTTGAATGGTTTGCAGTTGGTTTAAATGTCGCTTTCGCGAAAGCGAGATCAAAACAATCCATAAAAAAAGCCGCTCATTACAGCGGCTTTAACATCTTGTTTCTTCAATAAGCATTAATTCACATCACAATCGCTATAAAAGTCTTGTATACAGAATTAACTTGGGTTACTGTCTAATCTTCAAGTTGATTGTAATGAATGATAACTTTTTCTAGTTCTTTATTACTGAGTGGTTTTTCAATAAACCCATAAACCAAATCATTTTCAACGGCTTTAATTTTATCCTTTGACCATGTGCTTGTGGTTAAGAATACAACAATAGCTTTACTTCTATTTTCCTTAGTAAGTTTTGAATATTCTTGTAAGAATTCAAACCCATCCATTTTGGGCATATTGATATCTAGAAAGATAATGTTAGGTTTTAAAACCTCGTGTTCTGTAAAATCATTTTGTTTTTTCAGAAAATTTAATGCGTCTAAGCCATTAAATGCTTCATGTACATCTGCTTTAATATTTGCTTTTTCTATTATTTTTTTATTGTAAAAATTAGTAGAAGGGCTGTCGTCTATTAATAAAATGCATTCGATATTTTTCATAAAATTACAGGGTGTACATATCTTTATTACCGTTAAATAATTACAATAGTTTGTACTTTATGGTTGAAAGTATAAAAATAAACGATTTAAAGCATTCTCTATATCTATTAATAGATTAATTTATTATTTAATCGTTGTTTTTCATTTTTTAGGTAAGTAAAAAATAAAATCCGAACCTTTACCTAGTTCTGATTTTACTTTAATTGTTCCATTGTGATTATCTATAATTCTTTTACAGTTTGCTAGACCTATACCAGTACCATCATACTCATTTCTGCTATGAAGTCTTTTAAAGACATCAAATATAATATCCTGATATTTTTCTTCAATTCCTATACCATTATCTCTGATTGTGAACTCATAATAATCACCAGATGATCTGTGAGAAATATAAATCAATGGTGATTTTTCACCTCTATATTTAAGACCGTTTGCAATTAAATTTTGAAATAATTGTCTTATTTGCGATTTATCACAAACCACTTCAGGGAGTTTATCAACGTTAATTAAAGCTTTGTTATCATCGATGGCAGTTTTTAAATCTTTTAAAACATCGGACACAATATCATTGAAGTTTACTTTTTCAAAATTTAATGATTTGTCATCTAGTTGAGAATAAACTAGTAGATCATTAGTTAATGTAACCATTCTACTAGAAGCTTGTTCTATAAAATCTAAGTATTGAAAAGCATTTTGATCTAAAATATCGCCATACTCATCTTTGAAGAGGTCGGTGAAACTCGTAATTGTTCTCAATGGTTCTTTGAGATCATGAGAGGCTAAGTAGGCAAATCTTTCTAGCTCAACATTAAGATTTTCCATTTTCTTTTGAGAAACCTTATCACTATCTATGTTGAGGATAGTACCTATCATTTTAACCTTACCGTTTACTTCTTCTTGAACCTGTGCATTAATTTTAAACCATTTTAATTCATTATTTTTTATTCTCAATAAAACTTCTTGTACAAAGGGTTGTTTATTATGAATATGTTCCTGTATTTTTTCTTTAAATTCTGGTCGTTGTTCTGGTTCAATTAGTTTAATAAATGAACTGAAGGTAGGTTGGTACGTTTTTTTTGAAACCTCTATTTCATCATAAATTACATCAGACCACCATAACTTATCTTCTTTAACGTCCATCCATTCCCATAGGCCAGAATTAGTGCTTTCTAGTGCTATTCTAAAACGTTGCTCTCCATCCCTTAGTTTTTGTTCCATTTTTTTAAGTTTGGTGGTTGTCATAGCTACGCCTATAATGGTACTAACATTACCTTTTTCATCTCGTTCGTGAACTTTATCTGTACTTAGAATCCAGATTTTCTCTTTTGTATCTTTGTGAACAATTCTGTATTCTATTTGAAGTTCTTTTTCATTTTTAAGAGATTTGAGTTTTTCATGATGAGACATTACAGCATTAATGTCTTCTGGATGAATTATTACTGAAAATAAATTTGATCCTAGATTAATAATCTCTTGTTCACTGTATCCAACATAATTCCCTATGCTAGAACTGGAATATATATTTTTATTATTTATTACATCATAAATGTATAAGACTGCTGGGTTAGATTTATTTAAATAAGTTAAGAATGTATTTAATTTTTCTGTTTCATTAATGGCATTTTTTAAATTGTGGATATTTATAAAATTAATTACCACACCTTGAATAGTATCTTCTTGATTGCGATAAGGGAAAATCTGTAAATGAAACCAGATTTCTTCTTTATTTTTAATTTCACAATGAAAAGGCTGCAATGTTTTTATAACCTGTGTGCAGTGTTTAATTAAATCTTCTCCTCCTATCGTACCAGAAAAGTCAGTAATAGATCTACCTATATCTTCTTGCTGTAATTTAAAATGCTCTTTTACTGATGGTGTAAATTTTCTAACATGAAATTCTCTATCTAGAAATATTGTTCCTACATTGATGTTTTGCATCAGGTTTTCAATATCTCCATTAAGTTCAAAAAGTTCTTCATTTTTTGACTGCAACTCGGCATTTACTGTGTGTAACTCTTCATTTAAAGACTGTAATTCTTCATTAGTACTTTGTAATTCTTCATTTGAGGATAGCATTTCTTCGTTAGTAGCTTGCATTTCTTCATTTGAAGTTTCTAATTCTTCAATGGTAGACTGTAAATTTTCACGAGTTTCATTTAAGGCTTCTTTAAGTTCTAAGACCTGATCAATGTTAGAGACTATTTGTTTTTGCTCAATTATGTTATTCTCATTTTTCTTGGGTAATGTTTCTTCTATGATTGTTACTAAGAAACAACGATTTTTAAAGGAAACTAGATCAATACTGTTCACAACTAGCTTTATGTGGATCAGTTCTTCATCTTTCAGGAATTTAATAAATTTCTCTATCTTTTTTTCTGAATTATGGCTTATTAGTCTAATAGCAGAGTTTACTGGTATATTCAACTCATCAGGTAACATTTTAAGTAGATTATTAGAATAACCTTCTTCTGGATACTGAATGTATTTTTTAAGTTTCCCTGTGGCATGTAAAATTTCAAAATTATCATCAACACAAACACTAACGGCGTTCATTTCTGCCATGATGAATTTATTAATGGATCTTGATATTTTATCGTCTAATGAAGTATTAGATGTTTTAGATTGAAAATTGTTTTTGCCTTTAGAATTAATTCTCCAGAAATCACTTGTCTTATTCTTAAGAATGAGTCGTTCTGGCTGTATATTTTTATAGATTTTAAATTTAGAACTCGTCTCTTCAAAGTTTCTACTGAGATTTCCTAAGTTTTCTGAATTACCTAGGAATAAATAGCCATTTTGATTTAGTGCATAATGAAGGCTAGATAACACCTCTTGTTGTATATGATTCTCCATATAGATAAGCATATTTCTACAGGAAATAAGATCCATCTTATTAAACGGCGGATTTTGAAGAATATCATGTTTAGAAAATATGATGGTTTTTCTAAGTTTAGGAATTATATGGTATTTATTATCTCTTTTTATGAAGTAAGATTTTAAAAAATGTAGAGGTACCTCAGCTTCAATATTTTCTCCATAGATTCCTTTTGTAGCCACCTCTAGCCCACGCTGATCTAAATCTGTTGCAAATATTTTAAATGATACTTCTAAATTATTTTCATCAATATAATTTTGTAGTAAAATAGCCATAGAATAAGCCTCCTGTCCTGTAGAGCAGGCAACAGTCCATATTTTTAAGGGCTTTTTAGGATCATTATTTTCAAATAGATTAGGTATTATCTTATTTTGTAAAATATCAAATGCACCTTGATCTCTAAAAAATTTAGTGACACCTATTAGATATTCATTGGCAAGTAAGAATTTTTCTTCTGGATTATTATGGAGGTAATCAATATAATCCTCAACAGTCTCATTTTTAGTGATGCTTATTCTTTTTGCTGTTCTTCTCAGTAAAGTAGGCTTCTTGTAAGAAATAAAATCATATTTAGTATAATTTTTTAAAAGTCTTAAAATCCTACCCAGAGATTCCAGGTTATTTTGTTCTCCTGTTGCTTTAGGATAAGAATAGTGTGGATTTGATACAAACTGTATCAATTCATTAACCATTTCATTAGGCGGTAGAATATAATCAGCAAGTCCTTCAGAGATAGCACTTTTAGGCATGCCATCAAAGCTAGAAGATTCTGGACTTTGAACAAATATAGTCCCGCCCACTTCTTTAATGGACTTTGCACCTTTAGTCCCGTCAGATCCAGTACCTGAAAGAATAATGGCTAGTGCTCTTTCTTTTTGATCTAATGCAAGTGAGTTGAAAAATATGTTAATTGAAAAATTAATACGGTTAGAAGGCGGTCTTTGCGTTAGTTTGAGCTGGCCATTTTTGATTTGAATGTTTTTGGACCCAGGCATTAAGTAAACGTTATTAGGTAAAACAACGTCACCATCTGAGGCCTCCTTAACATTTAACTGGGTATGTCTAGCAAGTAATTCTGGCATCAAACTTTTATAATGTGGGGATAGGTGCTGTACGATTACAAATGCAAAATTAGTATGATTAGGACAATGATCTAAAAATTGTTCTAAAGCTTTAAGCCCACCTGCCGAGCTACCTATACCTACAATAAAAAAAGAATCCTCTGTTTGATCCATAAAATGAACTATGTTAATGTTAAAAAGGAATAAACCTTAAATCAAAGTTAATTTTTATAAACGTAAGTTTAAAATAATTCACTTAAAATTTGTTTAACTTTTTATTTCTGAGTTGAAGTACACATTAGTCATTTTTTTTTTTGATAATAAAAAAATCAAGTGTGTAGTGATAGTTGATTTGCTTAATTAACTCATAATCTATTCAGTAGATTGTAAAAAATTATTAAAGTGATAGTGTTTAGATATTTTAAGAGCTTTAATTAGATATTTACTAGTAATTATTGCACGTATGAGTTGTCATTTAATAAATCATAAATGGGTATATTTTATTCCAAGATGGGTGAATTATAAATTTTTTGTTAGTGTGGAGTATTTATAATTACAAAAAGATATTAAATCCATGATAAGTCAATCTGGTATGACTATTAAAATGAAACAGGATACTTAAAGCTGTGCTGTGATCTATTTTCAGTTTTAAGTAATTGATGGTTAAGTTGAGCTCTAAACGTCCACATTACATCAGTATTTATGGCATGGTATTTCTTTGTAAAATGAGAAGCACCTAGACCTAATGTATTTTTAATCTGTTATTATTAAAACTCTTAAGCTTTATAAAAGGCAAGATAGAGTAGGAGCTTCTTAAAATTTTATTGTTACTATAATTAGAATATCCTAGGCTTATTCTTGTTTCTGGAAACTGTAATCTTTGATACCGGTTAATTTCAGTGTCTTATTTCTGTTCTAAAACAGGAAACCACTGTTGAGATTGTACACCTCTATCAGGAAAATATTTGTTAGAAGATACACTTTTACCTAATGCTATTTCTTTGCTATAGGAATATTTGTGTGCTGTAACTGAAAAGAAAGATGTAAAGAAGATTGAAAATGTAAAAGGTTACAAGACTCATTAAATTATTAAAGTTGCTAAAATAGCTTTTAATAGAATAGAGTTGGTTGAAATTCCGCTTTCGCGAAAGCGAGATCAAAAACAATCCATAAAAAAAAGCCGCTTATTACAGCGGCTTTATTATTTTTAGTTTAAATTAATTTTCACATTATATTCTGCTCTTTTTCCGTCATAGAATATGTTGAAACTGGTATCGGTAAATGAGACTACTCTGAATGTAGATTGTTTTTTTACACCTTTTAATTTACCAGTAATAATTATCAAACTATTTTCATTCTTAATAGATTGAATTTCAAAATCTTTACTGATTTTTTTTACATCCATTCCAAACGAGCTATTTCTTAATTTATTTTCAATTACAGCAGTAAAATTTTTCTTATTTCCTATTAATTTTTGGAATTGGTTAAAATTAGGTAATTTAGTAGTGTATAATATTCCAGTTAAATTAGTCTCTGCTTTAGAACTAGTGTAAAACCCACTTTTAGCGCCTTCAGTTCTCTGATCGGTTAAATAAATTATGTTTCCGTTTTGGAATGAAGCTTGAATCTTAAGTTTTTTATATGCTCTTTCTTTAACCTGTTCCTGATTAGAAAAAACAGTTGTCCCTACAGCCTTTGAACTTACTTCACCTAGTTTAAAAAGCCCCTTTATTTCTCCTTCTACTCTTGTAATCGAGACATTGTCAAAATCACTAACATTGTCTACACTTTTGTAAGAAGTTGACTCATTAAACTTTTGTATTCTACCACTACTAAACGAAATACTCTGTATTGTATTTTTGTAAATAGAATTAGTCAATGTTTCATTTGGGTAAGTGAACTTTACAGCATCTGTTGTGATTTCATTTACTGAACATACGATTTTTTTGTTATTGAGAAAAATAGTGTCATTTTGGGCACTGCAAAGAAAAAATGACAATAAAACGATAAGAGTAATTTTGATTTTCATTAATTAATTAGTTTGTTGGTTGATTTGTAATGATAAATTGAATGCTATTAATTCACAATCACTTTAAAGGATCTAGATTGATCACCGTTACTTAAACGGACTATAAATATTCCTGTAGAATTAATTTTAAACTGGTTATTATCTAGTTGTGTATTTAACTGTCTTCCAGAAATATCATAAACAGATAAGTTATCAATAGATATACCGGCATCTTCAATAAAAAATGTACCAGTAGATGATGGATTAGGGTAGATAGAGATGTTAGATAAAATTACATTTTCATTACTAGCGGTAGTAGTCCATATCATGTTTACAAATTGTGGATTATCTATATATGGATTTCTGTTACCTTGATAGACATAAATATCATTGTTACGGTCTATTTCTTTCTGGCTTACAGGGTCTGCATTGTGCCATGAAAGTAAAAGATCTACATACCATTGCTCATAATACTGACCTTGGGTTCCATCTCTGGGATCATTTAAAGCCGTGTGACTGTCCCATGAACTATCATTGTATTGATTTTCATATCTCGTAGCAAAGTAAAGTAACATTCTTGCGATATCTCCTTTAAACTCGTCTATAGGTTCAAATACAGTATTTGAAAAACCAGCCGTAGTATTAGGTCCTACTTTACTACCATTGAGAGATGTAAAGGTAGGATTGCTCACTACTCCAAAAGGAAAGCTACTTCTACGTCCATTTATCTGTCCATCTGTAGGTATTACATGATGGGCGTCTGTACGCATAGGGTTTCTTCTATTAAATCTACCTTGCGGGAATATATGTTCTCGATTATAACAAAAACCTTCATTACTACTTACATTACCGCACCTATCTGTAAAGGTGAAATTATAAGGGTCTGTTCCTGTAGGATTTTCAGAATACATATCTAATATAGTAGTACTCTGGTCATTAATGCTTTCTCCTTGATTAGGGTAATAGGTGTCGTTATCAGACGTGTTGTATAAATTTAAAAGTGCACTATAACCTTGATCTGTATGACCGTTTTCTATAATGTTGCGCAACTCAGACTTTAATGGGTAGCCAGTAAGTCCACTAGCGCTGCTGTAATAACCAGCAGGTATTTGTGCAAAACCTACTGCAGATAGTAATAATAATAGAGTAAAAATTTTCATGTATAAATAATTCTGTAATGTTAGTATAAGGGGAATAACTGGTTTGTACAGTATAATAAATTTATTTCTTTTTCATTCTAGCCATAAAGAAACCATCAAAACCGTCTCTATGGGCATAAAGTGTTTGAGAGTCTTCTAGTTCAAAATTTGCACCAGCTTCTGATTTTAAGAACGTGTCTACCTGTACCTCATTTTCTGAAGGAAAAATAGAGCAGGTCGCATAGACCATCGTACCTCCAGATTTTACCACACGGCTATAAGATTGTAAAATCTCTTGCTGTGTTGCCTTTATTTTATCAATAAATTCTGGTTGTAATTTCCATTTTGCATCTGGATTACGTCTTAAAACGCCTAGACCGCTACATGGCGCGTCGATAAGAAGGCCGTCCATTTTACCAGCTAGTTTCTTAATAGTTTTAGTAGATTCTAATAAACGAGTTTCTATGTTGTGCGCACCTGCACGGCGTGTACGTCTTTTTAATTCGTTTAATTTGCTTTGATAGATATCAGTAGCTATAATTTGCCCTTTATTTTCCATCATAGCGGCAAGATGAAGTGTTTTACCACCTGCACCTGCACACGCATCCATGACGCGCTGACCAGGTTTAGGGTTTAAATAAGATGCGATTAATTGAGAACCAGCATCTTGTACTTCAAATAAACCGTCTGTAAATAATTGCGTACGGAAAACGTTTGCTCTCTCATTAAGAATTAAAGCATCTGGAAAACGCTCATCAGTAGTAGTCATGACTTCTTCACCTACTAGTTTTTCTTTAAGAGAGGCTACATCAGTTTTAAGAGTGTTTGCTCTCAATACTACAGACGCTTGTTTGTTAAGCGCAGTAATTTCTTGATCCCATAGACTACCTAATTCTTTTACGCCCATCTCATCCATCCAGTCAGGAATGGACTCACGCATCTTGCGATTTTTTCTTACTTCGTCCAGTTTACCTCTTATGCGTCTTACTGGTGTGTTGTAATACTCATCCCATGCAGGTAGATCATAGCCTTTTAAAACTATCCAGACACTAGTCAGTCTCCATAAATCTTCTTGTTTAAATGGTTCATTTACATTTGCAATAGAAGCGTATAGTCTCTTGTATCTTACTATGTCGTAAGTAGTTTCTGCAATGAATCCTCTATCTCTAGAACCCCAGCGCGTGTCACGCTTTAGAATTTTTTGAATAGCCTGGTCAGCATACTTGCCGTCGTTAAATATATTGTGCAAGGTATCTACAGTAGCTTGCACTAGGTTATGGTGAAATCTCATTTTGCAAAAGTACAGCTATTCCTCAGTAAGTTATAAAATAGAAGCCTGTTTTTTCAATGATTTTTAATTGTTATCTCGCTTTTGCGAAAGCGGAATTTTAAACACCTTCATTTATTAATTCTGACTTATTTTTACAATATGAAAAAATTACTATTTATGGCCTTGATTTTATCGATCACAGCCTGTAAAAAAGATTCCCAAAAGGAAGAAATTAAAGAAGTTAAAACCTTAACACGAGCAGATGTAACGTTGCGGTTAGAAACTGTTTCTAATGATTCTATAAGTGTCAGAGCGCTGGATTATGGTGATGGAGAGTACTGGTTTTCTGGTAGTAATGGTAAGTACGGTAGGATAGATGCAGCTACAAATACGGTTGCAAATTCTAGAATTACTTTGAACGAAGATGAGAAAATAGAATTTAGATCTATTGCAGTAACACCACAATACACCTACATATTAACTGCTGGTAACCCTGCGTTAATTTATAAAATAACTCAAGCAAATGACCAGGTAAAATTAGTTTACACAGAATTTGAAGAGCGTGTTTTCTATGATAGTATGAAATTCTGGAACGATCGAGAAGGAATAGCCTTTGGTGATGCTACTGAAGACTGTCTATCGGTTATAAAGACATTTGATGGAGGTGATACTTGGGCAAAATGTAAATGCACTTACCTACCAGAATTCATTAAAGACGAAGCCGCATTTGCAGCAAGTAATTCAAATATAGCTATTTATGAAGATAATGTATGGCTAGCAACCGGTGGCGCAGCAGCACGTATTTTACACAGTCCAGATAGAGGCTCTACCTGGAAAGAGTATTCTACACCTATGATAGCAGGTAGTGAAATGACAGGTATTTATGCTATTGATTTTATAGATGCACAACATGGTGTTATGATAGGTGGTGACTGGAATAATAAAGAAGATAATATGTATAATAAAGCAATTACTCGCGATGGTGGTAAAAGCTGGAAACTTATGGATAATGGTAAGGGTCCTGGTTATAGCAGTGACATCATTTTTGTACCAGAGACAGATGGTAAAGAGATTCTAGCAGTAGGTTCTCAAGGAATATGGTGGAGTGGTACACAAGGAGACTCTTGGAAAAAACTATCTAACGAAGGTTTCTATACTGTTAAGATGATCAATAAGACGCAAGGCTACCTAGCTGGTAATAATGAAATAGCTAGTTTTACTCTATCAGCACCAACTTTATAGTGACTAGAAATATAAACTAACTGTAATAGAGTTGTTTAAAGGTGTTTTTATTTTCTTAAACCTAGATGTGTGCACTACTTTTAACACGGTTTAAGTAAATAGGCAAGCAGTTATAAAGACAAGTTGTTTATTAAAAATAAAGCAGTGGAGACTGCTTAAAAAAGAGAAGAAGAGTCTTCTCTTTTTTTTGCACTAAACTTAAATGATGATTTATCTTCTAATTTTATAGAACTAATAATCCATGGGCTCTTAAGGTTTCTATTTCTTCTCCATACCAGAAAGGATCAAAAGCGTCAAATAAATTTTCATAAGAAGCTTTTACTTGAGAAAATGTCTGTATTTTAAGACTAGGATCCCATAATTCTAGTTGATCTAGCAACCAGTTTGCGAGGTCTTCTGGCAGTTCTATATGAAAAGATGTCGATTTATCATGAAATATGAGATCTAGATAAGTAACTTCTACACCTTTTTTTAATTTGGTAAAAGTCCCTACCAGTGGAAAAGTACCCAACCACACTATTTTAGAATTAGACTTCATGGCTTTGAAACTTTCTTTATTGAGGCAATCTTCAATATAAAAAGGAGCGATAGAAGTGCTAGGTATTTTAAAATCAAACCACTCTTCTAAGGATAGATCAAAACCGATACCGTGCATATAATTAAACAACGATTTCTTTAAACCTTCACTAAATTTATTGTGATCTATACCAGTAGAATCGGCAAATTGTACATCGTTATTTGCAAACGTGATTTCTTTTAAATGTGGTGTCACTCCATAATCCTGTGTATTCATACCTACTGGACTGTGAGCGGTAAGTGCAAACTGATGCCAGAAACCACTTTGAATAATACCTAGTTGAAACAGTTGTCTGGTCATTTCTAGACTGTCTACAGTTTCTTGAATAGTTTGTGTAGGATAGCCATACATGAGATAGGAGTGAACCATAATTCCAGAAGCAGTAAAATTTCTTGTTACCTGTGCTACTTGTTCTACGGTTACACCTTTATCTATAAGTTTTAATAATCGATCTGACGCCACTTCTAGACCGCCAGAAACTGCTATACAGCCAGATGCTTTTAATAAATGACACAGATCTTGAGTAAAATTTTTCTCAAACCGTATGTTAGTCCACCAGGTTACTGTTAGTTTTCTTTTAAGAATTTCTAATGCTACAGAGCGCATTAAAGCTGGCGGTGCGGCCTCATCCACAAAATGAAAGCCTCGTTCTCCTGTTTGCTCTATTAATTGCTCCATACGATCTACAAGAACGTTTGCCGCAACAGGTTCATAAAGTGCTATGTAATCTAGTGAGATGTCACAAAATGTGCATTTACCCCAGTAACAACCATGCGCCATAGTCAGTTTATTCCAGCGTCCATCGCTCCATAAACTGTGCATAGGGTTTGCTACTTCTATTACAGATATATATTTATCTAGTAATAAGTCACTATAATCTGGTGTGCCTACTTGTAACTGCTTGTAATCTGGTTGGGTGGTGTTATTTTTATAAACTACCGCATCGTTTTCAAGAATAAAGGTTCTTTTTAATTCCACATCTTGACTAGGCTTTGCAGGATGATTTAATACATAATCAGTTACTAATTCTAGAGGTAACTCACCGTCATCGAGACATATAAAATCTACAAACTCAAAAACACGAGTATCTTTTAAAGATCTTAATTCTGTATTAGGAAAACCACCACCCATGGCTATTTTAATATGAGGGAAGTGTTTTTTAATATGCTGACAAGACCGCAAGCCGCTGTATAAGTTACCAGGAAATGGTATGGAAACTACGACTAGTTTAGGTTGTGTTTCTTTTAATTGTGCGTCTAAAATAGCAACCGTAATCTCATCTATATACGATAATGGCTGTTGTAGCGCTTTGTACAGCTGGTCAAAGCTATTAGCACTCATCCCTAAACGCTCTGCATAGCGACTAAAACCAAAGTTGTCATCTATACATTCTTTTATAAAATCAGAAAGGTCTTCTAGGTATAAAGTAGCCAGATGTTTTGCCTTGTCCTGTAATCCCATATTACCAAAAGCCCAGTCCAGATCGTCCACCTGATCAAAACGAGAAGCTTGTGGCAGGAAATTATCAAGACATATCTGTCTCGCAAAGGTGTCGTTATGCCCCTGTAAAAAGGAAATAATTTCATCAAGTGGTTGTAAATAATGATCTTTTAATGCATAAATACGCTGGCTGTTCTCGCTTAGAATACTGCCATTATCTATAGCATAATCAAATAATTGAGTCATTCCTTTCTTAGAAAAAAGCTCTAAAATGACCTCTATTCCTAAATCCATTTGATAGGATGGAATCTCCTTAGTATTTAAAAACCCTTTGATGTAAGCCGTTGCAGGATACGGCGTATTCAGTTGGGTAAATGGCGGTGTGAAAAGGAGTAGGTCTTTTTGCATGGATAGATATGGAATGCAAATTTAAGGTTTGTGTTTGTCCCGCTTTCGCGAAAGCGGAATTCTTATTCTAAAACTTATAAAAGTTATGACACTGTTTTCAGGTTATCATTAACCGCTTGTTGATACGCACGCGGATTATTTGCTTTTTTAATGGCTTTAAATGCTTTTTGCGGATTAGGAAATGTCAAGGCCCAATATTCCCAAAAACCTTGCATTTTCATTTTTATAGGTGTTGGACCTTGTAAAAAATCATCATATTGCTGGTAAATAGTGTCATGGAATTCTCTAAAGATCTCCCAGCGATTTTCTGGATATACCTCAGTATCTGCCTTTATCATGCTGGGTAAAAAAGGATCGGCTATGAGGCCGCGACCTATCATCCAGTGATCTATTTTAGGAAATTGCTCTTGCATGGTTCTAAAACCAGCTACACTAGTTATGTCACCGTTGTAATACAGTTTGTGTTTTGAGGTGTCCAGACATTTTTGAAACGACTCTAGATCTACACCACCTTTATATAATTGTTTACCTATGCGAGCGTGGATGGCTATGTTCTTAATAGGGTATTTTTCTAGAATAGGGAAGGTGCCTAAAATCTCTGTAGGCTCTAGGTATCCCATTCTCATTTTCATCGAGACTATTACATCTGTCTCTGCATGAACACGTTCTAGAATATGATCTATCTTTTCTGGATCACAAATAAGTCCAGATCCCATACCTTTTTTAGTCACCATAGGATAAGGGCAACCTAAATTCCAGTTTAACTCTTTATAACCTAATGATCTTATGTATTCCACAGCGATAAGAAACTCGTCTGCACTGTTAGTCATAACCTGTGGTATCAAATCTGGCACCTCGTTATTTTCTAACTGCAAGTCGCGCTGGTATTTACTACTTATAACTGGCTTATTATTAAACCGGATATAAGGAGCGTAGTAAGTATCGATACCACCAAAGTATTTGTGTACCGCATTACGGAATCTAAATTCTGTAAAGCCTTGTAGTGGAGAAGAAAGTAGGGTAAATGACATGTGTTATAATTGCAGTGCAAAGTTAATGCTTGCGTATGTAGTAAATATAGCTTTCTACCTATTATTAAATTAACTCGCATTGCCACGACTAAAATGCTTATGTTATTTATTCCTCTTCGTCTATTTTAGGAAGGTTGTAGACTAAATCTTCTAGAGCAACCTTTTTTTCTATAATACCTACTGCGGTAAATTCTTCTATAATCTTATCTACGGTACTTTTCCATAACTGGTCGTCGCTAAATTCTGTACGTAATAACCACTGTTGTACATCACCTACTTGTAAGTCGTAATGTGATGCAATAGTGCGATCTATACTAGGTATGTTTTTAAAGTCTGATGTGTAGGTGTTTATGATATGAAGTATTTTTGCAAGTGCTTCTTCTTTTTCTTTGATACATTTTTCTGTTGCAGCGATTACAAAACTAGGCCATGGTGTGGCTATAGTTTCTAGTCGCTTAAAAATACCTTGATCTACTATAGGTTGTGTCATGTAACGTTCCCATAGAAACAGTTGGGCTTTATTTGTGCTTAATGCTTCTACAGCGCCATCGAGTGTGTTAATTAACTCAAATTCTATGTCGTCGGTATCCCAACCATGTCTTTTTGCTAGTAGATAACTCATTAAATGAGAGCCGCTTCCATAGCGACTTATGGCTATTTTACCATCTTCCAGTTGCTCTGTTCTATCTGCTTCTATAGTACCAGGTGCATGCACGCCCCAAAGTAGAGGAGAGGATACATATACTTGTAAAATACGCGATTTATTCCCTGCGATAATATCTTTTACGATTCCATCGGTGAGAATACAGGCTACGTCTAGTTGCTCTTCACGCAATAGTTTGCTCATGCGACCAGTTCCTTCTGGTACGTCCTGCCATTGTAGATCTATTCCTGCTTTTGCAAAAGCATTATCCTCAATTGCTAGGTGCCATGGCAAATTAAAATGCTCTGGTACACCGCCTATTTTTATGGTTATCTTTTTTTCCATAGCTTACAAATATAGCATAGAAGCGTTAACTATGCTTTTGTTCTAGATATTTATAAATTTCTTCTTGTGAGCGTATTTTCTTCTCTCCAGCCATGGCTTGCACCATTGGGTTGTTTTCTTGTGGTGTATGTATGCGTGCTTTTACATTATCTCTTAATTGAAGGTCTAGAATATCATCGAGCTCTGCATAGATATCTGGATCATTGATAGGCGTTAGAACCTCTATTCTACGATCTAGGTTGCGACTCATCCAGTCTGCGCTACCTGTGTACATAATAGGATTTCCTGCATTGTGAAATTTATAAATGCGACCATGTTCAAGGAATCTATCTACTATAGAAGTGATTTCTATATTTTCACTTATACCCTTAAGTTGCGGTACAAGACTAGAGAACCCACGTACGATGAGACGTATGTGCACACCAGCCTGACTGGCCTGGTACAATAGGTGAATGATGCCACGATCTTCTAGCTGATTCATCTTTGCAGTGATGTAACCACCTTTACCGTTTATAGAATGTTCTATTTCTTTACGTATTAAGGATTCAAAAGTACTTCTCGTGGTAAATGGGCTTATAAGAAGACTGCTGGCTCGCGGTATAATTAGATCACCTTGCAAGACTTTAAAGGTTCTTAAGAGGTCTTTAGTTATTTTTTTATCTGCGGTAAATAGTCCATGATCACAATAGTTTTTTGAAGTTAGGGCATTAAAATTACCGGTACCTATGTAAGCATATCTTTTTTTCTTACCATTTTCTCTACGTAAGATAAGCAGCACTTTACTATGTACTTTTATACGCGGATAGCTATAAATAACACGAGCGCCGTGTTTTTCAAATATGCGTCCCCATTTGATGTTGTTTTCTTCGTCAAATCTAGCTTTTGCTTCTACAAAAACAGTTACTTTTTTACCGTTTTTGAGAGCTCTTAATAGTCCGTCCGTAAGATTAGACTCATTTGCTACACGATATAAAGATATCTTTATTTCTTCTACTTGCTCATCTTGTGATGCCTGGTCAATAAAGCGCTGCACATAATCAAAGGACATAAATGGAAAATGTACTAATTGATCCTTTTGTGCTATAACATCAAAGTAAGAACTGGCTTTTTCTAATTCCTTATGCTTTATAGTTCTTAAAGGTTGTGCTTCTAAATTTTTATTTTGAGTAGGGTTAGGAAAACTAAAGAAGTCATGAAAATTATGATACGTACCACCAGCTACCATATCTATCTTTCCTAAACCTAGACTTTTTCTTATGTTCTTTCTTACGTTTTTAGGCATACTCTGGTCATAAAGTAATCGAGTAGCCTGCCCTTCTTCACGTTGTGATAGTGATTCCTGAATTAAGTCTGCTAGGGTGCCATCTAGTTCTTGATCCAGATACAATTCTGCATCTCTAGATAATTTAATAGAGTAGGAGCCTGTTATGCATTTATCTGGGAAAATATCTTCAATATTAGATTTTATAATATCATCTATAAAGGCTATAAAATATAGACCGCCT
Source organism: uncultured Nonlabens sp. (assembly GCF_947495285.1). GTDB lineage: Bacteria > Bacteroidota > Bacteroidia > Flavobacteriales > Flavobacteriaceae > Nonlabens. Next base: position 48,977 of record NZ_CANLXZ010000003.1, on the reverse strand, counting down.
TCTTGTTTCAATTCTATAAAACGATCGTATTCTGTAGATGGAATGTTTACTACGCCATATTTTTGATCATCTTTAAAGGTCACTAGAAAATACAAATGCTGATTTTCTAAAAATATAGTGCTAGTTTTAGAAGCTTCTACAATATCAGTGTTTATTTTTTTTCTAATATGCGTGTGGTAATATTCTTTTACTAGTTCTAAGTGATCCTCTTTAATTTTTTTATAATCGAGTAAATGAATGTTGTTATCACCTAATTCAGGAACGATATGATCAAAGAAAATCGTACCTAATTCTTCTTGTTGCGACTTTACTTTTAAAAGTAATTGCTTAACAAACTTAGAAGGATGTAAGGCTAGTTTTTTTCTAATTCTTTTATCAACTCTTTTAAGCTGTCGCATTTGAGAAACTCGTACTCTAAAATACTCATCTAGATTTGACGAGAAAATAGCTATAAATTTAAGACGCTCATAAAGAGGGTTGCTTTTATCTGCAGCTTCTTGTAGCACGCGGTCATTAAAACTTAACCAGTTAATGTCTCTATGCTGGTAAGGATATTTTTGAGGTATCTCCATATTTTAAATGTACATAAATCAAATAACCAATTTTATCAAATTAGCGTTAAATAAATGTAAGGATACTTAAATGGAATTTGCGTTTTACTTATTAAAATGCAAAGTAGTTCTATGGAGAAATTATTAATATACCAGTAAGTAACGAAGCAAGAATTTGTTACCTTTATTAATGCAACTAGGGTGTGGCCTAAGTTTAATAAAAAACTCATAGTTAACTGATATTTGTATAGGTTAATTACATCATGTCAGCTTTTTATCTAGTAGTTTATAATCTACTCATCATAACAGCAGTATAGTTTTTAGATCTTAAATAAATAGTAAGCTATGCTTTTCTAACTTTACTTTTTTATTATACCAGTCACTAATTTACCCATGTGTAGGTCTATTTTTAATGCAATTTATGATTTAAATTGATTAAAGGTGTAATAAAAAAATCACCATTTATAGACCTTATCTAACGGTTATAGCATGGTGATTTAATAGGTAGTAGTTAACTAGTTGTTTTTAATGAAAATATAATTAAGAAGCTACTAGGCTATCTAACGTAAATTTAATTAGTTTTTCTACTAACTCTTTAGGTTTTGTAGAAAATTCCCCAGTCGCTCTATTAGCAAGTATAGCATTTAATGACACCGCTCGATGTCCCAAAAGCGATGCCATGGCATAGATTCCAGCGGTTTCCATTTCTAGATTAGTAATTTTATGACCTTCAAAATTAAAATTAGCAATTTGTGTGTTCAAGTTTTTTTCTGACGGTGTTAGTCTTAGTTGGCGACTTTGCGGGCCATAGAATCCTGTATTAGTGATGGTATTCCCGTTTTGCATTTCTACGGTTTGGAATTTTTTAGCAAGTTGTGCATCACAATGAATCACGTAAGGTGCAGAATGATCTTTTGATCGAGGTATTTGTTGGGTAATCGCTTTCGCGAAAGCGAGATCACCACCATCATTCTCATACCAATGAAATAAACTGTCAAAACCAATACCACGCTGAGATAGTAAAAAACTATCAACTGCGATGTCACTTTGCACGGAACCACTTGTCCCTATTCTTACTATATCTAGAGATTGTAGTTCCTTTTTTATTTCACGTGTGGTAAAATCTACGTTAATCAGTGCGTCCAGTTCATTTAAAACTATATCGATATTATCTGTTCCTATGCCTGTAGAAATGACACTTATACGTTTGTTCTTGTAAACACCGGTGTGCGTATGAAATTCTCTCTTACTTACTTTGAGTTCAATGACATTAAAATGTTTAGAAACTTCTGCAACACGTTCTGGATCCCCTACAGTGATTACTGTCTGGGCCAGTTGATGAGGTTTTAAATTAAGATGGTATATGCTTCCATCTGGATTTATAATAAGTTCTGAATTTGCTATGGGCATAAATTATGGTATCAGTTTTATAATTATTTTGAAGTTTTCAGTAGATCAATTGTGTGATCTAGGTCCTTTTTAAGATCTTTTTCAATTCCTAGAAGATCGTTTGTCATTAAATTAAGAACAGCAAGGAAGTCATATATTCTAGAGTTAGAATTGATTTTATGTGCTTTATCTAGTATTTTTTCTCCTATTTTTAAGTAAGTTTCTTGCGCTTTGTGGATGCTAGAAATATTTTGAATAAGTTCTACATCAAATTCTTTCATGATACCACTTACTTTAGCACTTTCAAAAGCCGTAGTTTCTATTTGTGCAAAGTTGAATCCATGAAAACCATTAATTTTAGAAATGTTTTGAAGATTATCATATGAAAAACTCATGTTTTTTATTTCATCACGTGTATTTTCTTTAATAGTGTCAAACTGAGTTTTAATACTTTCATGATAGGTTATTTCTTTAATTACAAGCTCTCTATTCAGTTCTAATTCTTTTATGATTAAGTTTAGGGCTTTCTTTTTTTCGGCCTCAGTTTTATAATTGCTATTCAAATTACTGAAATACACACCCATAAAAACCCCAAAGGCAACGATAACGATCTCAATTAGGTACTTAATGATGTTTTTAGAAACCTTATTCATAATAGATATTACCTTGAGAGATTTATATTTCTAATTTTGCTATTAATGAAATTTCTACATTCACATATTTAGGCAGGTTTGCTACCTCTACAGTTTCTCTAGCAGGAGCTGTTTCTTCTTTAAAATAACTACCGTATACTTCATTCACACTGGTAAAGTTACTCATGTCACTTAAGAATATAGTTGTTTTAAGCACGTGCTCAAAAGTCATGTCCACTTGTTTTAATAAACTCTCTAAGTGTTTCATGACTAGATGTGTTTCTTCTTTAAGGTCGTCTATTTTAAGTTCTCCAGTAGTAGGGTCTATCGCAATCTGACCACTGGTGTATAGTGTCTTCTCAAAGTTATTGCTATAATATACGGCCTGATTATAGGGACCTATAGGCTTAGGAGCAAGGTCTGTGTAAATAATTTTTTTCATGATACTAATTTAATACTTATTAAAGATCTTCTTTAAAATGAGTAAGAAGATTTTTTAAGATTATGTAAAAAGAAAAAGCGCGTTGTGTAAAACAACGCGCTTTCTATAAAATATGGAACCTTAAGTTCTATATGATTTATTTTGTGATCTTCATTTCAAATACAAGATCAGTGTTAGGAGGTATAACGCCGCCAGCACCACGCTCACCATAAGCAAGGTCAGATGGAATAAACGCTACTATCTCGTCACCGTAACTCATAGATAACATAGCATCTTTAAATCCTTGAACCATACCTACAGAAGCACTGTATTGTACAGGCATAGGAGCATAAGCATTCATTTGCGCTTTTCTCGCGTTTACGTTATCAAATTTTTGAGCTACCTCTAATACAGAAGAGTCAAATAAAGTACCGTCCATAAAGAAGCCACTGTAGTCCATCATTACAGAAACACCATCAGCTGGTTTTTCACCGCTTCCTACTTTCTTTACATAAACCATTACATCACTATTAGGTAGTTGAGTAGCTTTAAGTTTAAGAGCAGCGAGGTCAGTTGCTTTTGCCGCCTTATTTGCAGGTGCAGCAGCTTTTCTTTCGGCAGCTATTTTTTCAGCTTCTTCTCTTTTAGCTTCTGCAGCGCTTAATGCGTCTTCAAAGGTTTTTACAGCATTCCATTTTTTAGCTTCTTTACCTTTACGTATGATAGATATTTTTTGCATAATCATATCTTCGACAGGTTTCTGTCCATTTACTGGAGTAGTAGCGATAGAGTCAACAACCTCAAGACCTTTTACTACTTTACCGAATACGTTATAACGCATATCCAGTCCAGGGTTTTCTTTGTGCATGATAAAGAACTGGCTACCGTTAGTATCTGGTCCAGCATTTGCCATAGAAAGAATACCTTTAGAATCATGCTTTAATGAATCGCTCACTTCTTGATCAAATTTATAACCTACATCACCACTTCCAGTACCGGTGATATCACCACCTTGTATCATAAAGTCTTTAATTACTCTATGGAAAATAAGACCATCATAAAACGGTTTACCTTTAAGAGTATCGTTTACTAATGGGTGTTTCCCTTCAGCAAGAGCAACAAAGTTTGCACTAGATATAGGAGCGTCCTTGTAATACAATTCTGCAAACATGGTTCCTTTATTCGTTTGAATTTCAGCATATACACCATCCTCAACGTCTGGATATTTGTCTTCACAAGAAGATGCCATAAATACTAGGGCAAGTATTGCAAGTAGTCCGTGGATTTTTTTCATTTTACTTATTTATTATTTTGTTTAAAATTATTTGGATTTTGCTTTCGCGAAAGCGGAACACGTATCCCACTTTTAATTTTCTACATTTATACCTAATAACCTTACATGACTTTTAAAAGGTGTGTTAGGTCCTATACGATTTTGATCTCCATAATAGCCATAGGCTGCATAAGATGGGAAAAATACAATCATCTCCTCATCAGTTTGCATTAACTTTAACGCTTCTCTCATACCTCTAAAAACGCCGTATTCTTGTTCTAGACTTTTTGTGATGGGAGATAATTCTTCTTTTTTATAAATAATCTCTCCATTTAAAGAGGTAACATCATATTCAAAGGTAACTCGATCTCCAAATTTAGGCTGGATACCGCTTACAGAATCTTTTTTAGTAAACATGTAATAAAACCCAGTAGAACCTCGCTTAAACGGTTGATCCAGATCTTTAATAATGTTTTCTATCGCTAGCTCTTCGGCAGCGTATAATTTCTTATTAATTTTAATAGATTCTTGTATGGTAGAACTAGTCGTATTAGTAATAGGTTTTCTAGGCTCAACTTTTTTACTACAACTGTAAAAAGAAACTAGAATAACACCTATTAAAACCGTTTTAAATAACAACTTCATGGAGTTCTTTTTCATATGATGGCAAGATACTAATTAATTTTTTTACTGTATCTTCCATAGAAAGATCAGATTTACCACCGGCTGCATTTTTGTGGCCGCCACCTTCCCAGTTATCTCGAGCTAATTGATTTACATCAAAATCTCCCTTAGATCTCAAAGATGTTTTAATAATAGACTCGCTTTTTTTCTCGATTAATATTTGTGCAAAAACAATACCGTCTAGACTTAACGCATAGTTTACAAAACCTTCTGTATCCCCTTTTTTAAAATTATTATCGTCCAGTTCTTTTTGAGTAAGAGTGATAAAAGCAGTGCGGTATTCTTTTAAAATAACCATATTATTAAGTGCGACACCTAGCAATTTCATTCTAGAAGGTGTGTTCACATCATAAATCTTGCGGTTAATAGATTCACTATTTGCGCCTTTATCCACGAGGTTTGCGGCAACGCGCAGCGTGGTAGAAGTGGTAGAGCGGTATTTAAAACTACCAGTATCTGTTAGGATACCTGTGTACATAGCAGTGGCCATGGCAGGTGTTATCTTTTCAGTGTCGCCCAGCATTTCAAGAAAGTGATAAATCATCTCGCAGGTAGAACTCATAGCTGTGTCGCTATACATATAACTAGCAAAATCATCTGGTTGCTGGTGATGGTCTATCATAACAAAGGTAGATGTTACCTCGCTAAGGATGGTTTCCATATCTCCTGCGCGGTGAAAAGCGTTGTGATCTAAATTAAAAATAAGATCTGCTTCATTGATAAGAGTATCTGCTTTTTTACTTTCTTGCTCGTAGTTGACAAATAGGTCACTATAATCCATCCATTTTAAGAAGGTAGGAAAATCGTTAGGGCTTATCATAGTTACTTTGTGACCTAGTTGGATTAAATAACCGTAAAGCGCAGTTACTGAGCCTACAGCGTCACCGTCTGGGTTTTTATGTGGAATAATAACTATATTTCTAGGAGAGGAAAGCTCTTTTTTCAGGCCTTCAATTTGATCTTTATTCATAGGGTAACAAAAGTAAAGTTTTCTCAGGCTTTAACAAGGATAATGTGCATGAAGCTAGAGGGCTGTTTTATTTTTCTTTTGGAGGTATAATTTTATGTCAAAGTATTACTTTTGCAGCGCATTTTAAAAAATATAAAAATGGCTACTAATAGAACATTTACAATGATTAAGCCTGATGGCGTTGAAGACGGTCACACAGGTGCTATACTTGATAAGATTACAGCAAGCGGTTTTAGAATCGTTGCTTTGAAAAAAACTCAAATGACTGTTGCAGATGCACAGGCATTTTATGAAGTACACAGTGAGCGTCCATTTTACGGTGAGTTAGTAGAATTCATGAGCCGCGGTCCTATAGTAGCTGCAGTTCTTGAGAAAGAAAATGCAGTTGCAGATTTCCGTACGTTAATAGGTGCTACAAATCCAGCTGATGCTGCCGAAGGTACTATTAGAAAGATGTTTGCAAAGAGTATGGGTGAAAACGCTGTTCACGGTAGTGATAGTGATGAGAACGCTGCTATAGAAAGTGCATTCCACTTCTCTGGTCGTGAAATGTTCTAAGAAACAGATTCTTTATAGTAGTTTACTACTTTAAATTATATAGAAAAGCCACTTCATAAGAAGCGGCTTTTTTTGTTGGTTGTTTTTTTTGCTTTCGCGAAAGCGAAACAATTAAAAATAGATCAAGTCTTGATTAATATGAATACGTTCTATAACAGAATCTACCTTGAGGTGCATTTTATTAAAAAATTGAGCTCTATTTCGTTCTCCAGAATTTACCAATAACTTAGAGTTTTTCATTTGTTTCTCAAAAAAATGATCGAGTTTATCACAAGTAGGTTGGTGCTCTACCTTTAAATAGGTAAGAACAGTAAAAGGAGAAAAGAAAACTTTTTGATATTTAGTTTTAACCATAATAGTATTGCTCATGGTAAGTAAATCGCTCTTGTATAAATGATACTTAGCATTGTTTTTTGAGTTAATTATAGTTTGTTCAATGCTTTGTTTTTCTACATGATCGATTATTTTTTTTAAATCTTTACAGATTAATAAAGCAAGCTCTTTGGAAAGTAGTCCAGTTTCATAAAAATAAAATATTTGCTGTAAAGTACCATTGATGGTATTATCATTCCAAAATTCTACAATGTCTATATTTTTATATGTGTTACCTAATTGATGAGCACTTTCAAATAATGATGCTGGTGCATAATCAATAAACTCTTTAAAAGTCATCTTTGCCATATTACCATTTTCATTAAGAAATTTGAGCCATACATAACACTTATATTTTGTGATATATGAATAGCCAAGGGTATAAAATAATGGAATATCTTTTGCAGAGTAGGTAATGCAAGCACTTTTAAGCTTCGTTAATGGTAATAAGTTTTTAAGTGATTCTTTGAAGTAATTCTCTAACCCTTGAATATCTTGAATAGGAGGAGAGACATCTGCTAGAATAGAAGATTGCTCGCCTACCTCAAATAATTTGTTTATAGATATTTTAAAATGCTTAGCTAATAGAATCGCCTCTTCTAAGCTCATACTTGTTTTACTAGTTACACGTCGGTAAGCTGCATCATAACTTATATTTAGAATGTTAGAGATTTCTTCCGTAATTGATTGATTATCGGATAGGGCAGTTCTAATTTTTGATATAAACGCTTCTTGCATTTTATAAAGATATATAAGAGAATTTAATTAACGTTTGCATTTATTACAAAAATGATATTTAACATCTTACGTTTTTCGCATGTGACTCTTAAAAAAAAACAAATTAAGTTTGATTAAAATCTCAACCATGAAAAATTATGCTACAGCAGTACTCTTATCACTTTGCCTTTTCATGAATGCTCAAAACTCTAATGAATATAATCTCAATGAAAAATCTAATAATGGTTATGTAAAATTAGAACCCCTTGAAAACTTCTCTACCTCTGGATTTGAAACAGTTTTTGAAAATTATCAATTAAAAAATAATCATCTTAAGAGACTTGAGAGTTCTTCTGGATTCAGGTTTTATGCGATAGAAATTTCATTAGGAATTATAGATGTATCAGTGAAGGATGATAAATTAATTGAGGTTGACCCAGATTTTGGTAACAGTAAAATTCAGCAAATATTTGGTTCTCTCTCGATTTACAGCAATTATAAAAAACATTTATTTGGATTAAGTGCTGCGAGTGGTTGGGAATTAAAGTTATTTGATATCGACCCTATAGTAGTTAACGAATACGCAATTCTTTATGGAAGAGCTTTTCAAATCGCTGGTGGAGTGAATACCGAACTATTTACCGGCGCCGGTTTTTACCAACTTAAAAATACAGGTAATAATAGCGATAGGAATATCGGTGTTTTTGGTGTACCTATTAAAGCAAAATTATACTTTTTAAAAGGCAATAGAAATCTAGGGATTTCGGTTGATACTAATATTAATTCGCTCACGACTAATTTTAATTACGGTTTGAGTTTTAGGGTGAAGTTTAAATAATAAATTCTAAAAAATCCATTGATCAAAATCTAAATTCATAAAGGCTATAATTGAATGTTATGTTCCAAAGTAATTTACTTGTAACACTTTATTTTAATGTCTACACTAGAACTAATACTTCAATGCATAAGTAGATTTTAAACAGATATATTGGAAGTGTTTCCGCTTTCGCGAAAGCGAAACAATTAAAATTCTTTTAAAAATTTATACACTTTAGGTAAGGGCAGTCCCATGACGTTATAATAGCAACCTTCTAAACGTGTAACGGCTGCATACCCTAACCAGTCTTGTACACCATAGGCACCAGCTTTATCAAAGGGTTTATAATTAGTAACGTAGTAGTCTATTTCTTCTTCACTAAGAGGTGCAAAATGTACCTTAGTAACATCATTAATAACATGCTGACTTTGTGATGTTGTAAAGCAAACAGATGTGTAAACTTCATGAAAATGACTACTCATAGAGGCTAGCATTTCTCTAGCATGTGCGGCACTTTTAGGCTTTTCTAATGGAGCGTCATTGAACCACACTATGGTATCGCTAGTTATCAATAGCTCATTCTCTTTTAAATCATTTTTAAAAGCACTAGCTTTTAGAATAGAAAGATAGTCTGTGATTTCATGACCTTTTAAACGGTCACTGTAAACCTCTTCTATAGGTCTGGTTTCTATTTTAAAATCTATGTCTAGACCTTTTAAAAGTTCTTGTCTACGTGGTGATTGAGATGCGAGAATGATCTCTGTATCTTTAAATTTATTTGCTAGCATAGCTTTTAATTAAATTAATAATTGATTCTAAAAATCCCTATAGATAGTATTCCTAAGAGTAAAACGATTTTAAGTATAGTAGAAAGTATGTGAAATTCTTTTTGAGATGCTGCGGTCCATAATTTGATCATGACATACATTAATGGTCCCATGATTAAGAATATGAAATAATAGGTAGCCATTTCATTTAAGTAAATGTATTCATAAACGTACCAGCCTAATAGAACTAGAATTGCTATTATAAAAATAGAGGTAAACCTTGCTGCACGAGTTCTACCTAGAGCAATGGCTAGAGTATTTCTACCGCCCGCTTTGTCACCATTTACATCTTCACAATCTTTAACCCATTCTCTAACTAGATTGATTAAAAATGCCATTAATGCATATTCTGATAATCGTGCCATGATAAATCTAAAAGCAACTTGTGTCTCTGGAGTGATAACAGGAAACATTTCAAATACTCCAGTGATTAATAGGACCAATGCAACTAATACAGAGATGATAATATTACCTACTAGTAGTATAGATTTAAGCCAGCTAGCATAGAGATGTAGTATAAAAGCCACTGCAATAAATACACTAGAAAGCACAGGTTTATCTAAACTGTTGGATAAAACAAATCCACAAATAACACCAGTAATGGTAAGAGCAAAGTATAAATTATAAGCACGTTTTTCTGAGATACTCTTTGTCACTAGTAGCTTTTTTGGTTTATTGACTCGGTCTATTTCTACGTCATGAATATCGTTAATTACGTTACCACTTGCAGTGAGTAGGGCAGTTGCGGCTATTAATAGAAACAACTGCCACCAGTTTAATGCAGGTACCACATGAGATGGTATAAGCAAGCCGTATATAATGACTAGTTGTGTTATGATAGTCATCAATACGTTGGGCCAGCGTATAATTTTAAGGAAAATAGTCATTTTTAAAGGAAGAAAAATTATAAAGCTATTATGGTAAATCTAAGCGATTCTGCTCATTCAGCGCAATGACGCTGTCAACTTAGGTATTTGTATTTGATCTTTTAAAGTCTAAGTTTCTTAAGTAGACTTAACGCTTTTACCATCTTGTACGTTCCATTTACCTTGTACTTTCATGACTTGTTCTATAATGTCACGTACACAACTATCGCCACCGTTTTTATGAGATATATACTGACTTACCGCTTTTACTTCAGGAATTGCGTCTTGTGGACAACAGCCCACACCAGCAAATTCTAGTGCTGGAACATCGGGCATGTCATCACCCATGTAGACTATGTTTTCAGGCTTTAAGTTGTGTTTTGCAACATATTCATGCATTTGCACCATTTTATTGCTAGCATTAAGAAAAACGTCTGTAATACCTAGACCTTCTAGTCTAGATTTTACACCTTCATTTCTACCGCCTGTAATAATACATACGTTATAACCATTATTAAGAGCTGTTTTCATAGCATAGCCATCTCTTGCATTCGTGGTACGTAAAAGTTCTCCAGATTCAGAAATGAGCATGCGCCCATCGGTAAGGACGCCGTCTACGTCTAGAATAAATGTTGTGATATCGTGTAGTAATTCTTTATAGCTAGTTGCCATGTGTTTTTTGTATGGAGTTAGTAATCGATCGGTACATATCGCGATCTTCATTATCGAGCATTTCTAGATGCTTTTCTATAGTTTTTATGTCGTTTCTCATCGCTGGACCAGTCTGTGCCTTTTGAGGAGATAAATCTATTGCTTTGGCTAGAGTTTCTTGCATTAACGCATTAAGCAATTTTGCGTCTATTGCAGCATCTTGCATTATTTCTTCGGCCTTTGTATAACAGTGGTTTACAAAGTTATTCATATAAACTGCTGCTAGATGGAGCTTTTTACGTTGATTAGAATTGATTTGTTCTCGCTTTCGCGAAAGCGTAACAGCCACCTGCTCTAACACATCATTTACAGGTTCACTGCTAGATTCTAAACATAAAGTGATGTCCCCAAAGTTAGGTTTTCTAGTCTTACTAAAGCTTTGTGGCATATAAAAAACACCACGACGTTCATGTTTTTCTAAGGCTGTAATGGATACACTACCGCTGGTATGTGCTATAATGGCTTGTGAGGTAGGTAATAGGTTTGCTGTTTTATTTACGGCATCATCTGGTACGGCGAGTATAATAAGATCGCACGCGGGCAAATTTTCTATTTGAGAAAGTAAAGGAGCTTTTATATCTAATAGCTTTTTTTGAGCTCTATTATAATATCCTACAAGAGAAATTTTATTTGATAAAGTAGCTTTTTCAAAGGCATGACATAAGTGCATTCCTACATTACCGGTTCCTATAATAATAATCTTAATCATAATGTAAAAATACGAGGTTCAAAGCGACTCACAATGCATGGTGTTGCGGCTTTTGTGAAGTATCTTTGCAGCCACTAAAAAAGTCCTATGAAAGATAGATTAATTGACCTGCTTTTTGGTACACGTACGATGACATTTTTGCTGTTAGTTTTTGCAGCAAGTATGGCGGCGGGAACGTTTATAGAAAACTCTTATGATACTCCTACTTCTAAGCTATGGGTGTACAATGAATGGTGGTTTTCATTAATCATGTTCTGGTTAATGATCAATTTTATAGGGAACATAAAACGTTATAATTTATTGCAGTGGAAAAAGTGGGCCACGCTTACATTGCATTTATCTTGGGTTCTTATCATTATAGGAGCAGGAATAACACGTTATGTATCTTTTGAGGGAATGATGTTGATACGTGAAGGACAAACTGCAAATACTTTTTTGAGCGATGAGACCTATTTCAGCGCCATAATTCAAGGTGAGGATGTTAATGGTAACCCTATGCAACGTACTGTTAAGGAAGAATTATTAGTCTCGCAATATGATTATAAGACTTCTAGAGATTTTGATTTTTATGACAAGAATGTAAAAGTAACTATAGACAGCATGATTTATGATGCTGTAGAAGGATTAAAGCCTGGAGATGAAAACAGCGATCGTTATTTGAAAATAGTAGAGGCTGGCAGTGGTACAAGGCATGATCATTTAATCAAGGATGGAGAAGAAGCGAGTATTCATAATGTGCTTTTTGGTGTGAACATAGATCCTGTGGTGGCTGCTCAGAAAGGTCTTATTAATATAACAGAAAACTGGAACGGTTACACGATACAGACACCATATGCAGGAGATTATTTGCGCATGGCAGACCAATTAAAAGGACAGGTTTTTGAAGATTCTATACAAGAATTAAAATTAAGATCTCTTTATAACCTTGCAGGAATGCAATTTGTAATTCCTGAGCCTGTAACGCAAGGTGAGTTAGGGATAATTAAAAGCCCTGAACCTACTAAGGCAAAGGCACACGGTATTCTCGCTACGGTAACTAGTGGTGAAGAATCTCAAAAAATAGAGTTATTAGGTGGTAAAGGAATAATATCTGATTATGTAGATATAGATATTAACGGTCTTAAGGTGTATCTCAAATATGGCTCTATAGCTAGAGAAATCCCTTTTAGTATACAATTAGATGATTTTATAGCTAGTAAACAACCAGGTACTGAAAAGTCTTATTCTGCATTTGCTAGTGAAGTTACAGTTATAGATTCTATGGGTAAAACACCAGAACGCATTTATATGAATCACGTATTAGATAAAGAAGGTTATCGTTTTTTTCAAGCAGGTTTTGATCCAGATGAGTTAGGTACACACTTATCTGTTAATCACGATTTCTGGGGTAAGACGGTTACATATACAGGATATTTTTTACTTTATTTAGGCCTTATGGCGTTGTTATTTGATCCTAATACAAGATTCGGTGAGTTAAGAAGATTAATTAACCGTGTTAAAAAACGCAAGGCAAAACAACTGGTAATGATAGCGATGTTGTTTTCTATAAGTATAGCTAATGCGCAGGTACAAGAAGATCATACAGGACATAATCATGCGGCAGGAGAACATTCTACTGCTATAGATAGTAGAGAAGGTGTAAGTACAAATCAAGATGAGGTAGTTAAAAATACAACTGCACCAGATCTAGATCTTGCAGACACAAAATTACCACCTATACCTGTAAAACTAGCAGATAGTATAATAGTGGCAAACATGGTACCCCTGGCACAAGCAGAGCGTTTTGGTAGAGTGGTAGTACAGGATAATGGCCGTATGAAACCTATGTCTACCTTATCTAGCGAGATATTACGTAGACTGTCTGAAAGAGATTACTATGAAGCAAAAGTCGGTGATAGCGTTGTAAGATTAACGCCAGAGCAAACGATGATAAGTATGATTCAAAATAGAGATCTATGGTTTGATGTGCCACTTATTAAATTGAATTATAAGAATGATTCTTTAAAGACCATTATAGGTGTGGATAAAAGTACCAGTTATGCTCGTGGTATGGACTTTATAAGAAGAGAAGATAATACGTTAGGTAGTTATAAAATAAGCCCTTATCTAGACGAAGCAAATGCAGCAGATGTGAAGTCGAGCATACAGCAAGGTTTTATAGACATTAATTACTCGGTAGGCTTATTAGACCAGGTACTAACAGGTTCTATATTTAAGATTTTTCCTAAAAAGGGAGCTGATAATAATACATGGTACTCTGCTCCAGATATAGAAAAGGCTGCTTATACAGAAGAGCATGATCATAACTTTGTTAGAGATTTCTTCCCTGCATATAATGCATTATTAAATCAAGGAAATGCTACTGGCGATTATGTAAATGCTAATGCCGCATTAAATAGTTTATTTGAATTTCAACGTTATCATGGTGCTGATATAATACCTAGCGAGGATAAGATCGAAGCAGAGATCCTTTACAATAAATTTAATGTCTTTAAGGGCTTGTATAAGTGGTATGGATGGTTCGGTGTGATGATGTTGATTCTCTTAATAGTTGAGATCATTAAACCTATGAGAGAGATAGGATGGTCTATTCAATTTCATAAATGGGTCATTTTTGGATTATTCTCAGTTCATACAGCTGCGTTAATCATGAGATGGTACTTAAGTGGTCACGCACCATGGTCAGATGCTTATGAGTCGTTAATTTATGTGGCGTGGGCAACGATGCTCTTTGGACTCATGTTCGGTAGAAAGAGTGATATGACTATAGCTAGTACGGCATTTGTAGTGGCTATTATTCTATGGGTAGCACAGTTGAACTGGTTAGACCCATCGATAGGTAATTTACAGCCTGTGCTAGATTCTTACTGGTTAATGATACATGTTTCTATTATCGTAGGTAGTTACGGTCCGTTTGCGTTAGGAATGATTTTAGGTCTAGTGACTATGATTCTTATGATATTCTCCACAAAAAAGAATAAGAAAATTATGGATCTTAATATCAAAGAGCTTACTTATATCAATGAAATAGCTCTTACCGTAGGTCTTATTATGCTTACTATAGGTAACTTCTTAGGAGGTATGTGGGCAAATGAATCTTGGGGACGTTACTGGGGTTGGGATCCTAAAGAGACATGGGCATTGATAACTATATTTATCTATGCATTTGTATTGCACTTAAGACTTGTTCCAGGTTTAAAGAGTAGATGGACCTTCAGTTTATGGTCTGTGCTTGCATTTGCTAGTGTATTGATGACCTATTTTGGTGTAAACTTTTACTTATCAGGATTACATAGTTATGCTAGTGGAGATCAAATTATTTCTTACAAATTTGCGGTGATATCGTTATCAGTGATTTTAGTTCTAGCGGCTATTGCTAGATACAGAGAGAATAAAATTTACGGTAAAAAGAAGCAGTAGTACAACTTCTGTTTACATTAAAGCTCTATACAGAATTACTTATCTGTATAGAGCTTTAATTTTTTAATGGAATCTTTACTCATGCTATAGTTTGCTATTGCTTTAATTATCATACCGCAACCTACTATAATTGCACCATAAAATATTAAAGAAATATTAGTAGCTAGAATAGTAGATGTACCTATTACTGTTAATAGCAAACCTAATAAGATCATTATATTTCTCTTAGATTTGATCTTCTTAAGGATCGAGTCTAATACTTCTATAACTTTAGCTTTGTAAGAAAGAGGAATTTGTAGATCACGATCATAAACACCTGCAAACAGTGCTAGAAACTCTTCTTTAGAAAACTGATCTTTATAAAGATGATCATCTTTATTCTTTAAAAAGACATCAATTATAGAGGTGAATTGATTAAGTAAATCTTCGTCATTTAAATGAAGTTGTTTTCTTGAGGTTTCTAAGCTGTGCTTTTTCTGTTGTTCAAAAGTAGATTCTTCTCTCAGTCTAGCTTGCTCGTCTGCATAGAGCTCGTCTAGTAGAGAGCCTTTCTTATTAACAGTTTTGTGTTTAGACGCATGGTCATACTCTTTTATTTCTTTCCATTGATTTGCGTCTATGGATCGTTTTTCTAAGGTAATTTGTGCGGCATTCCAGGCGACTGGAGTATATTTTTCTTTATCAGTAGTAAGAATATGAATCAATTCTCGATCAGAAAAATCGGTATATAGTTTAAGAAGTTGTTCTTTGGTCATAGAAATGATTTAGAAACAATGAAAAACTTAATTCTTGAATGAATTCCTGTAAGCTTCTTTCTCACGTTGTGTTTTACGTTGTATCTGGAAACCTTTTAAGAATTTACGTAAATACTGATCATTTAAATATTTGAACTTAGGATGTGTTTTTTTTCTGAAGAAGGCACTTAATTCTGTTTCACTTATAACTACGTCTGCCTTTTTCCAGATATAGAGTAATTCTTTAGATGTAAAATTAAAGGCGATTTTAAGTTTACGCAATATAATGGTATTATCTAATTCTGTCTCTGCTACAGGAATTTTACCATCTTTTTTCCCTCTATGGTTAACAATAAGTCCATTAAGAAAAACAGCTAGATTTTCATCTACGACTACATCAAAGTCTTCATCTTCTTCTTTTTTAAGCCAGTTGCTTATTTCTGCTCTAGAAACAGGTTCACCACCTTTGGCATATATATCTATCATCGCATCATCACTCAAGTTTAGAGTAAATCTCAACCTTCTTAATATATCGTTGTTATCCATTTCTTTTATTTATAGACTAGTTTAAGACTACAAAGGTACGATTATGATTGCCTTTAAGAATATTTTATTGGGTTTGTTCCATTTTTGCGTAAGCAGGAATCAAATAATAATCCTTTTACTTTTATAATTTAATACCAAATCTGGAGAGCATCTTCTTTTCAAATTTCCAGAAAAAGTCAAATTGGCCAAACAACCAGCCCATTGCTACTAGTAATATTTGATAGATAGGGAAGAGTATAAGCATACGCAACGGCCAGAATATCCATCCAGACATAGATTCTCTGCTCAAGCCTATGTATTCCATAAATGGGCCTGATAAACGTGCAGATAAAGAACCTGTGATAGCAAATACTATAAACAGGGCGATTAATTCCCATCTATAAGTAACTTCCCATCTGGTTTTTAATTTTGAAAACAACCACATCGTTATTTTATAAAATATAAAAGCTAGAATCAATGTCACGACTAGGGTAAAAGAATACTCATAGGTAATGTCCTCAAATGTGGTAGGTAAAATGCGCACAGCTATAAAATAACCGCTTGCTAGTAGACCTATTATACCTAAAAGGATGTAAATGAATTGCCAGTTTTGGGTAATTTCCCAATTCTTTTTTAGTTTTTGCATATTGCAAAAATAAGTTACTTCAACCTCTGATTATATTTTTGTTCAAAGAAAAGGAAGTAGTTGTACAGTAAATAATTCACTTCATAGCCATAATCTGTTCTACGATTGTAATCTATAGCAAATGGGTAAAGATCATTACCATATTTTAAAGGGTTTCTAGACCTAATGTTATAAGTAGTAACTTTAAATGTATTACTTATTTCCATAGCAGATTGAGAATAATAACCTCTAGGTGGTTGTGTTACTAACCAAGAATTAAATCCAGGTTCAAAAATTATAATTTCATATTCTAGACTATCGTTAACAATACGTATGGTATCGTTTTTTATAGAATTAATAGAAGTCAGTTTTTTATCTGGTCCTGTATTCATGGTGCTGCATCCTACTATAGCTACCATCACAAAAATGCTGTATATAAATGTTTTCATAGGATAAAAATAGAGCGCTTGTTTACTTAAATGTAGTAAGAATGAGTTAATGATGCAACTCGTTGAGCAAACAGGTAATTATATTTAAAAATACAAAAAAAGCGATCACTCCTTAAGTGATCGCTTTTATATTAATAAGATATTATGATTTTTATTTGAATAAACCTCCTATAATACCGCCTATACCGCCACTTTTCTTTTTATCACCACCTAGAACCATTCCAGCAACGTCATCTATAATGCTACCATCACCGTCTGCATCTAGAATTTTTTCAATAAAGCTTTGTTCTCCTCCTGCAGCACCAGACTGACCACCTAGAACAGAACCTATAAGATCACCTATTCCATTAGATCCAGAGGCAGTTGCTTGAGATTGATTTTGTTTTGCAAGCACACCCATAACTACAGGAGCAGCCATTTTAATAATTTGACTTACCGACCCCATGTCCATACCACTAGTCTGTGATAAAGCACTTTCTACTTGAGTTTGTTTTGAACCTAAAACATGATTTAATATTCCAGCACCATCAGATTCTAATTGCTCTGGGCTACCTGCACCATCGCCAAAAATACCGCCCAACATATCCATCACACCACCACCGCTATGACGTGGGTCATTTAATGCATTTTTAAGTGATTCTGCACCTTCAGGAGTGGCAGCATTACGTTGCATAGCTCCTAAAATAAGTGGCATTGCTTGTGATAATAGACCAGAAGTCTGGTCTGCTGAATTTCCTGTTTTTTGAGAAAGTCCTTGTATTAAAGTTTTCCCTGTATCAGATTGTAATAAGTCTAGTATTGATGACATAAGTTATATTTTTAATTTATTTATCGAACAAGTTACATAATTTATTGGGACTATTAAAATGGAGTCTATTTTTGTTTCGCTTTCGCGAAAGCGTAATTATCACCGTTTAAAAACTTAAATTTATCGGTAAAATGCGTTTTAATGGCTTCGGTCCTTTTTGAAACTCTGTGTACTGCACGATCAAAGTCTAGTATGTATAGGTAGATTTTTTAATTTTTTAAAGCATCTTAATTAGTTTTAAATATGCTTATGTGGTCAGTTTTAATGTGTCTTTTCTACATCAGTTTTAAATAAAAACTAGAAATAACGAGCTGGTTTTAAATTAAGGTTTTGAGTCATAAAAAAAAACCGCAATCGGTAAGATTACGGTTTTAAAAAGTATGATTTATCTAAGATTTGTTATCCTAGTATTTCAATAATCTGATCAGCTAATTCTGTACCTATACGATCTTGTGCCTCGTTAGTTGCTGCTCCTATGTGTGGACTAAGAGATAATTTAGAATTCATAAGAAGTACAACCTCTGGCTGTGGTTCTTTTTCAAAAACATCTAGTGCTGCAAAAGAAATATGTTCTGATTCTAACGCATTTACTAGAGCAACCTCGTCTAACACACCACCACGAGCGGCATTAACTATAGCAGCTCCTTCTTTCATTTGTGCTAATTCTTCTGCACCTATCACATAATTCTCTTGTGCAGGAACGTGAATAGTAACAAAATCTGAAGTTTTAAGCAGCTCATCTTTTTCTACAAGAGGAATTTCTACATTTACTGTCTGTCCATCAAAAAGATCCCAGGATACAGTAGGAGCATGGTTTGCAAAGCTATCATGTGCGACTACTTTCATACCTACCCCAGCTGCGATTTTTGCAACTTCTTGTCCTATGCGACCTATACCTATAATTCCTAGAGTTTTACCACGTAATTCAGAACCTTTGGCATATGTTTTTTTAAGACCTTTAAAATTAGTTTCTCCCTCTAGAGGCATGTTACGGTTTGCATCATAAAGAAAACGGACACCACCGTAAAGATGACCAAAAACTAACTCAGCAACACTGGCACTACTCGCTGCAGGTGTGTTAATTACTTTAAGGCCTTTCTCACGAGCATAAGCAACATCTATATTATCCATACCGACACCACCTCGTCCTATGATTTTAAGACTTGGGCAGTTGTCAATTAACTCTTTACGAGCCGTGGTTGCAGATCTTACTAAGAGTACTGCTATTTCATTTTTATTGATATATTCTTCTAACTGTCCTTGTGCGACATTAGTAGTAATTACCTCGTGACCAGCTGTAGTTAATTTATCAATTCCGCTTTGTGAGACACCGTCGTTTGCTAGTATTTTCATTTTAGTTTCTTTTGTTTCCGTTTCCTAACCTTAAAAAGGTGTATAAACAGTTGACTTATTATATTAAACTTTGAGTCAAATTTAAGTTCTAATGAAATCTCAGCCTTTAGGGTTGGGGATAGGATTTCATTATTAAAAATCTATAATTGTTAATGGTTAAGCCTTCTTTTCTAGGTCTTTCATTACATCTACAAGAGTTTGCACGCTCTCTAGAGTTAATGCGTTATACATACTTGCACGATAACCACCTACAGATCTGTGACCATTTAAACCATTAATTCCTGCTTCTTTCCACATAGTATCAAATGCTGTGGTATGTGCGCTGTCATTTAAAACAAATGTAGCATTCATCGCAGACCTGTCTTCTTTCTCTTTTACAAAACCATTGAACAACTCATTGCGATCTATTTCATTATAGATTAAAGCAGCTTTCTGTTCGTTTAATTTTTCTATCGCATCTATACCACCATTTTCTTTTAACCATTCTAGTGTAAGCATACTTACATAAATAGGAAATACTGGTGGTGTGTTGAACATAGAATCTTTTGAGATATGAGTTCTATAGTCTAACATAGAAGGTATTTGTCTAGAGACTTTACCTAAAATATCTTCTTTTACAACGATTAAAGTAGTTCCTGCTGGCCCCATATTTTTTTGAGCACCAGCATATATTAAATCGTATTTTTCAAAATCACGCTGTCTAGAAAAAATATCACTACTCATATCACAGATTAATGGCACAGACACGTCTGGTGTGTATTGTAGTTGTGTACCGAAAATAGTGTTATTAGTCTGAAAATGGAAATAATCCACATCTTCAGGTATTACATAGCCTTTAGGTATGTGATTATAGTTATCTGCTTTTGAAGACGCTACTTCTATAACCTCACCAAACATTTTTGCTTCTTTAATAGCTTTATCTGCCCAGGTACCTGTGTTTAAATAAGCCGCTTTTTTCTCTAAAAGATTATAAGCAACCATTAAAAACTGCATACTTGCTCCACCGCCTAAGAATAATGCTTTATAACCTTTTCCAGTTAAACCTAGGTGTTCTAACGCTAGGGATTGAGCTTTTTCCATGACCGCAACAAAATCTTTACTACGGTGGGAAATTTCTAGGATACTTAAATCGTTGAAATTAAGAACAGCTGCCGCTGCTTTTTTAAAAACTTCTTGTGGCAGTATGCATGGTCCTGCGCTAAAATTGTGCTTAAGCATTGTATGTCATCTTTTGAATGAATTACAAAAATGCAAAATAGAACGCCATTTTATGTTATATAATCGATAAGGTTTTTAAGATAATGTCAACAAAAATCGAATCGTATCCACGCCGTCTGCATAGTCTTGTAGACCAGGTGTTTGTGTAGTACCGAATTCTACTATCTGTGGTGCAGTCATATTTCCTAATAAATTACTTACCGTACTGGCTGCTGGTCCAGATGCTACAATACATTGCAACTTATCTGCATTTTCTTGAAACTCTGTTCCTAAGCTTTCTAAAGTATCGTAATAACTATATCCTAGGCTAGCAATAGGAGAGGAGTAACTGTCATTTTCTTCTTTTATTAATAAGAACTCGTTATCCAGTAAATTAAACTCGCTCATTAAATAAACGGCTTTGTTATAGTCGTAGTTATTTAGGTATTTTTCATTCTTAATAAGTTCTTTTCTCACGAACATGCCGTTAAAAAACAAATCAAAATTATATCCTATGGGAACTTTTAAATGACTCACACTTCTACAACCTAAACCAAAATAAAGAAACACATCTTTACTCAACGCCTGCATTTGTTCTAGTGTTTCATTTCCTGTTAAAACGGCAACACTATTTCTATTTTTACGTATGATATGAGGCTTTTTACCAAAATAATGTTCAAAATATCGAGCTGTATTATTACTTCCTGTAGCTATTACGGCGTCATAATTTTCTAATTTACCGTTTGCATAAGAATAGGAATCTGTTAGTTCTGGACAGTAAGAAGTTGCTATTTCTAGTAGTAAAGGTGTGAGCACGTCATCATTACTAGAATTTTTAATCATCGCATGATGGCCTGAAATGATGACACATAACACATCATGAAAACCTACTAGGGGTAAGTTACCAGCTGTAATAAGTGCTACATTTTTAGAGCTTAGTTTATCGAGCTCATAGGCTTGTGTCCAGTTAGTTAGGTTCTCTACAGTTAAGGCATTTGCCCATTGCTGTATGGAAAAATGCAGGGTATCTTCTGTAAACCAAGAGTTTTTACGTTCTGCTAGTTCTAGTCTTTGTTTTATGATATCTTGCCAGCTTGCACCTGCGTCTGTGAGAGACTCTAGTGTACCTTTTAGGTAAGAAGAAAGTTGAGATCCCGCTTTCGCGAAAGCGGAAATACGATCATTTAACGTGGTATTTATTGACAATGTGTTCACAAGGCACTATTTTTGCACAAAAGTAAAGAAAAGCTATGGCAATCATCATAACAGACGAATGTATTAATTGTGGCGCGTGTGAACCTGAGTGTCCTAACACGGCAATTTATGAAGCAGCAGATGACTGGCGCTATGCAGACGGTACAGATTTAGATGGAAATGTTGTTTTACCTAACGGTAAAGAAGTGGATTCTAATGAGACGCAAGAACCAGTAAGCGACGAGTTTTATTATATAGTCCCAGATAAATGTACGGAGTGTGTAGGTTTTCATGAAGAGCCGCAATGTGCTGCGGTATGCCCTGTGGACTGCTGTGTGCCAGATGATAATGTGGTGGAGACTAAAGAAGTGCTCTTAGAAAAGCAAGCTTTTATGCATAAGGACTAAGGAGTGTTTTAAACGATAATTACTATTTTACAACTCTCAAGAGCTATCGCTTTTGAGAGTTTTTTGTTTTTATGGAGTAACTGGTTATTAATTATATTAGCTTAAATTTTATAGTCATGAAATATCTTTTCTCACTTTTATTTTTAGGAGCTTTTTTTAATGGAGTTGCTCAAGAAATGACAGGACAGCAACTACTGGATAAAGCAATCAAAGTTCATGACCCCAGTGGAAACTGGAATAGTTTTAAAGGAAATTTACAGGTTACGATGTCTACGCCAGATAAACCAGCTCGTGTGAGTGACATTTTTATAGACTTGCCGGCTCAAAAATTTAGTGCAGCTGCTACTCGTGATAGTGTTATGACTATTTACACGGTAGATAAAGAAAACGCATGGGTGAATAAAAAGGATTTAAGATCTCCACAGACTCCTATGGAGAGTACGGATAAGGAGAATGAAAGAGCCGTTTTTATGAAAAACTATTATACCTATTTGTATGGTTTACCGATGAAATTAAAGGATCAAGGAACTCATATAGATTCAAATGTAGAACGTAAAACCTTTAAAGGTAAAGAATATTTAGTGATAAAAGCTTCTTATAATGAAGCGGTAGGAAACGATGTATGGTTCTTTTATTTTGATCCAACTACTTATAAAATGGAGATCTATCAATTTTTTAAAACAGATGAAATAGGTAATGTAAAATCTGATTCTGGAGAGTACATTTTATTATCTGATAGTCATTTGATCAATGGAATACACATGCCTAAAATGCGTAAATGGTATTATAACAAAGATGATAAATTTCTAGGCGCAGACGTGATTACAAAATAATTGTACTTTTCTTTCTAACGATAAGCAACCTTTTTTAGAATTCTACATCTATCTATAAACCAATCTATATGAAAAAGCTACTTTTTATATTACTTCCTATAATTTTAATTTCTTGTGAGGCCAGACTAGATGACGATAAGCGTGCTTTTTTTAAAACTAGAATAGTTGATTCTAGTGGTTTGCCACTTGTCAACGCATCTGTAGAAGTAACGACTTATAGATCTTATGATTTCTTTTCATTTAATGGACAGAGTCTAGTTAAAACCTCAGAACCTAACAGAGATTTTTTGTTAGGTAAAGGAACTACAGATGAGAATGGAGCTGTTTCTTTTACCATGTTATTTGATACTACCTATAGATATTATGTACGTATAAATGGGGTGGATGATTCTAGTAAAATACTGGCTGTAGCGAGTGATAGTTTTAATCAAGACCTTACTCTAGATATTCCATTAATTACTATGACAGATATTGCAAATGTGGAATTAGAATTTATAAACACATCTGGAACGACGAGTGTTTATGATGTAACCATTAATTATTTTGCGATTTATTGTGACGAATTGTACGAGAATAACTCAGTTGTAAGAGATGAAAACTGTGGGTTTGAAGATGAGATCATTGATTTGGTAAATCAAACAACAGATGATGGTTTATTTGAATTTAGAGCATTTTATCCATCTGTCATAGATGTGAATTATAGAGATGCCGCTGGAAATGAAGTAAATGAACAATTTACAATTAACAATCCTACAGAACGTTATGAGATTAATTACTAGAAAAATACTTATAATAGCAACTGTATTATTAGGGTACTATTCTTATAGTCAAGAAAATACAACAGAAAAGCTTAATAGCTTACCAGATCGTATTTTTGCAGTTGATCTTTATTTACAACGTGCTTTGCCTGCCGGCGATAACTTTATAGGTAACGGATTATCTAACGGTACTGGCTATGGTATAAGAATGCAATTTGATATTTATAAAAATATTTATGTAGGTGGTGGGCTGACTCAAGACTTTTTCAGGGTAAAAAATACAGATGTAATAGGAGAATTTAATAAGACTACTAAGTTCAATGCTTATCTGTTTCTAGGTTATGATTATCAATTAAATGACGACTGGAGCATCACTGCAGATCTAGGTTATGGATACAGTCAAAATAAGAATAGACAAGGTGCAGAACAAGGCGGTGGTAAATTTAGAGATACTGGAAATGTATTTAGAATAACGACTAGCATAGAATATAATTTATCTAGTGCTATGTCATTGTATTTAAGCCCAAGTTATGAGTCCATTTCTTATAATATAAATAGTGCTCCTGCATTAGGAGATACTTTTGATAAGGGGAAATTTATAAATCTGGCTTTAGGTATACGTCTCAATGTTAGAGATTATAGAAATGTACCTCTTAAAGGTACTGGTAATCAACAGCTAATTGATTTACAGAATAGAGATCGTGATGATTTAAGTATATCAGAGAAAAGAAAACTTTATTTTTTAAAGAAAAAAGAAGCAAGAAGATTGCGCCGTGAGAGAAGAAGGAACAATTAATTGCTCAACACAAACTCCACGCGTCTATTTTTTATTTGCGCATCTTCTGGCTCGTTAGGATCTATGGGTTGCGATTCTCCGTAGCCTTTGTATTTGATTCTGTCTTTTGTTATTCCGTTATTGATAAGATAGTCTGCAACGCTTTTTGCTCTGTCTTCAGATAGTTTTTGATTGTAAGCTGCGTTTCCTAAATAGTCCGTATGACCGTTAATAGTAATGTGAAGCTTAGGATTTATTATGAGATATAGGATCAGCTCATTTAACTCTGCCGTACTTTCTTCTAATACAGTAGCTTTATCAAATTCAAAGCGTATGGATTTTAAAGTGTAGGTGGAGTTAAGTAGAAAAGAACGCTGTGATTCGGTTTTTATAGTTTCTTTACGTGCGGTAAAAGCTACATTTTCTAATGAATTTTCTATAGTTACAGATGTATCTACCAGACTTACATTATCTATGTAATAATAAGAGATATTCTGTCTGTTCTTTTTTGATACTGCACGTTTATCTGTTCTAGAGTTTTTATTAAAGTTTCCTATTATGAAATACGATTCATTTCCAGAAGCTGTAAAGGTTAATTCTAATGGTATCCATCGCTCTGTATTATCATAATACATTTCATTTTCAATAGGGTAAATGGCATATTTGTCATTCTTAATTTTTCTCAATTGCTTCTTTGATAACTCTTCTGACGTAGAGAGATTTAATTCACTAGGCAAAAACAAAATAGAAAACTCTTTTATAGCAAAATCAGAAGCTTCGGCAAGGCTTATGAAAAACTTGAGTTTGTATTCTTTACCTGCTTTTAAGCTTCTAGAGATCTTACCTTGAATATACTCACGGTAATCATCATGAGAGTAGCAATAAATTCCTGCGTACTTATGACCATGATGTGCTACCTGTGTTCCGTTATAATTATTAGGCATTCCCGCATGGCTAACTATGCAATCATTAAAAAGATCTGTTGTTCCTAAAGTAGGGTTGGACCATTCTTTTACTTTTCTGAAACCACTTATAAACTCTGTACAACCTTCTGTAGATTCAAAACTCCCATTGAGCACTAGGTTTTGTGAGAAGCTTATGCACGGAATCAATAATATAAATAGGGTAGATGAGAACCTTTGTTTCAAGAAATGTGCGTTAGTTCTATTAAAAATTAGATTTTATTAAAATTACTGTTCACGGTTCTGATTTTTATCGCCATAATTTGTTTTATCGTTAAAAACCAAACATGCCAAGACGGATACTTGGCATGTTGGTTTTTAGGAGTTAAAATAGATTTACGACTCTTCGGGCATCAACAATCCCAAAATATCAATCGCTGCTTCACTAATTTTAGTTCCAGGGCCAAATACAGCTGCTACTCCTGCGTTAAACAAGAATTGATAATCTTTTCTAGGTATCACGCCACCTACGACTATCATGATGTCCTCACGGTCATATTTCTTAAGCTCTTCCATTACTTGCGGCACAAGTGTTTTGTGACCTGCAGCAAGAGAAGAAACACCCAGCACGTGTACATCGTTTTCTACAGCTTGTTTTGCCGCTTCTGCTGGTGTTTGAAACAATGGACCTATATCTACGTCAAAACCTACATCTGCATAACCAGTCGCGACTACTTTTGCACCTCGATCGTGGCCGTCTTGTCCCATTTTTGCGATCATTATTCTAGGTCTACGTCCTTCGATTTTTGCAAATTGGTCTGCTAGTTGTTGCGCTTTCGCGAAAGCGGAATCATTCATAATCTCTTTCTTATATACTCCTTGTACACTTTTTATAGTCGCTCTATAACGACCATAAACCTCTTCTAAAGCATCTGAAATTTCGCCTAGAGTTGCTCGTTCTCTTGCCGCATTTACAGCGAGTTCTAGCAAATTACCTTCTTTAGTTCTAGCGCAATCTGTCAGTGCTTTTAAAGCTTTTTCTACTTTTTGAGTGTCTCTTGTGGCTTTAATATCGGTTAACCTATCGATTTGCTCCATACGTACAGCCGCATTATCTACCTCTAGAGTATCTATGTGATCCTCGTCTGGACTAGGGTATTTATTCACACCTACTATGGTGTCTATTCCAGAATCTATACGTGCTTGTTTCTTTGCAGCGGCTTCTTCTATGCGCATTTTAGGGATTCCTGCCTCTATAGCTTTGGTCATGCCGCCTAGTTCTTCTACTTCTTCAATAAGTTCCCAGGCTTTGTCAGCAATTTGATCTGTAAGGGATTCTACATAATAAGAACCTGCCCATGGATCTACTGTTTTTGTAATACCGGTTTCTTCTTGTAAAAATAACTGAGTATTTCTAGCAATACGCGCACTGAAATCTGTAGGTAAAGCAATAGCCTCATCGAGTGCATTAGTATGTAAACTTTGTGTACCACCGAATGCTGCTGCAGATGCCTCAATAGCAGTTCTCGCCACGTTATTAAAAGGATCTTGCTCTGTAAGTGACCATCCAGAGGTCTGACAGTGTGTTCTTAAAGCAAGAGATTTAGCATTTTTAGGATGAAACTGTTTGATCATTTTTGCCCAGAGCATACGTGCCGCACGCATTTTTGCAATTTCCATAAAATGATTCATTCCTATTGCCCAAAAGAAAGATAGACGAGGAGCAAAGGTATCGATGTCCATTCCTGCGGCTAGTCCTTTACGCACGTATTCTAGACCATCGGCCAGTGTGTAGGCTAGTTCTATATCACTGGTCGCACCTGCTTCATACATGTGATAACCAGATATGGAAATGGAGTTAAACTTAGGCATGTGCTGACTGGTGTATTCAAAAATATCTGAGATAATTTGCATACTAGGCCCAGGCGGATAGATATATGTGTTACGTACCATGAATTCCTTAAGAATATCGTTCTGAATCGTACCACTCAGTAGTTTTTGATCCACACCTTGCTCCATTGCTGCAACTATGTAGAATGCCATGATAGGTAAAACCGCACCATTCATGGTCATAGAAACCGACATCTTATCTAGCGGGATAGAGTCAAAAAGTATTTTCATATCCTCAACGCTATCTATAGCAACACCAGCTTTACCTACATCACCTACCACACGTTCATGATCACTGTCATAACCTCTATGCGTCGCCAGGTCAAAGGCTACAGAAAGTCCCTTCTGTCCAGCAGCGAGATTTCTTCTATAAAATGCATTTGATTCTGTCGCACTAGAAAAACCTGCATACTGTCTTACTGTCCATGGACGGCGCACATACATGGTAGAATAAGGACCACGTAAATTAGGCGCTATACCTGCTACAAAGTCTAGATGCTCTAAGTTTTTAACATCATCTTTTGTGTACTCTTTCTTTATAGCAATACCTTCTGATGTTTCATAGGTAGCGGTTTCTGGTCGCTTGGTATGAAAATCGTAATTGGGTTTTAGGTTAGATATGTCTTTTCTTTTCATGGTTTAATTTCGGATTAATACTAATCGTTCATTAGATACATTATTTTGATGTTTTTAAACTTTCCGATTAATATCATTTTCTACTATATTCATTGCCAAAATTGGCCAATGTGTTCCATTCCTCTTTTCCATTTTATACCTATAAATTTATAAGGATCAACTCTCTTGATTAAATTCATAGTAAAGAGGAGTTATTGAAAAAGGTGTTTCTGTAAATTTAAACTTTCCTTCTTTAAAAATACTAACGGAATCTGTTTGCAAAAAGACTCTTGTTATTGCAAAAGGATCGTTACTTAAGTTCTCATTTTTAGCAATTGTATTCACTTCTATTTTCCAAGTACCTTCTAATTCTTCTTGAGTAAAAGAATTTGAACAAGACATGAAAATCAGAAACATACCTATCAACATATCCATAGGTGCAGACTTAAGTCCGCACCTATGGATAGATGGTGTAGGTTTGATTTTAATCATTTATAATTCTTATTAAAGTTACTTTTACTGATACTATAAAACCTCGCTTATGGCCAGGTTCTAAATTTGCTTAAAATGGTCAGTTCTCTTGCTAGTTGAAATTGATATAAATCGGTTTCATGAAAATAAGTTTTTAAGAGTCCTTCATTTCCTCTTCTTGGAATGTTTATAATACCTTCTTGAGAGTCCACATTTGTAATGCTGCTTACTTTCCAGTTACCTATAAGTGTTTCGGCAGTGCTTTGAGTATTACAGGACGTGAAGATAAAAAGAAACCCCATTTTTAAAAGGCTAGAATTAATTCTGCCTTTTGATAAAATCGATGTCCTCATATCCATAGGTGCGGACTTAAGTCCGTACCTATGGATAGACATTTGTGATAAAAAAACCATTACAATTTTTTGATTTCGCTTTTCTCAAGCTCTTCAGTAATACGCTTTTTAATAATAGGTTGTATTAAAGTCTTGCGAGGTTCTATCTTTCTAAACGGTAATATTTCGTACTCTTTTTGTAAAGGTAATGCCGCATTAGGATGCTTATTTGCTCCTATAAGAACACGTTTTCCTGTATTAAAATCTTCTTGTTCTTGTTGTGCACTTTCTTTGATCTTGCGCTGTATGGTGCCATCAAAAAGTGACTGTGTAAAACCACCTGCATTCTCGACATCCTTAAATATATCCAGTGCTTTTTCTACCAGTTGCTTGGTAATGGTATCGATGTAATAAGAGCCGTCTGCTGGGTTGCCTATTTGATTGAGATAAGCCTCGTCTTTTAGAATCCTTAACTGATTGCGCGCTATGCGATCTCCAAATTCATTTTCTTTGTTAAAAAATGTATCATATGGTAGGTTGCACAACGTGTCTGCACCGCCTAAAATAGCACTCATACACTCGGTAGTGGTGCGCAACATATTCACATTATAATCCATTAAAGATTTATTGCGCAGGCTAGGTGTTGCGGTTATATAGCAGCCTAAATCGACTGCGTATAGATCTCCTAAAGTTTTGGTTAAAATACGATAGGCACGATATTTTGCGATCTCAAAAAAGTAATTACTACCTATAACCGTGTCTATGTTGATTCTTTTTCCCGCTTTCGCGAAAGCGGATAACGTACCACCATGATCTAAATGATTCAAATACTCGTTAAGATGAGCTGTAAAATAAGCTAGTTCTTGAGTAATGGTAGCACCAGCCTGTTGATAGGTAGATGTGTTTATAGTAAGATTAGAGAAAAAACCATCAAAACTATGGAGAAATGTATCTAGGTTTTTAAAGTCATGATTCTTGTTCTTAAACCAGTTTCCATCACTGGCTAGTTGATGAATAATGTCTATGTGAACATAAGCATGCGGTGCAATTTGATGAATAGATTTTATATAATCTAGGTTAAAAAACGGAGTGTGAATCTGTAAACCTACCTTAGGTAGATTTTTAAACAATAGAGTAGGATCTATGCTAGAGTTAGGGATTATGAATATAATTCCCTCACCACCGCGGTTTAAAATGTCCAGTGCTTTTTTATTTGCGGCTACAGCATTACCAGCATATACTTTTTGAGATATGTACCAGTCGTTAGTCTGTGTAGAACGATTAGTGATATTAATATCTGGCGCACTCTCGCTATGATAAAATGGCTTTATATGAATACCTTCTCTGGTAGCGGTAATAAGGGTATCGTTATAGTCTGCACCTTTAAGGTCCATCTGGATTTTCTGTTTCCATCGTGCTTCAGAAATAGCATCAAAATCTTTAAAAAGTTCTTTACTCATTTTCTTCAGTTTTAACAGAATCTACGTGTTGTATGATGAATACCTCTTCATTTTCACGTTTCATTAAATAGCGTTCACGAGCAAATTTTTCTAAACCCAAACTATCCTGTAGGGAAGCTATTTTTATCTTATCACGAGCAATACCTTTTCTATAGAAATCGGCATTTTCTTGTTTTTCAGCAAGTTGTTTATCTATCTCTCTATGAGATGTCATCCACGCATTTGCATCTAGAAAACATATCCAGATAGTAAAAAAGATAGTGATGAGTGTGTATTTATTACTAAAAAACCTCCACCACGGATTAGTTTTTAATTTTTTTAATCCCATATGTGGAAATTTAAGAAATTATCCTAGCTTTTGATCGATAATAGTACGCAAGATTTTAACACCTACCGTGTTAAATCTATTTGTAGGTATGATCACGTCTGCATAGGCTTTAGTGATTTCTATAAATTGTTGATGCATAGGTTTTAAAGTAGTCTGGTAACGTTCTAAGACCTCGTTAAGATCACGACCGCGGTCTGCAATATCACGTCTTAATCTTCTTATTAATCGCTCATCGCTATCACAGTCTATGTATACTTTTATATCAAATAACTTGCGTATGCGTGGCATGGTAAGAATTAAAATACCTTCTACGATAACTACTTTACTAGGTGCTGTTTTTATGGTCTCACCTGTACGATTGTGATCCACAAAGCTATAAACCGGTTGGTCTATTGTATTGCCTTTTTTTAATTCAAGAAGGTGTTTCTCTAAAAGATTAAAATCAATACTCTCTGGATGATCAAAGTTGATTTGTGTGCGTTCTTCATATGTAAGATCGCTAGTATCTTTATAATAAGAATCTTGAGATATTACGGTTACTTCGTGATCAGGGTATTCATGGATCATTTGTTCTACCACGGTAGTTTTACCACTACCTGTTCCACCGGCAATTCCTAATATAAGCATGAGATATTTTGTTTTTGCAAAAGTACGGATTTAGGTTTGAGTTTCTAGGTTTTGATTTGTGCAGCTGTTGTTTTAATTTACTCTTTATAAACTGTATGAAAATGAAAGTAATTGCGTAGCACAGTTATAATTTAAATTAGGTATTTCTAACTTTACAAAAAATAGAATTCATGAAAATGCAAATGGAATCCAACTGGAAAGAGGTGTTGCGAGAAGATTTAAGTGAACCTTATTATAAAGAATTGACCACTTTTGTTCGTGAAGCCTTTAAAAAAGATACGTGCTACCCACCAGAGGACAAAATTTTTGCGGCACTTAACCGTACTCCTTTTAATAAAATAAAAGTGGTTATAATAGGTCAAGATCCATATCATGGTGCTGGGCAAGGTAATGGTCTTTGCTTTTCAGTTTCAGATGGGGTAAAACACCCACCGAGTCTGATGAATATTTTTAAAGAAATAACAACAGATTTAGATCAACCTTATCCAGAGTCTGGTAATTTAGAACGCTGGGCAGATCAAGGTGTTTTACTTTTAAACGCAGTGCTTACCGTAGAAGAAGGCAAAGCTGGAAGTCACCAAAAACAGGGTTGGGAAAAATTTACAAACGCTATTATCAAAAAAATATCTCAAGAACGTAAAAATGTTGTGTTTCTATTATGGGGTGGATTTGCTAAAGGAAAGGCAAAGCTTATAAATAAGAATGCGCATCTTATATTAGAGAGCGGTCATCCATCACCATTAAGTGCAAATCGAGGATTGTGGTTCGGGAATGGCCATTTTTCAAAGACTAAT
Source organism: uncultured Nonlabens sp. (assembly GCF_947495285.1). Classification (GTDB taxonomy): domain Bacteria; phylum Bacteroidota; class Bacteroidia; order Flavobacteriales; family Flavobacteriaceae; genus Nonlabens. The sequence continues at coordinate 16,983 of NZ_CANLXZ010000003.1, read as the reverse complement.
GAATATTTAAAAGAAAAAGGAATCGAGCCTATTATATGGTAGAATGTTGTGCTCTAATTAATAGTAAATAGACTTTTATAAAGAACTCGTCCTACAGCTATGAGAACCGCTATGCAAGTTTTTAATAGACTACCTTTATCCCAATACATACGACTGTAAACAAAGTGATTCTTTACTCTTTTAAAGTTAGTTTTTTGTTTGTTAAGTGGTGTGAAATTCTTTAAACCAAAACTATATAATGATTAACGATATTCAATTAAACAAGCCAGAAGCTATAGATGTAACAGAAAGACCTGCATTTTATAATGCAGACTCTAACCTAGTTACTACCATGAACAACTTAGAAGAAGGCAAAGTAGTTTTAATAAGATCATTTTATAGCAACGGTTTAAATTTACTAAAGGAACTGCACACGCATCTTAAAAAGAAGTTACCTAATAAAACCTATCAAGAGCAGCAAGTATATCGTAATACTTATCGCAAGTTATCAAATCTTATTTTATTAGAAATAGTAGATAATAAGTTAGAGGTTGCCAAAGCGCCTTCTATAGGCTGGTTAGAAAAACTGTATCCAGAGGTTCAAAATTTTCACCTTACTTTACCACAAGTTCAAGGGCTTAACAGTTCATGGCAGTGGTACAAAAAAGGAATTTCTATACCTGTATTGCGCAATAAAATACATCCTTTTTACGGTGTCTATTTTCCAACAAGATTTGAGCATCTAGAATTTTTTGATAATTACTTAAAACGTTATGAAGGTCCTAAAAAAGCTGCTATAGATGTAGGAGTAGGTTCTGGGGTTTTATCATTGCAAATGGTAAAGCACGGTTTTCAAAAGGTATATGGTACAGATGTAAATCCTAACGCTATAGTAGGTCTTACTGAGTTTATGGGAGAGACTAAACTATCGCGTAAGATAGAATTAGACTACGCACCGTTTTTTGGAAAATTTGATAAACCTGTAGAACTTATTGTTTTTAATCCGCCGTGGTTACCTGTAGATAAAGATGTGGACGGAATAGATGCAGCTATTTATTATCCAGAAGAAATGTTTACAGCGTTTTTTGAGGCTGCAAAAGAACGTCTATTGCCAGATGGTAAGTTGGTTATTATATTTTCTAACCTGGCTCAAATTACTAAGGTTACCACCGAGCACCCTATAGAGAAGGAGATAGCAAATAATGATAGATTTGAGTTAGAGAGAAGTTTTAAAAAGAGAGTTAATTCTGCTTCAGAAAAAACAAAACGCAATCCACACTGGAGAGATCTAGAAGAGGTAGAGCTATGGGAACTGAAGCTTAAATAGATTTTTAAAATTTAAAAAGGCTATCTAATCTTGCGCTGTTCTTCTTCTGTGCGAGTAAAGTACCAATAGATTACATAAAATATACTAAAAACGCCTGCTATAAACGCCCATAGTAGGCTTCTATTTCTGGTCCAAGAACAAACAACTGCCATAGAAGAGAAAATGGATGTACCTGCAGCTATTCCTGTAGAATAGTTAGTCGTTATGGTTTCTTGTATAGTTGTAAGTAACAATGTCATCATGTTAATTTTTATAAGTGTCAAACTTAAAAAAAAACTGCCTATTTAAGTAGTTATTAAGATAATGATTTATTTAAAATACATAAAAAAAGCACCACAATGAAGTGGTGCTTTTGATACTTGTTCTAAGATAGAGGACTATCCTAAATATGATTTAAGGATCTTACTTCTTGAATTCTGACGTAATCTTTTGATACCTTTTTCTTTAATCTGGCGCACGCGCTCACGAGTTAAATCAAAAGTTTCACCGATTTCTTCTAGACTCATAGGTTGTTGATTACCGATACCGAAGTAAAGAGAAATCACGTCTGCTTCTTTTTGAGAAAGAGTTTCTAACGCACGAGTAATCTCTAGAGTAAGAGATTCATGCATTAATTCTCTATCAGGATTAGGCGACTCACCACTACGTACAACGTCGTAAAGGTTAGAAGTTTCACCTTCTTTAAGAGGCGCATCCATGGATACGTGACGACCTGCATTCTTAAGAGATTGTTTCACATCACTTACCGTCATGTCCAGTTCTTTTGCAAGTTCTTCTGGAGATGGAGGACGTTCATGCAATTGCTCAAGATGAGAAAAAGCCTTATTAATCTTGTTAATGGATCCGATCTTGTTTAATGGAAGACGCACGATACGTGACTGCTCTGCTAGTGCTTGTAAGATGGACTGTCTGATCCACCATACCGCATAGGAGATGAATTTAAAACCACGAGTCTCATCAAATCTTTTTGCTGCCTTTACGAGTCCGGCGTTACCTTCATTAATAAGATCTGGAAGTTTAAGCCCTTGATTTTGATACTGTTTTGCAACAGATACTACAAAACGTAAATTTGCAGTGGTCAACTTTTCAAGAGCTCTCTGATCACCTTTCTTAATACGCTGTGCTAGTTCTACTTCTTCCTCTGCAGTGATTAGATCAATTTTAGAGATATCTTGTAGGTACTTATCAAGCGATTTTGATTCACGGTTTGTAACCTGTTTGGTGATTTTGAGTTGTCTCATTTAGATAATAAAGATTAAAAAATTAATGACCTGACAGCTTTTGTCAGGTGAATACATAACAGCAAAAATCGTACCAAACGACCCTTTTATGACAGCTTATCAGGCTAGTAATACTGTGAGTTATGCAGATTTATTTAGTCGTAAATATGTTCTTTTTATTACACTTGTTATACAGAATATATTAAAAAAATGTTGTGTAATTGTTTAAAGTACTGCTGTTATTGCGCTATGATAGGGCAACACTTTTTTATAATTAAATTTATAATCTGTTAATTTAGCTTAGATTTATAGTTTAAAATTGGTTTTAAATGGTATTGAAAATATGTTCTATTAAATTTAATTACGTATTATTTTTTTTCATTACATCATGTTTTTTCTGTCAGTCTCAGACAGGTACTAGTGTAACAGGATTATGGACTCAATATATGTATAAAAAAGCTTTAAATAATGATTGGGCTGTAGCTGGTGATTTTCAATACCGCACGTATGAGGTAGGAAAAGATTTCCAGCAATTTATCGCTCGAGCAGCAGTTTCTTACCGTCCAGCAAAGATTGCGATAGAATTTCAGGCCGGTTATGGTTATTTTACTGGACAATCATTTAGTGCAGGTGACTCTACTACTTCAGAGCATAGAATCCATCAAGATCTTTGGTTTGCTAGTAATGTAAGTAACCGTTTTGAGCTTAAACATCGCTTAAGAATAGAAGAACGTTTTATTGAAAATCAAGATTTTAGGTCAAGATGGCGTTATACCTTATTTTTTAATGTGCCACTTAACAATAAAACTATCATAGATCATACGTTATACGCTGCTTTATGGAACGAAATTTTTATTAACGGGCAGACAGATACAGGAATCGGTACGGTTGAGTATTTTGATAGAAACTGGGCGTTTGCCGGTTTGGGTTATAAATTAAATTCAGCCATTAAATTTCAGGCAGGTTACATGCGAGAAGTAACACCAGCAATAAGTAAAGGGCAGTTAATTCTTACCGTATTTCATAGTTTGTGATATGTGGTTTTTAAGAATAAGTGTTCCGCTTTCGCGAAAGCGGAATTAACACCACCATAGTGCCTCAATTAAGCGTCTTAACTAGTTGAAATACTTGAATACATGTATGGCGTTAATAACGAAGATACTACAGAATAGTAATACACGTATCCAGTTGTAGTTAACGAGTTTTACTTGAATATCACGATCTGTACTATCCTTATCTATTTTTTCATGAAGAGAAATAAAAACGAGCATGGTTAATAACCAGTTAGTGGCGATTAATGATAAATCTATGATATCAAAGAAGGAATAGGTCTGTTGGGTAACCATTAAATAAACAGAAAAGCCTAATTGTGCTAGCATTAAAGGTGCAACAATAGAGGTGATTTTGCGTGTGTATAAAGGATGCCACTCAGTTAGTTTCTCGCTTGTGTAATGTAAAAAGCTGGGGTAAATAATGATTTGTACCATCCAGATAAGTACGACTAGCCCAAAATCTATCAGTAATTTAGTGAGAATTATTGCATTCATATTTTAGTAATTTTATAGGCCCAATAAATTAGAATAGGGTGAATGACTAGTAGTCGAGACCAGCCTATCCATGAAGGTATACATAAATCTCCAGCACAACTGCCATTTAATAAAAAGTAAACGTGTGAAATAATGAAGGCTACTAGCATAGCGATAGTTAAATGACCTGCTATTTTTCTAGTCTTAAAAAACATAGCAAATACAGCTACTATCAACTCTGTACTGCCTGCTATATAATTAATAAGTAATTTATTGCCTAGCCAGTCAGGAATGACCTCTAGATAGATGTCTGGCTGTATAAAATGCATGATTCCTGCAACTAGATAAAAAACAATAAAAGAATAGAGTGATAATTTAGGTTTTATTTGAGTTGCCATTTATAGTCGGTATGTACCTTTTTAAGTGTTAAGAAGAATGGTATCCACCATATAAAATCATTAGTGATTAAGGTGTAAATAAATTCAAATGGCACAATGTCTTGAGCATAGTTAAAAATGAAACCTAACGGGCCAAATATTTTACCTAAGAATCCTACAGCTACTATAGGCCAGTGTTTCATAGGGTTGTAACTAGCCCACCAATAACCTAATCCATAAACGCCTATCACCATTCCCATACCTTGCCACACCATAGGGTGGTTGAGTGGCTCCATACCTACAAGTTCAAAAAAATGATTAGGGAATAATACAACCCAAGCTCCCCAAATAAGATTATAAACGGCAGCAAGTTTTAAGGTAAGTTTCATGGATTTTTTATGTGATAAGTCTGTGGTGATAGCATATCATTACAAATCATTAAAAACATTTTTATAACAGATGAAATCTTCTAGAATTAAATAATTTTAGAAAACTTACCTCGATAAGTGTACTGTTTTAAATAGATGCTTTACAAATCTTTACGGTAGGTTCTTCTTCTTTTATGAAGAATAGGGTTGTAGTTTTTCCAAGATGCTTGCACCGCCATGTTATCTTCTAACTCTGGATTAGTCTCACATTTTGAAATACCATAATTCATGAAGTTCTGGGTGATGTTTCTAAACATCATAGCAGTAACTCCTTTACCTTGATATTCTGGATCGATACCTATTAAATAGAATGCCGCCTCTGTATTTTTCTTTTTAGCTTTTAATAAATGTAAAAAACCAAAAGGGAATAATTTTCCATTTGCTTTTTGAAGCGCTTTAGAAAAAGAAGGCATCGTTATAGCAAATCCTACTAGTTTATCCTCCTGATCTGTTACTAATTCTATAAAATCTGGATTTATAAAGGGCAAGTATTTATCTTTATAAAGTTCTATTTGATACTGTTGTATAGGTACAAATGTAACTAGATTACTGTATGTCTTATTAAGTAAATCAAACATAGCGTCTACGTAGGGTAGAATCTCTTTAGTTGTTTTAAAGCGTAGAGATTTTAGGTCGTATTTACGGGCTATAATATCTGCAAAGCGGTTAATTTTATCGGGAATAGGGTTAGGTGGTTTAAATTTAAATTCTACCCATTCGGCAGCTTTTATATATCCTAATTGTTCTAAATGTTCCATGTAGTAAGAGTGATTGTACCAGGTAATCATGGTACTTATCTCATCAAAACCTTTGATAAGCATTCCTGCCTTATCCATGTTAGAAAAACCTACAGGACCTTCTGTAAATTCTAGCTGGTGTTCTCTTCCTAGGTCTTCTACTTTTTGAAGAAGAGCTGCAGTAACTTCTAGGTCGTCTATCATATCTAGCCATCCAAAACGCATTTTTGATTTTTTCTGTTCATTAATTTCGATATGATTAATTAATGCAGCAACGCGACCTACTATTTTATCATTTTTATAGGCAAGGAACATCCAACACTCGGCATTTTTAAAAACCTGATTTTTATCACGATCAAAAATGTCAATTTCGTCCTTTATAATAGGTGGGACAAAATAGGCATTGTCCTTATAAAGGTCCAGTGGAAATAGGACAAACTTTTTTATGTCTTTCTTAGACTCAATTTTACGTACTTCAATCATAATTTATATTCCGCCTTCTTCTTCAAGATTGAGCTTATTCTTCTTTTTACTTTTTTTATTTTTCTTACCAGCACCTTCACCTTTTGAGGTTTGCTTAATAGGTGAGTCTTTATGAAAATCTAGTCGGTAAGACATCCCTACGTTTACTTGAAATACACTAGGTGTGTCTTTAATATTTAATGTACCACTAACATCTACTTGCCAGTCTTTGTTTACTAGATAAGCAATACCGCCACGACCTAAATCATCACTATAAAAGTCAGATTTAATTCCTTGATATTCTGCAAAGATCGCCCATTTATTACTTACACTATGCGTCATGGTTAAAAACAACTGGTATGAAGGGAAGTCGGTACTTACTCTATCTGCTACTATGTTAGTTACAAATACCCAGCGTCCCCAGTTATTTTGAGTTATTAATTCTATTCTAGGTGATATGCTAGGATCATTAGGCGGCACTAAAGGGTTATTAGTACCTCCAAAATTTAAATTTGCGCCCGCATAAACGGATACAGCAGGAATAAGGTCTTTCCAGTTAAGTCTATGGTTTGCTTTCCAGCTCAATAAATTAATTTTTTTCTCACCAAAGAATTTAAGCGGATCAAAGACAAGGTATTTTGCACCTAAGGTACTTCTAGAAAAATTAGAAAATGAGGTTTCTGAAGATACAGAGCCATTAAAATCTGTTTGATCTACAGTAGCATAATTTCCTGTATATGAAAATTCAAGACGTTCAAGAAATGCGCCATAGCGCAATTGAAAATTTGCTCCTAAATAATCTCGGTCATAACGCTGTAAATCATGTTCTTCTGTTCTATAATATAAAGAGCCTTCAACTTGTGCAACACCTTTACCTACGGCAAACGCTCCCTGCGATCTTCCAGGGCTATTTGTGTTTATTGTTTCTGTATATTGAGCATATGCAAATTGAGTTGTAACAAAAAGCAATATGAGTAGACCAATACTTTTAAATGTGTGATTCATATATCATTATTCTACATCAAATTTAATATTTCTTGTAGAGTATCATGGATTAGACCTATTATTTTTACATAAAAGATTATCATTTGGAATTTTTACAGACAGTATTAATCATATTAATAGTACTAGTTACTATAAGATTATTATGGAGGGCATTTGGAAAAATAGTGCTTAAATGGCTAGGAATGAAAGTAATGCAGCGCGTTCAAAAGAGTTTTGAAAAACGTACTGGATTCAATACGGGACAGAATCCTTTTGAGACGCAGCAATCAGCTTCTACTCAAAAATCAACACCGTTAAAATCAAATGAAAAGAAAAAGGTAGGTGAGTACATCGACTTTGAGGAAATTGATTAATTTTCCTGATTCATTTATTTAACGTCTTCATGAAGTTTGATTCTAAGAAATTATTGCCACATCTAGCTGTATTTGTGGTGTTTATTATTGCTGCACTTGCCTATTTTTATCCTGTTTTAAGTGGTAAAAAAGTGTATCAAAATGACATAGTTCAGTATAAAGGTAACGCCAGGCAGCTTATCGATCACCGTGCAGAGACAGGTGAAGAGCTCTATTGGACAGATGCCGTTTTTGGCGGGATGCCCACATATCAGTTAGGTGCGCGCTATGATTATGATTTTATCGACAGTCTAGATAGAGCGATAAGATTCCTACCTCGCCCAGCAGATTATCTTTTTCTATACTTTGCGTCCTTCTATGTACTCATGCTAGTAATGCGTGTAGATTGGAAAATAGGATTATTAGGAGCGCTTGCCTTTGGTTTTTCTACGTACCTTATTATCATTCTAGGTGTAGGACATAATGCAAAAGCACATGCGATAGCCTATTTCCCACTCGTGTTAAGTGGAATAATTTTAGTTTTTCAAAAGCGTTACCTTCTAGGTTTTATAGTTACCGCACTTGCTATGGCGCTAGAATTACAGGCTAACCATCCACAAATGACTTATTACTTGTTACTAGCCGTAATAATTCTAGGTATTGCTTATTTTATAGATGCCATTAATAAAAAGGTAGTGCCTCATTACTTTAAATCCATAGGTATTATGACCGCAGCTGTAATTCTTGCACTGGGAACAAATGCTGGTAATTTACTCGCTACTAGTGAGTATTCAAAAGAAAGTACTCGTGGAGTTTCAAATATTACGGTTAACGCTCAAGGCGAAAACGTGGAAGTTAAAGAAGGTCTAGATTATGATTATATAACTGACTACAGTTATGGACTGTCAGAAAGTTTTAACCTTATTCTACCTCGTTTTGCAGGTGGCGGTAGTGGTGATGCTTATGAAGAAAGCAGCAATAGCCGTCAACAGTTATTAAAAATAGATCCCTCTTCATTAAATGAAGAAGAAATGGAATACTTAAATCAGTTGGTATCTTTAAGTCAGCGCAAGTACTGGGGTGACCAGGCCATAGTAGAAGCTCCTGCCTATCTAGGTGTAAGCGTTGTTTTTCTTGCTTTACTTTCTTTATTTTTAATAAAAGCAAGATTAAAATGGTGGACACTTACCGCTATTGTTCTAGCCTTACTACTCTCTTATGGAAAGAATATGAGCTGGCTTACAGAGTTTTTTATCGATTATGTTCCATTTTACAATAAATTTAGAGCCGTTACATCTATTCAGGTAATTATAGAAATGTGCGTGCCTATTCTAGCAGCTATAGGGTTGTGGCAATTCTTTAATGAGAAGACTACTATTGACAAAAAACGCAAAGCCTTACTTTATGCAGGTGCTGGTTTTGCAGGTGTATTAGTTGTTATCGCTTTGTTAGGTTCTTTCTTATTTAACCTTACAGGACCTTATGACGAGTACTTACTAGATTTTCCACAATTAGGTGCTCGATATGTAGACGCTTTAAAAGCAGACCGTTTTACTATGATCCAAAACGACGCTTTAAAAGCTTTACTTTATGTAGGTATTATTTGTGGTGCTTTATATCTATTACTAACTAATAAAATAAAACAAACCGTTGTATTAGTAATTTGTGGTGTGGTTATATTATTTGACCTGATCAGTTTTGATAGACAATATGTAAATGAAGAAGATTATGTGTCTGCTAGAGAGTATGCGTTACCTTTCTTAAAAACAGAGGCAGACGATTTAGTCCTTAAAGATAAATCACATTTTAGAGTTTACGACCAGTTAGCAGATCCTGTTAATAGTGGTAGAGCAGCTTACTTTCACAATGCAATGGGTGGATATCATGGAGCAAAGCCTCGTAGATTTCAAGATCTGATGAATTTTTATTTTGCCGGTCAGGAAGGTATTACTCGCGAGCAATTAGAAATTCTAGGTATGTTTAATACAAAGTATATTCTAGGCCAAAACGCAAGTGGTACCGTAGCTCAACAAAATCCTATTTTATCAGGTAATGCATGGTTTGTTACAGATGTTAAAGTGGTAAAAGATCAAAATCAAGAGATCTTATCTATTAAAGAATTAAATGCAGATTCTCTTGCCATAATTACTGCAGATCAAAAAGAACTGATAGGACTTAAAACTATAAGTAAAGATTCTACAGCATCTATTAAATTAACAAATTATAAAACTGAAGAGCTTACTTATAAGAGTTCTAATTCTAGAGATGGATTAGCAGTATTTTCAGAGATGTATTACCCTCATGGGTGGACGGCTACTATAGATGGAAAAGAAGCACCTATCGCTCGTGTTAATTATGCTTTAAGAGGACTTTCTATACCTTCTGGCCAACATGAAATAGTATTTAAATTTGAACCAGAAGTAGTTAAAACAGGTTCTACTATTATGCTATTCAGTAATATCTTATTATTACTAGTTATTTTAGGCGGACTATTTATCGCCTTAAAAAAGAAAATTTAAGCTGTTGAAAAAGCCTGTACTGATTATAAGTTATTACTGGCCTCCAGCAGGTGGGCCAGGTGTGCAACGATGGTTAAAATTTGCAAAATACCTACCTGAAAATGGGTATGATGTAACCGTTGTTGTTCCAGAAAATCCAGATTATCCCGTCTTGGACACTTCTCTTATGGAAGAAGTTCCAAAATCTATTAATTTCATAAAAGTTAAAATAAAAGAACCGAGTAGGATGGCAGGTAAGCTTTCGCGAAAGCGAACTAAAAACCTACAACGCGGTATTTTAAAGAAAGACCCTGGTATTTTAGAACGTGCCATGGTGTGGATGCGTGGTAATTTATTTATTCCAGATGCACGAGTAGGGTGGAAACATCGCGTTCTTAAAGATATAGAACCTTATATAACAAAGCATCCAGCAGCTACAGTAATTACCACTGGGCCACCACATTCTATACATCTTATAGGTTTAGAATTAAAGTCTCTTGTGCCGTCCATAAAATGGCTGGCAGATTTCCGTGATCCATGGACTACCATAGGTTATCACAAAGATCTTAAACTAGGCAAACGCGCACAAAAACGCCATGTAGATTTAGAAAAAGAGGTGTTGAACACTGCAGATTTATTAATAGTAACCAGCCCACATACAGGAAAAGAATTTAAAAGCAAAACATCGCGACCTATACAGTTGATTACTAACGGATTTGATACCTTACCTAATCCACAGGTGCGACAGCCAGAAGGTAAATTTGTACTATCTCACATAGGTACTTTATTATCAGATCGCAATCCGCAATTATTATGGGAATCATTGCAGGAATTATGTGAAGAATCAACCGATTTTGCTGCAGATTTTCAATTGCAACTGGCTGGTACTATAAGTGAAGAAATTCTAGAGAGCCTTACATATTTTAAATTAGATACTTATGTAGATAATAAAGGTTATGTGTCTCATGAAGAGTCTGTTGCGCTTATGTTTAATGCACAGGCATTGTTACTTATAGAAATAGATTCTCAAGAGACTCAAGCGATTTTACCTGGTAAGATGTTTGAATACTTTGCTAGTCGCAGACCTATTATTGCCATAGGGCCTAAAGAGGCAGACATAGAGCTGTTAATTACAGATACACATTCTGGAGAATTCTTTAATTACCAGCAGAAAAAGGCACTTAAAAAACACATTACCCATCTTTATGATCTCTATAAAAAAGGAACTAATGATGGTAATTCTAACGATTTAATAGATCGATATAAAAGATCTTATTTAACTAAAATCCTTGCCAAAACTATAGACTACGTATGGGAATAGTCATTAAACAGTCAGGGTGGAATCTCGTTATTACAGGCTTAGGCTTTATTCTAGGCGCTTTAAATGTGTTAATTCTAGCGCAAGTATATCTCTCTGACGATTATTATGGTTTATGGAATTATGTACTGTCTTCGGCATTTTTGTATTTTCCATTAATGTCATTTGGTATTCATAATACCATTGTTAAATATTATTCTAGCTATTCTACAAAGCAGGAGCGCGATTCCTTTTTAACGCAAATGCTGTTGTGGCCATTATTCATCATTGTACCGATTTTAGTTCTTATTTATATAGCGCAAGAACCTATTGCAACATTCATTTCTGATAAAAATATCATTACCGGTAAATACTTGTGGTGCATACCGTTAGTGTCTATTTTCCAGGCTTATTTTGAGATCTTCTATGCTTGGGTAAAAGTACATATGAAGACAGTGGTAGGTAATTTTCTTAAAGAAGTGTTTTATAGAGCTGCTGCAACGGTAGCACTTTTATTACTCGCTACAGATGTTATTAGTCAGCATCAATTTATTTATAGTCTTGTTATTATTTATGCGTTGCGAGCGTTGTTAATGAAGATCATTGCGCTTAGAACCTACATGCCTCGTTTAAGATGGGGAAAAATACTCCATAGAGGTAAGGTTTTAAATTACTGTATTTATATGATTATTGCAGGTTCTATTTCTACGGCTTTAATAGATCTAGATAAGTTTATGCTTAATCAATATGTGGCTATTGATAAAATAGGATTTTACGGTATAGCGGTGTTTATAGCTACTGTAATAGCTGTTCCTGCCCGTGGTATGGCACAAATTACGCATCCATTAACGGCAGGTTATTTTAATAGAAATGAAATAGGTGAGGTGCAAACCCTTTATAAGAGAAGTTCACTTAACCTAACTATTATAGCAGGGTTTCTGTTAGTGATTATTACTTGTAATCTTAATGAATTTTATGAGTTGATGCAGCCAGAAACGCGTGTTGCCATTCCAGTTGTTTTTTTAATTGCAATAACTAAGTTTTCTGAAAATGTTTTAGGTAGTAATAATGCGATACTTTATAACAGCAACTTGTATAAAGTGACGCTTTGGATGGGACTGGTTTTAACCTTTGTGGCGATAGGTTTAAATAGAATTCTTATTCCAGAATTGGGTTTAATAGGTGCTGCTATCGCTACTTGTGTGGCTTATTTATGTTATGCTTTTGCAAAAGCGTACTACGTTTACTATAAGTTAGACATGCATCCATGGACCGCAAAAACCTGGAGTTCTTTACTCATGATTTTAGTAATTACTGGATTGTTTTATTTCTGGGATTTCCCATGGAATCCTTATATGAATATCGCTTTTAAGTCTATTTTTATTGGGATAACGTATCTGTTAACTACTTATAAATTACGTCTTTCTACAGAAATTAATCAAATAATAGAAAAATACATACCATAGAAAAAATCAATTATTAGGTTTATCTTTTTTCTTTATACAACTTTATTGAATTTTACAGATAGTCTCTATTTTGTTTAATTTTAATAAATTAGGATGAGCTTTAACCATTCAGGTAATTATTTAAAAAAAATGAATTTTTAAATAAAGACCGATTTATTCTCAAGTAAAACTAATTAATATTAGCCTGAAATGCCATTTGCCCACATGAGTAGGTTTTGCCCTGAGCCTAGAGTTGACCTATAAATTATGATTTGCAGTGGTTTAAAACTAGCCCATTGCTGCCGCATATTTGTTATTATTATCGCAGAGGTACTGATGAGGTATTAAGATTTTGCAGAGTAGACATCAATAGACTTTATAGAAACTCTTTTCATTTTTTTATTATCGATCTATACGACTTCCATTACTACCTTTTTCTTATTTAAATAGTAATTTCTTCCTTGCCTAACTTCTTCTTTTCTCTTATTGTGTAATGTTTTTAATGGAAAATTCTGACCATTTTTACTATTTATAGTCATCTCAAAACCGCGACAATATGCTTTTCATAAACTATATTAGACTGTTAAAAAAAAGTGTATCTGCTGTTGAATTTATCATATGTATAATATTAATAATTGCGACCTGATTTTTCACAACCTTTTGCAGCATCTCATTCACTGAAAATAAAATCATATTGCTATTTTATTTTTTCTCAATAAGCTTTACAGGCATCATCATTGGGTAGTTCTTTTATTAAGTTTAATGTATCTTGACCTTATATTTGCTTTATGCACAATGTTTAAAAGGCATTATAACACGGTAGTTAAATGATTAATTCAATAAATAGATCTTCAAATAATCAATCAAATCTTAATAATCTATAAGAAAACATTCAGGAATTATAATATTTAGTGCTGTTATTTAAAGAAAAACTATCTTTTACCTGCGTTACATGAATCCTGTGTCTTTTATGGGGAATGAATTAAAATTGTATCAAGGTTTTTGACTAGTACCGCTTTCGCGAAAGCGAAACAACCATTATCTTTAAAAAATGAAAAAGACATTAGAAAATATAATTAAGTCACGTCGCAGTATTTTTCCTTCACAATACACAAATGGAGTGATACCTAAAACTGATTTATTAAAAATCTTAGAAAGTGCGAGGTGGGCACCTAATCATAGAAAAACAGAACCATGGCGTTATAAAGTATTGCAGGGAAATGCCTTAACCGATTTAGGGGAGTTTATAGTAGAACAGTTTAGTCTGTCTACAGATAAGGCAGTACCGCTTAAACTTAAAAAACTTCAAGAAAAATTAGAAGTAACCACTGCTATGATTTTGATCTTTAAATATAGAGATAAAAAAGAATCGATACCAGAGTGGGAAGAAATAGCCGCTGTAAGTATGAGTGTGCAAAATATGTGGCTTACTACTCATAATCTGGGATATGGATGTTACTGGAGTTCTCCTAAACCATTTGTAGACATGTCTGAATTTAAAAAAATTACGGTAGAGGATAGAGAAGAGTTTTTAGGTTTCTTTTATATAGGTACTTATAACCCTGAGGAGGTGGCTTCTTCAATTCTAACAGAGAGGAAAAGTATAGACCAATTTACACAATTTGTGGACTGAAAAAGAGAAGTTTTTTTTTTGAATTTATTGAGTTATCCTTTTAAAATAATGTAGCTTTTTATTTATGATCATTAAACTGAATGGGTTCTTTAAAAATTACATCGGTCTATAATTTCTTTAATAATAAGTTTTACTCCATTTTACCTTAAAGTACGATCAAATCATTTGGTCACTAAAATTGATTATTCACAATAGTTAAATGACCAATTCAAAACAGTACGGTATAAGAATTAATGTATAATTTTTTTAATAAAATAGATCATCAGTTTTTTATTTTACTGTATTTTATCTATAAAATCTGTGTATAATAAAAAATTCATTTATTAGTCGTACTTTTGCAAAATAATTAAACACAGTTATTTGAAAAATTTTGAAGACTTAGGTCTATCACAACCGTTATTAGACGGTCTTGCTGAAATGGGTTTTGAAACTCCTACGGAGATTCAGCAGCAAGCTATTCCATTATTGCTTAAGCATGATGGTGATTTTATAGGTCTGGCGCAGACTGGTACAGGGAAAACCGCAGCATTCGGTATACCATTATTAGAGTTAATGGATACCAGCTCAAGAGATACGCAGGCACTTATACTAGCCCCAACGCGTGAATTAGCACAACAAATTTGTCGTCAGATAGAAGCAATGTCTCTAAAAATGGGAAGGCTTAATGTCGTACCTGTTTTCGGTGGAGCAAATATCATGGGTCAGATTAAAGACATAAGACGTGGTGCACAAGTTATAGTTGCGACTCCAGGACGTCTTATGGATCTTATGAAACGTCGCGAGGTAAAACTCGATGCGTTAAAATTTTTGATTCTTGATGAAGCAGATGAGATGTTAAACATGGGTTTCCGTGAAGACATTGATTTTATCCTTTCTAAGACAGATGTAGGTCGTAATATCTGGTTGTTTTCTGCTACAATGGCAAGAGAGATCAAGAAGATAGTAGATACCTATATGGTAAACCCAGAAGAGGTGCGTATCAACCGTGAGAATATTGTAAATACAAATATTTCTCACCAATTTGTTCAACTTAAAGCTCGTGATAAAACTGAAGCCCTGAGAAGAATGCTTGATTTTAATCAAGATATGTTTGGTGTAGTGTTTTGTCGTACAAAAAGAGATACCCAGCAAGTAGCAGACGAGTTGAATAACAATGGTTATGCAACAGAAGCACTTCATGGAGATATGTCTCAAGCACAGCGTGATGCGGCTATGAAACGTTTTAGAAATAAAAATCTAAAATTATTAATAGCTACAGATGTCGCTGCACGAGGAATTGATGTAGAGGATATTACTCATGTAATACATTTTGCATTACCAGAAGATCCAGAATTTTATACTCACCGTTCTGGTCGTACAGCGCGTGCAGGTAAGAAAGGAGAATCTATTGCGTTTATTACTAAAGGTGATATACGTAAAATGAGATACATGGAAAATAAGCTTTCTATTAAATTTGAAAGATCTGAGATCCCAGCACTAGAAGCAATAACCGCTAGACGTATTTCTAAATGGACAGAAGGTATAAAGGATTTAAAAGTAAATGATAAAATTAGTGATGAACTTTTTGATGAAGTAAAAACTAGTCTTGAAGAGATTACTAAAGAAGAGTTGATAGGTAAGTTTTTAAGTCAAGAGTTCAATAAGATTTATAAGCGTAATTCTATCACAGATCTTAATGACAATTCAAAGCCACGCGAGGATAGAGGTGAGTATCGTGAGAGAAAACCGAGATCTAGAGGTAAGGAAGATGGGATGAAGACCTATTTTATTAACTTAGGTCGCAAAGATGATGTAAATAAAGGGGCTTTATTAGGTTTTGTTTGTGATGTAACTGGTATTTCTGGAAATGATATAGGTCGTATTGTTTTAGATGGTGCTCATTCTTTTATTGATGTAAAAGAAGAAGTAGCTGCTCAAATGGAAAAATTAAACGGTCAAGAGCGTAATAAACGTGAAATTAGGGCAAATGTTCACGAAGGTGAGGTGCGAGAGTCTAGAGATCGTGGAGGTAGAAATGGTAGAAGTGGAGGCGGTTATAAAGGTCGTAGAGATAGCGATTCTAGGTCTAGCGGTGGGTTTAAAGGTCGTCGTAGAGATGGAGATTCTGGTGGTGGCGGTAGTCATCGAGGTCGTCGTGATGATAGTTCTAACTCTGGCGGTGGTTTTAAAGGTCGCAGCTCAAGATCTAATGATGATAATAGTTCTGGTAGCAGTTTTAGGAACCGTGATTCTAAGCCTAGACGAGAAAATTCTGGCTCTAATGACTCCACTGGTAACAAAGGAAAACGATCTAAGTTTTTTGGTTCTAAATGGGACTAATTAATTAAATAGCTTTATACATGAAAAAAGATCCTGTCTCATTTGAGATAGGATCTTTTTTATCATATAGATGTCCCGTCCTAAAATAGCGATACAGATTAATTTGTTTTAACGCATTCCTCTCTTAAATGAATTTACGGTGTAGATCATCTATCTATTGTAGTGTAATTAGATACAATTTTGGTTGGTCATTAAAATAAAGCAACTTGTATGTATTTTTTGTGGGTTGTATCTTTTCAAAAGGATGATGGTGCCATTGCTGCAAATGAATTTTTATAAATAAGTTCTGTCTTATAAAAGCAACTAATTTTGATAAATACCATTTATACCAATTTACTTTTGAAAAGTCTCTATGAAAGCATTTTTATAATGATGATTACTAGTTATTGATTTTATGG
>NZ_CANLXZ010000002.1 GCF_947495285.1 uncultured Nonlabens sp. | reverse complement strand
CATAAACTACTCCTTCTATTGTTCCTGGAGTGTTGAATCCGTTATCTTCTTCAACTACTGTTGTACCTGATGCTACGGTTACCGTGGTTGGGTCTGTTCCTTCTGTTTGAACTGCTCCGGTTGGTAAAGTGCTATCTACTATATCTACTCCTACATCACCAGCAAAAACATCACCAGCAAAATCACCATTAACATCTGTAGTAACGGTAATTGGATCTCCGAAAGTAGGAGTCAAAAGAACATCTACATTAGCCAAATTAGGCTCTCCAGAATCCTGAACTCCATTATTATTTAAATCACTATAAATGTGACCAGTAACGGTACCTATAGGTAAAACCGTTTCTGTAATATCATCTATTAAATTACCATCTCCATCATTTCCATCATCAGAAACATCGGTAACAACATCGCCGTTACTATCCGTTGCACTAGCTGTGGCTTGATTATCTATCTGTCCAGAAACAAAATCAGTATCATTAATTTCATAAGACGCAGTGAATATTAAAGAAGCACCAGGAATTAAATCAAGTGCATCACCTTGTCCATCTTCATCAGACCCTCCTGACAGATATACCGGAGTAGGTACCGGAGTATTAGTACCTGTAAACGTACCTAAATCTTCTGACACACTTACATCGAAAGCAAAATTAGAACCTGAATTTAAAACCGTGTAAGTGTAATTGATTATACCTGTTGCCGGATTAAAAGTACTAGTTTTAGTAATATCTAACGTAGTAGAACAAGCACTATTTTCGTTAGGGTCTAAAAAGTCAAATAAGACAGAGTCAGTACTATTAGGAGACGTATAACCTTCTCCCATTTCACCAGAAATAACTAAACCATTACTATCAACTGTTTCAGGAGCTGGGTTTCCAAGTATACCATCTTCGTCCGCTTTCGCGAAAGCGTCAACATAACCAGCTTCTATTGTATCACTACAACCATCTCCATCTGAATCTAAATCTAAATGGTTAGGTATATTATCCCCATCCTGATCGGGAGCATTTAAAATAACCACTGTAGGATCATCACCGAAATCATCTATAATGCACTCATCAAACTGAACACTATAAAACCTATTTTGTGAAATATTTATGTTTTTTGTAACACCTATTACATATTCGAACTGATTTACATCTTGTCTTTGAAAGAATACTTTATAACCAGAATCTGTATCAATAGGCTCAATTGCAGCTGAGCCTGTTCCATTTGCTCTAAACTGTGTAATACCGCTGGCAAGATCTGTAGCTATAACATTAGTTGGCTCGTTTAAAGAATAACCTACTAAGTTATTTAATCTATAAAACTCTCTAATTCTACCAGTGCTATCACTATCAATATCCTGAATGAAACCACCTATTCTACTTACCGTAGCAGGAGCAGAAGTTACAGAATCTACTAATTCTACTCTAAAAGTTATAGTTAAATCACCACTAGAAGCAGCGGTATAGTTAATTACTGGTTGCCATGCTAGAGGATCGCCAGAAGCATCATCAATTCTTACTAACGAAGCACCTGCAGATCTTTGAGTAATTTGAACAATAGCATCTATACCAGATCTTACAGTTGAAAATCTATATCTAGCACCCACCTGTCCAGCAGTACCACTTATTAAAGAAGCTCCATTGAAATCATAATTTTGACCAGTACAAGTTGAAGAATTATCTGTAAAGAATTCAAAACCTTCAGTTATGTCTGTTATACCGTCGTTATCATCATCTAAATCATCAATATCATTAACACCATCACCATCAGCATCATTAGGTAAGGTACGATCTCTAAAATCAACGTTTCCACCCTCATTTAAATCGCCATCTGTATCCGGCAAATTATTGGTATCGTTTAAGAAACCATTAGGATCATTATATCCAGATGTATCAGTATCTAAAGCAGAGTTTGCAACACCATTAATTGTAGCCGTATCAACTAATCCATCGTTATCTGAATCAACACCAGTAAGTACAAGTCCTGCTTCAACAGTATCGTTTGCTCCTTGGTTATCAGAATTTAAATCTAAATAATCTGGTTGATCAACAGTATCAGTATTAACTGGAAGCAATCCTAATTGGTCACCGTTAAAATCATAAGATACAGGAAGTCCATTTGCATTAACATCAGGAACCCCATCTCCATCTGAGTCTAATGGCGCTACATAACCAATTGTAACCTGGGCTTCATTATTATCAGGAATACCGTCACCGTCAGAATCTAAGTCTAGATGATTAGGTAAGCCGTCATTATCTCCATCCAATAATGCACAAATGCCATTTGCATTTAATGAGCAAAAATCTGCATCTTGGTAATTCAAAATACCATCTCCATCATCATCTTGCGAAGGATCTCCCAAACCTTGGGATTCAACAACGTCTAGAATACCGTCATTATCGTCATCTATATCATTATTATCGAAGACACCATCACCGTCTGTATCGATAGGCGCAAAGCATGAATCTGTAATACCATTACCATCTACATCTGGTCCATTTTCTGTATAATCATCTATACCATTCCCATTAGAATCTTGAGGAGTATTTGAAGCATAGCTAGCATCTACAACCAATCCATTAGCCAAATTAACCGCAGCTGGATCTAATCCAAACTGGCCATCATCACCACCGTCAGCTAAAGAGTCTTGATAAGCCTCGTTAGCATCAGAACAACCATCATTATCAGAATCAGTGTCTCTCCAATCCGGTTCACCAGAACCAGAATCAGAATCTTGCAAAGTGTAATTGACAATTCCGTTGTCGACATCTCCAGAATCTTGAACTGAATCAGGAATACCATCGGCACCGACAGGACCAGTTAAAACACCATTAAAATAAGACTGTCCGTGACCAGCCTCTTCAACATCATATATACCATCATTATCAGCATCAAGATCTAAATAATCTGGAATACTATCGTTATCCGTATCAATCGGTGTTGAAACCACACAAAAATCAACCGATGTAAAACCTAAAGTCACTGTCGCAGGTCTCTGCCCATTAGTATCCTTACCAGTAATAAAAATTACTCTATCGACTGGTTCAGCAATAACTAGATCAAAGAAATTATCATCTGCAGCTACACCACCAGAGGTAGAGGTGCTTACTACACGGTTATCTGAAACAGTCCACACACCTGTAGATAGAGACGGCTGGAAATTACCGAAATTTGAAGAATCTATATTTACCGCAGCACCACCTAGTTCAGCAGAGACTTCTGCATAATCACTCACATTATAACCACCTGCCTGAATTCTTAAATTAGAAACTGGCTCGTTAAAAATAAATTCATACTGAACATAATTACCAGTAGATGGGTTACCAGTATTAACTGGTTGGACAAAAATATAATCTTCTACAGAAGCGATATCATCTTTTAAACGAACACCTCCATTAGGCTCTCCAGCCCATGCAGCGTTACCAACTAAAGTAGCTTGAAAGTCATAAGCACCATTCAATAAATTAGGCACGACAGAAACAGCACCTGCACTTTCTAGTCGTGAGTTATAAGCGACACCTATAGTATTCATAGTTTGACTAGAAGAGTCAACACAATTGACACCACCTTCATCAACATCTTTGATACCGTCATTATCATCATCAAGATCAGTTATATCGTCAACACCATCGTTATCTGCATCACAATTACCAACAACTAAAGTGCTAGAACCAGAATCTAGAACATAACCATAAAACCATGTATTAATAACTCGATTATTCCCATAATCATCACAAAGAAGACTTAAAGTATCCGATCCCTGACCACCAGAAGCAGCAGGAACGGAATCATCAGGATTTGAGCCATTCCAAGCGCGAGAAGGCCCAGCAACGCCATCTAAGAGTTCCAAAACAGAAAAACCACCTTCTGTAACATTATTCCCATCACCATCTCCTTCTACATTACAAACACCAAAAGACGTAAGTTCAGTATCATCCCAGTAAAGAGTAGCATTTTGAATAATTGGAGAAACACCTCTAACATTTAAACCATTAATATTAAATTCTGCATCATACATAGGAATGTTTGTACGACCTCTAAACGAGGTCACTTCAACGCTAACCGAAGAATCAAAAGCTACTGTATCCCCGAATCCATCCAAACCATTCCAAAAAATCTCATTATCACCAGTCGGCTGATCGTAAGCTTCTAAACTAACATCTCGAGTCCCTGCTTGATAACCAGGGGTTCCATTGAGATCAATAAGAATCGCGACATCACCTGAAGCACTCAATGTGTAAGGTATTTTGTAATCACCAGGACAACCCTGAATGCGACTTCCTAAGACCGGAGCTGACGTAGAAGTAGTTGGGAAAATAGATTGATCTGGTGAAAATAAGAATATCTGATAGCTATTATCTAAAACTGGAGGTAAAGCTGTAGGCCTATTTTGTGACCTTCTAGTAACCTCAAAAACATTAGTCACGTCATTATCATCATCGACAACGCCATAGCGGTTCATAGACAATTCATAAGCTAAAGGACGAAAACCATTTAAAAAATCCAATTCAACAATTACTTGATCCCTTGTATAAGCATAAAACTCACCTTCTACTGAAGCATCTAGAGTAGGGTTAGGAACAAGAGCCGGGCTATTGTTACCATCATTAATATCATTAACATCCTGCTGTCTATAACCAATAAAACTCCATTTCTTAGACCACAATCTCCCTAGAATAGGAGCTGTATTAGTACCAACAGTCAAATCAAAATAAGGAAAAAAGAAGCCTACCGGAGTATTACTTCCTGGCCCATTTGAATCAAAACTAGTAGCACCACCATCATTGCTTATATAAAACTCAATATAAAAATCGCCATTTGTAGTAGGATTAAAAATTAAAGGATTATAACCATTAGTAACTCCACCTATCCCGTTAGGCCCTTCAAAAGCCTCTGCATAGTTATCAATATAACCTGGATCTCCAACAGCAGGATTAGCTCCAGCACCGTTGTCTAATCTACCAGACAAAGCTCCTACCTGCACACCAGCTGCGTTAATACCCTCGACTAAGACATCTGCCTGATTGTAAATTCTATAATAAGTAACTAAATTAATCAACGGATTATTAGCTCCTTCATTTCTTAGAAGAGATTTTGCACCAAAATACAAATTCTCTGTAGCTGCGTTTGCAATAGTAAATTGCATCCTATTTACTTTAGGCGCATTAATAAAAGGACCACGGAGACCTCTTGTAAAGAACAAAGCAGTTCCGTTTAATGGCTCTACATTTGAAGGAGATGGCATCACCTGCCTTGTACCATCTGCATACAGACCCAGAGGCAGCATAAGAATAATTACAAAAAGTAAAAAAGTCTTATTTACAAAGCTGAAAAATGCATTTAAAATATTAGAAATACTCATAAGGGATGAATTGTAAAATATTATTAATCATGTGTCATCACAATTAAGATACAAAAATAGAATATTGAGCAACGTATATGAGTAATAAGCAAGTATTAAAAAAGGCTATTCGATAAACACTTGTGAAAAATAGATTAATAACATATGAGAAATTAAATCTAGAAGAGACCGCACAACAATAATTCAATTATTGCAGGTTGGACAGATAAAAACCTATTAGATCTATTAAATTTTAAATAAACTAATTTTAACGACTCTAAGAGGTTTAATAATCCTGCACAAGCTATGTGTTCATTATTTTAATCAAACCCTCTCAAACGACACAAATGAAAGAGGTAAAATTAAATACGATAATAAAGATCTATAGTGAGTCTTGTTTTAAATAAAAAAGCCTGATACTTACGCATCAGGCTATAATATTAAGCTTGGCCCGTGGGGCCAAAATTTAAAGGTATGGGTGGTTTATCATAATCTCTAATTTCACCGTGTACCTGTTCAAACTTCATTACATTTTCCAGCAACGCTTTAGATAAACGCTTAGCGTGTTGAGGAGTTAATATAATTCTAGATTTAACCTTTGACTTAAGGTTACCAGGCATGATATTCACAAAGTCAACAACAAACTCAGAAGCAGAGTGATTAATAATTGCCAAATTACTATACTGCCCTTCTGCTGTATCGCCATCTATTTCAATATTAATCTTGTGCTCCGTATTATTATCCTGTGCCATTACTTTTAGTTGTAATTTACTTTAGGCTCTTCCTTTTTATGCAAAAGTTTTTCAAACTCCTCCTTAGAACCTACAATAATATCATCATAATTACGCATACCTGTACCTGCTGGAATTCTATGACCTACAATAACGTTCTCCTTTAAACCTTCCAAAGTATCGACTTTACCTGCAACAGCAGCTTCATTTAATACTTTAGTGGTTTCTTGGAATGAAGCAGCACTAATGAATGACTTAGTTTGAAGAGATGCACGTGTAATACCCTGAAGTATAGGCTCAGCAGTTGCTGGCATTACATCACGAGCAGTAACTAGTGACTTATCCTCTCTTCTAAGAATGGAATTCTCATCACGTAATTCTCTGGAAGTGATAATCTGACCTTCTTTCAAAGATTCAGAGTCTCCAGAACTTTCAACAACTTTCTTACCGTAAAGGTTATCGTTCTGAAGAATAAAATCTTCTTTATGAACTAGTTGATTTTCTAAGAACATACCATCACCAGAATCAACAATCCTTACTTTCCTCATCATTTGACGAACGACAACTTCAAAGTGCTTATCGTTAATCTTAACCCCTTGTAAACGATACACTTCTTGAACTTCATTAACTAAGTACTGCTGTACAGCACTTGGTCCTTTAATCGCAAGAATATCTTTAGGAGTGATAGAACCATCAGATAAAGGCATACCAGCTCTTACATAATCATTTTCTTGTACTAGAATTTGATTAGAAAGTTTTACAAGATACTTCTTCACTTCATCCGTTTTAGAAGTAACGAGAATTTCACGATTACCACGTTTAATCTTACCAAAAGAAACTACACCATCTATTTCACTTACTACAGCTGGATTAGAAGGATTACGTGCTTCAAATAATTCTGTTACACGTGGAAGACCTCCTGTAATATCACCTGCTTTTGCTGATTTACGAGGAATCTTAACTAAGACCTTACCTACCTTAATCTTATCATCATCATTTACCATTAAATGGGCACCCACAGGAAGGTTATATGAAATCACATGGTCT
Source organism: uncultured Nonlabens sp. (assembly GCF_947495285.1). Lineage (GTDB taxonomy): Bacteria > Bacteroidota > Bacteroidia > Flavobacteriales > Flavobacteriaceae > Nonlabens. The sequence continues at coordinate 159,617 of NZ_CANLXZ010000002.1, read as the reverse complement.
CCCTTAGCATCAACGATATGTAATGTAGGAATGAGTTTTTTATCTCTAGAATCAGAAATAACTTTTTCCTCATACCCAGTTTGTTCATCACTCTCTACCTGGAAAGTTACCCCTTGAATAATATTTTCAAATTTAATCTTACCGGCAAATTCTGATATGATTACACCATTAAATGGGTCCCATTTAGCTAATAAATCGCCTTTCTTAACTTTAGAACCAGGCTTAGCATAAAGCTCAGAACCATAAGGAATATTATTAGAATTTAATAACATACCTGTTTTCTCATGAAGTAATTTAGACTCAGCCGTACGAGAAATCACTATCTCCACAGGCTTACCTTCATTATCTTCAACTTTTACAGTTTTAAGATCATCAATTTCTAAAACACCATCATTCTTTGCAACGATAGAACTATCTTCAGAAACGTTACCTGCAACACCACCTACGTGGAAAGTTCTTAACGTTAACTGCGTACCAGGCTCTCCAATAGACTGTGCTGCGATAACACCTACTGCCTCACCTCTCATAACTAATCTATTAGTAGCTAGGTTTCTACCGTAACATTTAGTACACACACCTTTTGCAGCCTCACAAGTAAGAGCAGATCTTACCTCTACAGACTCTAGATCTGACGCTTCAATAATATCAGCAATTTCTTCTACTATTAACTCACCAGCAGGAACAATAACTTCCTGTGTAGCTGGATCTATAACATCATGTAATGCAGTACGACCTAGAACTCTAGCTCCTAATTTCTCCATTACCTCTTCATTCTTCTTAAGAGCAAAAACCTCTATACCTCTTAAAGTTTCACAATCTTCATGATTTACTATTACATCTTGTGCAACATCATGTAACCTACGTGTAAGGTAACCAGCATCGGCTGTTTTAAGAGCTGTATCTGCAAGTCCTTTACGCGCACCGTGAGTAGAAATAAAGTACTCAAGAATCGAAAGCCCTTCTTTAAAGTTAGAAAGAATAGGGTTTTCAATAATAGCACCACCTCCATCGTTAGATTTTTTAGGTTTTGCCATAAGTCCACGCATACCTGTAAGCTGTCTTATTTGCTCTTTAGATCCACGTGCACCAGAGTCAAGCATCATAAACACCGAGTTAAAACCTTGTTGATCTTCTCTAATATTTTTCATTGAAAGTTCAGTAAGCTGCGCATTTGTAGCCGTCCAAACATCAATTACTTGATTGTACCTTTCATTTTGGGTAATTAGACCCATACCATAATTTCCACGTATTGTGTCAACTTTAGCATTCGCTGTATCAATCATCGATTGCTTCTCTGCTGGTATCATGATATCTCCTAATGAGAACGATAATCCACCACGGAATGCAAATCCATAACCTAAATCTTTAATTTCATCAAGGAAAGCAGCTGTTCTAGGAACATCTGTTACCTTAAGGATATCTCCTATAATATCTCTTAAAGCCTTTTTAGTAAGAACCTCGTTGATATAACCAGCCTCATCTGGTACTCTTTGATTAAATATAACTCTACCAGCAGTCGTTTCAATAATTTCTGCTTTATAAGAACCATCACTTTGAAGAAGATTAATTCTACATTTAACAGGAGCGTTAATATCAACTCTCTTCTCGTTAAAAGCAATAACCAATTCTTCAGGACCGTAAAAAGTAAGACCTTCACCTTTAACAATATGTCCAGGCTCAGATCTACGTAATTTGGTCATATAATAAAGACCCAATACCATATCCTGCGATGGTACCGCAATAGGGCTACCATTTGCTGGATTAAGGATATTGTGTGAAGCCAGCATTAATAACTGACATTCTAGTATAGCCTCAGGACCTAAAGGAAGGTGAACAGCCATTTGATCTCCATCAAAATCAGCATTAAATGCTGTACAAACTAATGGGTGTAACTGTATCGCTTTACCTTCAATTAATTTAGGTTGGAACGCTTGTATACCCAATCTGTGAAGAGTAGGAGCACGGTTCAACATAACTGGATGTCCTTTAAGAACATTTTCCAATATATCCCAAACTACTGGCTCTTTCTTATCTATAATTTTCTTTGCTGACTTAACCGTCTTTACAATTCCACGCTCAATAAGTTTACGTATTACAAAAGGCTTATAAAGCTCTGCAGCCATATCCTTAGGAATACCACACTCATATAATTTAAGCTCAGGACCTACAACAATTACAGAACGTGCAGAGTAATCAACACGCTTACCTAGTAAGTTCTGACGGAAACGTCCTTGCTTACCTTTAAGTGAATCTGATAATGATTTTAAAGGTCTATTAGAATCTGTTTTAACAGCACTAGATTTTCTTGTGTTATCAAGAAGTGAATCTACTGCCTCTTGCAACATACGTTTTTCATTACGAAGTATTACTTCTGGAGCTTTAATCTCCATCAATCTCTTCAAACGATTATTACGTATTATTACACGACGGTATAGATCATTTAAATCAGACGTTGCAAAACGACCACCATCAAGAGGTACTAATGGACGTAATTCTGGTGGAATTACTGGCACTACCTTCATGATCATCCATTCTGGCTTATTCTCACGTCGTTCATTAGAATCCTTGAGTGCTTCAACAACTTGTAAACGTTTTAAAGCCTCTGTTTTGCGCTGTTTAGATGTCTCGTTATTTGCCTTGTGACGTAAATCATAAGAAAGAGTTTCTAAATCAATGCGCTGTAGAAGATCTATCAAACAATCTGCACCCATCTTAGCGATGAATTTGTTAGGATCTGAATCTTCTAGATATAAATTTTCTTGAGGTAAACTATCTAGTATATCTAAATACTCTTCCTCAGTTAAAAAATCTAATCTTTGTACTTCTTCACCTTCCGCATTTTTTGCGATACCTGGTTGAATAACTACATATCTTTCATAATAGATAATCATATCCAGCTTCTTAGAAGGAAGCCCTAGTAAATAACCTATTTTATTAGGTAAACTACGGAAATACCAAATGTGTGCAACTGGCACAACAAGATTAATATGCCCAATACGATCACGTCTTACTTTTTTCTCAGTAACCTCTACACCACAACGATCACAAACAATTCCTTTGTAACGGATACGTTTATATTTTCCACAAGCACATTCATAATCCTTCACAGGACCGAAGATGCGCTCACAAAAAAGCCCATCCCTTTCAGGTTTGTGCGTACGATAATTTATCGTTTCTGGTTTTAACACCTCACCTCTTGACTCTGCAAGAATAGCTTCAGGAGATGCAAGACCGATTGAAATTTTAGAAAATTTCTTTTGTGTTAGGTTGTCTTTATGTCTAGCCATAATAATGGTACTATTTTAAGTTTAAAGTAGTAAGGTTTTATGTAATGTACGCTTTCGCGAAAGCGAAACTAACATAAAACCTCACAGAAAAAATTAATCCTCCAGTCGTAGATCTAGTCCTAGACCTTTTAACTCATGCATCAATACATTAAATGATTCTGGAAGGCCAGGTTCTGGCATAGGTTCACCTTTCACGATTGCCTCGTAAGTCTTAGCACGTCCTATAACGTCATCTGATTTTACCGTTAGAATTTCACGCAGGGTGCTAGAAGCTCCATATGCCTCAAGTGCCCAAACTTCCATCTCTCCAAAACGTTGACCACCGAATTGCGCCTTACCACCGAGAGGTTGCTGCGTAATCAATGAATATGGACCGATAGAACGCGCGTGCATTTTATCATCTACCATGTGACCTAGTTTAAGCATATAGATAATACCTACTGTCGCAGGTTGATCAAAACGCTCACCAGTACCACCATCAAATAAATAGGTGTGACCGAAACGTGGAATACCAGCCTCGTCCGTATACCCATTGATCTGATCTAAAGTAGCACCATCAAATATAGGTGTAGCAAATTTCTTACCTAGTTTCTCACCAGCCCATCCTAAAACGGTCTCATAAATCTGACCTATATTCATACGAGAAGGTACACCTAGTGGGTTCAATACGATATCAACAGGTGTCCCATCTTCAAGGAATGGCATATCTTCCTGACGTACAATACGTGCAACGATACCTTTGTTACCGTGACGACCAGCCATTTTATCACCTACTTTAAGTTTACGTTTTTTAGCGATATAAACTTTAGCAAGTTTTATGATACCAGCAGGAAGCTCATCTCCGACAGAGATGGTAAACTTCTCACGACGTAATGATCCCTGAAGATCATTTTCTTTAATCTTATAGTTGTGTAGTAAATCTGCAACCATTTCATTCACATCACTACTAGTAGTCCATGTACCAGAAGTTAAATGAGTAAAATCATCTACAGAATTTAACATTTTAAGGGTATACTTTTTACCTTTAGGAAGAACTTCTTCTCCAAGGTCATTAAATACACCTTGCGATGTTTTACCACTTACGATTTCAAATAATTTTTCAATTAGACGTTCTTGTAAACCATCAAATTTACCTTGATAATTCTGCTCTAATCTTGCAATATCCTCTTTATCTTGAGCCCTCTTTCTCTTATCTTTTACAGCACGAGAGAATAATTTTTTACCGATAACAACACCTCTAAGAGATGGAGACGCTTTTAAAGAAGCATCTTTTACATCACCAGCTTTATCACCGAAGATTGCTCTAAGAAGCTTTTCTTCTGGAGTAGGATCACTTTCTCCTTTTGGAGTAATTTTTCCTATTAATATATCACCAGGTTTAACTTCTGCACCGATACGAATCATACCCTGCTCATCAAGGTTTGCAGTAGCCTCTTCGGAAACATTAGGTATATCTGGAGTCAACTCCTCATTACCTAACTTTGTGTCTCTGACATCTAGTGAGTATTCATCTACATGGATAGAAGTAAATATATCTTCACGTACTACCTTTTCAGAAATAACAATCGCATCCTCAAAGTTATAACCTTTCCAAGGCATAAATGCCACTTTCATGTTACGACCTAATGCAAGTTCACCAGCCTCAGTTGCATAACCCTGACATAAAACTTGACCTTTATTAACTCTATCTCCTTTTTCAACTATAGGTTTAAGTGTAATACTTGTACCCTGGTTAGTTTTACGGAATTTAATCAAATTATAAGAAGTATCTTCAGGCTCAAAGCTAACTAACGATTCACGTTCAGTACGATCATATTTGATCACTACTTTCTGAGCATCTACATAAACAACCTCACCATCGCCTTCAGCATTTATTAATACTCTAGAATCCGTAGCAACCTGTCTTTCTAAACCTGTACCTACAATAGGTGCATCTACTCTAAGTAAAGGTACTGCCTGACGCATCATGTTAGATCCCATAAGCGCACGGTTTGCATCATCATGTTCTAAGAATGGAATTAGAGATGCAGAAATAGATGCAATTTGATTAGGAGCAACATCAGCATATACCACCTCTGATGCATCAATTACTGGGAAGTCACCTTCCATACGAGCAATTACTTTTTCCTGATCAATTTTACCATTAGTTAATGGTAAGTTAGCTTGAGCAATAAGTAATCCTTCTTCTTCTTCGGCGCTTAGGTAAGTTGGTTCATCTTCCAGGTTTACCACACCATCTGTAACTTTTCTATAAGGAGTCTCAATGAATCCCATACCGTTCACTTTTGCAAAAACAGCAAGTGAAGAGATCAGACCAATATTCGGTCCTTCAGGAGTTTCAATAGGACAAAGTCTACCATAGTGAGTATAGTGTACATCACGAACCTCAAAACCAGCTCTTTCTCTCGAAAGACCACCAGGTCCAAGTGCCGATAATCTACGTTTATGAGTGATCTCAGCTAATGGATTTGTTTGATCCATGAATTGAGATAATTGGTTCGTACCGAAGAACGAATTAATAACAGAAGACAAAGTCTTAGCATTAATAAGATCAATAGGCGTAAACACTTCATTATCTCTTACATTCATACGCTCACGTATCGTACGAGCCATACGAGCAAGACCAACACCAAATTGTGAACTTAACTGCTCACCCACCGTACGAACGCGACGGTTAGATAAGTGATCAATATCATCAATCTCTGCCTTAGAGTTGATCAACATGATCAAATGCTTGATAATAGTAATGATATCTTCTTTGGTAAGCACTTGCTTATCCATAGGAATATCAAGATTCAATTTTTTATTCATACGGTAACGACCTACCTCACCTAAATTATATCTCTGGTCAGAGAAGAATAATTTATCGATGATTCCACGAGCAGTTTCTTCATCAGGCGGCTCAGCGTTACGTAATTGTCTATATATATGTTCTACAGCCTCTTTTTCAGAGTTTGTAGGATCCTTTTGTAAAGTATTGTGTATAATGGCATAGTCAGCAGACATATTATCTTCCTTATGAAGAAGAATAGTCTTTGCTTGAGAATCAATTATCTCATCTATGTGTTCTTTTTCAAGAATTGTATCTCTATCAAGAACAATTTCATTACGTTCAATAGATACTACTTCTCCAGTATCCTCATCAACGAAATCTTCATGCCAGGTTCTAAGTACACGAGCAGCAAGCTTGCGACCTAAGTATTTTTTAAGACCTGTCTTACTTGCCTTAACTTCTTCAGCAAGATCAAAAATACCTAAGATATCTTTATCTCTTTCAAAGCCAATAGCACGGAAAAGTGTTGTTACAGGTAATTTCTTTTTACGATCGATATAAGCGTACATAACACTATTAATATCTGTCGCAAATTCTATCCATGAACCTTTAAAAGGAATTACACGAGCAGAATATAATTTAGTACCATTTGCATGGAAAGATTGCCCGAAGAAAACACCAGGAGACCTGTGCAACTGAGATACAACCACACGCTCAGCACCATTGATACAAAAAGTACCAGAAGGTGTCATGTAAGGGATGGTACCAAGATAAACATCTTGTACAATTGTTTCAAAATCCTCATGTTCAGGATCTGTACAATATAATTTTAAACGTGATTTAAGAGGCACGCTATAAGTTAGACCACGCTCTATACATTCTTGAATAGAATATCTAGGTGGGTCTACGAAGTAATCAAGAAATTCCAAAACAAACTGATTGCGAGTATCAGTAATTGGAAAATTCTCCATGAAGGTATTATACAAACCTTCAACTTCTCTTTTATCAGATTTAGTCTCTAGCTGAAAAAAGTCCTGAAAGGATTTAATTTGGATATCCAGCAAGTCAGGATATTCTGCCTTATTAGTTACCGTTGAAAAATTAATTCTCTCTGTGTTTGTTGCTAGCATCAATGCACGGTATTAAATTATTAAAAAAAGCGTTATCGACGACGTCTCATCTTTATACGCAAAATGGTTTAGTCCTGTGAGCGATGCTCACAGGTCTAAACCTATAATGTTTTGGTAAGAAGAATTACTTCAACTCAACCTCTGCTCCTGCTTCTTCAAGCTGAGCTTTAAGTGCTTCTGCTTCATCTTTAGAAACACCTTCCTTGATCGGAGATGGCGCGCTATCAACTAAACCTTTTGCATCTTTTAATCCAGCACCTGTAAGTTCTTTTACAAGTTTAACAACAGCTAGTTTAGCACCACCTGCCGCTTTAAGGATTACATCAAATTCTGTTTGCTCATCAGCAGCATCAGCGCCACCTGCAGCTGGACCTGCCATAGCAACTGCTGCTGCTGCTGGCTCAATACCATATTCATCCTTAAGGATGTCTGCTAATTCGTTTACTTCTTTTACAGTTAAGTTAACTAACTGTTCAGCGAAATCTTTTAAATCTGCCATGTCTATCGTTTTAATAAAATTTATAAATAATTAAGTGCGTACTAATTTGTGATCTATCTTTCAGATAGAGTTTTAAGTATTCCTGCAATTTTTCCACCACCAGATTGAAGTGCTGAAATAACATTCTTAGCAGGACTTTGAAGAAGACCAATAATCTCTCCAATCATTTCTTCCTTAGATTTGATATTACTTAATGTACTAAGCATATCGTCTCCAACATAAACTGCCTCCTCGATGTAAGCACCTTTAAGCACAGGCTTATCAGACTTCTTACGGAAAGTTTCAATTACCTTAGCAGGGCTATTTGCAACCTCTGATAACATAATTGCTGTATTACCTTTTAACAATTCAGGCAACTCAGCAAAATCCTTATCTGATGCTTCCATAGCTTTAGAAAGAAGAGTATTCTTTACTACTGCCACTTTAACGTTAGCTTTAAAACAAGCTCTACGTAAGTTTGATGTATCTAATGCATTTAACCCAGATATGTCTGCTAAATAAATAGTTGAATTTTCAGCTAATGTAGCAGTCAAATCTTGTATAACATTTGCTTTTTGTTCTCTTGTCATGATCTAGATTTTTAGTCGTCTGCAAAACGTTTAGCGTCTATCTCAATACTAGGACTCATCGTACTAGACATAAAGATACTTTTAATATAAATACCCTTAGACGTTGTTGGTTTTAATTTAACTAGTGTGTTAATTAATTCTTTAGCGTTCCCTTCAATTTTAGCAGCATCAAACGACGCTTTTCCAATTGAGGCATGAATAATACCAGTTTTATCAACTTTAAAGTCGATCTTACCAGCCTTTACTTCAGAAACAGCTTTTGCAACATCCATTGTAACCGTACCAGTTTTAGGATTAGGCATTAAACCTCTTGGCCCTAAAACACGACCCAAAGGTCCTAATTTACCCATTACACTAGGCATTGTTATAATTACATCAACATCAGTCCAACCACCTTTAATTTTATTAAGGTATTCATCTAATCCAACATAATCAGCTCCAGCCTCAGTAGCTTCAGCTTCTTTATCTGGTGTTACTAACGCTAAAACTTTAACATCTTTACCAGTACCATGAGGAAGTGTCACCACACCTCTAACCATTTGGTTAGCTTTACGAGGGTCTACATTTAATCTCACAGCTAGATCTACAGATGCGTCAAACTTTGTAGTCGTAACATCCTTTACTAATTTAGCAGCTTCAGCAACAGAATAAGCTTGCGACTTATCCACCTTTTGAAGGCTTACTTTTTGATTTTTTGTCAATTTTGCCATTGTTACAAGTTTTAAGCAGGTGCGTTTCCACCCTTAACGTTCACACCCATTGATCTTGCAGTACCAGCAACCATTCTCATAGCGCTGTCTACTGTAAATGCATTGAGGTCTGGCATCTTATCTTCAGCAATCAAACGAATTTGATCCCATGTGATAGTTCCAACTTTCTTACGATTAGGTTCTCCACTACCGCCTTTCAGCTTTACTGCTTCAAGGATTTGAACTGCTGCTGGAGGAGTTTTGATAACAAAGTCAAAGGACTTATCCTTATAAACAGTTATCGCAACCGGTAAAACTTTACCTGCTTTATCTTGGGTTCTAGCATTAAACTGCTTACAGAACTCCATGATATTAACACCAGCCGCACCAAGTGCAGGTCCTACAGGAGGAGATGGGTTTGCTGCGCCACCCTTAACTTGTAGTTTTACAACCTTAGATACTTCTTTAGCCATTTCTAATTAATTTCACTATTTTGATAATAATAAAGTGGAAGCCTTATTTACTACCTATAAATTGTAACATTTATATTTTCTCTACTTGCATATAGCTAAGTTCTAGTGGCGTTTTACGACCAAAAATCTTAACCATAACTTCTAGTTTACGTTTCTCCTCATTTACCTTTTCAATAGTTCCATTGAAGCCATTGAAAGGACCATCTACCACCTTCACAGTTTCACCAGCTTTATAAGGTATAGCCACATTATCTGTTTGCTCTGCTAATTCATCTACCTTACCTAACATTCTATTTATCTCAGAACGTCTTAACGGCACAGGATCTCCACCCTTGGTTTCACCCAAGAAACCTATCACTCCATTAACAGACTTAATAATATGCGGAACCTCACCCTCTAATCTAGCCTGTACCATGATATAACCAGGAAAATAAACTCTTTCTTTATTATATTTCTTACCATTCCTTATTTGAACAACCTTTTCAGTAGGAACTAAAATTTGTTTTAAATAATCACCTAGGTTATGATGAGCAATCTCAGATTCAATATATTCTTTAATCTTATTTTCTTGGCCGCTTACTGAACGTACGACATACCATTTCATCAAATCTTTCTCTTCTGACATATCAAAAATTAGTTTGACTTAACCCAATAAAAATAATTTTCAATCGCTGAGCTAAATACCCAATCAATCCCAGAAACAATAAGTGCAAAAACAATTGAAAATACAGCGACCGTAATTGTAAACTTTTGTGTTTCAGCCCAAGTAGGCCAAGTAACAAAATTAGTTAACTCATTATAAGACTCTTTTACATATGTTATCAAACTCATAATTGTACTGTTGTAAACGTTAACTGTCTTCATAGCAACACTATGAAAATGGAGTAAACTTTATTAAAAATGCACGGGCTGAGAGACTCGAACTCACGACACCTGGTTTTGGAGACCAGTGCTCTACCAACTGAGCTAAGCCCGCAAACAATCACGCTAATTGCATGATTTATATTGCCTTCCTTCATTACAAAGGAAAAGTATCCTATCTAGGATATAGATAGGATACTTATAATATCAAAATAGAAATTAATCTAAAATTTCAGTTACCTGACCAGCTCCAACAGTTCTACCACCCTCACGGATTGCAAAACGAAGACCTAAGTTCAAAGCGATAGGTTGAATAAGATCAACTGTAATAGTTAAGTTATCACCAGGCATAACCATTTCAACTCCATCAGGAAGAGCAATGTTACCAGTCACATCAGTAGTACGTACATAAAACTGTGGACGATAGTTATTATGGAATGGAGTGTGACGTCCACCTTCTTCTTTCTTAAGGATATAAACCTCTGCCCTAAATTTAGCATGAGGAGTTACAGATCCAGGCTTAGTAATAACCATACCACGAGAGATCATAGACTTCTCAATACCTCTTAGTAAGATACCAGCGTTATCTCCAGCCTCACCTCTATCAAGGATCTGACGAAACATTTCAATACCAGTAATAGTAGAAGTTAACTTTTCAGCACCCATACCGATTATCTCTACAGGATCTCCGGTGTTAGCTACACCAGTCTCTATACGACCAGTTGCAACAGTACCACGACCAGTAATAGAAAACACATCTTCTATAGGCATTAGGAAAGGCTTATCCATATCACGTACAGGCTCTTCTATCCACGCATCAACAGCTGCCATTAATTCTAATACTGTATCTACCCACTTTTGCTCACCATTAAGTGCACCAAGTGCAGAACCAGATACAACAGGACCATTATCACCATCATATTCATAGAAGCTTAAAAGATCACGTACCTCCATATCAACTAATTCAAGAAGCTCTTCATCATCCACCATATCCACTTTATTAAGGAATACAACGATACGAGGAATACCTACCTGACGACCAAGAAGGATGTGCTCACGTGTCTGAGGCATAGGACCATCAGTTGCAGCAACAACAAGGATTGCACCGTCCATTTGAGCAGCACCAGTAACCATGTTTTTCACATAATCGGCGTGACCAGGACAGTCAACGTGTGCATAGTGTCTATTTTCAGTCTGATACTCAACGTGAGAAGAGTTAATAGTAATACCACGTTCCTTTTCTTCAGGAGCGTTATCAATTTGGTCAAAACTTGTCGCATTAGAAAAACCAGCATCTGCAAGTACTTTAGTGATTGCAGCGGTAAGAGTAGTTTTACCGTGGTCAACGTGACCAATTGTCCCTACGTTAAGGTGAGGTTTCGAACGATCGTACGTTTCTTTAGCCATAACTTATAATCTTAGTTTATATTAGTGTTTCGTTTTATAAAGACAGACACGGAGCTAAAACCAAATCAGTCTATACTAGTAATGGCCTCTATTGAGACCTATTTTTATCTTACAGAGCCAATGACGAGATTTGAACTCGTGACCTCTTCCTTACCAAGGAAACGCTCTACCCCTGAGCTACACCGGCAAAACTCCTATATAAGGAATGGACAACTTGACTTTAAACTCAAATAAAAATAGAGTTTAATATTTTAGAGCGAGAGACCAGGTTCGAACTGGCGACATTCAGCTTGGAAGGCTGACGCTCTACCAACTGAGCTACTCTCGCATTTATTAGTTTTACAACTAAAAGGTATTCAATATTTCAAATTATCATTTCAGATAACAATAGTGGGGAGAGCAGGATTCGAACCTGCGAAGGTTTCCCAACGGAGTTACAGTCCGTCCTCGTTGGCCGCTTGAGTATCTCCCCTAAGAATCAATTAAGATTCACTATTTCAAAAAGAGCCGATGGAGGGACTCGAACCCACGACCTGCTGATTACAAATCAGCTGCTCTAGCCAGCTGAGCTACATCGGCTTTTGCACTTTTTTATCTCTAAAAAAGTTCGTTGTTTCTAACGGAGTGCAAATGTAAGTCTATTTTTTAATTACCCAAACTTTTTTTTGATTTTTTTTGATTTATTTCTCAATGTTCAGCTAATTTTTCTTTGCGCTTTTTCAATTGTCTCTCTAAAGACGCGGCACACTCGTCGATACACTGCTCAAAAGTTTTACATGTTTTTTTTACCACCATATCATCTCCTGGTACAAATATTCTAATTTCAGCTATCTTATTTTCTGGAGCTGACGTTTTCTGAACTTTTAAATATACATCTGCATTTATGATCTTATTATAGAATTGCTCTAGCTTATCTAATCTCTTTTGAGTAAAATCAATTAGTGAAGCATCTGCATCAAAATTTACTGCTTGCGTGTTTACCTTCATAATAAATAGGTTTTAAATTAATTATTTTTTTGATCTTGGATGAGCATTACCATAAACCCCTTTTAAAGTAACCATACTGCTATGAGTATAAATTTGAGTAGAAGAAAGACTCGTGTGTCCTAGTAATTCCTTCACAGCATTTAAATTTGCGCCATGATCTAACAAATGCGTCGCAAAAGTATGCCTTAAAACATGGGGGCTTATCTTTACCTTCAAAGATACCTTACTAAAATATGATTTTATAATGCGATAAACAAGACTTGGATAAACTTTAAATCCTCTAGATGTAACAAACAACTCATTAACACTAGCGCCTGCGACAACATCTCTTAGAGCTAAATACTTCTCTATGTGATTTTTAATAGAGCGCAATAAGGGTATTATGCGTTGCTTATCTCTTTTACCTATTACTTTAATCTGACCACGTATTAAGTCGACATCATGTATTTTTAAGTTAATCAACTCATCTCTTCTTATGCCCGTAGCATACAACAACTCGATCATGAGAAAATCTCGAGATTGCTCAAAATCTTGTTCATCATAAGGAGAGTCTAAAAGTTTTAACACTTCATTTGTAGAAAAAGGAACCTGTATCTTTTTTGTAATCTTAAGGCTTTTATATAAACTAGAGGGATCTACCATCAGCTCTCCTATTTTAAGAAGAAACTTGAAATAAGATTTTATAGCAGACATTTTACGATTAACAGTTCTATGCGAGTCTCCATTTTCTAACAAGTCAGTCACCCATTCTCTTATATCGCTATAAGCGACATCTACCATAGAAACCACCCCTTGCTCCTGTGTAAAGGATAGAAATAGGTTTAAATCTTTCTTATAAGCAGATACAGTATGAGAAGAATAATTCTTCTCATACTGTAAATACTCTATATATGATTCTATATGCATAAAAAAACCGCTAGTTGTAAATATATAGATTTACAACTAGCGGTATGCTATTCTAAAGAATAAATTCTCTAGATGTTCTCTGCGTCACGAAGTCCTTGAATGTAAGCTGCTTTAATGTTGCGAGCACGTTTTACAACAGACGGTTTATTAAACTGCTGTCTTCTACGTAGTTCACGCATCTTGCCTGTACGATCAAATTTTCTTTTGAAACGCTTCAGAGCTCTATCGATATTTTCTCCGTCTTTAACTGGTATTATTAACATAGTGTCATCACCTCCTTTCTTTGGGATCGCAAAAGTACATATTATTTTACAATCTCAAAGAACTTTATTTTATTAGATATTAATTTATTTTTTGCTTTCGCGAAAGCGTAACCACCGACCTACTTTGCTGCTGGTTTATAATCTTTCCCGTCTAACATCATTTTTGCAATAATCTCGCGCATAATCTCACTAGTCCCACCACCTATAGGACCTAGACGACTGTCTCGCCACATTCTAGCTAGTGGGTATTCCTCTATATAACCATATCCACCCAGATACTGAAGACATTTATAGATGACCTCGTCTGCGATTTTTGTAGAAACGAGTTTAGACATACTCGCCTCCTTTACAGGGTAAAGCCCTTTATCTAATTGCTCTGATATGGAGTAATTAAAGTTTTTTGCCATCTCTACCTCACTGAACATGTCTGCCATGCCGTGACGTAAAGACTGGAATTTATCAATCGTAGTACCGAATGCTGTACGCTCTTTCATGTATTGCGCTGTATATTCAAGAGCATACTCTGCTCTTGCATGAGAATTAATACCCATGATAAGACGCTCTAATGCAAAATGCTGCATAATATAAGGGAAGCCTTTTCCTTCTTCTCCCATAAGATTTGCAGCTGGAATACGCACATTATCAAAACCTATTTCTCCCGTATCACTTGCCCTCCATCCTAATTTATTAAGTTTAGTAGCACTAATACCAGGTGTCTCACGATCCATAACAAAAATAGAGATACCTCTACCCTTTGCATCTACATCAGTTTTTGCAGCTATGACTAAGTAGTCACTGTAAACACCGTTAGTAATAAATGTTTTAGAGCCGTTAATTATATAGTGATCACCATCCTTAACAGCTGTGGTTCTCATTCCTGCGACATCACTACCACCGAATGGCTCTGTAATACCTAAACATCCTATTTTCTCTCCTGTTAAAGTAGGAACGAGGTACTCCTGTTTTATACGCTCATCTCCTTCTTTAAGTAAGTGCTGTGCACCTAAAAAAGCTTGCACCCACATAGCTGCTGCAAAACCACCAGAGTTGATACGTTGCATTTCTTCTAAGAATATAACTGTATAAAAGAAGTCTAAATCTAGACCACCGTATTCTTCTGGATAGTATAGCCCGAAATAACCCATCTCTCCCATTTTCTGGAAAATCTCTCGATCTATCTTTCCTGTTTCTTCCCATCTATCGATATGGGGAACAGCCTCTTTATTAAGAAAGTCTCTAAAACTTAGTCTGAAGGCGTCGTGCTCTTCAGTGAAATATTTTGAATACATAAATAAGTACTATATGATTATAGAAAAACACTTAAAACATAATTTTAAATGCGATATTCTTAGTTAAAAATGAATATTTTAATCTAATGTCAAATATAGTTGAATTAACGTTAATTTTTCCTGTGGAAATCTAGATGTTAACATCACTTTATCCCAAGATTTAAATCCGTCGCGCAACGTTCTTTGTTCGATTAGTTTTTCAACTAGATAGTCGTCAAAATAAGGAATAGCTAACAACTGTGCCGCTGTAGCGGTGTTTAACGCTACTTTATTAAAACCTACTGGAGCAGTCACGTAAAAATGCTTCTTTAACTGTGTCATAGTAGAGTCGGTAAGACCATAAACTCCTCTAACCTGAGAGATGTCGATAAATCCATGAAGCCGCTCTCTTTCTTTAATGATTCTACCAGAGAGTGCAGGACCTATTCCATAGACCTTTTTAAGTTGATCTTGAGAGGCTAGATTAATATTCACAGCGACAACTTTGCGATCTTTAAAAGACACAAAGGGCTTATAAGTATTCTTTCTAGGGTTTGTAACCCATTCAGGAAATTTAAAATATGGCGATATACTATCTAACCATGTATCACTAACATGGGTCACTTTTTGAAATTCTTTCTTAGAGTTTATCCATTTTCCGCTTTCGCGAAAGCGGTGCAATCGATCTATCTCTTTTATACTAAGGCCTAATTTATAACCTCTATAATCAGTAATATAGTTAGGATTAAAAGGATAAATGGTATCTCTTCTACTTGTTTGGATTCTTCTTAATGAATCTACCTTGTGTTGATATAAAGAAACGTCATCTAGTACGAGTGGATCTGGCGGCAGGTTTCTAAAGTAGTAAAGACTTGCAACTACTACTATCGTTAAAATTAATAATACAAAAATCCCTCTTTGTTGATTTCTATCGAATGCAAAGAGGGATTTTATATTATTCAAAACAAATGTGTTTTATTTAGTCTGTGGTATTTCTCCTGATTTTACTTTAGCAAAATAAGTTTTGAGATCTTTTGCAACTCCACCTGACATCATATATAGACCTATAAGGTTAGGAATAGCTAATGTAAGGAACATCATATCTGCAAAATCTATTACCGCACCTAGTCCTATAGAAGCACCCAGTACTACCGTTAATAAAAATACAGCTTTAAAAATAATTTCTACAATTTTCTTGCTTCCAAAAATACTTTGTGCTGCTTTCACCCCATAGTAAGACCAGGTAAGAATAGTTGAGAAGGCAAATAAGAAAATAGCTATGGTAAGTAAATAGTCTGCTCCAGGAATAACCTTGGAAAATGCAACTGCTGTAAGAGCAGAACCTGTAGCTACTTCTCCCTCATAGGTACCTGTAAAAATAAGTACTAAGGCTGTAAGTGTGCAAACTACTACGGTATCAATAAATGGTTCTAATAGAGCTACGAAACCTTCGGCAACTGGGTGATTAGTTTTTGCTGCAGAGTGAGCAATAGATGCAGATCCTAGACCAGCCTCATTAGAGAAAGCCGCACGTTGAAATCCTAATACTAGAACACCTAAGAAACCACCGTACATAGCGTCTGCTTGAAAAGCGCCATCTATAATCAACCCAAATGCCTGTCCTACTTCTGTAATGTTTGCACCTACTACGATTACACACATAAGAATATAAAGTCCTGCCATAGAAGGGACCACTTTATCTGTAACCTTTGCTATTCCTTTAAGACCACCCACTATAACGATACCTACTAGAACCGCAATGACAACCCCTATGATAGTTTTTGCTGTTCCATCCACGCCCATAACACTTGCTAGTTGTGCAGTCGCCTGGTTAGCCTGAAACATTGATCCTGCTGCAAACGCTGCAAGCATAATAATAATCGCGTATATAAAGGAAAGACCTTTACCTAGGCCGCCTAGACCTTTTTCAGCAAAACCTTTTTTGAGGTATTCCATAGGTCCTCCAGAAATTGTTCCATCTTCTGCAACGGTTCTATACTTAACACCTAGAGTACATTCTATAAACTTAGAAGACATACCTAGTAGACCTGCGAGAATAATCCAGAAAGTAGCTCCTGGACCTCCTGTAGAAATAGCTACTGCTACACCGGCTATATTACCTAATCCTACTGTTCCAGAGACTGCTGTTGCAAGAGCCTGGAAGTGTGTAACCTCACCTTTGGCATCAGCCTCGTCATACTTACCTCTTACTAGTTTTAAAGAATGTTTTACACCTCTTATGTTTATAAAACCGAATCTAATAGTGAAGAATACAGCTCCTAAGATTAACCAGATTACCATAAACGGTAATTTAATAGTCTTTACAGTGCCATTAGGATTTAAAACTATATCACCATTAGCATCTTTTACTCGATTATCATAAAGTCCTAATGAGTAAAAAGGATCAAAGAAAAAATATTGATCCATGAAACCTACAATAGGTGCAAATGCTGAGCTCATCTTTTCAGGAATAGAAACTGCCGGTACTTCAAAAACGTGTTCACCGCTTAATCCAGAAGCATCTTCCACCCTTACGGCATATTCTTTACCTTCTTTTGCTTTATTAACGGTTTTTGTGGAAGTATCAATATTCTTTTCAGACCAATAATATTTGTATGGAGCCGTTCCTCCTTCTACGTTAATATCAATAACAGCGGTTTCTATCTCACTAGAATCATCGGTGATATGGTGAGATACTTTTAATTGAGAAAAACCTAATTGAGAAAAAAATGTGAAAATTATTAAACTAAGAAATAATTTATTCATGAAGTATAACTTTAGATACATTAAATGGTTAAGTCAGCAAGATGCACAAAAATCTTGCTTTTTGAAAGCTTTATAGCTATTTATGTTGTGTCATTATTAATTCTGTAGACTTTTTGAAGTCTTAATATCTGTTCTGTATTACCTACAACTATAATTTTAGAGCCTGGAACTAATTGCAGCTTAGGATCTGGATTTACAATATAATCTCCTTGTGGAGATTTATAACCTATTATCGTACAACCTGTCTGTTTTCTGAGATTAAGTTTAACAATGGAGCATTCTGTTATATCGTCAAACATTTGCTCAAAAGAAACCTGTTCTAGGTTAACACCATCACTACCTCCATAGCTTAATCTATCCCAAAACTCTATTAAATCAGGACTGACAATTAAAGAAGCCATGTGCTGCCCACCTATCGCGTCAGGTAATATTACGTTATTTGCACCTGCAAATTTTAATTTTTTGTACGATTTCTCTTCACTACCACGAGATATAATTTTAAGATCTTCATTTAATTGTCGTGCACTCAACACCACAAAAAGGTTATCTGCATCTTCTGGCAGGGCGGTAATTAAAGCAGAAGCTCTATCGATACCTGCCTTAGTAAGCACCTCATCATCATTTGCATTACCTCTTATAAAATTTAATTTATCTAGTGAACAGTCATCAATTACTTGCTGGTCTTTTTCTATGATGATAAATTCTCTATTATAATCCTGTAATTTCTGAACGGCTTGTTTTCCATTACGACCATACCCACAAATAATTATGTGATTCTTCATAGAATTTAAATGTTTATTTTTTCTTTTCTTACCCAGTTCTTCTAAACTGTTTGTAGACAGTAAATATTCAGTAATCACTGCAAGTGCATAACCTACACTAATTACACTGAAAAGAATAAAACCAGTGATAAACAACTTATCAGACGGAGAAGGCTCTTGCAACTCTCTATACCCTACAGTAGTTATCGTTATTACCGTCATATATAACGCATCTATCCAGGACAGATCCATCATTATCTTAAAGCCTATTACACCTACTGACAGCATAAAAAGCAATAAAACTAAAGCTATTTTTAATTTATTATGCAACCCTCATTATTTTTTTAAAGATCAAATACAGAACTACGTTTTGTGTAAATGAGGTCTTTAATTTTAAGCCAAAAGGCCATAATTAAATACACTGCAAAACCGACACCCAAAGTTGCAAAAGTGAAATAAATAAATGTAATGCGCACGCTACGTGCCTTCATCCCTAACCTATCTGCAACGCGAGAAGATACATAAAAGCCGTATTTCTCCATTAATGTGCGTATATAAGTAACTATTTTCATGATGTAAATTTAATCAATCGTAATCATAAATTTTAAAAGCTTTAAAAAATTAACGAGATTAGTTAATTTCTCAATAAACCCACGCCTATATCACAACTCAAACATTTATTAGGCTCACAGTAAGCAGATTTTAATTGCAACAAAGATTGTGTCTGTAAAGCACTATTTATTTTAAACAATTTCTTAAATCCTGAAACAATGGTATTTTTCTCAGCCTTCAACTCGTACATTAATTTAAGAAGTTCTTCAGTCTTATCTTTTCCTATAAACCTCGCTTGCATAAATTTAATAGGTACAATACAGTTTATGATTAATAGATCTATAAAATCTGCAGTAAGTATTTTCTCTCTCTCTTGTGTTTCCTTATCAAAAACATGATGACTGTCCCAATATCTAGCGGCTTTAACATCAAATAACGCATGAATCTCTGATCTACTTTGAGCAAGTAAAACCTCTCCAAAAAGCATAGGATTACGATGGTACAACATGGCCAGTTGTGAAATACGTACTGTAGGATAATTTGCTGGCCGCAGTCTAAAAAACTTCATAGGGGTTAAAGAAGGTTGTAGGGAATGTTTCGCTTTCGCGAAAGCGAACTCCTTAACTAAATCTTTATAATAAAAATCATTCTTCACCTCATCTAACAATCCTGACTGGCCTAATAGTACGGCTTCTAACTGAAATGCGTCCTTAGCAAGTTTGCGCACTACTGACTGCTCCATACTACTAGCTAGTTGTTCAAAAGCGTCTGCATTAGTTTTTGTACCAAAACTTCTTGCTAGTAGCTGAAAAAAAGCAGCTTCCCAATCGTTATTATTTTGAACAAGCATGTGCTTAATTCTGTCGGACTTGTATTCTAATCGTTCAAAAAAGAGCTTCTCTATCCATTGATCTCTGATAAATGGATCTATCATATCCCACTGGTTTTCACAATTAATAAATTGATTGTTTTTTACCGCAAAGAGTTTTCTATAAGATTGTACCAGTGATTCATGCACAAATTTAGAAACATCTAGAACTGGAATATGAACACCATCTCGCCTGGTAATCTCTGCATCGTGATTCCATACTACGTGTAAAATGACATTATCATATGCAGGGTCGTCATCATGACCATGGAGATACCAGTCACTTGCTTTTACATGCATTTCTACATTTCCTGCCCAGTCCTGACCATCTATCTCTACACGTCCATTAAAAAAGTCTGGTCCAGAAAAGAAATTATGTGTCCCTAGAGATTTTATCTTTATCTCCTTTCCATCTGTAGTCTTTAATGTCTGACCACTCAATTTCTTAAATTTCCAGAGGTAATGGATAAAATCTTCTTGCATGATGGTAAGGTAACAAATATTTAAAAATATGAAAACTGTTGTAAAGTAGAAAACCTCAAAATCAATTGATTTTGAGGCTTTTTCTTATTCGTCCTGATAAATAGCTGTTATTTATCATCTGGATGGTATGTACCATCTTCTTTTAACCAGCCTTTTTCTTTCATCCAGTTATCGTTGAAGAACTTACCGACATAACGGCTTCCATGATCATGAAAAAGAATTACAACTACATCGTCTTCAGTAAAACCTACTTCTTTATGAATTTGCTTTAAACCTTTAATAGCGGCACCAGCACTATTTCCTAAAAACATGCCTTCTTCCTTTGCAAGTCTTCTTGTGTAAACCGCAGCGTCCTTATCGGTTACTTTAGTAAATCCATCGATCACCTCAAAACGTACATTTAATGGTAAAATATCTTCACCTATACCTTCAGTTACATAAGAATGAATCTCATTTTCATCAAAAATTCCAGTTTCATGGTATTTTTTAAAAACCGAACCATAGGTGTCTATTCCCCAAATTTTAACATCTGGATTTTGTAGCTTTAAATAAGTTCCTACTCCAGAAATTGTTCCACCAGTTCCTACTCCTACAACAAAATGGGTGATCTTACCTTCAGTTTGTTTCCAGATTTCAGGACCTGTACTGTCGTAATGCGCTTTACAATTAGATGGATTATCATACTGGTTCACATACCAAGAGTTAGGTATTTCCTCGCTTAAACGCTTACTTGTAGAATAATAAGACTGTGGATCTTCTGGAGCTACATCTGTAGGGCATACGTACACTTCAGCACCTACAGCTCTAAGAATATCCATTTTCTCATTAGATTGCTTATCGCTTAAAACACAAATCAATTTGTAACCCTTCATAATGGCAGCAAGAGCAAGTCCCATTCCTGTATTACCACTAGTCCCTTCTATAATGGTACCGCCGGGCTTAAGGCGTCCATCAGCTTCAGCATCTTCTACCATTTTTAATCCCATTCTATCCTTAACAGAGTTTCCTGGGTTAAAAGTCTCATATTTTGCAAGTACTAATGCTGGAATATCTTCTACTAACTTGTTCATTTTTACAAGTGGTGTATTTCCTATAGTACCTAATATATTTTCTGCGTAATCCATGTGATGTATTTGTTCTGCAAAAATAGGATTTTAGAAGTGCCTAAATGAGAAATAAGTGTGAATCTGTATCATAAATATGAATCTGTGCAAAATGCATTTGGAAAATGCACTTGCACCTAAGCGGCACTAAAAGCAAACCATGGTACTATATTTAAGCTTTAAGACGATCATAAAACGTTTTTTTAGCAGCTTCATCACTTCCAAAAAGCCATCGCACCACGTGCTCGTCCCACATATCATCTGCCTGCTCTAGAGAAATTATATCACGCTCTATAGCTAGATCAATAATTTTTCCTGGATAAGAACTTTGTTTCTCACTATCCATCTCTCCCAGCGGATATGGATCGTCAAGACCGACGAGAACCTGTTTAGCACCTTGATTTTCTACTAGAAGTTTTAAGGAACCGGTATCGTGAACCAGTGTGTCAAAGAAAATATTAGGATGACCTACAGATTTTCTAGGGTGTGTTTTTCCTTCAAATAAATCTGGCCTACCGTCAAAACCTTGAATCCTACGTCCTAAATTCATTTGCGCTAGTTGTCCACCGTGTGCAAAACATATACGCATACCAGGATACTTAAACGCATAACCGTTAAGTGTAAGAAAATGATAGGCGTCTGCACACTGGGCTAGCATCCATATTAAATGAAAACGCCAAGACGTATTCTGCAATTTTATAAATTTCTCTCCATCATAAGGATGTATCTCTACTGCTAGATTAAGTTCACTAGCTAGCTCAAAAATAGGCTCATTTTCTTCATCAAAAATACATCGCCACTGCCCTATAGTATCCATATAGTGAGTAGGTAGACAGAGTAATTTCATTCCTAGAACTTTTACGCAACGCTCTATTTCCCATAGCGCTCCACGCACATAACCAGGGTGCACCACAAAACCACTTGTAAATTTTGAAGGATGGTCGTGTTGTATTTTTGCATTAAAATCATTTTGGAAACGCAAAGCTTGTTTCATCTCTTCTAGACGCAAACCATTACCGTACAGCTGACTCAAATTTAAGATAACCGCATGGTCTAGTTTATACTTATCCATCCACTCTAACTTTTCATCTAGAAAGAAACTAGAATCAGTTACAGGACGTGACCAGCCTTTTTGCAACATATTCTTACGCTGACTATCTACCCAAAAAATCCCTTTCTCACGCATGAAGTCTGGAATTTGCTCTGGATAGGGTAATAAATGTGAGTGACCGTTAATGCGTAGTTTTTTGTTCATGGCTGTTTCATTGTATTAAATTATTTGGCTGTATGGATTTAAAATAAACAATTACTTATTTAATAATGATGTATCGTTATTATATTTAACTGTTGCTTTTTTTAAATCTAACCTATTTAAATAGACCTGCAACGGTAGAGGTGTTATCATCTATTAACTCTACTTCTTAAGGAGGTGCTAAGTGTAATTATTCAGATATTTAAGTAATAATTTTATCATCGTCTTCATTAGTAGAATCTACTTTTAAATCGTCACATAAATCAGCTTGTGGGGTTATCATGACCTCAGCTACTCGAGAATATTCTTGAATTGCTTCTTTTACTATTTGTATTTTACTTCTTTAAAAACCTCTTTTTAAAAAGAATCCATAAAAAACTTCCTAAGTAATTTTCATGTTTTTCCTTTGCTCTACAGCTTCGTCTGTAAAATCATTAAACACCTAGTCATTATTAAAAGATTTACGTTGCCTAAATACTATGGCTAGTACTGCTATTAAAACTTACTTGATACACAACTATGTTCTACAAACTCTTCGTCCTACCACCATCCACAGGTAAATTGATTCCATTAATATATCCTGCTTTGTCACTGGCTAGAAATGTAATCGCATTTGCTACTTCTTCTGGCGCAGCAAATCTTCTAGCTGGGACATAGCTTTTCATGATTTGGGCAGCTTGTTCTTCACTATGTCCCGCTCTTTTTGCTTTTCCTGCAATAATTTTATCAAGTCTGTCAGTTGCCGTAAATCCTGGCAATACATTATTAACTGTGATTCCATGTGGTCCTAATTCCGTAGCCAATGTTTTTGCCCAACTTGCTACCGCGCCACGTATCACGTTAGAAACTCCTAAGAACTCAATAGGTGCTTTAACACTAGTAGATATTACATTAATTACTCTACCATAAGCAGCTTCTTTCATTCCTGCCGCGCAGGCTTTGATCAGTACCTGGTTGCATTTTACATGCTGTGTAAAACCTCGTTCTAACGCGTCAACTTGTGCATCAATTAAGAAACCTGGTGTAGGACCGCCTGTATTGTTTACTATAATATGTATAGGGTTCGCTTTCGCGAAAGCAGAAACAACATCCTCCACTTCTTTAAAACTAGAAAAATCTGCAACAAGATAGGTATGATCGTCGCGCTGGGTTTTATCTAATTCGTTAAGAACTTTTTGTAATTTATTAGGATTGCGCGCTAGTAAAATTACTCGTGCACCTGCTTGTGCAAACTGTATTGCTGTTGCTCTTCCTATTCCGGTGCTGCTTCCACAAACCAGGGCAGTTTTGTCTTTTAAGTCGATATTCATACGGCTAAAT
This sequence comes from uncultured Nonlabens sp., assembly GCF_947495285.1. Taxonomy (GTDB): domain Bacteria; phylum Bacteroidota; class Bacteroidia; order Flavobacteriales; family Flavobacteriaceae; genus Nonlabens. The sequence goes on along the minus strand of NZ_CANLXZ010000002.1, from coordinate 135,400 downwards.
TAAGGAAAACAAATAATAAAGCTGGAATAGATGCAATAACAATGTGGTAATCAAAAAGAATTGAGATCAACACTCAGAGATTGCACTCTACAGCGTAATGACAAAAGAACCGTTCCACTTTTGAAACTATAATTCCTACCTTTGCGACTTTACACAAATTATGATTGTAACAAAGAATAAAGAAGAGTTAGAAATCATGCGTCGCGCGGCGTTAATGGTAAGTAAAACCTTAGGTATGATTGCTGCTGAAATTAAACCTGGTGTTACCACGCTTAGGCTAGATACACTTGCAGAGCAATACATACGTGATAATGGTGCCATACCTGGTTTTAAAGGATTATATGATTGTCCTAGCACGTTACTTATTTCTCCTAATGAAGAAGTGGTACATGGTATACCTAAAGAAGTAGCTATTAAAGAAGGTGATGTTCTTTCTATAGACTGCGGTGCTATAGTAGACGGTTTTTATGGTGATCATGCGTACACCTTTACAGTAGGCGATGTTCCTCAAGAAACTCAGGACTTATTAGATCGTACTAAGAACTCCTTATATTTAGGTATAGACCAACTAAGAGTAGGAAAACGTGTAGGTGATGTAGGTTATGCGATACAGGAATATTGTGAATCCTTCGGTTATGGTGTAGTACGAGAACTGGTGGGTCATGGACTAGGTCGTGTAATGCATGAAGATCCTCAAATGCCTAATTACGGTAAACGTGGTCGTGGTAAAAAGTTTGTAGAAGGAATGACCGTTGCTATAGAACCTATGATTAACTTAGGAACAAAAGACATAAAACACTATCCTGACGGCTGGACTATTAAGACTAAAGATATGAAACCCAGCGCACATTTTGAACATGATGTTGCCATAGTAGATGGAGAACCTCGTTTACTAAGTACCTTTGATTACATTTATGAAGTTCTAGGAATTACTTCTAATGAAGAAGATCCTTATAGGTGGAAAGAGTAGTTTTAAAATGGGAGTAAACCTGTTTCTTTCAGGTTTAGGAATTAGACCGTTAATACATCAATCATTTAAACCGTGGGCTTTTTAAGTTTCTTTAAGGGTAAATCTAAAGTGAAATTAGAAGATGAATTCTTTGGGATATTGCAGCATGAAGTATTTAAAAAACCATCAGTTCACAATTCTTTTCATGGCAGTAGACTTTTCCAGAATAATTTAACTCATTTCATAATTGCTACTCAAGAAAATCTACCAACTAAAAAGCAAAAATTGTTTTTTGAGAAAATAGAATCAGAATATGAATCTATTAAAGATAATATTGTTATCCCATTTCTATTAGAAGAATACGATCCTGAATTCATGAAACCACTTACAGATGATTTTAACAATGATTTTAACAATGATTTTACACTAGAAACAATAATTATAAATGAAATAATGGGTTCTAAAAATGAATGGGAGTTATGTTATGATTCAAAAGAAGCACAACATTTAATCACTATTCATTTTAATGGAATGATACCGCAGTTCACAACAATGGATGGGTAAGATCATAACATTATCTCGATATTAAAAGCAGATTCCGCATAAGATGCGGGATGTTAACATATGAAACGCCTTTTTAAATTCTTTCTCAACCTTATCCCTAGACCTTGGCTTATTAGTGCAAGCTATTACGTGCGTCCGTTAATGGCATGGTGGTATCGTGGTGATCGATATGAAGACCCAATTGATGGAAAGACTTTTAAAAGTTTTTTACCTTATGGTTATGAAAGTGTGCGAGAGAATGTATTGTCTCCATCTACGCTTTCCTTAGAACGCCATAGATTATTATGGCTGTACTTAAAACACAAAACCGATTTACTTACTAGACCTCAAAAGTTATTACACTTTGCTCCAGAGCAATGTTTTTATAGATTATTTAAAGAAAGTAATACGATAGATTACACCACAACAGACCTCAACTCTCCACTAGCTGATGTACATGCAGATATCTGCAACCTACCATTTGCTGACCATGAGTTTGACTTCATACTTTGTAATCATGTTTTAGAACATATCCCAGATGATCAGACAGCGATGCAAGAAATCTACCGAGTTCTTAAACCTGGCGGTACAGCAATCCTGCAAATACCTTTAGAAAATGATCGAGAAGAAACCTTTGAAGACGACTCGATAACAGATCGTAAAGAACGTGCTCGCATTTTTGGACAGTACGATCACGTGCGCGTATACGGAATGGATTATTTTGAACGTCTAGATCACATAGGGTTTATAGTAGATGCTGTAGACTACACTAAAGAATTAGGCGCAAAACAAGTAGATCGCTATAGACTAGCACCTGGCGAGTTAATTCCTGTGGTAAAGAAGTAACCTCTCCTATTCTTTTCTCTAAGAGTAAAATTAATTCTACCCTTAGAGAAAAGAAAACTACTTACCAGCCTGCTTCACATAACTTTGAAAACCAGGCGTTACTTCAAAGCGTAGCAAGCCGTAACCATCAGTATACATTATAACTACCTCAAGGTCTTTTAAGTTTTTCAATAGTTCTCGAGACTTTTCTAGTGGCATGGCCATAAAAGCGGTTGCATATCCATCTGCTAGAGTGCAGTTGCTAGCTATCACATTTACTCCTAACACCTCACTAGGTTGCGCTTTACCTGTAATAGGGTTAACAGTATGGACAAATTCTTGTCCGCTTTCAGGATCTTTTTTAAACTTGCGATAGTTACCGCTACCAGCCATTGCTTTATTAGATAACTCTACCACGGTAACATAAACACGCTCGTCATGCTTTTGTTTAGGATCATCTATTCCTATAGACCATTTTCCATTACGTTGTAGATTCATCCCTTTTGTAACTACCTCACCTCCTACTTCTACTAGGTAATTTTCTATTCCTTTTTCATCTAGTAACCTAGCCATGTAATCGACTAGAGTTCCTTTGGCTATGGCATTGAATTCAAGGTACATTCCCTTCTGGTCAGACTTGATATAAAAAGAATCTTTAACCGTAGTAGGTACTATAGACATTTTATAAAAACCTACGTATTGTTTAAGACTATCTATTTCCTTTTGTGACGGTATAATATCTTGCTCTCCATTTGCCCCAAAACCATAGGCGTTAACCAGGTTCCCCACCGTAGGATCAAAGTATCCATCAGTCTTGCGATATACCTCTTGTGCCTGTTCAAAAACTTCTTTAAAAGGTTTACCTACTAGCACACTATCTTCTCCAGCATTAATTCTATTTATAAGAGAACCCTTTACCCAGGTGCTCATAGAATTATTAAACATGGTAATAATACTGTCTACATCTTTTTCAACATCCACCAGGTGGTCTGCAAATAATTTTATAGAATATGTAGTTCCTATCGCATTACCTACAAATTGTTGTGCATCTGGACGTGCGACTGTAACTTCTTTTTCTTTACAAGAAAAAAGCAATAATAAACACGATACTACTAAGACGTTTTTCATTTAATTTCTATTAAACCTGCATAATTTACCACATAATCATCTTGATGATGCACAGGCATTTCATAATTACGAGAGTTAGCCAGTCCTACACCAGCATAATAAGTTCTAGCTTTATACTTTTTAGCATGATCGCGCATCATATGAAGTAATTTCTCATCATAATGAACCGGATTTGCAGGATAAGTAACCGCACGTACCACAACAAAATGAAGAGATTTATCCTTCAAAGCCACAAACTGTGGATCTTTTTTAGGTTTAGAGTTGATAGATAAAAACTCATATCCCAATTCTTCCATTTCTTCCCCTACGATATTCATCGCCAGTTGGTGTAATTCCTGTTCTGATAGTGGTGTAAGCATTTTACAAAGATATAGTTCATAATGCGATTAATAGTTATTGTTATACCGCTTTCGCGAAAGCGGAACCACAAAAAACCTTTTCCATATCTTTAAACTCTAAATTTCTTTATCAAAGGATATTTAAAAAAACAATTAAGACACTACATGGATATTACCAACTTCATCAATAACGAAGAGCAAATTCCTTTATCAGGATTTTGGCTGGATAATTATGAACCTGCAAATGGAAAAATATATGGAGAGATTCCTAATTCAAATGAAGACGATGTAGAAAAGGCATACCAGGCAGCAAAAGCAGCTTTTCCATTATGGTCGAATACTACAATTGATGAGCGTTCTAAAATCATGTTGCGCATTGCAACCCTAATTGAAGAAAACATAGAGCAACTAGCCGCTGCAGAAAGTCGTGATAATGGAAAACCTTTATGGCTAGCAAAATCTGTGGACATACCGCGTGCGTCAGCTAACTTCAGGTTTTACGGTAATGCGATTACACAATACGCGAGCAAATCTTATGAAAGTGTAGGTAAGAACACCATAAATTATACACTGCGTAAACCTATAGGAGTCGTGGGTTGCATCTCTCCATGGAATTTACCCTTGTACTTATTCTCTTGGAAAATTGCGCCTGCAATTGCAGCAGGGAATTGTGTGGTTGCAAAACCTAGTGAAGTCACTCCTGCGACAGCTTACTTACTCGGCAGGATTGTAAAAAAAGCAGGATTACCAGCTGGTGTTTTAAATATAGTCCATGGAAATGGTGCCAGTTGCGGACAGGCCATAGTCGCACATCCACATATCAAGGCGATTAGTTTTACTGGCGGCACGACTACTGGAGCGCACATCGCAAGAATTGCTGCACCCATGTTTAAGAAACTGTCTCTAGAATTAGGCGGTAAGAATCCTAACCTCATCTTTGCCGACTGTGATTATGATAAAATGTTAGACACTACGGTACGATCTTCCTTTGTAAATCAAGGACAGATATGCCTTTGTGGTAGTCGTATTTTTGTACAACAAGAAATTTACGAGCGATTTAAAACAGATTTTATTAACCGTGTTAAGAAATTAACAGTAGGTCATCCAGAGCAATCTAGCACCAAAGTTGGTGCTGTGGTAAGTGCTAGTCATAGAGAGAAGATTGAGGAGTATCTCGATCTCGCAAAAACAGAACCTAAAAATTACACCATCTTAACTGGTGGTAATCGAGTAACTGTAGCAAACTTTGACGGCGGCTATTATCTAGAACCTACCGTTATAGAAGTAAATTCTAACGAGTGTAAACTGAACCAAGAAGAAATCTTTGGACCAGTGGTAACCATCATGCCATTTACTGACGAAGCGCACGCACTGAAACTCGCAAACGGCACTAAATATGGACTAAGCGCTACTCTATGGACTAACGATCTATCGCGATCCATGCGCATGACGCAAGAAATCGAGGCAGGAATAGTATGGGTGAACACCTGGTTAAATAGAGATTTGCGCACACCTTTTGGCGGTGTAAAAGACAGTGGGCTAGGTCGTGAAGGCGGTTTTGAAGCTTTAGACTTCTTTACAGAACCTAAAAATGTTTGTATTGAGTATTAACATCTCGAACTGATTTAGACTATGCCAACATATATAGTTGGCATGTCAAATCGTAACAACACCTAAAAAACTAATCGTAACCAACATGCCAAGTATTTCTCTTGGCATGTTTGGTGGTAATCGATAAAATCAAATACTATTCTCAAAACCAACATCCCGAACCGATTTAGACCATGCCAACGCAAATAGTTGGCATGTCAAATCGTAACCAACATGCAAAGTATTTTTCTTGGCATGTATGGTGGTAATCGATATAATCAAATACTATTCCCAAAACCAGCATCGAGAACCGATTTAGACCATGCCGACACATATAGTTAGCATGTCAAATCTTAACAAAATTGGAAACTACAAAAGCTAATCGTAACCAACATGCAAAGTATTTCTCTTGGCATGTTCAGTAGATAGCGATAAAATCAAATACTATTCTCAAAACCAGCATCGAGAACCGATTTAGACTATGCCAACGCAAATAGTTGGCATGTCAAATCTTAACAAAATTGGAAACTACAAAAGCTAATCGTAACCAACATGCAAAGTATTTTTCTTGGCATGTTTGGTGGTAATCGATATAATCAAATACATTATCAAAACCAACATCGCGAACTGATTTAGACTATGCCAACGCATATAGTTGGCATGTCAAATCTTAACAACACCTAAAAACCAAAACTAATCGTAACCAACATGCAAAGTATTTCTCTTGGCATGTTTGGTGGTAATCGATAAAATTAAATACATTCTCAAAACCAGCATCAAGACAAAACCAACATCGAGAACCGATTTAGACCATGCCAACACATATAGTTAGCATGTCAAATCTTAACCAACATGCAAAGTATTTTTCTTGGCATGTTTGGTGGTAATCGATAAAATCAAATACTATTCCCAAAACCAGCATCGAGAACCGATTTAGACCATGCCAACGCATATAGTTGGCATGTCAAATCTTAACAAAAATGGAAACTACAAAAGCAAATCATAACCAACATGCAAAGTATTTCTCTTGGCATGTTTGGTGGATATGAACTATCTAATTACCTTGTAAAAATGTACGATAAAATAGAACGCGATAAATATTACCACATCTTTAATCAAGCAAATGGTATGATCGACATTTTTAAAGAATCTCGTAATTACCCTTTTTTTATTGATAAAATGGAAAAACATCTAGCTCCAGTTTGTGATATACTTGCATTCTGTCTAATGAAAAATCATTTTCATATGGTTATTAAAACAAAAGATATTGAAGAGTCTCTAATCTCAAGAGCCTTTGCAAATTTATTTATCGGTTATGCAAAAGCATTTAATAAAACTTACAATCGATCTGGAAGTTTATTCAAAAAACCATTTAAAAGAAAACTCATAGAATCTGAAAGCTACCTAAAAAACGTAATCCTTTACGTTCATTGCAACCCTGTAAAAGACGGTTTTGTGGACAACATAATTTCATACCCATGGTCTTCTTATAATGAAATCCTAGACGACGCAATCACTTTCGTAGATCGTGAATTTGTATTAGAATTATTTGAAGATTCAAATAACTTTGTTGCTACGCATCAACATTATCAATCGAACGTTTCTTTTTCACCAACTTTTGAATAAATTGAACAATAACTACAACACTATAATCATAGGAGGCGGAGCAGCTGGATTTTTTACAGCAATCAATCTGGCAGAGCAATCTCAAAATCATAAAATTGCTATTTTAGAACGTGGTAAAGATGTACTTCAAAAAGTACGCATCTCTGGCGGTGGAAGATGTAATGTCACTCACGCACAGTTTGAACCTAAACCACTATCACGCAACTACCCACGTGGCGAGAAGGAATTACTAGGACCATTTCATAGTTTTATGACTGGAGACACGATAAGTTGGTTTGAAGACCGCGGCGTAGAATTAAAAATAGAAGAAGATGGCCGTATGTTTCCTGTTTCAAATTCTTCACAAACGATTATTGATTGCTTTATCTCGCTTGCGCGAAAACATAAAATCGACATACTTACCAGTCAGAATGTAGCCTCTATAGAGAAAACAGAAAACTGGATGTTAAAGACCAAAACAGACTCCTTTACTAGTAACCATCTAGTAGTGGCTGCTGGAAGTAGTCCCAAGGTCTGGCAAATGATGAGTAAACTAGACCACACAATAGTCAACGCTGTGCCTTCTCTATTTACTTTTAATATAGTAGACAAACAGATAACAGAACTTGCAGGTGTTGCTATAGAGGCTAGTGTCTCTATACCTAGTTTGAAATTAGAATCTCAAGGGCCTTTATTAATTACGCATTGGGGTTTTTCTGGACCTGCCATTTTAAAAATGAGCGCTTGGGGTGCAAGAAAACTGCATGAAACCGATTATAAATTTGACCTAGTCATTAATTGGTTAAATTATGTATCCCATCAAGAATGTTTAGAAACACTTTTTGAAAGAAGAAAAAACTCTAAAAAACAAGTAGGTAACGAGTGGTTATTTGATCTTCCTAAACGATTATGGAAACATCTAGTAAGTAGCATATCTCTCACAGAAAAAAACTGGGCAGATTGTTCTAATGTAGATCTAGAAAACTTGGCGACACTTTTAACTGCAAGCTCTTTTTCTATTAATGGAAAAAGCACTTTTAAAGATGAATTTGTTACCGCAGGTGGAGTTGACTTAAAAGAAATCAACTTTAAAAACTTTTCTTCTAAGAAACAAGAAAACCTCTATCTAGCTGGAGAAGTCTTAAACATAGATGCCATAACTGGCGGATTTAATTTTCAAAATGCATGGACCGGCGGCTGGATGATTGCTAGGGCGATTAGTAAATAGATATCAATTAACAGGTATTAAATTCATAGAGTCATAATATTAAAAACAAATTACTCGTTCTAAAAGTCAAATCTTAAAAAATGAATTTCAAATTACTCCTATTCATATTTATTCTTTTTACAACTATTAATTCAACTGCTCAAACTCAAAAAAGTAATTATAAAACTCAACAACAAGAGAAAAAAGCTAAAAGAGAAGAACTGAATGGCTCTGTACTCAATCAATTAAATTTTAAGGATATAAATGATAAAGAACATTCTTTAGAAAGTCTAAGAGGAAAAGTTGTAGTTCTAGATTTTTGGTTTATTCAATGTAAACCTTGTGTAAAACAATTTCCATCAATGAATACACTTAAGAAGAAATATAAAGGCAAACCAGTTGAATTCTTTGCAGTAACTTGGAACAGTGAATATGATGTAAAACAGTTTTTAAAAACAATAGATTTACAATTAACTCCAGTTGTAGATAATAATTTAATTGATAAATTTAACATTCCGCATTACCCTTATCATGTGATCATAGATCAAAATGGTAAAGTAGAATTTGTGAGTTCAGTTTTAAGTTTTAGTATTACAAATAAATTGGAAAGAAAAATAAACAGGCTTCTAAAAAATTAATAAGTTATTACAAATGAATAAAAACTTAACCACTGAATACTGACACTGCGACTGAAAACTAAAACCTCGCAATCGGTTTCGTAACTAATCCATCAAACAATCATCAAAAAATCAGCTAGTATCCTGCGATTTTCTTAACTTAGGAGTTCAAATTTTGACACATTGAATAAGAAAACGATATTGATGATTCTCGACGGTTGGGGAATCACACAAGACCCAAAAGTAAGTGCGATCGCACAAGCTCATACTCCTTTTATAGATAGTTTATATGATAAATATCCGCATGCTACATTGCGTACTGATGGTGAACATGTAGGTCTTCCTGAAGGACAGATGGGAAACAGCGAGGTAGGACACATGAATCTAGGTGCTGGACGTATTGTGTATCAGGATCTAGCCAAAATCAATAAAGCGATAAAAGACGACACTCTTAAAGATGAGAAGGTGTTGGTGGATGCTCTCGCTTTCGCGAAAGCGAATTCTAAAAAAGTACATTTCTTAGGTTTATTATCTGACGGTGGTGTTCATGCACATATCGACCATTTAAAGGCATTACTTGATGTAGCGCAAGACATGGAAGTAGAAGATGTTTTTATACATGCATTTACTGACGGTCGCGATGTAGACCCTAAAGCAGGTGCTGGATATGTAAAAGACATTACCAGTTATATAAGCGGTACAAACGCACAACTAGCAACGATTACTGGACGTTATTTTGCTATGGACAGAGACCAGAGATGGGAACGTGTTAAGAAATCTTATGACGTGATTGTTCATGGAATGGGAACACCTACTCACGATCTAGTTGCTGCAATAGAAGAAAATTATAAAAACGATATTACGGACGAGTTTATAGAACCTATAGTAGTTCTTAATGGTACGGAACCTGCTGGACTGGTAGAAGACGGTGATGTGGTTATTTTCTTTAATTATAGAACAGACCGCGGTCGCGAATTAACACAAATGCTCTCTCAAAAAGATTTTCATGAGCAAAACACGCGTGCGCTAGATCTTTACTATGTGACTATGACAAAGTATGATGATAGTTATAAGAATGTAAAAATCATCTTTGAGAAGGATAATCTTAAGAACACTCTAGGTGAGGTACTATCTGAGGATGGTAAAACCCAAATACGTATTGCCGAAACTGAAAAGTATCCACATGTTACCTTTTTCTTTAACGGTGGTCAGGAAGAACCTTTTCATGGAGAAAACAGGCTGATGTGTAACTCTCCTAAAGTCGCTACATATGACCTGCAACCAGAAATGTCTATAGACTGTGTTTCTAGCAGTATTATTCCAGAAATCAACAATAAAGCAGCAGATTTTATATGTCTTAATTTTGCTAATCCTGATATGGTAGGACACACTGGTTCTATGGAGGCAGCTGTAAAAGCATGTGAAGCTGTGGATGATGCGGCAGATAAAGTTATTACTGCGGCAATTGAAAATGAGTATACCATTATTGTTATTGCTGACCATGGAAACTGTGAGGTAATGCTTAATCCTGACGGATCTGTAAATACAGCTCACACAACAAATCCTGTCCCGATTATTATAGTAGACAAAGATATTAAGGAGGTAAAAGATGGTATTCTAGGTGACATCGCACCTACCATCTTAAAGTTAATAGGAACACAACAACCGGTAGAAATGACACAAAATTCATTAATTTAGTATTATGAAAAAGATATTTATACTACTTACTGCGGTAACACTTACTGCATGTGGAACTCAAAAAACTGCTACTACGGCTTCTACTACTCAAACATCTATGGATAACAAGGTAGACGAAGCGACTCAAGAACTGCCTATTATAGATGCTACAACTTCTTATATTAAGGATGCATCTGGAAATTTATCTGGAGAGGTTCAAAAAGATGCATTCATGCAAACTCCTTTTGATAAGTGGTTCAACAGTCGTCTAGCAGCATATCAACCAGATCAAAAAAGCATAGATGCGCTTAAGGTTGCTCTAGTAGATATAGAGATAAGAGCTTATATGGGAACCTGGTGTGGAGACTCAAAAAGAGAAGTCCCTCAGTTCTATCATATATTAAAAGCTGCTGATTATGATCTTGATAAGGTAACTATGATTGCCGTAGATAGATCAAAATCAAAACCTACAGTCCTAGTCTCTGGATATGATATAAAACGTGTCCCTACTTTTATTTTCTATAGAGACGGAAAAGAAATAGGACGTTATGTAGAAAGACCTAGAGAGTCACTAGAAAAAGACATGTTAAAAATAGTTACCGGACAGGAATACAAACATTCTTACGATAACTAATAAAAACACAACAGTAAGGTAATAAAACGAGGGATTCATATTCCTCGTTTTTTTATACAATGAATTTATATTTTTCAAATCGTTGTGTGCACCGTGCTTCACTTATCTTTTACAATATAGCAACAGCTTTCTTAGGCTTTATGTCATTTTAAAAGCTCTTAAATTTTTAACCATTACATTATTAAGTATCAAAATAACAGATACTTATCCACACTTTAGCGACGTATTTGTTTTTTCGCTTCTTGTAAACGGAATGTTTATGAATGTTATAATTGTTAAGTGGATTATTATTTTTGATAGGTTTTTATGTAAAACTCCTGTATCGCAATCATCCTGCATACCATGGTTTTTAAGAAATCTTGGCATTGGAAACTAGACCAAATTATTATCGTTATTACACGGAATATGCTACTAGTAATTACACTAACAAATCAATTTAGAAAAGCGCTTTTTTAACCTACAGAATGTTATCTGCAAAATCGATGGTAACACTTCTAGAGATCTTTTTATACACATCAACTGTACTGTCACAAATTATAGGAATCAAGAAAATCTAAGTAAGAAGCTATATTCTGGCACATCAAAAAGTGTTCACCTCGTTATCGATAAAAAGGTAGATCAATTTACAAATTATGATCGCATACCGCGTCATGAAAAGATGTTAATCAGCTTACAGCGTTATTCTATGGAAGAACGAGGTATCGCGCTACATCCAGAGTTAGATATTTATGATCAAATACTTGAGAATATAAAAACTAAAACTCCTTATAAAGACGACATTTATTACATTCACCCAAATACAATAAAAGAAAAATTATGAGCGCCATTAATTTAAAAGAAAAACTAAGTTTATTTAATGATCAGTGGACTCCTAAAATAATAGGTGAGTTAAATGGACAACACGTAAAGTTAGCAAAACTACAAGGAGAGTTTGTCTGGCACGATCACATCAATGAAGACGAGTTATTCTATGTTATCAAAGGACAATTGATTATAGAACTAAAAGACAAAACCATAACCCTTAATGAAGGCGACCTATATATTGTACCTCGCGGAGTAGAGCACAAACCCATTGCACATAACGAAGTACACATCATGTTATTTGAACCAGCAGTTATAAAACATACTGGTGACGTAAAACATGAAATAACTAAAGAAAAACTGGACTGGATTTAATACTATCAGGCTATAGATAGAAAACTTATCTAACTTCTTAATACTAACAGACTTTCTCTTAACGCAGAAAAACTAGGGGTTTTATCAGCATATTCTTTGCGCAACAAATCCTTTTCTACATCTGTTGCTCCTATTTGTTCTAGCATATTCACTAAATGCATTTTCATGTGACCAGCTTGTATTCCCGTGGTAACTAAAGAATGGAGAGCTGCAAAATTTTGAGCCAATCCAGCCACAGCAGTTACCTTCATTAAATATTCTGCACTTGGATTTTCTAATATCTGTAAAGCAAGTTTAGAGAGTGGATGTAAAGAAGTGAGTCCACCTACAGTTCCTAGCGCTAGAGGGAAATCTGCCTCAAAAATAAAGGTATCGTTCTCAATTCTAGCTTTAGTAAGACTGCGGTACTGACCGTCTCTCGCTGCATAAGCATGTACACCAGCCTCTACCGCTCTAAAATCATTTCCTGTAGCAATAACCACTGCATCTATACCGTTCATAATCCCTTTATTATGGGTTACTGCACGATAAGGTTCTACCGTAGCAATATCTACCGCTTGCACAAATTTTCTAGCAAATTCTTTTCCAGTTATCCCATTGATAGTTCCTATCTCATCTATTTTACAAGACACAGAAACATTTACCACACATTCTGGCACATAATTACTCAATATACTCATGATTACCTCTGGCACATCACTAGAAAACCCATCAAATTGAGATGCTTTTAATCTAAAAGTAGTTGCTAGTTGCTCTAGCGTGGTGTTTATAAAATTGGCTCCCATCGCATCTTTGGTTTCAAAGGTTGCGTGCAACTGGTAATAGCCTTTTAGGTTTTTGGTTTTATCGATTAAATCTAGTGAGACTATACCGCCACCACGTTTTTTCATAGAAGCGTTTATTTGTTCTAGAGATTGTAGTAATTCCGCTTTCGCGAAAGCGTAAAAAGCATCCATCTCACTGCTCAAACCATGATACATCAAGTGTACCTGCCCTACTTTTTTAGTTCCTTTGATAACAGTTTTAAAACCACCACGATCTAGCCAAAACTTAGCCGCTTTACTAGCCGCAGCCACCACACTACTCTCCTCTATCGCCATAGGAATAGTGATCAGCTGGCTATCAATTAAGAAGTTAGGAGCCAGCCCAAATGGGAAGAAATAATTAGTAACCGTATTCTCACTGAAACCGTCGTGTAGATCTTGTAATTTCTGATCTTCATTCCAGTATTGGGTAAGCGTTTCTCTAGCCGTAGCGTTATCATTTAAATGATTACTAATGAGCCAATCAATCTTTTGAGATTTAGAAAGTTTTGAGAATCCGGTAACAGGTTGCATAAAATATAATTGAGTGGCAAAGATACAATCGTTATGTATAATTCCTTTATAAAGGATAATCCCTAAAACCGTAGCTTTATTGGTGTATTTTTTGTAAAATTGAGGTCACACGTAATTAAAAATAAGGAATGATCAAAAACTGCATGCTTTTATTGGCTTTTATATTTGTAAGTCAAAGCATTACCGCACAGAAAAATATTAGTGTAGAAGATATTTACAGAGGTGAATTTCGTACACAAGGACTACAGTCTCTAGCATCTTTAAACAATGGAACAGAGTATTTAGTCCTCAACTATAACAGAGACCGTACTCAGACTATAGATAAGTACAGTTATACGACTGGCGAAAAAACTGGAACTCTAGTAAGCAGCTCTGATATTCAATTACCTATACAGGACTATATTTTAAGTAGTGATGAGAAACAAATGATGATTATTTCTGAGAGCTCTCAAATTTTCAGACGCAGTTCTAATGATAAAGTTCATATTCTTAATTTAGAAACTAAAGAGTTAACCTCTTTAAATGATGATCTAGTTAGAAGTCCTTCTTTCTCTCCAGATGGTAAGAAAGTTGCCTATGTTTTTGAGAACAACATTTACTATAAAAATTTAGAAAGTGGTGCTGTTATACAAGCGACTACCGATGGTGTTACAAACAAGCTTATCAACGGTGTTACTGACTGGGTTTATGAAGAAGAGTTTGCTATCGTAAAAGCTTATGAGTGGAGTCCTAATAGTGAGCAAATTGCTTTTATATCTTTTGATGAAAGTGCTGTTCCAGAATTCTCAATGGATGTTTATGGTAACGAATTGTACCAAAAACCATATGTATTTAAATACCCTAAGGCTGGAGAAAAAAATGCTGTAGTGGCTTTACACCAGTTTACACTATCTACTGGAACTAGAAAAGAAGTTGCACTAGGTCGTAATGAAGAATTTTACATTGCTAGAATAAACTATTCACCTAACGGTAAACTAGCAGCACAAGTATTAAACAGACATCAAAATGTGCTAGACTTTTATTATGTAGATGCGAGTGGTAAAGCAAGTATCGCCTTTACTGAAAAGGACAATGCATACGTAGATGTAACTGACGATCTTACTTTCTTAAAAGATGGAAGTTTCTTATGGACGAGTGAAAAAGATAACTGGAGACACATCTATCTATATGATGCAAATGGTACGGAGAAAAAACAACTAACTAAAGGCAACTGGGATGTGACATCATACTATGGATATGATGCAAAATCAAAACGCATCTATTTTCAAAGTACGGAAGATGGTTCTATAAATAGAGGTATTTATTCTATCTCTTTAAAAGGTAAGAAAAAGCAAAAATTATCTTCTCAAATAGGAACTAACAACGCATCTTTCAGTAAAAATTTCACTTACTTTATCAATACTTTTTCTAGCGCTACTACTCCACCGGTGTATACTTTAAACAATGCAAAGGATGGTAAAAAGGTGCGTGAGATCAAAAACAATAATGATCTTACAACAAAGCTTAATGACTATCAAGTTGCACAAAAAGAGTTCTCTACCATTAATATTAATGGAAATGACTTAAATATGTGGACTATGAAACCTAAAGACTTTGACCCTAACAAGACATATCCATTATTCATGACTCAATACAGTGGTCCTGGATCACAATCTGTTGCAAATAGCTGGTATGGAGCAAATGATTTCTGGTACAGCATGCTGGCAAACGAGGGCTACATCGTTGTTTGTGTAGACCCACGTGGTACAGGTTTTAAAGGAGCAAACTTTAAAAAAGTTACTCAAAAAGAATTAGGTAAGTATGAGGTAGAAGATCAAATTGCTGCTGCAAAGCAACTGGGTGCTATGAATTATGTTGATGCAAACCGCGTAGGAATATGGGGATGGTCTTATGGTGGTTTTATGAGTTCTAATTGTTTATTAAAAGGTAATGACACCTTTAGCATGGCAATAGCAGTTGCACCAGTAACTAACTGGAGGTTCTACGATTCTATCTATACAGAACGTTACATGACTACACCACAAGAAAACGCAAGTGGTTATGACGATAACAGTCCTATAAACCATGTAGATAAATTAAAAGGGAAATATCTTTTAATACACGGTACTGCAGACGATAACGTACATGTTCAAAATACCATGAGAATGGTAGAAGCACTTGTACAAGCCGACAAGCAATTTGACTGGGCAATTTATCCAGATAAAAATCATGGAATTTATGGTGGTAACACTAGAATACACTTGTACAACAAGATGACTAATTTTATCAAAGAGAATTTATAATAACAATCAACTCAACTACAAACATAAACTATACATATGGAATTTAAATTCAACGGTTCTGCCGCAAATCAAAAGACCATTCTAGATCACCCAGCTGGTCTATTTGTTCTGTTTTTCACAGAAATGTGGGAACGTTTCTCCTATTATGGGATGAGAGCTTTATTAGTTCTTTTTCTTACCGCATCCTTATTAAATGAAGGTTGGGGATGGGAAAGAGCAGATGCCTTAACACTTTATGGTTTTTATACAGGACTAGTTTATTTAACACCGATTATAGGTGGGTTTTTAGCTGACAAGTTTTTCGGTTTTAGAAAAGCCGTAGTTATAGGTGCTTTAATCATGACTTTAGGGCATGCAGCAATGGCTATAGAAACGGTAAGTTTCACGTATCTAGGACTAGCCTTATTGATTTTAGGTAACGGTTTATTTAAGCCGAATATCTCTTCTATAGTAGGTAATCTATACAAATCTCAAGGAAAAGAAAAAGATGCTGGTTATACTATATTTTACATGGGTATCAACGCAGGTGCATTTCTAGGTATTCTCTTATGTGGTTACTTAGGGGAAAAATTTGGATGGAATTACGGTTTTGGTCTTGCAGGAATATTTATGTTTTTAGGAATGTTACAATTCTTTTTTGTCCAAAAGATATTTGGTAGAATAGGATTATCACCGCAAGGAACTCAAGATTTTGATGACGCTGTAGAAGACTCATTAGAAGAAACTGAAGATGCGATAGAAGACGTAGTAGAAGAAGCTAAGAAAAACAAAATATCACGTGATAGAATTATAGTAATAGGTGTACTTGCCTTTTTTACAATTTTCTTCTGGATGGCATTTGAACAAGCTGGTGGATCCATGACCATTTTTGCAGGTGATTACACAGACCGTGTATTAACCGGTGGTGCTGCAAGTGCGTTTACTATCATCAACACAGTTCTAGTAATTGTGCCTTTGATTATTGTTACATGGGTACTGGCTATGTTGTGCAAACAAATTATGAAAGATTACCCTCTTTCTAGCATCATGCTTATCGCTAGTTTTATAACCATATGGGCGATTGCTATTTTTGTTATAAAGAACGATTTTGACACTAAATCTTACCAAGTTTCTTATGTAGATGATAACGGAAATTCTAGAGTTACTAAAATTCTTACCACTCAAGATTTTGAGATAGGTTCTCAAACTGGAATTAGTGTAGGTAGCGGACTAGACCTTTACTTTGCTGACGACAAGAAAAACGAATCAAATATTCAAAACGGCAATTACATAGTAAATGCTAAGAATGATTCTATAGGAATGATAAGAAAAGGTGTTATAACTAAATTTGAAGCACGTTCTAAAAAAGGATTATTCTGGAAAGATGCTGAGTATGCTATAGTAGAATACACAGATGCAAAAGGAGTAAAACAATCTACAGATATTTTCTTAGGTGATACTTACTTAAAAGAAGGAGAGTACAATGAGCTAAGTGACGAAGAAAAGAAAGAGAACAAACTTATGAAAGTAGGTAATCCTTACAACCTTCTTCTAGCTCAAGGAGTTGGTTTTTCTGAAGAAAGCGCTACTAAAGGAACATTAACTAAAATTAATGAGAACGAAGTAGAAATAGGTGCATCATGGTTCGGTATCCTCAACTCATTCTTCATTATTGCATTTGCACCAGTATTCTCGAGAATATGGGAATCTAAAATGAATCCTTCTGGACCAGTAAAATTTGCGATCGGCTTAATTCTTTTAGGAATAGGGTTTGGTGCTCTTGCTTATGGCTCTATGGATATACCGCAAGGTGCAAAAACAGCATCAGTAAGTATTTTATGGCTTATTCTAGCTTACTTATTTCATACTCTAGGAGAACTATGCGTCTCTCCAGTAGGACTATCTTATGTAAGTAAACTAGCACCAGTTAAATTGATGAGTTTAATGTTCGGTATATGGTTTGTTGCAAACTTCATTGCTAACACTCTTGCAGGACTTTCAGGTAGTTTTATTGACTCAATTTCTGAGCAGTATGGACTATCTACATTCTTCATGATTTTCACATTATTACCTATAGGTGCTGGAATAATCATGTTATTGATAAAACCTATATTGATCAAAAAGATGCACGGAATCACGTAACAAATTTATTCTAAAAAATTTTTAACATAAAACGCACCATTACGGTGCGTTTTTTGCATTGATAGATTTTGTAACTTTACCTTATGAAATTATTTACTATCTTATTTTTATTGTTTTCGACAATTAGTTTTTCTCAAGTCAACTGGATGACCATGAACGAGGCACTAGCTGCTCAACAAAAAGAACCTCGCAAGATTTTGATGAAGTCCTATACGGACTGGTGTCCTAATTGTAAATGGATGGATAAGCACGCTTTCGCGAAAGCGGACATTGCCACCTACATCAATAAAAATTATTACCCTGTGAAATTTAATGTCGAAGGAACAGAGGTAATCAATTACAAAGGAGCTACTTATGCAAATCCTTTTAAGAAACGCAATGATAGAGCACAACATCAGTTTGCATCTTTTATAAGAATATTTGAATACCCTACACTTGTCTTCTTTGATGAAAGAGGAACGATCATTAATCCTGTTCCTGGAAAATTAGATTCTAAGAAGCTGGAGATTTACATTACTATGTTATCTGATGAGACTTACAAAACGATCAATACAGGTAAAAAATGGAGTGATTACCAGCGTGATTTTAAATATAAATTACAAGATTAATTAATCTCTATCGCTCCTACTTCATAAGTGTTGAGTAATTCTACGTTATTCTTATAACAAGTAACTTTCCACTTATCTACGATATTACGGTAGTTAGAGCCGTCTGCTATAATAAGTTTAGGGCTTATATCTAGAATAAGTCTTTCTAGATTAATTTTAGGAGAATGAGAAAGCAATACCGTGGCATTCTTAATTTCATTACTATACAAACTATTTTCATCTACAACTATTAAAGGAACCTCCTTGTGACTAAGCACATTTTTAAGAGTATCTATAACTAATGTTTTACCACGATGATTCTCGATCGCTTTTAATCTCTCTAGACTATTAAATGCACGTAAAGAATCCATTACATGTAAATCCGTATACACCAGAGCATGATTATTATTACTAATACTGACAGCACTTCCTGTTGCTTGATGTAAAACAAAAAAACGTTCTGTACCAGAAGAGTAAGATTCATAGCCTTTTAAACTAAAAAACAGTAGTAAAGAAACTATACTTGTATGCAACATCCAGTTAGGTTTTTTAAGATAGAAACGCTCTCTTTTACTTCTTTTAAAATAAGGCAGTAAAAATAGAATTATACTAAATAAAGCAACATAAATTAAAACCGTTTCCCATAGGGAGATATGCACTTCCTTAATTATAAATGTATCCCATGAACTTATTCTAGCGACTGTACCTATTATAAATTCTAGAACCTTATTTAAAATTGCAACTAGCCATCCCGTAGGGAAATCTATTACTAATAAAAATATGAGCAATAATGACGCGCCGATAATAAATGGTAGTAAAGGCAATAGCATCATATTACCCAAAATAAACAGACCTGGAAACTGATGAAAATAAAACAAACTTATTCCCGCAACACCTATTTGAGCAGCTAGAGTAACTGTAAAAATATTCCAGAAAAAATCTTTCACCTTATTACGCCATGTCCATAGCCCTGCAATTACTGGCTGAATTAGAACTATAGAAAAGACAGCCATATAGCTTAACTGAAAACCTACCTGAAACAATAATCTAGGGTCATACAACAAAAGCAAAAATGCAGATAACGTAAGGCTGTGATAAACTGAACCCTTACGTTTAAGATTCATACCTATAGCTACAAAAGAGAACATAGTTACAGCACGCATAATAGAAGGTGACATGCCTGTAAGCAATGCAAACGACCATAATAGCACAATTAATAAAACACTCTGTATCCAGTGACCGTATTTAAATCTTAAAAGCCGTCTAGACATAAACCTTAATATCAATAATAGAATACCTACGTGTAAACCACTCAATGCTAGTATGTGAATTACACCTGCGTCTCTGAAACTTTTTGTTACTTCAGGGTCAAGGTTTTGTCGTTGCCCTAAAACTAGTGCTTCGATCATAGCTTTAGGTCTATCTCTTAAACCTGATCTAGCTAATTCTGTTAAAATAGTTTTGCGCAATTTTAGTAAGAAACTTAAATCTCCTTCTCCATTTACGTGTTTTAAAATCTTAGGTTTATCTACGTACACCTGACCGTAAACATCTATAGATTTCAAATACTTTCTGTAATCAAAGTCCTCTGGGTTGCGAGCAAATGCAGGTAAATTAACATCGTCATAAACTGTGAGTCGGTCACCTACTTTATAACCTAGACTATCTGATCTTTTAAATAATACTAGGGTATTACCTGAGACAACTTCCTTATCTAGCGCTAGGACCTGAGCATAAAAGCGGTCATTAAATTTATTAGAAGTTAATCGCTCGGACAGCTTTAATTGCAGTACATGATCCTGACCCTGAATTTGCTTTGTTATAAAATGATTTACCTCTATTTCATTCTGGAAGTATAAATGCACGCCTCCTATTAAAAAGAAAAAACTATAAACTGAAAGAGCAAAAACAGCTTTAAAACCAAAATAAAACTTACCTATCAACAAAACTATCATGGCACAAAATACAGCGCCACAAATTGCATAAATAAAAAATGCAGGATCTATTTTTATGAATCTAGAGAATAGGATTCCTAAAATAAGAAACAATAAAATTCTATAAAAAGTATAGTCTAACCAGCGCATGAATAAATATAGTGAAACTATTTCTATTCTATCCTACCGGCTCTAAGAAAGGCGTTTAGCCAGTATACTTCGTTAAGTGTAGAGGTCATAACGCCACGAGATGTGGTAGAATGTATAAACTCAATTTCTCCTGGAGTTACCCTAGTTATTAAAGCCACGTGATTTACCTGACGTTTATTTCTACCAGTTGCAAAGAATAAAAAATCTCCTTTTCTCACCTCATCGAGATCCATTTCTTGAGCAGTAGCATACATAGAACGACTGGTGCGTGGCACCGTTTTACCAGCCTCTTTAAATGCGGTGCATATAAGACCACTGCAGTCCATTCCTTTTCTAGTTGTACCTCCATAACGGTACTTCACACCTTTATAATCCATCGCGTTATCAATTACCTCATCGATAAATGAAGTACTCTCCTCTTGATAAGGTTTTTGAACCGATACTTCTGTGTCAGAAAATTCCTTTCCCGACGTTTTAAAACCTCTATTAAGCTCTGGTCTCGCAGTAGCAGACTTTTCCTTTTGGAGTAATATCCTAGCGGCTTGCTTTTTTGTAGTAATCACTCTAGGTTTAGAACTACCACAAGATGTTAACCCTAAAAATAGCAAGGACAGTAATGTAAATGAAACTATGTGAATAGAACAATTATTTTTAAGGTCTTGCTTTCGCGAAAGCGGAATATTTACAATCATATTACTTCATAATATTTTTACATATCAAACTAGCTGTGTTCTCACTGGCACCTATACCACCTAATTTTTTTTCCAACTTAAAGTAATCGGCAAAAATGCGATTGCGTTGCCCTGGTTCTAGAATGGCATCTAATTCCTTTTTAAGTGTTTTGGCATTAAATTTACCTTGAATAAGTTCTGTAACCACAGGCTCGTCCATAATTAGATTAACTAGAGATATGTAATCTAGTTTCACGATTCTTTTTGCTATCTGGTAGCTTATGGAACTACCTTTATAACAAACGACTTGTGGCACTTTAAAAAGAGCTGTTTCTAGGGTTGCTGTACCAGAAGTTACTAATGCAGCGTGACACAAGCTCATTAAATCATACGTACGATTCATGACTATTGTTACTGGATAATTTTTTAAATAGGTACTATAAAAAGACTCGTCCTGACCAGGTGCACCAGCAATGATAAATTGGTAATCTGGATACTGATCTACCATCTCTAGCATGACACTAAGCATCTTTTTAATCTCTTGCTTGCGACTACCAGGTAATAACGCGATAAGCGGCCTGTCATCTAGATTATAGGTAGCCAGAAATTTAATGTGATCTACAGGCTCTCGTTGAGAAATGGCGTCTATTAAAGGATGTCCAACAAAATGAACTGGAAATCGATGTTTCTGCTCATAGAAATCCTTTTCAAAAGGCAGGATCACATACATCTCATCTACATCATTTTTTATCGCTGTAATGCGACCTTCTTTCCACGCCCAAATTTGTGGTGAGATATAATAGTGATTGCGGTAACCTTTAAGTCTTGCCCATTTCATAATCCTGAAATTAAAACCAGGATAGTCTATATAAATAATAACATCGGGCTTGTACTTTTCAATATCTTTTTTACAGATGCCTATGTTTTTAAGTATAGTCTTGAGATTACTCAGCACTTCTACAAAGCCCATAAAAGCGAGTTCTTTATAGTGCTTAACAAGTTTACCACCTTGAGCCTCCATTAAATCTCCACCCCAAAATTGAAATTGAGCCTCTGGATCTTTCTTCTTAAGCTCTTGCATAAGTAATGATCCATGAAGATCTCCACTCGCCTCGCCTGCTATTAAATAGTATTTCATAGAATAAAGTTAAACATTAAACCTGCTATACCTGCTAACATGGTAGCCATTACCACCCCACGTGCCTCATATTCTTGAATTGGTTTTTGAAACTGGCCTATTTTTCCAGTAAGGAAAAAGAAAAACAGAACTAAGTTAAGTATAGCACCTAATACGATCAACTTACCTAAAAAACCTTCTCTATAACCATTTACTAGAGCTTCTTCAAACTCATAAGGAGTTATGAGAATAATATATAAGTAGGTGCCTATAGCGTTTGCTATAAGACCCATAATAAACCCTTTTAATATTCTACTTGCCAAAATCCCATGTATTAAGTTCTCCCATATAATGATGTGCAGTAAGATCATATTGTGTAGGTACAATAGAAATATAATTATTTTCTAATGCCCACTCATCGGTATCTTGTCCTTTGTCGTCATTAACAAATTTACCTGTAAGCCAGTAATAATCCTTACCATATGGGTTAGTACGTTTATCAAACTCTTCTACCCAATAAGCGTTTGCCTGACGACATATTTTCACGCCTTTAATTTCTTCTTTTGAGGCTTTAGGAATATTGACATTAAGAACTACGCCTTTAGCCATTCCTTTTTGTAGCACCTGCTCGATAATTTGTTTTACATAATCTCTAGATGAAGAGAAGTCTGCATCATGATCATAATCACATAAAGAAAAACCTATTGCAGGTATTCCTTCTATACCTGCCTCCATAGCAGCACTCATTGTACCACTATAAATTACATTAATAGCACTGTTACTACCATGATTAATACCGCTAACACATAAATCTGGTTTTCTATCTAATATCTCGTGACTAGCCATTTTTACACAATCCACCGGTGTCCCACTAGTTGTATATTCTTTATGATTATAGTCATGCTGTAAGAATTCTTTTACATAAAGCGTATCGTTTATAGTTATAGCGTGTCCCATAGCACTTTGTGGACTATCTGGTGCAACCACTACTACATCGCCTAGTTCTCTAGCAATACTTATTAACGTCCTGATTCCCTTTGCGGTAATACCATCATCATTAGTAACAAGGATGAGTGGTTTCTTTTTATTTTCCATAAGATTTTTAAGGTGGTTAAAATTAAGTAAATTAGCCGTACCATGTGATATTCTTGCCTTACTTTAACCATCTTAAATTGGCATGGTTTTTACATGTGTAGAAAGAGACAAATGAAAATCCTTATGAATTTCCTTAAAAATAATTTTATACTAGCGATACTCACATTACTTGTGGCAACGGCTAGCTGTAGTTTTACTAACAATACTATAGACCCTGGAGACAAAGAAAAAGAGCAGTTATTAGTAAATTTAATTTCGCACGTCTTAAAAAGAAATCACTTTTCACCAGCAGATCTTACCGACCAATTTTCAAAAGACATTTTTGATAATTACATCAACGACTTAGATCCTGCAAGAAGATACTTTTTAGAAAGTGATTATAAAGAATTCCAGGCATATGAATATTTAATCGACGACCAAATACGTGATAGTAAGGTCGATTTATTTAATCTAACCTACGAGCGTCTTTTAAAGCGTCAAGAAGAATCAGAGAAAATATTTGCAAAATTAATAGAAACGCCATTTGACTTTACCGCAGATGAGCGTATGGATACCGATTATGAAAAGGCTCCTTATGCAAAGAACAAAGCCGAATTAAAAGATAGATGGAGAAAGTTATTAAAACTAACAGCACTAGGTACTTATTATGATAAAATAGAAGAACAAAAGGAAACTCTAAAAGAAGATCCTAAATCTGAACAGAAGAGCCTTGTTGATCTAGAAAAAGAAACAAGAGCAGAGATCAAAAAGTCGATGTTAGAGAATTTTGACAATAATGACGATGTACAACGTCTAGACTATTTCTCTCTATTTGTAAATTCTATAACAGCACACTTTGACCCACATACTAATTATTTCCCACCACAAAACAAAGAACGTTTTGACACTTCAATGAGTGGTAAACTGGAAGGAATAGGTGCGCGCCTTCAAAAAAAGATGGATTACATTAGTGTTATAGAAATTATCTCTGGTGGACCAGCATGGAAAAGTGAGCTGATCGAGGTAGGCGATAAAATCCTTAAAGTAGCACAAGAAAAAGATACTATTGCTACTTCTATAGTAGGTATGAGAATAAGTGATGCCGTAGAATTGATAAAAGGTCCTAAAGGCAGTAAAGTTATCTTAACCCTTAAAAGAGTAGATGGATCTATAGAAGATATTACTTTAATAAGAGATATAGTTCAAATAGAAGAAACTTTTGCAAAATCTGTAATAGGAAAAGATCAGGACTTTAGATTTGGTTTCATCAACTTGCCTAAATTCTATTTTGATTTTGACGATCCTAATGGGCGTGCATCAGCAAATGATATCGCACAAGAAATCAAAAGATTAAAAACTGAAGGTATGGACGGTCTTATTTTAGACCTACGTAATAATGGTGGTGGATCTTTGAGAGAAGTTGTAGAAATGGCAGGGCTTTTTGTAGACGAAGGTCCTGTAGTACAAGTAGCTTTAAAAGATAAAAGAACAAGAACTCTTAGAGACAGTGATAGCGGTGAGATTCTTTGGGAAGGACCACTAGTAATTATGGTAAACGAGTTTAGTGCTAGTGCAAGTGAAATACTAGCCGCAGCTTTACAAGATTATGAGCGTGCTGTAATAATAGGTAGCAAGCAAACATTTGGTAAAGGAACGGTTCAAAACTTTGAAGATCTTAATCAGTGGGTGCGTAATAATCAATATGGAGATTTAGGCGCTGTAAAATTAACTACTCAAAAATTCTATAGAATTAATGGAGGTAGTACACAGCTAGAAGGTGTAAAAAGTGACGTCGTTACACCAGGTAGATACAGTTATATAGATGTAGGAGAACGCGATGAAGAATTCCCACTTCCTTATGATGAAATCGCCAAAGCAGATTATAATAAATTTACAGGTTATTCTAATCTTGCAGAATCTATTCAAAAGGCACAAGAAAGGATAAATAACAACCCTACTTTTAAACTGATAGATGACAACGCAAAATGGTTGAGCGAGCAACGTGATAACAATGACATTCCATTAAATTTTACAGAATACAGCGAGCGTCTTGACAGGTTAGAAAAAGAAACAGAGCAATTTGACTCTTTATCTGATTATAAAAACAACTTAGAATTTGATATGCTAACTTATGAGAAGACACTAACTTTAAATGATAGTGCTCTTAAAGATAAACGTGAAGCATGGATGAAAAATCTTAAGAAAGATGTTTACGTTTCTGAGGCTGTAAATGTTCTTAAAGATTTACGCATGAACAACATTAAGAATAAGAACAAGACTAAATGGAGCGTTAAAAACTAATGTCTCATAAAACAACATCATTAAGCTCTATCGCGCTCCAGAAATTCAAAAAAAACTTCTGGGGCGTTTTGAGTTTTATAGTCATTCTGTTTTATGCCATCATTGCACTCTTTGCATATGTACTCGCACCAGACGACACGCAGTATGCAAATCAAATGCATATTTCTATACATTCACAGCCTCCAGGTTTTACGGTAAACCTTCTGCAACTTCCATCTGTACAAACAGAATCTAGTTTTTGGGACTGGTGGAATGGAAAAACATCTTCCTTTGAAGAAATCCCTTATTCAGATCTTGATTTCAAAGATGGTATTTTTTATTACCGTCCATATGATGTAGATGGTAATCTATTGCCTTTTATAGAAGTGCCTTTAAAGTTAGAAAAAAAGATGGATTTGTCTCGCTTTCGCGAAAGCTACACCTCTCAAAAAACATTTCTTCTAGGTACTGATAAATATGGTCGTGACCTTTTAAGTCGTATGATGGTAGGGACTAGAGTTAGTATTTCTATAGGATTTGTAACGGTTTTCATTTCCTTAATTATTGGAATATTTCTAGGAGCGGTCGCAGGTTATTATGGTGGTAAAATAGACGCTGCTATCATGTGGTTAATCAATGTTACCTGGTCCATACCTACACTTCTTATGGTAATTGCTATAAGTATAGCTTTAGGAAAAGGGTTTCTTACTGTCTTTATAGCGGTAGGTCTTACGATGTGGGTAGAGGTAGCACGTGTGGTACGAGGACAGATCATAGTCGCCAAAGAATACCAATACGTAACTGCTGCCAAAGCTTTAGGTTTTAATAATTATAGAATTATAACAAAACATATTCTACCCAATATTATGGCGCCTGTAATCGTGATTAGCGCAGCAAATTTTGCTGCATCTATTCTTATAGAAAGTGGTCTTAGCTTTCTAGGTCTAGGCGCACAACCTCCCATGCCTAGTTGGGGCAGCATGATAAAAGATCATTACCAATACATAATTCTAGACAAAGCTTATCTTGCAATCGTTCCAGGAATAGCTATCATGACCTTAGTAATGGCTTTTATGCTTTTAGGAAATGCTTTAAGAGATGCTCTGGACGTAAAAACTAGTTAGATGAGAAAATACATTTACCCTATTATAATACTAGCCTGCGCTGCTGTTTATTACACCTATCAAAATAAAGAGAATGAAGCGTATTCTAAAGATAATTTATCTCAAGATGAGTTTCTAAATCGTGACATAAATGGTGACGGTATGAAATCGCTAGCATTGAAAGATTTTTTACCACGTTCTAATAATCAAATTGTAAACCACCATACTTACAGCCTATCTTATAACGAACAACATGAGCAGGCAGAATGGACAGCGCATGTTTTAAGAGCAAGCGACATAACTAATAACCATTACAAGAGACCATACTTTGAGGTAGATGATAAAGTAAAAACTAAGGCTGCTCACTGGCGCAATTATAAAAAAAGTGGTTATGATAAAGGACA
This sequence comes from uncultured Nonlabens sp., assembly GCF_947495285.1. Classification (GTDB taxonomy): domain Bacteria; phylum Bacteroidota; class Bacteroidia; order Flavobacteriales; family Flavobacteriaceae; genus Nonlabens. The sequence continues at coordinate 108,051 of NZ_CANLXZ010000002.1, read as the reverse complement.
CCTAGTTCCTGCAGGAGACAGAAAATCTACTAAAGCTGCTCATGACGAGACCTTTCTTACTTCTAACATAAGTCCACAAGTACACGCCTTTAATGCCGGTATATGGAACAGACTAGAGCAAAAGACTAGGTATTATGCAAAACGTTATGATGAGATTTATGTGATTACAGGGTCTGTTTTAAAAGACAATTTAAAATCAATAGGTTCTGAAGATGTATCAGTACCAGAACAGTATTATAAAATCCTATATCGCACTGACTCTAATGGTGGCAAAATGGTAGCTTTTCTCATGCCACATAAAAAGACTAACAAATCTATTTATGACTTTATCACTAGTGTAGATAAAATAGAAGAGTTAACAGGAACTGATTTCTTTTATCAATTACCAGATGATATTGAGGATAAGCTAGAGGCTGCTTCTAGTTCTAGAGGTTGGTAAGTTTTAATAGTATCAAAACCTAAACCATTTTTTAGATAGTAAATTTTCTACATCCTTAACCCACATGCCAAGACACACAGTCAGCATGTTAGTTTCTAAAACTTTTTGACAAAGTCATTCAGATTTGACATGCCAATTATTTGTGTTGGCATAGTCTAGATCTAGTCTAGATATTTGATATTTACTCAAATCGCATCGCCTTAACCGGACTTATTTTACTCACTATAAAAGTAGGTACGATCAAAGCGAGTAAACATACTACAAAGGTTCCTAGATTTAAAGCCACGACATGCCACCACGATATATAAACAGGCATCTCAGTAACATGATACGATTGTGGATCTAGCGTTAACGGGCTGAAAAAGAATTGAATCCCTATCAAACCTAAACCTATGACATTCCCTATCACAAGACCTTTAAAAACTAAATTCATTGCGTTGTAAAGAAATATTTTACGCACAGTCCAGTTAGAAGCACCGAGGGATTTTAAAACACCTATCATATTAGTTCGATCTAGAATCAATACTAATAATGCGGTAATCATATTGATTATACCTACGATGAGAATTATACCTATAATTCCAAAAATATTACCATCTAGCAAAGCGAGCCATTGAAATATAGCAGGTAGCTCTTGTTCTATAGTTTTAGCATTTAATTCTGATGGTGTATTTAATTGTATGTTTCTACCTATTTCATCAAGTTGATCAAAATCATTAATAAAAACCTCAAATTTCCCTACTTGATTTTCATCCCATTTATTAATACGCTGTATGTGTTTCATATCGCCTACTATAAATTTAGAGTCATACTCTTCTAGACCACTATCATAAATCCCAGAAACGGTAAAAAATCGAGCAATAGGCTCCTGACCATTTGCTTTCATAAAATAAGTACTTGCCTGGTCACCTACTTTAAGTTGTAAACGCGCAGCAATATCATCAGAAATTAATATGTCAAAAGAAGTGTCATCTATACTTAGTTCGGGCAACTCACCTTCTATTAAAAACTCTTGAAGATACTGCCAGTCATAATCTATGCCGACACCTTTAAGAATAATCCCTTCAAAATCGGTTGCTGTGCGTATCATACCACCCTTAGTAGCGATACCCTGTATGTGTGTTACCGCTGGTACATCTGTAAAATCAGGATAAAAATCTTGCTCCTTTGAGATAGGTTTTACCGTGGTTACAGAGTTATTACGGTCGTATAAAGAAATATTTACGTGTCCATTAAAAGCACTTACTTTTTCTTTTATCTTTTTTTGCAGTCCTACACCAGTAGCTATAGCTATAAGCATCACTATAATACCTATAGCAATTGCTGCTATCGCAATTTTTATTATCGGTGCACTTACACTATTTTTATAACTTGTACTACTTTGTACCCTTTTAGCAATGAAATACTCTAGATTCACTTTTTCTACTTATATATTCAAATATACCATAATCGCTATGGTCTTAGTAATAACTTCTTGTAATTCTAAGATCAATAGTAATAATACGCCTACATCTCCTGTTAAAGAAGAGCTTGCATCGCAAGACAAACGCAATAAGCAGCTTCTAGTAGACGCAAATAACAACGAGCCTATTCCTGCAGCCTATCTATTAGGTGATTGGATAAAAAAACTAAAAGATAAAAAAGTTGCCATAGTAGGTAATCAAACTAGTGTTGTAAAAACACAAGACACGATTATATCTAAAGAATGGAAAACTACAGAAAAACTACGTTACACACATCTCGTAGACACTTTACTATCGCATGGTATAGACATTAAAAGAGTATTTGCACCAGAGCATGGTTTTAGAGGTACTGCAGACGCTGGCGCAACGATTAAAGATGGTATAGACTCTCAAACTGGGCTACCTATAATCTCTTTATACGGTAAAAATAAAAAGCCTTACAAAAAACAATTAGAAGACGTAGATGTTGTCCTTTTTGACATACAAGACGTTGGCGCACGTTTTTACACTTACATCTCTACACTACATTACGTCATGGAAGCCTGTGCGCAGTACGATAAAAAATTAATCGTTCTAGACCGGCCTAACCCTAATGGTCATTATATAGACGGTCCTATTCTAGAGCAAGAGCATCAGAGCTTTGTAGGTATGCACCCTGTACCAGTAGTTCATGGCATGACCATAGGAGAATATGCCCTTATGATTAATGGAGAAAACTGGCTAGAAAATAACCTAGTAGCAAACCTAGAGATCATTGAATGTAAAAACTACACACACGACTCCTCTTATAGCATACCTATAAAACCATCTCCTAATTTACCTAACGACCAGGCTATAAATTTATATCCCAGTCTATGTTTCTTTGAAGGTACAGATGTAAGTGTAGGCCGTGGTACAGAGATGCAATTTCAAGTTTACGGTTCTCCATCACTGGTAAAATACACAGAATTTGACTTTACACCTACGCCTAATGTAGGTGCCAAAAGACCTAAATTTAACGGGAAGAAATGCTACGGTGTAGACCTTAGAGACTATAAAAAGCTAGATTATTTAAACTTAGAGTTTTTGGTAGACGCTTTCGCGAAAGCGCCATCAAAACAAAACTTCTTTTACTCATTTTTTACTAAGCTAGCAGGAACAAAAACATTGCAAGCACAGATCGAGAAAGGCATGACCGCACAAGAAATAGCAGCCACTTGGGAGAAAGGACTAGAAGAGTATCAAGAAATCAGAGTCAGATATTTACTTTATAAATAAAAACAATACACATCAATGACTATCGTACGAGCACAATAATCATGAATAATAACATATCTTAATTTTATAAAGCTCGTTTATAAAAGAGCAACGGGAACATACGCAACGCGATTTACCTACGGTACTTTAAGTAATTTGAGCGGTGAACTAAGCGTATCAAAAACATAAAAGCCTGAATCTAATAAAGATTCAGGCTTTTATGTTTTTAAATCAGTACCATCTAGTTATCCCTTACCATGTATAATAAAATCTCATCTTCTATTTGAGAAACGATCATAAAGTTATCATTTAATTGATGTATTCTATATACAATCTTTTCTTCACCAGAACTTGAAGTACCTACCAGATCATTATTATCGTGATTAATTTTAAACTTTTGAGCATTATTGAATCCACTTACACCTAGCTCTACCTCGTTATTAGTTTTAAAATTTAGTGTTATCATTAACCCTACCTTTTGAAACATATCTGCGTCTTCGGACTTATTCACAACTCTCACCTCTTCTACCTTCCATTTACCTAAAAGCAACTCTTCTTTTATCTTCTCGTTTATATAGCTGGTTTTTTTTAGATAGGTATATGTTTTTTCTACCGTCACATCTCCTTTTTGTAGAAACAAAACCACACTACCAGAAGAGAATCTAGCCTTATTCTCCGTGAGTACTTCTAACTTATCTTCTTTATTTAAAAGTAATATATTTTCATTTTGGACATACTCGTGGCTTTGAATCTGTCCCATTACAGTTAAAGAATAAGTCCCGTCATCAGAAAAATTTAGTTTTAGAGAACCGAACATATCAGAAACCTTACCGATTCTTTCTTCTAGTTTTTCTTTATCCATAGACTCTGTATTGATAGCCTCACGATCTACACTTTCAAAACTCCACATCCCTAAATGATCCTGCGCATGAGATATAAACCCAATAAATAATAATGATATAAATAGTAGTTTTTTCATTGTTCTATTAAATTAGAGATATGATTAAATAAAGTTTTTTACTCATTCAACATCGCCCACAGACGATCTTTTAACTGTGTTAAGTTATGCTGTGAAATAGAAGATATAAACATATAAGGTGCTCCATTAAAAGCTCCATCATTGTCTAATTCTTCTTTCATTTCTTCCATTAATTCTTCGTCTAGCATGTCTGCTTTTGAGATCACGACAAAACGTTCTTTGTCCAGCATCTCTGGGTTGTATTTTCTCAACTCATTCACGAGAATGTCATACTCTGCATTTATATCGTCAGAGTCTGCTGGCACTAGAAATAGCAATGTAGAATTACGTTCTATATGTCTTAAGAAGCGGTGTCCTATTCCCTTACCTTCTGCAGCGCCTTCTATAATTCCAGGAATATCTGCTATTACAAAGGTTTTATAATCACGGTACTCTACAATACCTAGGTTAGGCTTTAAGGTTGTGAACTCATAGTTTGCTATTTTAGGTTTTGCTGCTGTAAGTACAGAAAGTAAAGTAGATTTACCTGCATTAGGAAATCCTACCAGACCTACATCGGCAAGAATTTTAAGTTCAAATGTTACATCGATAGACGTACCATCCATTCCTGTTTGTGCATAACGAGGCGTCTGTCTAGTAGAGGTTTTAAAATGCCAGTTACCACGACCACCTTTTCCACCTTCACAAAGGATAAAGTCTGCACCGTCTTCTAGAATCTCATGTACCACAAGACCAGTTTCTGTATCTCTAATAACCGTACCTAATGGCAATTCTATTATAATATCCTCACCATCGTACCCAGTTCTACGTTGCTTTGCACCGTTACCACCTTGAGCAGCCTTAAAGTGACGCTTATATTTAAAATGATAAAGTGTCCATAGATTTTTATTACCTCTAAGTATGATATGACCACCACGACCACCATCACCACCATCAGGGCCACCTTTATCTATATATTTTTCCCTGTGTAAGTGTGTGCTTCCTTTACCGCCACGGCCAGATTCTACAGTTACCTTTGTATAATCGACAAAATTGCCTTCAGTCATAGTTCTATATTCAATTAAACGGTTATTAAAAAACCATTTTTGTTCTCAGTTAATAGTTAACAGAGTATTTATATTATTTGAAACCGTTTCCCTAGACCAGAAGGGAATAGTTTCTACTTATTACTTTTTTAAAGTTTATCAAACTCGACACTTAAACGCTCTGTAATAGCATCCATAGATCCTACTCCATCCACGCCATAATATTTTCCTTGCGCCTCATAAAAATCTTTTAATGGCGCAGTTTGCTTGTAATAAACCGAGATACGATCTCTTATCACACCTTCATTAGCATCATCTGGGCGACCGCTATCTTTACCTCTTTCTAGAAGACGTTCTACTAGAGCTTCATCATCTACTTCTAGAGCTACCATTCCAGCTATCTCTGTACCTTTTTGAGATAATAATTCGTCTAGCGCCGTTGCTTGTGCACCTGTTCTAGGAAAACCATCAAAAATAAAACCTGCAGCATCTGGTGTTTTTTCAACCTCGGCCTTAAGCATCTTAATAGTTACCTTATCTGGAACTAGATTTCCTTTATCTATGAATGACTTTGCCAGCGTACCTAGTTCAGTACCGTTTTTAATGTTGTATCTAAAAACATCTCCTGTAGAAATATGAATTAAACCATATTTGTCTTTTAAACGAGTTGCTTGAGTTCCTTTTCCTGCTCCTGGAGGGCCGAATAAAACGATATTTTTCATGCGTTGAGTTTGTACGTAAAGTTCGGGCAAATTGCGCCCTAAATTATTATAATCCATGCCGTATCCTACGACAAATTTATTTGCTATTTCCTGCCCTATATAATCGATTTTCAACTCTCGATCATACACTTCTGGTTTAAAAAAGAGCGTTGCTATTTTAATCTCTAGAGGATTGTGTTCGGCTAGCTTTCGCGAAAGCTTCTCTACCGTCAGACCACTATCTACTATATCCTCTACGATAACAACTGTCCTACCTGCTAGATCTACATCTTGCTCGTTACCAAACTCTACGACACCAGTAGAGCTAGTACCGTCGTAACTTTTTGCACGCAAGAAACTTATCTCACATTCATGATTAAATTTACGAGTCAGGTCGGCAAGGACCATGTAACTACCATTTAATATTCCTAAAAATACGGGCTTTTTATTTGATAAATCTTTATTGATTTGAGACGCAAGATTATCTACAGCAGCAGCTATTTCTTGTGCGCTCAAGAAAGGTTTAAAATAAAGATCGTGGATCTTAATCACTATAGTTCATTTTTTGCAAAGATACTATTTAGTAAGCAGTTGACAGTATCTGTTAGCGGTGGTTATTAGGATGATAAACTAATCGGTTTAAATATATATAATTCTGTTTCTATTTCAAGTTAGGTTTCAATATAACCCCTTATTTTTGAAACATGAAACAGACACAATTCTCTTCAGGTTTTACATTAGGTATTTTAGGCGGTGGGCAACTAGGCAAAATGATGCTTTACACCACTAGAAAATGGGACATCAACACTTATGTGATGGATAAGGATGATACGGCACCGGCATTTCAAGGCTGTGACGTTTATTTTGAAGGAGATATTATGGATTATGAATCTGTAATGGAATTTGGTGAACAGGTAGATGTTCTTACTGTAGAAATAGAAAATGTAAACGTGCAAGCGCTTCAAGATCTAGAAGATAAAGGAATAGCTGTTTCTCCTAGCGCCAAAGTTCTTAATCTTATAAGGAATAAAGCGCGACAAAAATCTTTTTACCTAGATAAAAGCATCGCGACTGCAGCCTTTGAGGTATACTCTCAACCTAATCTAGAACACCAAAGAAATTATCCTTTTATATGGAAAAGTGCCGAAGGTGGTTATGATGGAAAAGGTGTTAAAGTAATACGACAAGCTAGTGATCTGGAAGACTTACCTCAAGTAGAATGTATTTATGAAGACATGGTCGATTTTGACCTAGAACTAGCTGTAATCGTTGCTCGCAATGCAAACGGAGAGATGAAAACATACCCAGTAGTAGAGATGGAGTTCCATCCTGAGGCAAATCAGGTGGAATATGTCATATGTCCAGCACGTATTAACATGGATATCTCTGACCGTGCGAGAGAACTTGCTTTAGAGGTTTCTGAAGCTTATGAACATGTAGGCTTACTTGCAGTAGAAATGTTTCTTACCAAGTCTGGCGAGCTACTAGTTAATGAAGTAGCACCACGACCACATAATTCTGGCCACCACACCATAGAAGGATCTATTACAGATCAATTTGAACAACATGTAAGATGCGTTTGCAATTTACCTCTAGGTGCCACAGACAGCACCATTGCAAGTGTTATGGTAAATCTGGTAGGAGAAGAAGGTCATACTGGTAATGTAATCTACGATGGTATAGAAGATATTCTTGCCATGCCAGGTGTAACACCTCATATCTACGGTAAAAAAGAAACTAGACCATTTAGAAAAATGGGACATGTGACTATAGTCGCAGATGATATAGTCGCTGCTCGTGAACTTGCTGAAGTTGTAAAAGGAAAAATTAGGGTTATTGCCGAGTAATAAAAATGATTTATTGAATCACAAACTTAATGCGAAAATTGATGTCACTTTTATCGATTTGTAATCGTATAATTTCCACAAAAGTAGAAAACGGCTAAATCATAAGTACGTTATATAAATAAGTTGTTAGAAATGAAAAACTGTTAGATTATCGTTATAACCTTTGAAACAATTGCTAGCTCTTTTCTATCTATGAAATCTCTAAGAAAAAGATAAATCATGAGATATAAAATACAATAGAGATTAAGTCAATTATCTTCAGGATCACTTTTCTTTTTAAATTGCCTCATTTTCCACCTTCCATAAATAGCAAAACCTAAAATAAAAATTACAATCCCAACGTAAACATGCCAGTAGCCTTCCATCGGTCTGCCTGGAAGTCTACTGGTTGTTTTGTGCGGTGACAACTGTAATACTAACATGGTCAATTTCACAAAATGCATAATTTATAATTGAGCGTCTAAAATTACGTTATTAATCATTTCTTTTATCAAGATATTTTCTAATAACAAAGCTGTATAACAATCCAATCGCGACTATGGAACCTATAAGAAGTAAAACTTTCCACATCTCTGGTTTGACACATTCATTACAGCGGCCATTATCTGGAAGGTACTGCCATTGCGTTAGTATATTCATAAATAACATGAGTTCGACATAATAATTTCAGGCTATTGCTATCAGGGCAAACTTTACAAGTTAAGGTAGCACTTTGGTTTCCATTTCCCAAAGATTTGAAAGTCAACATATCCAATTAAATATCAAATTGAAACTGGGTAATAATCGTTCCCGACTGCTGCTCAAACTGACATCTAAAATAAAAGATCTGATATCGTTAATCGATATTCCTTTAAGGAGTACTAGAACTAACTTCTAAAACTTTACCATTATAAAATTTATTACCAGTTAAGGCAAAATTCATGATATAAGCTGCCATCTCTGTTGCTGTCAGTGGCGCTTTGTATCCTGGGAAAGCTTCTTCTAGCATTTCAGTTTGTACGGCTCCTAGAGCAAGTGTATTGAATGATGGTCCGTTTTCTTTATATTCTTCTGCTAATAGCTCAAAAAGGGTGATTACAGCTGCTTTTGCACTAGAGTATGCTGCTAGTCCAGGAAATTTTGCACTTCCTTGAATACCTCCCATAGAACTTATAGCGATGACATGCGAGTCATTATTCATAGCTGGCATTAGAGCCTGTGTTAATGCTGCTACACCAAAAACATTTACCGCATAACATTCCTGAAAGTCCTGAGCTGTTAACTGCTCAAAAGGTTTATTAACCAGCATACCTGCGTTGTGAATGACAATATCTATGCATTCCCACTTTTTTAGGATTTCATTTGCTGCATGATCTACACTAGACTGATCACTTAAATCTGTTGCTATAGCGATAACCGTACTACGTTCAAGAGCTTGTACGGAGGCTATCTTTCGCGAAAGCGCTATCACCTCATGTCCAGCATTAGAAAGTAGCTGAGTGAGTTCAAATCCTATACCGCGGCTAGTTCCTGTAATTACTATTCTTTTACTCATTTGTTGCAAGTGTTAATTTTAATTTCTTTCCATTAACGACACTAAAAACACCTGGCATAACGGCGTTTACTAACTGCGCCATGTGGTCTGCATTTACCTTTGTAGTGTCATCTCCTACTTTGTGATAGTGATCAAAATTTGTGAAATCAAATGTACTGAAGGTTTGAGAAGGAACATGAAACATCTCAAAGAATGGATAGTTATCTGATCTTTTAAATAGATTAAATTTTGCTGCTTGATCTAGCTTACCAGTAACAACACGATTCTTATTTGCATCGTTAAAAACTGCCGCCATATTAGACCCATCGTGCCCGGTTAAATAAGCAATGTATGGACGGTTTACCATAGGTGTTCCTGTCATTTCAAAATTGAGCATCGCGACTACATTTACACCTTCTTCTTTCATACGGTTTGCAAGGTGCTTAGAACCTAGAAGTCCTTTTTCCTCTGCAGAGAATAAAGCAAAAACTATGGTTCTTCTATTAAAATCGAGTTCCTTAAAATTAGTCGCTAGAGCAAGAACAGTTGCTGTACCGGTTGCGTTATCGTTTGCACCATTTGCAATACTATCTCCTGCAACGGCTTGCAACATACCTATATGATCGTAATGAGCGCCTATTACTACCACTTCATCTTTCAATGCTTTATCAGATCCTGGAATCATGGCTAGTACATTAAAAGCTTTTTTACCATTTGCAACAAAGTTATCACGGTAAGAGCCTTTATAGGACCTGATACCTAACTCTTGAAAACGTTCTGAAAGATAAGCAGCAGCTTTTTCTATACCTTCTGACCCTGTATCGCGTCCTTTTAAATTATCACTAGCGAGAAAAGCTACATCTTGTGCCATCTCAATGGCGTTTGCTGTAGGGAATTTAAGATTTTTTTTCTTCTCAATACTTGCTCCAGCTCTAGTTCCAGAGTCTGTTTTTTTAGTAGAGCTACATGAGGTAAGAATAACTGCGATGTAGAGTAGAAAAATAATTTTTTTCATGATTTTTTTTTTATTGAAGTAAAGATAGTTATTTAGTTAAAGAGTAAAGAAAGGATTTAGGGCATCAAATATTTAAATGTAGAAATCAAAAAAGCCAAATCTTTGGATTTGGCTTTTAAATAATAACTTATGAATTATATAAATTACATATACATAACAATTGGATTCTCGATATAAGACTGGAAAGTCTGCAAGAATGCAGCACCTGTTGCTCCATCTACCGTTCTATGATCACAAGCTAGTGTAATCTTCATTACATTACCTACTACTATCTGGCCGTCTTTTACGACAGGCTTTTGAACTATGGCACCTACGGACATAATAGCGCTGTTAGGCTGATTAATAATAGAAGTAAACTCTGTAATACCGAACATACCTAGGTTAGATATAGTAAATGTACTTCCTTCCATTTCTTTAGGTTGTAACTTCTTAGTACGTGCTTTACCTGCAAGCTCTCTTACCTTACCACCTATTTGTTGCATACTCATCTGGTCGGCAAACGGTAAAACGGGCACAAGAAGACCATCTTCTACGGCTACAGCTACACCTATATGGATGTGCTTTGCTATAATAGTATTCTTATCTGTCCACTGTGTATTCACCTTAGGATGTAATCTTAACGCCATAGCTGCCGCCTTAATTACCATATCGTTAAAACTTATTTTAGTATCAGGCAGTTGATTTATTGCTTTTCTACTTGCGATAGCATTATCCATATCTAGATCAAGACCTAAATAGTAATGAGGCGCAGTAAACTTAGACTGACCTAAACGTTTTGCAATCGTTTTTCTCATTTGAGAATTAGGAACCTCTTCAAAAGTTTCTGTTCCTACCGATACAAAAGAACTACCAGATGTTGCAGCTGCAGCACTAGGTGTAAAACTCTCTATATCACTTTTTACAATACGTCCGTTTTCTCCAGAACCAGAAACCTGGCTTAAGTCGATTCCTTTTTCCTCAGCCATTTTCTTTGCGAGTGGAGATACAAAAATACGTCCACCGGTTGCTGTAGAGTTAGAGGTACTGTTAGAAGAAGATGCTACAGGAGCTGCTTCCTTTTTAGCCTCTACTTTCTTAGGCTCTGACTTTGGAGCTTCTTTCTTCGGTTCTTCTTTCTTTTCTTCCTTTTTAGGAGCAGCAGCATTTTTACTTGCACTTATTCCTGAAACATCAGTTCCTGCCGGGCCTATGATAGCTAATAGTGTATCTACCTTTGCTGTTTCTCCTTCTTGAATACCTATCTTAAGAAGCGTACCGCTGTTAAAGGATTCAAATTCCATAGTCGCCTTATCGGTTTCAATTTCGGCAAGGATATCTCCTTCTTCAACAGAATCTCCTTCTTTTTTTAACCATGACGCTACAGTTCCTTCTTCCATCGTGTCGCTAAGACGCGGCATGTTAACAATTACAACACCATCTGGAACATTAGAACTAGAAGTAGATTCTTCCTTACCATCGCCATCTGGAGCCACTTCTTCTTTAGATTCAGAAGATGATTTACTCTTTGGACTAGATTCCTCATTTGATACGCCTTGTAGTAAACTAGAAATATCTTCACCTTCTTCTCCTATAATACAAAGCAATTGATCAACAGGAGCAGTTTCTCCTTCCTGCACACCTATGTGTAGTAACGTACCATTTTGGAATGATTCAAATTCCATAGTGGCCTTATCGGTTTCAATTTCGGCAAGGATATCTCCTTCTCCCACCTTATCACCTACTTTTTTCAACCACGCAGCTACGACACCTTCTTCCATGGTGTCACTTAAACGTGGCATGTTAACTATCTCTGCCATAATTTATGATTTTGCTGGTAAAAATGGATAATCTTCTTGTTCATAAACAGCGTCATACATCACACTTTGCTCTGGGAAAGGTGACTCTTCAGCAAATTTCTCACACTCTGCAACACGTTCTTTAACACGTTTTGCTACCTCTTTAAAGAAATCTTCAGACACCTCGTAGTCGCTCATCAGTCTATCTTTCACTTGGGTGATAGGATCTATTTTTTGATACTCAGCGACCTCATCTTTAGTTCTATATTTTTGAGCATCACTCATAGAATGACCTCTATAACGATATGTTTTTAATTCTAAGAAAGTGGGGCCACCACCAGATCGAGCTCTTTCAATTGCTTCGGACATAGCCTCGGCAACTTTTTCAGGATCCATGGCATCAACTGGTCCACAAGGCATTTCATAACCCAGGCCTAGTTTCCATATATCTGTATGGTTTGCCGTACGAGCGACACTTGTCCCCATGGCATAACCATTATTTTCTACACAAAACACTACTGGTAGATTCCATAACATAGCAAGATTAAATGCTTCATGTAAGGAACCCTGACGCGCGGCACCATCGCCAAAAAACGTAAGTGTAACAGCATTAACACCGTGGAATTTATCACCGAATGCTATACCAGCACCTAGAGGTATCTGTCCTCCTACGATACCGTGACCACCATAAAAACGGTGTTCTTTAGAAAAAATATGCATGGAACCGCCTAGTCCTTGAGAAGTTCCAGTCGCTTTACCATAAAGCTCTGCCATTACTCTTTTAGGGTCTACACCCATTCCTATAGGCTGCACGTGATTACGGTATGCGGTAATCATTTTATCTTTGGTAAGATCCATTGCGTGTAGTGCTCCTGCAAGAATTGCTTCTTGACCATTGTATAGGTGCAAAAATCCACGAACTTTTTGTTGAATATAAACCTGAGCTAATTTGTCCTCAAACTTTCTCCAGAAAAGCATTTCCTCGTACCAGTTCAGTAAGACGTCTTTAGTGACTTTTTTCATGTAATTATATGTTAGGTAGTCCGCTTTCGCGAAAGCGGAACAAAGATCAAATATAAAGATCAGTTCCTAACTTTTACTCCAGCTGTAGAACAAAAATAGACGAAAAAAAGGTAAGGAAAAACCAATTTATGGGTTAAAATTGTACGCAATCGTTATAGATAATTCTTATCAAACACTAGCGGTAATAAATCACTGAGGGAATCTGACTTGAAAACATTACCAGCAGCACCCATAAAATACAGTTCTATATTGTTTTCTTGATTATTCTCATACTCAGCAATAGACTGCCTGCATGCACCGCAAGGCGGCACTGGTTTATGGAAAGAATCATCCTTAGGACTAGCAGTAATAGCCATTTTTAAGACTGCTACACCTGGGTATTGCGCACCTGCAGCAAATATAGCTACACGCTCTGCACATAATCCTGATGGATAAGCAGCATTCTCTTGATTATTACCTGTGATTATTTCACCATTTTCTAATAACAATGAGCAACCTACTGTAAAATTTGAGTAGGGAGCATATGCACGGTGACGAGCCTCTATAGCTAGATCCATAAGTGACTGGTCTGGCGCAGGAAGCTCTTCTATAGTATCGTATACCTCGAGGGTAGTATGTAGTTCTAATTTTTTGATAGTCTAATATTCTGTGTATTCGTCACCGAAGTTAAAAGTAAGGCCAAATCTTAATGTTCCTTCTAGTGGACTTCTTACTCTACTAGTAGAAAATAAATAAGATAAGTCGATGTTAATTTGAGAAAATTCAAATCCGGCACCTAAGGCTAAAAATTTTCTAGCACCTTTATCGTCTGATTCATTAAAATAACCTGTTCTCAATGCAAATGCATCGTTATAGGTATATTCAACACCCAGAGCCCAAGTAAACTCCCTAAGCTCCTCACTGAAACCACCTGGCGCATCACCAAATGATTGAAAAATACCTGAGATAAAAGCTACATCGTTATCTTGCCCTTCTATTATCTCACCGTTATCATCATCTCTTACCGGTGGTGTAGGCACTAGAAGTTTATTCACCTCGGCAGTTACACCTATTTTACTAAAACCATCATTAAGAATAAAATCAAAACCACCACCTAAAGCTAGATTAGTCGGCAAGAAATTATCTTGCCCACCAGCATCATACTTAACAGTAGGACCTATGTTAGAAATATTAAATCCAGCTCTCCACCTACCATTAAAATCGTTATAAGCCTCTTCTTCAGACTGATAATAACCTGAAATATCTACCGCAAAACTATTAGCCGCAGTCGCATCATTATCAACACCCACGATTCTCAAATCACTCCTCACATAACGACCAGTAATTGCCATGGCAAACTGCTCATCTAATTTAAGGGAATATGTTCCATCTAAGGACAATTCATTCGGATTAACCTCTGTACCTGGATCATTTTCTACCTGTCTTAAAGTAACTTCTCCTAAACTAAAATATCTTAAACTAAATGCAAACGCAGACTTTTCACTCAAACGATTAGAAAAAGTCACGTTAGACAAACCGATATCATTTACCAAGCTACTAAGATAAGGCGTATACGCAAGGCCTAATTTCATTGATCTAGTACTGAAGGCATACTTAGCGGGATTCCACTGTTGAGAAAAAGCATCTGGACTGGTGGCCACACCCATATCTCCCATACCTGCTGCTCTAGGATCTCCTGCAATTCTTAAAAAAGGGAGTGCCGTTGTAATTACTCGAGTATCACTACTCTGAGCATTACCTAAACTAGGTATTGCAAATGTTACTACTACAAAAAGTAAGAATATTTTCTTCATCAATAAAATTTATGCGGTGACAAATATATGTTAATCAATCTAATTATAAAATCACGAGTTTTTCCACTTTACTCGCAGATTTATTAGTTAACGTAGATTTTACGTTTATCGTATAAATATAAACTCCTTTACCTAATCGCTGGCCAAAATCATCTCTTCCATCCCAAGTTATTTCTCTAGAAGTAAATCCAGTGGTAGTGATGTTTTTATTTTTACTCCAAACTATTTTACCACTAACAGTCATAACCTGCACCTGAACATCCAGCGGCTCAAAAGGCCTGTTATGATTGAACCAAAATTCTGTGTACGTACTAAAAGGGTTAGGATAATTTAAAACTCTAGTCAACTCTACACCATCAGATTCTGAAACTACAAACTGAATCTCATTCATAGAACTATTATTATAGGTGTCCCATGCAGTAATCTTTAAAGTATGTAATCCCGGCTCGATATCTCTAAGTGGGAAATACACTTCACCTTGGGTAAAATCATCTTCATTTGCCTGATAATAATCATTTAGTATGAATGGATTAGTTTCATCACCATCTAACACAGCCATGATATCGTGCCCTATACCACTAGAAGTGTTTATTCCATTATCATCACTTAATAACGCAAGTAAAAACGGATCACTATTTGTAACGCCTCCAGAAACGAAATTGGTGTCATTCATGAACAACTCTATTTCTGGCCCGAGATCGTCTACTGGTGCGTTGCGATTAATACCACCTACTTGAATATCCTGAGAATATCCATTTTGATCTTCTGGCACATTATCTCTTTTTGCATAAAAAGAAACTCTACCAGCACCTACAGGTATTTGCGTATCTCTAGGCATGATAAAATCAAACTCAAACTCTCCATTTGTAATAGTCGCCTGACCTCTAAAAAGAGCCTCACCTAGTTGATCAAAGGGCAAAACGATTATAGGATCTCCAGCTACCGCAGTATCTCTAGTGTTATCATTTGCTAAAGTTTCTCGACTTATATTTTTATCAAATACAGTCACAAAAAGAGTCCCGTTATAATCAACAATGCGATTACCAGAAACGGTTTGCACCTCTCCACCTAAAGAAACACGACCTAAAGCTTGCAGCACATCAGTATTTGTAGCGATAGGATTTCCATTTATAGTATTGAGAACTACACGAGGTTTTGGAGATGCTAACTTTAAAGCTGGGTCACCTACAAATGCAATAACTCTACGTGTAGATGTAGATTGAAAACTAGGGTCTGTTTTTGCTAGTCGCAACGCCTCAGCCATAGAAACAGGCTCTACATTATCATAACCAAATATGTATTGATCTACTATATTATTAAAACCTGCACCTACGTTTACAAAAATCAAACGATTAGTCGCAACGGACGCAATAGCACCTCCTTTTGCGTTCAAGTAAATCATCTCTCCACCACTAACACGCAATGGATTATCAAAGCGTGTAAATTCACATGTTACCGATATAAATAAGGGTAACGTCTCTGGATTGCGCAAGTTTTCTACAAGTGATCGTGTGATAACAAATTCTCTAGCTAGTCCATCTTCATTTCCATGACCAAAATAATTTATCACCAAAGATCCTTGTTCAAAAGCATCTCTTATATCATTAACAGCGTCTGGATACTTAGGCCCACCAGCCGTACTAAACTGCTCATAACTGTCTAATAATATTTTATTTATGTTATAATCTGGCCTATTCATAAATATCTCATCACCTAGATCATTTACATTCTCTTGCAATATCCTATCAGAAAGAATATCTACGTCATCACCTATTAACGCAATGTTATTTCTCCATTTATTAAAAGCAGGCTCTGCGGTATAATTGATTACCTTATCCACCATTTCCCTCGCCTCTTGAATATCACTCACTATCATACGACCTACAGCAATATCCATAAGATTATTTGCTGTCACCGTTCCTTCTCCATTATCCATAAAAGCAAAAAAGTCGTCTGTACAGAAAGAGGTTGTTAAAGAGGAACTTTCTAGAGATAGATAGGAAGGAACGATATTATCTCTTATCCTTAATCTATCCTTATAATCATAACTCGCATCACCAAATAAATTTAAATACCGCACTCTATTACTAGGTGAAGATGCATTATCATATACATATCTAACAAAATTTCTAATCGCACTTATATCCTGCCTACCTTCAGAAAATTCATTATAAATCTCTTGTAAAGTAACCACTTTAGTATTGAGATTACTTTCCATGATGTGATAATTTGCTAATCGTTGTGCTTCTGATTGTAGAAATTGCGATGTAATAATTAAGTAATCAATGTCTCTAAAATTACCAGATCGGTCATTAAAAATAGTCCCTTTTAAATTCTGATTGACAACGGCACTATTTCTTACACTTACCACATTGTAAAAATCTAAAGAGTCAACCGCTAGATACTCTTTAGTCTGCCCACCATTATCAGTAAAAGAAAAGGTAGCGTCTTGTAAATCGTTAGTAACCTTGCGCACGTTGTAAACATCAGTTATATCCCAGACCTCGCTTATCTGAGCAGCATTAGAAAACTGATACTCTACCACACCTCTTTGAGATACCGCATTAGGAACGTAAAATCTGAATTGCTCGTTTCTACCAGTTAAACTTTGAGGTATTTCTAAACTTATATAATCTAAGTAACCAGACGCCCCTGGATTTCCAGAATTATCATAAGACACAGTAATAGAAACCATATCAGAACTAAGGTTAACATTAGAGACTAACAAAGTTTCCCTATCAGCAGCACGTATATTCTGACCAGCCACACCTCTAAAAGAAGAAGTACCCAAAGCTTCATTATTTAAACTAAAACTCATACTGGTATCATTATCCGACACAGCACCAGTTGCTATTCTAACTACAGCAGGTAACGAACTAATCACGTTTTCAAAATCAAAGTCAAAAACTTGTTCTGGCTCAAAGTCAAAACGCTCACCATACCACACACGACCTGTAGAGGCTATGTTCACAAGGTCCTCTTCATGATGTTTTCTAGCATAATAATAATCATAAGCGGTATCTGGCACAGCACTAGGCTGTACAAAAGGTAAAATACGCTTGCCCAAAGCACCATCTACCGTTAGATAATAAAACGACTCGTTAGAATAAGGATTAATAAAACTATCATTTTCCCTGACATAATCTGTATCCGTAGCAATTCCATAAAATAAGATCTGATCTCTATTATCAAATCTACCATCCTCGCTACCAGTAACCGTAATTGCCACCTCTGGAGCGTCAAAAAATTGATCATCACTATTAACAAGCGGCAGAGAAGTACCACCGTGACCATAAATCTTAATCCTAGAAGGATCGATAGAATTTACATCTATTCCTAGATTAGATAAGAAAGATCTACTTATTCTATTAACACCTGTTCTCTCCACCTTAAATCGGTACCAATTTCCAGATGCCAATATAGAATTGCCGAAGCTGGCATTCTTAACCTGAACTTGCGTTGAGGCATAAGAATAACTATAATTAAAGGAAATTACCTTCTTAAACTTATTTCCATCTTTAAAAATAGGAGATATTGTTAATTGCGCATAGTTACGCTTTCGCGAAAGCGCATTACTCAAAGAATATTGAAAACCATTAGGAATTTGCGATCGATTTAACTGCCCTAACTCTGCTACACTGCAAGTCTCTGTTTGCAAACTCGATATCTCTAACGATAATTCATCAATTTTCTGATTTGATTCAAAACTTTTTCTCCAAAATAGATTTTGACCATCAAAACTATGATTCTGTGTAAAATAAGGCACCTTAATTTGTTGACTACCTAAATCAAAGGATTCTAATTCTTTCCAATCAATTAGTTCTCGACCACTCTGGGCGATCGCGTTAGCATAAAAAAATATAATTATAAGAAAAAAAAAACGCTTCATTGTTAGACTAACGGCAATTAATAATAATTAGTGTATTAAAAAATTTACAAAATTTTAAGATTACGAATAATAAAAGCGATTCGTCGTCGTTTAATATACACAAACGACAAATGTAACGCGAATAATGTGATTTAATGCTTTCGTATTAGATTGAAATAATTATATTGCAACTCATTACTCAAAATAAATTCTTAAAATGAAGAAGTACTTTGCGATAAAAGCAGTCTTTACTCTCTTCGCCGGAATGGCGATAGTGAGTTGTGGTGGTGGTGGAAATAACTACACATCCACATCTCGTGGAACCGGCTGGGACGTCACCGGTAAAAACGGATTTGAACTTAACACCAAATATAAAGAACAAGAAACCGGACCTGGCCTTGTCTTTGTAGAAGGTGGAACATTCACTATGGGTCGTGTTAAAGATGACCCTATGCATGATTGGAACAACACACCTAATCAACAGCATGTTCAATCCTTTTACATGGATGAAACTGAAGTTACTAACGGTATGTACCTGGAAATGTTAGAATACATAAAAGCTGTATTCCCACCAGAAGATGAAGAATACCGTAACATTTATAACGGCGCAGTTCCTGATACGTTAGTATGGAGAAATCGCTTGGGTTATAATGAAGAAATGACTAAAAACTATCTACGCCACCCAGCGTACCAAAACTACCCAGTAGTAGGTGTAACGTGGATACAGTCAGTAGAATATGCTAACTGGAGAACCGATCGTGTGAATGAATTAATTCTTAACGAACAAGGCTACACCTCTAAAGACGCACTAGCAAACCAAGAGGCTGGAGCTACATTCAGTACTGAAACGTATTTAAACGCTCCTACACTTACTTATGGTGGTGACGAAGAAAAGACAAAAGGAGGAAAACGATCAGAACAACTAGAAAAGAAAAAGTTAGCTAAAGAAGCAAAACAAGGCGATGGCAGTGGAGAGGCTAGTGGCTTATATGTAACTAGAAAAGATGGTGTTATTTTACCTGGCTACAGATTACCTACTGAGGCTGAATGGGAATATGCTGCAATAGGTTTAGGAAGTATACGTGAATATAACGCATACCGCGGTAGAAAAAAATATCCTTGGGATGGTCAGTACACACGAAGTGGAAAGCGTAAATCTCGTGGTGACCACTTAGCTAACTTTAAGCAAGGTGATGGTGATTATGGTGGTATAGCTGGATGGAGCGATGATGGCGCTGATATCACAGCACCTGTTAAATTTTATGAGCCTAATGATTTTGGTGTTTATGAAATGGCAGGTAATGTATCAGAATGGGTTGCTGACGTATACCGTCCTATGGTAGATGACGAGTTTAACGACTTTAATTATTACCGTGGAAACGTTTACACAAGAAACAAAATAGGAAAAGATGGAATGATCGCTGTCGTAAGCGCTGACTCAATTCCTTATGACACACTTAGCAATGGTAAAGTTATCGCTCGTGCGTTACCAGGAGAAATACAGCGAGAAGCTATTGATGAAGATGAAACCTATTTAAGAACTAACTTTGATAGAAGTGATAATCGTGATTTCCGTGATGGCGATCCACAATCAACTAAGTACTTCGATAAAAAAGATCGTCTTGAAGACGAGAATAACAGAATGTACAACTCTCCTAAACATAGTGTGACTACAGATTCTGAAGGTAATCTAGACCGTCAATACGATAAAGATTCTAACAGAACTTCACTTATCAATAATGAAGTAAGAGTTATCAAAGGTGGATCATGGAGAGACAGAGCATACTGGTTAGACCCTGCAGCTAGAAGATCCTACCCTCAAGATATGGCAAAGGATGACTTAGGTTTCCGTTGTGCAATGTCCAGAGTAGGCTCAAAAGCAAAGAAAACTAAAAGACCTCGCAACTAGTAAATCGAGACCTTTTATAATTACAAAAAAAGCCCTTATTTAAAGGGCTTTTTTAATACCCTAAATCGAAACTAAATGTTAGAAAAATTACATCAAACATTCTTAAAATCTAGCGGTGTAAATACAGACACTCGCATTATAGCAAAGAACCAGTTGTTCTTTGCTCTTAAAGGAAAAAACTTTAACGGAAATGAATATATAGAACAAGCATTAAAAAATGACGCTATTCACGCAGTAAGTAGCGACGCAAAATGGTTAACAGACCCAAGAGTAACCGTTGTAAAAAATACACTAACCACACTACAAGAACTCGCCACCTTTCATAGAAACTACCTTAACATACCTATAATTGCGCTTACGGGAAGTAACGGTAAAACCACTACTAAGGAACTTATACTATCTGTACTAACTAATCAATTCAAAGTAAAGGGAACTAAAGGCAATTTAAACAATCATATAGGTGTTCCAATAACACTACTCTCCTTTGACACCAGTCTACAAATAGGAGTTGTAGAAATGGGCGCAAATCACCCAAAAGAAATAGCTGGCCTCTGTAATATAGCACAACCTGATATAGGACTCATCACAAATTATGGAAAAGCCCACTTAGAAGGATTTGGCAGCATAGAAGGTGTGAAAAACAGTAAAAGCGAACTCTATGCCTACCTAAAAGAAAACAACAGAAAAGTTATTGTTGGCAAGTGGGATCCAGAACAGATAGTTAGAACCGTGGGAATGAATCAGTTTTTCACTCCATCAAACACGAGTATTCATTCAAACACTCCTTTTATACAATTTATCGTAGAAGGCAATTTGATCAAAACACAATTAACAGGGGTTTACAATTATCACAATGCATTATTTGCTTACACTGTTGGAAAACTAATGGAAATGCAACCTAAACAAATTATTTCAGGTATAGAAAACTACGCACCTAAAAATAACAGATCTCAAATCATCATAAAAAATAAAACTAAAATCATATTAGATGCCTATAACGCAAACCCTACCAGCATGAGTGTTGCCTTAGAAAATCTAGCCTCACAAAATTACATTAACAAAACAGCCATTTTAGGCGACATGTTTGAATTAGGTAACTATGCCGCAGAAGAACATCAAAATATCGCTTCTCTTACTCAGAAACTAAAAATAGATGACGTTTATCTAATAGGAGAAAACTTTTTTAAATCAAGAATCACATCAGCTAAACAGTTTGAAGAGCTCTCTACTTTTCTAAAAAACACTAACATAAACACTGACAAAGAACAAGTTATATTAATAAAAGGCTCTAGAGGAATGGGTTTGGAGAAAATTTTAGAAAGCCAAACACTAAAAAATTAAAATTATTTTAAAAAAAACTTGTAAAAAGTTTTTCTAAAGTAAAAAATGATGTAAGTTTGCAACCGCTTACGAGCAATGGTACCTTAGCTCAGTTGGTAGAGCAAAGGACTGAAAATCCTTGTGTCCCTGGTTCGATTCCTGGAGGTACCACTTAAAAGCCCGATCTTACGATCGGGCTTTTTTATTTCAGAGAAAAAAAGCAATCATCCCAAGAAAAATATCACGTTATGATTTTAGTAATAGATATAGGAAACACATCCATAAAAATAGCTGTGATGGATAAGGGGAATATTTATAAAGTTTTGCGTACCGATAATGAAGGTTTCAAAACGTCAATACGAAAAACAACTAGGCAATATCCTACCGTAAAAGAAGTAGCAATATGCAACGTAGGTTCTTTTCCAGAGAATTTAATGAACCTTTTGAGAGCCACATTTAAAACGGTATTTCTGATTAATAACAGTATAAAACTACCCTTTAACAATCATTATCAAAGCTTAACACTAGGTAACGACCGCGTTGCGTTGGTCGCTGGAGCACTATCTATAGCTTCTAAAAACAAAGCCTTACTAGTGATAGACGCTGGTACCTGCGTGACATATGACTATGTAGATGAAAAAGAAAATTATTACGGCGGCGCCATATCGCCCGGTTTACGATTACGTTATGAATCTCTTCATAATTTCACAGCAAACCTACCGTTATTACATTCTGAACCTGTAGTAGACATAATAGGAAACACCACACAAACCTCGATTCACAGTGGGGTTGTTAATGGTCTTAGCCAAGAAATAAAAGGAGTTATAAAACAATATAAGAAGTCTAATAAAAATTTAGAAGTATTTATCACTGGTGGAGATAGCGAGCTATTGATAAAACAACTAAAAAACCGTTTCTTTGCCACGCCTTTTTTGATACTACATGGCATCCATTATTTATATTTATTTAATAAAAACCTATGATCAGAAGTTTTTTAATCGCGGTAGTGATTTTATTTAGCATGAATAGCTTTGCACAATCGCGTACTTCATCACCATATTCATTCTTTGGACTGGGACAACAAACCTTTAAAGGTACCATTGAAAATCGAAGCATGGGAAGCATGTTAACCTATGTGGATAGCATCCACATAAATTTAAGAAACCCTGCAGCTTACGCAAACCTAAGGGTAACCACCTATTCTCTAGGCGCTTTACACTCTAAAACATCTGCATCTACAAAAACAGAAAATGACTCTTATGACGCAACTTCTATAGAATATGTAAGTATAGGAATACCAGTTGGTAAAAAAGCAGCTTTCGGTTTTGGATTAGTTCCTTTCAATTCGGTAGGATATGAAATAGGTAGCGTTACAGAAACTTTATATGCTAATTATACCGGAGAAGGAAGTATTAACCGCGCTTATTTAGGAGCCGGTTATAAATTAACTCCTGCTTTAAGCATAGGTGCAGAGTTTAGATATAACTTTGGTGAAGAGACTAACTCGTCCAGTATAGCAACTAGTAACGTTCAACTAGGAACTAACGAAACTAATGAAACAGATTTTAGCGGCGCATCGTACAACTTTGGTTTACACTATCAGAAAATGATAACTGATAAATTAGAAATACAAGCAAGCGCAGTTTACAGTCCAGAAAGTAAATTAAACGCAAAAAATGAACGCAATTTATCTGCATTCATTCTGTCGACAGATTTAATAGAAAGCACCGTAAATGTGCGTGAAGCCGAATTTGACGAGCAAGATTTAAAATTACCATCAGAGTTTACATTAGGAGCAACTCTAGGTAGACCACGTAAATGGAATATAGGTGCAGAGTACTCTACTAAAGGTAGTAGCGCCTTAACATCTAGAACATTTGCTCCTGCGGGAACCACATTCACAGATGCTGACTCTTTCAGAGCAGGTGGGTTTTATATCCCTAACTACAACAGTATCACTAGTTACTGGGATCGCGTGGTATATCGCGGTGGAATACGCTATGAAGAGTTAGGTCTTTCAGTGAGTGGAAACGGAATCGATACAGAAGATATTAAAGAATTTGGCATATCTTTCGGTCTAGGTTTACCCATAGGACGTAGAAACGGTTTCTCAAACGCAAACCTAGGATTTGAAATCGGTCAAAGAGGAACAGAAAACGCTGGACTTATCAAAGAAACGTTTTTCAACCTATCTATAGGCCTGTCGCTTAATGACACCTGGTTCATTAAAAGAAAATACAATTAAGAACTACATAAACCATTAATATGAAACTTAAAAACACCTTATTAATAGCTATTACTTTATTTAGTATCGCTTTTACTAAAGCGCAAGAAACTAATTGCCCAACGCTATTAAGCATATTTGCAGAAGATGCAAAATCAAAAAACTATGACGAGGCTTACAAAAACCTCAATATTCTTCTAGAAAAATGTCCAGATGCAAGTGCCGCAATTTATCAATACGGTGAGCAAATATTTGAATATAGATTAAAAAAGAAAATCGGAGACGTTAATGAAAACGTGGACGGACTTATAAGAATGCTTAAAACAGAAGTGGATAAATATCCTACCGTTGTAAACGTTACTAAAAAAGAAGACGAGATGGTTTCTGTAATGTACAAATACAACATAGGTACTCAAGAAGAGCAATTCAATATCTTAGACAAAAATTTTAAAGACGATCCAAAAAACTTTACCGACCCTAAAGTAATGATCACTTACTTTAAACTAGCTGAGAAACAATACAAAGATGGTGAAATTGACCTACAAAGACTATTCAATATCTATGATAAGTTAACAAAACATATTGAATCACTTCAAGATGAAAGATCAAAAGTAGTGTCGGACTTGCTTAAAAAACAAGAAACCACATCACTAACTGATAAAGAAGAAAAGCAGATAGGTTACCAAGAAAAGAACCTTAAAAACTACGGTATTGTAATGCGCAGTGTTAACGGCACCCTAGGTGAACTTGCAAACTGTGATAAGCTAATACCTTTATATGACGCAGAATTTGCAGCTAACAAAACGAGCAAAGAATGGTTAAGCAACGTTTTAGTAAGACTACAAAAGAAAGACTGTACAGAAGACCCACTTTATATCAAATCT
This sequence comes from uncultured Nonlabens sp., assembly GCF_947495285.1. GTDB lineage: Bacteria > Bacteroidota > Bacteroidia > Flavobacteriales > Flavobacteriaceae > Nonlabens. Next base: position 83,037 of record NZ_CANLXZ010000002.1, on the reverse strand, counting down.
GTTAAAGCATTACACGCTATCAATCCTAGCGCAAAAACTGCTTACGGCTTAGGTAACATCGCTACAAGTACTCAAGAGAAATTTAAGTACTGGGATCAAGCTGTAGAATTAGGAATCGATAACGATACAAAAGCAAATATCTATTACAAAAAAGGTAACTTGTATAAATCAAAAGGACAATTCGGTAGCGCAAGAAGAGCTTACCTAGATGCTACAGAATTAAGACCATCTTTTGGACAGCCTTATTTAAAAATAGCAGAAATGGTTGCAAACAGCACAAGTAGCTGTGGAGCAAATCCTCTAGAAAAAAGAGCTATTTACTGGGTTGCTGCTAGATATGCAAGTAAAGCAGGAAGAGTAGACCCATCATTAAAGAGAACTGCTGCTAAGTATGCAGATAGTTATAATGGTGCAGCACCTAGTAAAGCTGATATATTTGCAAACAGCGCATACAGTTCTGGTGACACCATCACTTTTAACTGCTGGATAGGAGAATCTGTAAGAATCCCATAATGAGATCTTACACTCACCTATTAAAAATCACGATCACGGCAATAGCCGTGATCTGTTTTTTTGCGTCATGTGATGATAACCTCAAAGAAATTCAGAAAATGGAAATCGCTTCTAATGAACCTATAGGCGAGGTAGAAGAAATGTTGCTAAAACATACCGACAGCGGCAAATTAAAACTTACGGTAAGAGGAAACAAGATGTTAGATTTTAAAAATGACAACTTTCCTTACCAGGAATTCCCAGAAGGAATTAAAGTAGAAGTTTACGATTACAGCAATGACAAAACTGAAGTGACCGTTATTACAGCAAATAGTGGTATCATGTATGAGGAGACAAAACTAGTGGACCTTAAAGGTGACGTTCTCATAACTACTTCTGATGGTACTACTTTTAAAGGAGATCAATTATACTGGGATCAAGCCGCAAAGTGGATTTTTACAAACGAGAAATTTGAAACACTTATTTTAGACGGCGAGAATAAAGAAAACATAGGGAAAATAACCGGGACAGTCCTAGACGCAAGAGAAGATTTAAAAAAGAGTCTTACACGCAACCCAGACGACAACTTTGTAACACAAAATAACCATGAGTAAGCTATACCAATACCTAGAATACCTATATCTGATTTTTGCCTTACTATTTATTATTTTAGGAATATTTGAATTAGGTAACACTTTAACTCTCGGCCTTATATTAATTGCTATGGGAGCAGCTGCATTATTTAAGTACTTCTTTCAACGACGTTTTCGTCGTAGATTTGAAGAACGTAATAAAAAATAATGCTCGTACAGATACTTATTATCGTATTAATGCTATTGCTGAGTGCTTTTTTCTCAGGGATGGAAATAGCCTATGTATCCTCTAACAAGATACACATAGAACTAGAAAAACGTCAAAACGATTTCATAGGTCGCGTATTACGTAACCTTACCGTACAACCATCTAAGTTCATTATAACGATGCTTATAGGTAACAGCATCTCGCTGGTTATTTATGGTTTTGCCATGGAAACCTTAATGAGTGACATTCTAGTAAACGCATATCCACAATATTCCAGTACCCTAAACAACCTTCTTACACAGACCGTGCTCACAACTCTCATCATTCTTCTAACTGCAGAGTTTTTACCTAAAGTATTCTTTCAAATATACTCTAACGAGTTACTCAAGTTTTTTGCAATACCAGCCTACGTTTTTTACCTTCTATTCTGGCCTATATCATGGCTGTGCATACTAATATCGGACTTTATTTTAAAAGCATTCTTTAAATCAGATGGTGACCCACTACAACTTACTTTTTCAAAGTTAGAATTAGGAAATTACATCACAGAACAAATGGAGAGCGTCCAGGTACAAGAAGACATAGATACCGAGATACAGATATTTCAAAACGCATTAGATTTTGGAGGTCTAAAAGCTCGAGAAGTAATGGTGCCTAGAACAGAAATTGTCGCCCTACATCAAGAAACTAATATAAAAGATTTAAACAAGAAGTTTGTAGCATCTGGATTATCTAAAATCCTAATACATGAGGATACTATAGACGATATTACTGGTTATGTACACAGTTTTGACCTATTTAAATCACCAGAAAGTATAAAAGATATAAAACGCAAAGTTGTAAATGTGCCAGAAACCATGCTGGCCAAAGATGTTCTTAACCTACTTATAAAACGTCATAAAAGCATCGCGATCATACTCGATGAATATGGCGGTACAAGTGGACTAATCACAGTAGAAGATATAATAGAAGAACTATTTGGAGAAATAGAAGACGAGCACGATTCTGACCAGTTGATAGATTCACAAATAAGCGATTTAGAATACAAACTAAGCGCCCGGCTAGAAGTAGATCAAATTAATGAAAACTATAAACTAGATTTACCAGAAAGTGATCAATACGAGACCTTAGGTGGACTCATCGTTAATGAGACTGCAGGAATACCAGAAGAAGGCGACATCGTAATCATTGATGGAAACTCATATAAGATCCTAGAAAAATCTGATAATAAAATAGACCTCGTACTACTTACACTTGGAGAAAAAGAATAATCAACACACCTTGGTTTATTGTCCTTTAAATAGAAATAAAATACTGAGATGGATAATAATTCCGCTTTCGCGAAAGCGGAATCCAAACCATTACCTCTACCCCTATTCTAACTTATAGATAAAAAGCAGTTTTTAAAACAGGCCGATACTTTAATTATTAGGCGGAAAACACTATTTTCGCCACTTATCAAAAAATAAACTAACAACAATGGCGATATTAGGTAAAATTAGAAATCAAGGAGTTATTCTGATTTTAGTAATTGCACTGGCTTTATTTGCATTTATTATTCAAGGTGTTCTTACATCAAATGGACAAAAACAAGCTGATGCAGTGGGTTATGTAGGTGATACAGAAGTAAACCGTGAAGGATTTGCGAGAAAAGTAGAAAACATTTCAAAAAACAGAGGTGCTAACTTCTCTCAAATACAGGCTGTAAATTCTGTATGGGATCAAGAAGTAAGAAATGCAGTACTAGATCAACAAATCATAGCTACAGGAATAAGAGTTACCGATAAGAAAATAGCCGATAAAGTAAAGGACGCTTATCGATCAAATCCACAGTTTCTAAATGAAGATGGTAGTTTTTCTGAAGCAAAATTTAAAACTTTTGTAGACGGTATTAAAACTACTAATCCAGCAGCGTGGAATGACTACATAGCTGGTACAGCAACAGGTGCAAAACAAGAGTTATTCTTTAATCTCTTAAAATCTGGGCTTACTGCCACAAACGTAGATGGAGAAATGGAATACAGAATGGAGAACGATAGCCGCTCTTTTAGTTATGTAAACATCCCTTATTCAACAATATCTGATAGCATGGTGAACGTTTCTAAATCAGAAATTGATTCCTACGTAAACCAGCATAAAGACCAATTTAAAGTAGACGCACAACGCGATATAGAATTTGTTCTTTTTGAAGACAAGGCTTCTCCAGCAGATAGAGCTGCACTTAAGGCAGACTTAAACAAATTACTTACTACACAAACGTTACGTAACTTAAGTACAAAAGAGGACTACACAGTACCTGCTTTTACAGACGCAACAGATCCTGAGGCATTTGTGTCACAACATAGTGAACTTCCATATAACAACCGTTACGTAATGACCTCTAACCTTTCTGCAAATGAAAAAGCAATTGCTGATATCGAAGAAGGAAAAACTTATGGTCCTTATAAAGACGGAGAATATTTAAAATTATCTCTTGTAGAAGATAAGAAAACAATTAACGACAGTGTACAAAACAGACATATCTTAGTTGCTTATGCCGGCGCACAAAGAGCAGCCGCGACAATTACTCAAACTAAAGAAGAGGCTAAAGCTACCGCAGATAGCATCTTTAACTTAATAGGCCAAAGCAAAACTAGATTTGACTCTAAATTTGAATACTTTAAAGAAAACAAAGAAGTAGCAAACGGACAGGATATAGGATGGGTAATTTACTCTGGTAACGCAAGAAACTTTGCGCCAGGATTCACTAAGTTCTTATATGAAAACGAAAATGGAACTGTAGGTATTGCAGAGTCTTCTTTTGGTTATCACATTATTAGAATAGATGACGTTGCTGCTCCTAAACCAGCTGTTAAGCTAGCAACTGTTGCAAAAAAAGTTCTTGCGTCTAAACAAACTGGAAAAGAATTATTTACTAAAACTGTTAAATTCCAGAAATCAGCAATGAGCGGTGACTTCACCTCTCTTGCCAAAGAAAATTCAGTTACTTCTACACCAGTTAAAAACCTAAAACCTCTCGATGAGACATTACCAGTAATAGGTAAAAATAGAAGCATTGTAAAATGGGCGTTTAATGAAGATCGATCTGTAGACGACATAGAGCGTTTTGAAACCTCACAAGGTTATGTAGTTGTAAAACTTAAAAAAATAAGTGAAGCAGGCAACATGTCTAGTGAAGAAGCTAGTGCAAAAGTTACTCCGATTCTAAGAAAAGAGAAAAAAGCTAAAATGATCATGGATAAAATAAAAGCAACTGATATTGCTGATATTGCAAAAAACCAAGGTCAAACTTCAAAAGTAGCTGGCGCTGTTAATCGTAAAAATCCAACTATTATAGGTGTAGGAGAAGAGCCTGCTGTGGTAGGAACAGCTTTCGGTCTTGAGCAAGGAGCTACTTCTCAACCTATCGCTGGTGAAAAAGGTGTCTTTGTCATTAAAGTTACCTCTATAAACACTGCTCCAGATTTACAGAACTACTCTGCAAATGCAAATACCATTGCAACACAGTCTGCAAATCAATCTACTTCTAAGTTAGTTGAAGCGTTAAAGAAATCAATAGAAATAGAGGATAATAGATCTGTATTCTACTAAGAATTTGATTTTATATACTTTTTAAAACGTCGCTCTTAAGAGCGACGTTTTTGTTTTTAATAGGTTCATTTATAACTTGTAAACTAGACTCAAATATCTAGATATATTTCTCAAACCTGTTCAAAATCTAATAACGTAGGTTTAGATATTTTTCACAACATTCCAGTTCTCATAATCCTCTAGAACACCTTTTCTTATCCTAGTAAAGCTTCTACATGAGGTACATTCACACTATTATAAAGTGGTCCATATTTAATTACATGAAAAGTCCTAATAACTATTATCTCAATCTAGATATATATGATATAAGGCACTTTTTATAAAAGGATCAAAATTGTAAATCTCTATTAAAAAACCTGAATGACATACTCCTACAACGCACTCTTCTATATCTAGTTTAAAATTTGTGATTTTAATGTGAAAGAGATATCTCATTAAGAAGAGTAAATAGGCTAGTCCATAAAATTTTAGTTTCTTATAACATTGTTCGAATGGTACAGATATTTAAAATTAATGGGGAATTTAATAATTTTACTTTATTGAAAAACCTCTGTAGTCGCTAATAGTCATATGTTCATATAGCTGTTTACTAACAAAAGAAATGCTTCATTACAGCTGTTATATAACTATAGTTACATCATTAAAGGTCTACAACACTACACAAAAAACATCATATTACATGTGTCTATCAAATGTTCCCATACCTAATGTAACCCTTTCTATAAGATAGTTCTTTATCATTACAAGATCACACCATAGAATTGCCATGGAAATTATTAAGAGACATAACATTACAATAGAATCGCATTTTTTGATTAGTAAAAACAGATACAGTATAAAGTTCAAAATTGAGAGGTTTCCCGAACTTCAAATAATTTAGGAACCGTTATTTCTTATTGAGTATTTGAATACCAACCTTTTTTCTAAGCAAATAAAACGGAAAATTTAACAACGATTCTTAGCTATACACATTAATCGCTGATTAACTAAAAGTCTAAGAATCTAGTGCCACCTCATCCCATTCATGAATGGTAGCATACCCTTTATCTATAAAATACTGACGTGCTGCAGCATCACCTGTCGCCATGATAAAGTCACCACCCCAGCCACCTAATGACTTAATAGCGCCATTAAAATCGGGAAACAATTGTTCCTTAATGGGCTTTACATTAATTATACTAGAGATAATTTCTTCATGCCTAACCATTGCATTGTTATAATCAGTTAAACTATTAGAAGCTTCTAAAAAGCGATTAGGCATGTTAGCTAACTCTAATCTTAAATCATCAGTAAGTAAAACTGGATCAAACTGTGCAATAGAATCGCGACTATTCTGCTTGCGATTAAGATAGACAAAGAATATTTGATTCTTAATAGAAGGACTAAATTCTACCTCTCTAGCAATAGATTCTCCATTATTATAATTATACACGATGGCACTATTTGCTTGAGCACAAGCTACATCATAACCACTACCACCAAAACATTTAAACTGCAATTGATATGGATCACAACCCAACCAATGAGAAACTAGACTTACTAAAGTAGAACTGGTACCCATGCCAGAATCACGGTCAAAGTCTAATTTCATTACTGCATCAAAACCTCTTAAAGAATTATTTGAAGTAAGGTGTAAGGCCGTATTTAAAATCTCACTTAATTTGATAGTAATAGGGTTCTTACAGTTGATACAGTCAGAATAAAGGTCATTTACATTAGTTTCTACATAAAACCATCGTTCTCCATCATTATTATAACTACTCCATGTAATTTCTTGATCATCGCGGTAAGTAATCTCTAAATACTGATTTAGTTTTAAAGGTATCGCCAGTGCAGGAACGTTATCTAAAACGGCATACTCTCCGGTGATTAGAAATTTACCATGAGCTATGAATTGGTTTTTAACTTTCAAATTACTTTATTTAGATACTTATTAATTAGTAAACTTCACTGTACTCTGTCGCTCTCTATTTACATGTAATTGGGTTACATCTGGTCGAGAATAATGTCCTACGACGTCAAAATTTTGACGCTCTTCTAGCACTCTGTTATAATCTAACGTTGCATAGATAATTTCTTCTTTACCTATTTGCGGTTCTATAATCCACTCTCCATCTGGCCCAGCAATAGCGCTACCACCATTAGCCAGTACAGCAGGTGCGTTTTCAAGTAACTCTTTTAAGTGTGGTGTTCCTACAGGAAAATCTTCCTTAAACATCATGCTAGAAACGGATAAAACATAACAACGTCCCTCGCAGGCGATAAATCTAGTAATATCTTTTGTATTATGATCGCTTCCTGGCCAGCAAGCTACATGTAAATTTGTTCCTTGTGCGTACATCGCTGCACGTGGCAACGGCATCCAGTTTTCCCAACAATTTAAGCCACTAACCGTAAAATCCTTTAATTTGTGGGTTACAAGACCATTTCCGTCTCCTGGCGACCAGGTTAATCGCTCATCATAGGTAGGTTGTAATTTTCTATGAACACTTTGAATAATTCCATATTGATCTATGTAAACCATGCTCGCATACAGACTATGTCCACCACGATCTTCTGGTCTTTCTATTATACCTAGATAGATGGATATGTGTTCCGCTTTCGCGAAAGCGCAAATATCATCTAAATCTCCTTTTTCTATACGTACTGCGTTAAGAGCATAATGTCTGTGCAATTCTTTTACTGCATCCTTATTCCACGCAGCACCATCCATAAGGGCAAGCCAAAATGGGTAACCAGGCAATAAACCTTCTCCAAAAACAACCAGCTCTGCCTTTTCCTTTACCGCTTCTTCTAGTGTTGACATAATTTTTTGTACAGTTGCTTGTTTATCTAACCATACCGGTGATATTTGAGCAAGAGCTACTTTAATTTCTGAATTTTTCATTAGGCAAAAAGGGTTTGTAATCGTTCTACAATAGCTGGTAAATCAATCAATAATATCGAGAATACACCAGCACCTATTATCATTTTAAGAATAAAATGAATCAATAAGTATTCTCTTTTACGCCTTGAGGACCATATTAATGGCAAACATACAAGTAAGGCACCTACTATTAAGGTGAAATAATATTGCATGTAACCTATTTTATAATAAGCTACTAAAATAGTGATAGGCACAATGGTGAGGAATGTAAGTAAGGTATAAAATTTCTTACTCATCTTTTCACCTAAAACTACTGGTATTGTTCTATAATCATGTGCAAGATCTCCTCTTAGATTTTCTAAATCTTTAATTAATTCCCGCATACCGATGATAAGATACAGAAAACCACCATGAACAAAAATAACAGGATAAAAGTTTTTGTAATACATGAATAACACAAAAAAAGGCGTCACAGCAAGTAGAGCAGCCATTAAATTACCTAAAAACAAAACTCGTTTCAGTTTATGAGAATACAGCCACATAGCAAAAATATACAAAGCAAAAAATAAACCTGCGCGCCAGGAAACGATGCTACCTAGAATAAAAGCGATACCATTTACCGTAAAGTAAACCGACCATAAGGAAGATCTACTTATTTGGTTTTCTAACAAGGTTTTTTGAGGTCTATTAATTAAGTCTTTCTCGCGGTCATAAAAATTATTAATGATGTAACCACCTGCGATAGCCGCACTACTGGCTAGTACAATAAACCATAACTTATAATCTGATAAAATCGATAGTACTGTCAGGTTAGGTGCAATAATAAAAATAGCGGCCAGCAATTGTGCAATAGCCACTATAGTCACATTATAAAGTCGCACACTAGAAAAAAGACTCAAAGCCTTAACTATAAGTGTTCTAAAACTCTTATCAGCATTTAATTGATATGTCTGCTCCTTATTCACGTAGCTAATTTAACACATCGATCTTACATACTTAAAATTTTAAGGAATCGTTATACATTCTTGTCATAAATTACCTTCTAATAAACCAGCAAATAAAAAAGGTGCAGACCCATTGCCACAGGTTTAAATACCTAAATTAAAACGTATTATTCTTTTATAACTACTCGTTCTCCAGCATTATGCGCCGAGAATTCTGGCGCATACATATTTTCTATAGTGGTGATACCATTAGAAAAATTACCTGCGTTATTTGCTCGCAGGTCATACTCAAAAACATAAGTTCCTTTTTTTAAATGATCAAAGAAAAAGTGAGTCGCAACATCTTTTGTACTTTGATAATAACCCAATCCATCTTGCCATTTATATTTTGAAACAACATCTACCGGTTCAAAACCACTCGCACGCATGTCTTTTAAATGTATAAAATCCATATCATTTGCAGACTTGATTTCTAATCGTACTGTGATTAAATCACCTATTTCTAGCGCGTCTTGAGAAGTGATTTCTTTAAGTTCTTTGCCAGAATTATTAGTCACCTTTTTGTACAAGATCTTTTTTACTGATAACGCTCCTTGAGTATCTGTTGTGATTTTATCGAGATCTTCAAAATACTGCCAGTATAAACCACCATAACCAGTCACCTCGCTTTTATTTTTCACCTCTACCCTAGCGTGTTTTTTAGTGATCTCTTCTTTATCAAGAGTTATTTTAAAATATCCAGTTCCTGCTTCTACATTTGTTTTACTCAACTTATCTTCTGGTAGTGGTTTTCCTGCCCATGTAATTTTATTATTCACCTCAACATCTGTCCATTTACCATTTTGAAGTAATAGAGCATAAGTAGCAACGGCAGTAGCTTTTGTGGATTTCCATTGTGTGGTTCTTTTCTTTTTAAGTAACCATACTTGCAATTCTTCTACTGTTTTTGTGTCGTTCTGTATTTCAGAAAAAGCCTCGATAGCTAGTGCTTGCGTTTCTACATCACTGCGGTACCAGTACCAAGAATTTGTATTTTCTTTCCAGTACATTCTGTTTTCATTATTTACAACCGCCGTCTGTCTTAATCCTTCTAAGATTTTTGAAGCTATTTTAGATTCTCCATTTCTATGCAATGCTATTGCCATTAATAATTGTGTGTAAAGAGGCTGAGAAGCAAATTCTTTTTCCGCTTTCGCGAAAGCTAACTTTTTACCATCTTCTAATACCTGTTCCATTTTACGATCGAGAACCGACGGCTCAAAACTACGTGCATATTGATAATGCCAGTAACTGCTACCGAAGTTATACTTCTTTAAACTTTTACTATACCTAAGATAATCATTGAATCTTTGTACCCATGCACGATCTGTGGCAGCGATGGCGTTTTTATACATGCGATCTGTTTGTGGTCTATCTGCATCATTTACTCCTAATTTGTTCAAATGACCTATTCCTGCAGCGATGTGTCTGGTGATATATTCATTTGTATTCCCACCGCTGAACCATGGAAAACCGCCTGAATCACCTTGTTTCTCTTCTAGTTTTGCTAGAGTTTTCTTTTTCTCACGAGCTGTTTTATCTAGGTCAAAAAGCACCGCAAGACGTTGTTGTTTTTGCTCTTCACTCTGTGCATCTCTCAACCATGGAGTGTGAGCAAGAATCACAGATTTCAATTCTTCATTTTGTTCTAATTTACTCTTGCTAGCACCGTTTGCAGCCCAACTATCAAAAACCTCTTTTACCTTAGGACTACTATTTAAAATATGTGCTGCCATAGCATTTGCATAATATCTAGAGAATGTTTGCTCTGCACATTCATGCTCATATTCCATTAAATACGGCAGTGATTTTATCGCATACCAACTAGGATTTGAAGTATATTCAAATGTCATTTGATGATTTTCTAGTGTTGTAGAAGTATTATTTTCTAATTTATCCATTACCACTTCTTCTGTCTGTCCAGCACGTACCCAAAGTGATCTAGACTCTGTAACCAGCATTCTATTAGTAAGTACTGGCAGGGTATTTTCTTCTCCATCAGAAAATTTATCTGACTTTGCAATGACACGATAAGTAACCGCTTGTGTACCTACTGGGATGACAAAGGTCCAGTTAACCGATGCGTTAGCACCTTTTTCTGCACTGAAATTTTGCAATGCATTTGTATTTTTAAATTCTTGATCTATAGGCTGCATGGTCAGTGCATCAAATAATTGTAAGGTCGCGATCCCTTCCATTTTTGCATCGCTCAAGTTGGCTATCTTAGTGGAGAATCTAATGGTATCCGTTTCTCTTAAAAATCGCGGAGCATTAGGTATAAGACTCAGCTCCTTTTGAGTCACGACCAGTTTTTCTAGATAAGCGGTTTCTGCTTTTTTATTGTGAGCAAAGAGTCTTAATTTCCATTGGGTCAACATCTCTGGAGAAGTGAATGAAAATTTAAGATTCCCCTTTTTATCTGTTTTTAAGTTGGGTAAGAAAAAAGCGGTTTCTTTTAAATCCTTTCTTATTTGTACATTATTCAGCGACATTTCTTGAAGTACTAAGTCGTTTGCACTCACACCAGCCTTGGTCGAGATGATGATAATGCCGTTTGCTGCACGGTTGCCGTAAAGAGCTGTTGCGTTCACTCCTTTTAAGATGGCTGTTTCTTTAATTTGAGAAGCATCTAGACTTTTAAAGAAATCTTCATCCACCGGGACACCATCTACTATTATTAAAAGCTCTGTATTTCCATTAATAGAACTAGCACCTCTCAATTGAATAAGGGCATTTGCTCCTGGCTGCCCAGTACCTGTTTGCACCGATAAACCTGCTACCTGGCCTTCTAGCCTTTGTATGATTGCAGCATTAGGTCTATCTATTATATCCTCAGATGTTAGCGTGGTAGAAGAAACGCTGGACATCGCTTCTCTGGTAGTTCTATAGGCTGTTACGACCACCGCATCTAAACGAGCGCTAAACACAGGACTTATCACTTTTTGATTACCTACTACTCTTTCTATCGTTTCATAACCTGCGTACGTAAAAACTAAGGTATCTTCTGGAGACGCCTTAATTTTATACAAACCATCAAAATCACTAGAGATTGACAATTCAGTGCCTTTTATTGTTATTGTCGCTCCTAAAATGGCACCATCTGAATCCATTACTCTACCTGTAATAAATCCATTAATAGGTTCTACTTTCTCATACTTGACCTCTATTCTAGCTTTGTAATTATTATATTGATTCATATTTCCTGTAAACGATAATCCAAAATAGTTGAATTGGTCAAAATCTAGTTGCGGCATTTGCACCTGTCTATATGGAAAGTACAAACTTGCACTTCTAGTATTTAAGCAATTAACCTGACGATAAAAACCAGGCTCATAACCACTCTCATAAGTGTTAAAACTAAACCCATCCCAGTTCTTTACTGTAAATTCATCTAGACTTTTATCATACATACTGGCCAGCACCTCGCCATTCATACCATTACCCTTTTGATCTTTTATGGTAAACGACCACTCTTCTTCCATACCTGGATAGAGTTTATTTCTAAAGGTGTTGGTCTCTATATTAAAAACAGTTGCTGCTTTCTGGCTGCCTTGCGCCGTAAAATTATTACTTGTGTACTTATTTTCTTTTTGTACAGAGTACCTAAATTTAAGTAGGTTCTTATCTGCATTTTTAAGCTTGTATTTTTTAGTTGTTTTTCCTTTAGGTAAAAAGATTATTTCGTCCTTTTTGAGTCCTTTAAAGTCATAAGTTATAAGATTCATGTAAACTCCATCCATAGACGTAAAGTAGTTTACGGTCGCTACGTTATCCTTTATCTGTAAGTCGTGTGATATGATCGCTGGATTTACAGGCAGTTGTTTATTTGCCCAAATCTCTATTTTATTAATTTCTTCTACATAATCCCTCTCGTTATCCAGACTTTTACTTTTTCCTGTTTCCACAGCTTTTACATAAACTACATAGTTACCATTATCCCAGTTTTTTGTAATAGGTAATTCTACTGTAGTTAATGAATCTATAGTCAGGCGCTTCTTAAAAATAATGGGCGCCGTTTTATAATCTGTAGGTTTTTCACTCTTCCGCAATTCTGCATAAGGGAATTTATCTCTATAGGTTTTATCATCGCTTTGATAGAATTCTGCAGCAGGTAATGCAGATGGTATAATGACATGATCTGGTGTTTTAAGTTGTCTTATCTGTAATTCTACTTGCGCTTCTACCAGTTCTCCATTAAGGTTTTTAACTGCTACTTTAACCTTATTATCATCTGTAGATAAGGTAGTGGCATTTAAAAGAGATACCTCTATACTTTGTTTCCCGACGCGCACGCTAGTACTGGCCGTTCTAGTCTCGCCATTTATATCTACCACCTCAGCATCTATTCTATACGTATAAATAGGGTGGAGATCTTTAGCTACTAGTGTGGAGTCAGCAATGGCTTTAAATTTTATAGCATACTCTCCTTTATTATTAGTTACAAATTCTTCATCTGTTTCTAGATCATCACTATCAACGATTACTTGATCACCAGAATAATATCCAGAATAGCGCCACCATGGCAATCTAGCAGATCTTGTTACTTTATAATGTACGTCGGCATCTGTGATGTTGGATCCTAGTAACGCTTTCGCGAAAGCGGTAACCACAACAGAGTCATTCATAGCATAAGACTCTTTTACCTTTTTAAAATCTACTTTAAAACGAGGTCTTTTATATTCTTCTACTTGAAATTTAGTTTCATTATCATAATCGTCATTAAAATCATAGACATTATCCCAAAAATCAGAATCCTCGTCGCTATCTATCTCTATATAAAACTGACCGGTTAAGGTTTCTTTGGGCAGTGTGAACTCACCATGAAAACTACCATATTCATTTGTGGTCGCAGTTATCTCCTGGATCTCTTCGTTATTTGCATCATATACGGTCAGGACAAACTCTTCATTAGGAACTACAAAAGATGTTTTTCCATCATTTGCTAACAGAATACTTTTATAATAAACGGTCTGTCCAGGTCTATAAATAGAACGATCTAGATAGGTAAACGATTTTACAGTTACTTCAATCTCTTCTACTACCTCTTTATTTTTATCACTTTTTGTATTAAGTCTATTGAAATAAGAGTACAACTGATTCACAACAATATCGTCTCCAAGAACTGCTTTTAACGTATACCTACTATTTTTACCGTTAGAGTTTTCTAAAACAGCTTTTCCATCTCTATCTGTTATAGCAGTGGTTGTGTAATTAGAATTGAGCTGAGATAGCTCTAGTTTTACATTCTTAAGAGGTTTTCCTGTTTTTTTATCTAGCACCTGGACAGCAATGGTGTTTCCTGTACGTTTATTTAAAATAGACATTTGAGAAACGGTCATTAAACTAGCCGCAATATCCTGACTGTTATCGCTTTTAGTTTCTATCACTACTAGATAGGTGGCAGCATCTAACCCATCTACATTATATTGATAACTATGATCATAAGTATCCTGCGCAGACTCTAACTTTATGGTTTTAGAAAGAGCCACACGATTTTCTTTTTGCGCTGTTTTTAAAGTGACTCGATATAATGAATCTCTATTACCTTTTAAGCTTAAAAAATCATGCGCGACTTTAATGTAATGGATGGTAGCTTCATTTACATTTTTATATTGAATCACGCCACGATGCAATTCATTAGGTATGACCTGATCCTGATGCTGTACTCTTAAACTAGGTGCGTAAATACTAGAAAGTAGCGAACTACATTTAATAGCTCCATAAGAATCTGGAAATTGCTCGATAGCCTTTTTTGAAATAGCAATTGCCAGATCTCGATCTGCCTGGCGAGTACCCTTCTCTTTATAATTACTCTGCTCATAATGATATTGAGCCAGGTTATACATAACTATTGTACTTACCGCTTTACCTTTATAGGTCGCTAATAACTGTTCATGAATAGATTTGTATACTGGCAATTCCTTATAGGCGTTTAAAAAGCTTTTATCATAGTCCAGTCGCTCTAATAAAATAGTGACATAAGCACCATCTTCATTTTTATTTTCATGCAAGGTTTCTAGCGCTGCATAAAGCTGTAACACATCGTATTTAGAGAAAACCGTATCTCCTTTGGGTCTTTTTATTTCTCTTAAAACATTTGTAGAGCTAAAAGCATTTTTATCTGTGATGACATAAGTTTCTTTAGGTCTAGTGATTCCGTAATAACCTGTTTTATAAAAATCAAGTGCTTCTCTAGCTAGTAGATCTAATAATGTAGGTCGCAATTCTCTACCTAATGGACGTGCATTTAATACAGCAGCAAATTCTGAAACAGGTAGTTTACCTAATGCTTCTTTATCCTTAAGAGCTAGTTTATGATGTGTAGAAATCACCTCATAGAATTTTTTAATATCCCATGTGTCAAAATCATTTTTATCTACCGTTGCGCCAGCAGTACGGCGTTGTAACTTCCATCGATTCTGACTCACATAATCGTTTAAAAGCTTTGCATAAATGGTGTGGTACACATTTTTTTTAGGAAATTTTGCTCGATCTATAAGCTCAGATAACTCTGCTAAAACTAGTTGTTGCCCTTTCTCTTCTTTGATTAAATTAAATTTTGCTCTGAAAAGAAATGTTTTTACTAACTGGTCATCGTTCTTTTTACGCTTTGCATGTTTATAGATATCGCGCACTATCTTTCTAGCATCTTCTACCCTATTCACCACCTCTAGTTTCTCGACATTTTCCCACTTTTCAGTGTAATAGTCTTGTGCATATGACTTAAAGTTACTTCCTAAAACTAATAGTATAAAGATTAAAAAATGTCTCATGGGCTTAGATTTGACCTAAAGGTACGTGGATCATCAAATACTAGAAACTAAGTTTGAGTAAAAGTATCTTTTCACTGAGGGAAACAGCTTTTGGTTTACTTTTTGATATTTTTACAGAATGAAGAATATATTTATTGCCCTACTCTTTTTAATAAGCACGGTTGCTTATGGTCAGTCCGCTTACGCGAAAGCGGAACAATTATTCAAAGCTGAAAAATTTGACAAAGCACAAATTGCGTTTACCAAATTATATGAACAGGATGATTCTAATCTAGACGTTGTAGAACGATTAGGTGATATTGCTAGCCATCAAAATAATTTTGAAAAAGCAATGGGATATTATAAAAAATTAATCGACAGTAATTCAAAAAGCGCCCGATATAACTTTAAATATGGTGGTGCAATGGGATTGTATGCCAAGAGTACTTCAAAATTTAAAGCTCTAGGAATGCTAGACGACATTAAAAAACATTTAAAAAAAGCTGCAGACTTAGACCCTAAACATATAGAATCTAGACATGCGTTATCTCAACTGTACTGCGAGCTGCCTGGAATAGTGGGTGGATCTATAAGTAAAAGCAGATCCTATGCAAACCAATTGATTAAAATATCGCCAGTAGATGGACATCTAGCACATGGTTATATAGATGAGTATGAAGAAGAGTATGATGCTGCGGCTGTCTCCTATCAAAAAGCAATAGACACAGGCGGTTCTTTGTATACTTATCGTAAACTAGCCGCTATCTATCAATATAAATTAGAGGACGATAAAAAAGCTCTAGAAACATTAAAAAAGGCGTATATTAAACATAGAAACGCACGACTTATGGCAGATATACTTTCTTTAGAATCTAAGATAGAAATGAATGACTAAGTCATATATTTTACTAGCTTTATAAACTTACCAAACACACATATTATGCGCGTACATTTTATCGCGATAGGCGGCAGTGCCATGCACAATCTAGCTCTAGCTTTACATCATAAAGGCGACCATGTAACAGGAAGTGACGATACTATTTTTGAACCTAGTAAGTCTAGATTAAAAAAATACAATTTGTTACCAAGAGAATTCGGCTGGTTTCCAGAAAAAATAACTACCGATATAGACGCAGTTATTTTAGGAATGCATGCCAAAGAAGAGAATCCTGAGTTAGTAAAAGCTCAAGAATTAGGAATTAAAATTTATTCCTACCCAGAGTATTTATATGAGCAATCTAAAAACAAAACTCGTGTGGTTATAGGCGGTTCTCATGGTAAAACAACCATTACTTCTATGATATTGCACGTGATGCATTACCATGAAAAAGAAGTGGACTATATGGTAGGTGCCCAACTAGAAGGATTTGAAACCATGGTACACCTAACCGATGAGAATGAATTTATGGTCTTAGAAGGTGATGAATATCTTTCTAGTCCTATAGACAGACGTCCTAAATTCCATTTATACCAACCCAATATCGCATTGATATCTGGAATAGCCTGGGATCATATAAATGTTTTTCCTACATGGGAAAATTACTTAAGTCAGTTTGAGCAGTTTGTAGAACTAATGAAAAATGGTAGTATTCTAGTTTATAATGAAGATGACACAGCTGTTAAGGATATTGCTGAGGCTGCTACAAAGCCTACTAGAAAACATTCATATACAGTACCGCAGCATCAGATTATCGATGGCACGACCTATCTAGACACATCAGAAGGCGACATGCCCATAGAGATTTTTGGAGAACATAACTTGAGCAATCTTGCTGGTGCTAAATGGATATGCCAGCACATGGGAATAGATGAAGATGATTTCTATGAAGCGATTGCAACTTTTAAAGGTGCCTCAAAACGATTAGAAAAAGTAGCAGAGAGTAAAACAGCTGTTATTTATAAAGATTTTGCTCATTCACCTAGTAAAGTTGCCGCTACTACAGCTGCAGTCTCTGCTCAATATGAGAAGCGCAAAATTATAGCTTGTCTTGAATTACATACCTATTCTAGTCTAAATCCAGAATTTTTAGTTCAATATAAAAATGCTTTAGATCCTGCACATACCGCTGTGGTTTTTTATAGTCCAGATGCAGTAGAGATTAAAAAACTTGCTCCTGTATCCAAAGAACAAATCTTAGAGGCCTTTGACCGCGATGATTTAATAGTTATGACAGATCCATCTGCATTTAAGGAATGGTTATTTAAACAGCAACTAGATCAAAGCGCTTTATTATTAATGAGTAGTGGTAATTATGGAGGATTAGATTTTAAAGAATTAACTAAGTTAGTTTAGAGTTTTCTTATAAAAATTAAATACAAAAAAAATGCGATCCTTTTCAGGATCGCATTTTTTGTATAAAATAATCTCAGATTATTATTTATTGATAATTATCTTTTCAACGGTTGAAGAAGTACCTTGTTGTACTTGTAATAAGTACAAACCATTAGTTAAGTTTTGTACATCTATCGTTTCATTTAAATTACCTCCTAGATTCTTAACATCTCTAGTTAATACTCTTCTACCATTAAGATCAGAGATAGTAATTAAAGCATCACCACTATTAGTATTATTTGCAGTACTTACAGTGAACACACCATTAGATGGATTAGGATACACAGTAAAATCAAGTTCTTCAATAGAGTCATTACTTAGAGTCTGTGGTTCTTCACAAAAAGTGATACTCCATGCATTAAGGGAACCCAAATCTGCAGGTCCACGATCTGCTACACTAAGTGTCCAGTCTCCGTTAATAGACTCTCCATTAAAATCTGACAGGTTACCTACTGGCTGGATAATGCCTGTATAACCAGATAAACCTGTTGAAGAATCACAAGTAAACGGACCACCATTATCGTCAAAGGTGACTAATAAATCATCTAACTCACATGCAGAAGGAAGTGCTAATAATACTGAAGTACCTGCAGGAGATGTTAATGCTATTAGTAAATCACCAGAGTATTCATGCGTACTTCTAATAAATACTGAAACCTTACCTATATTAACGTTGTTTGCTCTATTGATATTTAAAACGCTTGTAATTCCTGCTTCGTTATCATCAGGTATAGCTATTGGAGCAGGCACTGATGCATTTATCTGTTCACAATCAAATGTGGTAAATGATCTTGTAACAAAGGTTCCCTGACCACAATCGTTAATAGGCATTACTCTCCAATAATAAGTTACAGATGGGAATAATACCGAAGGATCGACTCTTAATGTAGATTGATCCACAACACGATCAAGAATAGTTCTACGGAAAGTAGGACTAGTTGATATTTGAATTTGGTACTGTTGTGCATTAAGCTCATCATCCCATTCTAAAATTGCCGAGGTATCGATGGTGCTAGCCTGATCTGCTGGGAATACGAGATTAACTGTACTAAAAGCATCACTCATTATCCTTAACGTTAAATCAATACTCCTAGATCTAGTTGGAGTAACAGCATTAACCGTTAGATCATAAGTTCCTACTTGTGCAGCTTCTAAATTAGATAAATCTAGAGATAAACTTCCATTACTTGTAAAACTAGAATTACTAAAACTTGCATTTATACCTGAAGGAAGATTTTCAAGACTAAGAGTTGCCGTCTCATCAAAACTTGGGTCTGCTAAAAAGTCTATAGGAAAGCTAGTTATTTGATCATTACAAACTTCGACAATAGGATTAACTGAACTTAATGCATAAACATTATTCAGGCCAGTAACAATGAGACTAAATTTTTGACTTCCTCCAACTAAGGAACCCTTATGTGTAACTGTTATTACATATTCCCCTGTAGCGTTAGGAACCTCAACTCTTTCCACATTATCCACAACGTTATCTCCTGTAGAATTAGAGTTAGCCCCTGTTAATTTCCATGGCTCAAAAACAATATCATTTTGTGAAATTCTAACATCTAAATCATTAATTAATGCTGGGGTGGCATCATTTGCTCCTTCCAGATTAACATTTCCAGCAACATCAGTCCATGAAATAGAGGCCATTAACGTAGATATATCATCAGATTTTACAGTAAAAGTATACGTTTGTCCTTGTTGTAATTCTTCTTCTATAATGTTTGCTCTTAATTTATTTCCACTAATTACATTTGCAGCTTCCATCGTATTCATCATTCCCCAACCCCATATTGGATCAGGACCTTCGATACCTACATCATCTGCAGTATGTAGAGTCAGACCTTTTAAAGTAGCAGCCCTCATAAAACCTCCATTAAGGTCTTTATAATGTTGCTGTAATAACAGCATGGATCCTGTTACATTAGGAGCCGACATCGAAGTACCTGAGATAGAATTATAGTCACTATTAGACCCATCATAAGTAGAAAGTAATTGAGTACCATTTCCTGTAATATCTGGCTTTACTCTTAAATCATCTGTAGGCCCCTGGCTACTGCTGGTATTAATAAAAACAGAACTTAATGAACCGTCTGCATTGATCACTGCATCTTGTGCGTTTGCAACAACCATTACATTCTTTGCAACTGAATTAAATGAGAGCTTATCTAAATTAGCAATACCTTCTAATGGAAGTCCATTTGAAGTATTATCACCACCATCATTACCTGCTGAGAAAACAGGCAAATAATAAGGAGCATCAAATGCTATTTGATCTAAATTTCTGGAGTCTGTGATGTATTTTCCAAATAATTGATCATCGATAGCATTTGCTCTAACACCATAAGAATGATTACTAAGCAAAGCACCATTAGACGCAGCAATTGCCATTTCAGTAAAATCATTACTCCAATCATAAGTGATAACATCTGCTTGAGGCGCCATTCCTCTAGCTGCAGCATTAACTCCAGATGCGGCTATAGTACCAGAAACATGTGTTGCATGGAAACTATTAGCATTTAAAACTGTAACATTATCTCCTATTTGAGCACGACGAACTGGCTGGTCGTTAAACTCATTATGAGTAGTAAGAACTGCGCCACCATCCCATACATACGCTGTCATATCCTGTCCTTCTACATTTAACCCAAGAGAGCCACCGCTATGTAATCTATTTGCACGTGTGCTAGTTGCAGCGTCCACGTTATGTAATGTATAATAAACAGGAGAACCATTTTCTGCGATTCTCATTAATTGTTGAAAAGAACCATCTTTAGGGTTCTCAACAATCATCGGTACATTATTAGCCTTTGAATACTCTAAAGCTTTCTCTAGATCGATGGTATTTTTTTGATCTAATTCGCTTATTAATTTATAAAGGCTTTCCTGATTATTGTTTTTGATAATTTCAGCTTTTTCTTCCTTAGTTTGTGACACACACAAAGATGACACTAATAAGGACGTAGCTAAAAACAAGTTGAATTTTTTCATAATGTCTTATTATATACTGCAAAAATATGGAAACATTATCTCTATTTCTGTGATAAACAAATTTTTATTCTGTGACATTTAAAACTATTCCATAGATTACACAAAAAAATAATTTTTATCACTAAATATAACCCATCATGTCTTAACAGACTTTAAAATAACATTTAATTATTGAGAATACTTTATAAAAAAAATCAATTAACACGATCTTTAAATCCATAAAACATTCTAAAGAATTACTTTTGCAATTACCCACAAATAACCCAATAAAATGAGTCAAATTACTGCAAAAAGCGCCCTTATTTCTGTATTTAATAAAGACGGCTTAGGTCCTATTGTTCAAAAAATGAACGAATTAGGAATCACCATCTATTCCACTGGTGGAACAGATAAATTTATCAAAGACCTAGGAATAGATGTTGTTCCTGTGGAAGATGTTACTTCCTACCCATCCATTTTAGGTGGTCGAGTAAAAACATTACACCCTAAAGTTTTTGGAGGTATTTTAAATAGACGTGACCATGAAGGTGATGTAGCACAGTTAGAAGAATATGACATACCGCAAATCGATATGGTCATCGTAGATTTATATCCATTTGAAAAAACCGTGGCAAGCGGTGCTGCACAACAAGATATTATTGAAAAAATAGACATAGGTGGTATTTCTCTAATACGCGCTGGCGCAAAGAACTTCAAAGACACCCTTTGTGTAGGTACCGTAGATGACTATTCAAAACTACTAGAAGTTCTAGAAACAGGAAACGGTGTTACTACCATCGAACAGCGTAAAGAGTTTGCCGCGAGCTGTTTTAACGTTTCATCACACTATGACAGTGCGATCTACAATTACTTTTCTAGTGACTCACAAAAAAAGGCATTAAAATTAAGTGAGCAACACGTTATGCCATTACGTTATGGGGAAAATCCACACCAGCGTGGATGGTTCTATGGAAACTTTGACGAGATGTTTATAAAACGTCACGGTAAAGAACTTTCTTACAATAACCTACTAGATGTAGACGCTGCAGTAAATTTAATTAGTGAATTTGAGCATGACGAACCTACCTTTGGTGTATTTAAACATAACAATGCATGTGGTGTTGCACAACGTGAGACAATACTTGAGGCATATGTAGATGCACTTGCTGGAGATCCAGTATCAGCTTTTGGCGGTGTTTTAATTTCTAATGTAGAGATTGATGCTGCAACGGCTACAGAAATTCACAAATTATTCTGTGAAGTTGTGATTGCTCCATCTTTTACTAGTGAAGCACTAGAGATCTTAAAAGGTAAGAAAAATAGAATCTTATTAGAACTTGTTAATGGTGCGCTTTCGCGAAAGCGAGATACCAACAAACTAGAGGTGCGCGGTTCATTAAACGGCTACCTAGTGCAAGATCCTAATCTAAAAACAGATCAAAAAGAGGATTTAAAGACAGCAACTACTGTTGCTCCTACCGACGCTCAAATAGAAGACTTACTATTTGCTTCTAAATTATGTAAACATACTAAGTCTAACACTATTGTGCTTGCAAAGAACAAACAACTATGCGCAAGTGGTACAGGACAAACATCAAGAGTTGACGCATTAAACCAGGCTATCCATAAAGCAAAGTCCTTTAAATTTGATCTAGAAGGATCTGTAATGGCTAGCGATGCGTTTTTCCCTTTTCCAGACTGTGTAGAAATAGCTGATAATGCTGGGATTAATGCAGTGATACAACCAGGCGGATCAATAAAAGACCAACTTTCTATAGATTATTGCAATAAAAATAACATTGCAATGGTTTTCACAGGTACGAGGCATTTTAAACACTAGATTTGTAGTAGCTTTGCAAAGCCCTTATTATTAACGTTTTTCCACACATCATTTATGGGATTTTTTGATTTTCTTACAGAGGATATTGCCATCGACCTAGGAACGGCAAATACACTTATAGTACACAACGGTAAAGTAGTTGTAGACAGCCCGTCTATAGTAGCTAGAGACAGAACCACAGGTAAGATTATTGCCGTAGGTAAAGAAGCTGCGATGATGCAAGGGAAAACACATGAAAACATAAAAACAATTAGACCTCTTAAGGATGGTGTAATTGCAGATTTTGATGCAAGTGAAAAAATGATCTCTATGTTTATAAAAGAGATTCCTGCCTTGAAGAAGAAGTGGTTTACCCCTTCTCTACGTATGGTAATTTGTATCCCTTCTGGAATTACAGAAGTAGAGATGAGAGCTGTAAAAGATAGTGCAGAAAGGGTTAATGGTAAAGAAGTATACTTAATACACGAGCCTATGGCAGCTGCCATAGGTATAGGTGTAGATATTATGCAACCTAAAGGAAACATGATTGTAGATATAGGTGGTGGTACCACTGAAATCGCGGTTATAGCTCTAGGGGGAATCGTGTGTGATAAATCAGTAAAAATTGCAGGTGATGTTTTTACTAACGACATCGTTTATTACATGCGTACACAACATAATCTATATGTAGGAGAACGCACAGCAGAAAAAATTAAAATACAAATAGGAGCAGCCACTGAAGATCTTGAGGTGCCACCAGAAGAAATGAGTGTTCAAGGACGCGACCTTTTAACTGGTAAACCTAAGGAGGTTAAAATAGGATATAGGGAGATAGCTAAAGCACTAGACAAATCCATTCTACGTGTAGAAGATGCCGTTATGGAAACTCTATCCCAAACACCTCCAGAACTAGCAGCAGATATTTACAACACCGGTATTTACCTAGCTGGAGGTGGTTCTATGTTGCGCGGTCTTGATAAACGTCTGTCACAAAAAACAGACCTACCTGTTTACATTGCCGAAGATCCTTTGAGAGCAGTAGTACGTGGTACTGGCCTTACTCTTAAGAATCTAGACAAGTACAAAAGCGTACTAGCAAATAAGTACTAAAACAACTGTATTCTAAACATATAGAAGTAATCGCATGCAACAAATTATCAATTTTCTGATCAAGTACAGAAACTTGTTGTTGTATCTATTTTTAATGGTTATTGCACTCAGTTTTACTATACAGAGTCATGATTATCACCGTAATACAACAATTCACTCTACAGGGTACTTAGTCGGCAATATTCTAAGTAGAAAAACTAGCATATATGACTATTTTGATCTAGATGATCAAAATAAAAAACTAAGCACTGAAAATGCTATGTTAAGAATGAAACTGTTAGAAATAAGTGACACCTTACTAGGTGAAGAATCTACGTTTTTATTCAGTGATGATGTTCCTTATAAAGTTTTTCCTGCACGAGTAATTAAAAATGATTTTTATAAATCTGATAATTTTATCACTATAGACATAGGTAGCAATCAAGGTATTGAAGCTGACATGGGTGTTATATGTCCTACCGGTATAGTAGGTGTTGTAGATAGAAGTAGTGACCAATTTTCTAGAGTAATTTCAATCTTAAATTCACAAATTTCTTTAAACGCTCAGATTAAAGGAACAGCAACTATAGGATCGTTAAAATGGGATGGAAAAAATCCATATACCATGAGTTTAGAAGATGTTCCTAGACTTGCCAAAGTGAATAAAGGTGATACTATTATTACAGGCAGACAATCCACAACATTTCCACCTGATATTTTAATAGGTATTGTTAAAGATGCAGAGTTGTCTAAAAATGGCTCGAGGTATAAAATAAATGTAGAGTTATTTAATGATATGACTAATCTAGATTATGTCAATGTCATTAAGAATAGAGATAAGACCGCTTTACATATAATAGATACACTAGGCACTAATGAATAGTACACTTTTAAATAACGTGCTTCGCTTTGTAGGATTACTAATTTTGCAAATATTTCTATTGGATCAAATTAATTTTTTGGGATACATAAATCCCATGATCTATTTACTTTTCATTATTTTATATCCGGTAGACAACAATAGATGGTCGTTTATGTTCATGGCGTTTGCGATTGGGCTCATTCTTGATACTTTTCAAAATACAGGAGGCGCACATGCTGCGGCCAGTCTAACATTAGCTTTTACAAGACCTGTATGGTTAAAACTTGTTTATGGTGAAAGTTACCTAATGAAAAATCTTAAAATAATAAGAACTCCTATAGACCGATTAATACTATTATTAGTATTATCCGTTATCATCCATCATATAATTTTCTTCAGTCTTGTAATTTTTAACACTTCTCAAATACTCTATACATTGAAGCTCACGTTGAGTGTAAGTATTGCAACCATTGTTATAGCAAGCTTATTTTTAATACTATTTAAACCAAAAGGCAAATCATGAAAAAGTTACTGCTTTTTTCTATTGTCACCCTAGTCGGACTGACCTTTATAGGTAGAATGATTTATCTACAAGTCATAATCTCTGACGAGCTTAAACTAGAAGCAGAAAATAATTCTGTCAAAACGGTTTATGATTACCCAGAACGAGGCTTTATTTTTGATCGCAATGGAAAGCTTATGGTTGCAAATCAAGTGGCTTATGATGTTATGGTTATACCAAAAGAAACCGGAGATTTTGATATAAGCAAACTTGCAGGCTTACTTAAAATAGACGAGGCAAGATTAAAAAAAAAAATAAAAACAGCTCGAACCTGGTCTACAAAACAAGCAAGTGTTATTGTACCACAACTTACACAAGAGGAGTACGCTCCCTTACAAGAACATCTTAGAAAATTTCCTGGATTCTACATTCAAAGGCGCTCTTTACGCAAATATCAAGTAGATCATAGTGCAAGTGTTTTGGGTTATATAAGGGAAGTTAATCAAGGAAAAATTGATAGAGACGACTACTATGTACAAGGAGATCTTGCCGGTAAAAGCGGTATAGAACTTCAATATGAAGAAGAATTAAGAGGAGTAAAAGGATATAAGAAATTCACTAGAGATCATTACGGCCGTGCTAGAGAACCTTACAAACAAGGCTCGCATGATCTAGCACCTGTTGCTGGAAAAGATCTTACCGTAACACTAGACAAAGAGCTGCAAAAATATGCAGAAATGCTCATGAAAAATAAGCGTGGTGGTATAGTGGCCATAGAACCTAAAACAGGTGAGATACTATCACTAGTTACTGCCCCTAATTATGATCCCAGCTTACTTATGGGTCGCAATCGTTCTAAAAACATAAATGCCATACTTAGAGACACTGTCAGGTTACCAGATGTTAATCGAGTCTTACAAGGTCAGTATGCGCCTGGCTCACCTTTTAAGGTAATTAATGCTTTAATCGGTCTACAAGAAGGTATTGTTACACCACAAGAACGTTTTAGATGCAATCATGGATATGATTATGGAGGTAGAAAAAAAATGGCATGTCATTCACACGCAAGTCCACTAGCTATGAGTAAAGGTATAGCCGAAAGTTGTAACGCTTATTTTGCTCAAGTCTACAGAAGAATCATTGAAAAAGGAGCAACCTCTTCTCAAGGTATGGATACCTGGCACGATCACGTGACCAGCTTTGGACTAGGTAATTACTTAGGCTACGACTTACCGGTAGGCCAGCCAGGTAGAATACCAGATGGTGAATATTACACCTCTAGGTACAAATACAAATGGTATGCTCCTACTACTATTTCAAATGCTATAGGTCAAGGTGAAGTAGCTGTAACACCTATACAACTAGCAAACATGACCGCTGCTATTGCAAATAGAGGATACTTCTACACACCACATATCATTAAAAAAATAAATGGAACTCCTATAGATAACCCAAAATACACTAAAAAAAACTTTACAACCATAGAGGCAAGACATTTTGAGCCTGTGATAGAGGGAATGAATGAAGTATATAATTCGGGAACAGCAAAATACGTAAAGATTCCAGGAATAGAGATTTGTGGTAAAACTGGTACCGTAGAAAATTTTGCTAAAGTAAACGGAGTTCGCAAACAGCAAACGGACCACTCCGTTTTTATCGCGTTTGCGCCTAAGGAGGACCCTAAAATTGCTATCGCAGTATTTATAGAAAATGGGTATTGGGGATCTAGATATGCTGCAAAAATAGCTAGTCTTCTTATAGAAAAACACATAAAAGGAGAAATTACCAGAACAGATCTAGAGGACTATCTCATGTCACACAGCCTGGAATATGAATACGCAAAAAAATTAGGGACACAACCATACAAAATCAATGTTGCCATAGATCAAGGTCTTATTACCGATGAGAAAGAACAAAAACTACACCGACTTATAGACAGTCTTAACCTTAAAATATTAAATTAAAATGGGTATAGGTGATAAGCCCAAATATGATATAGCTGCCATATTAATCTATACGGTATTAGTTATTATAGGACTTTTAAGCATTTACAGTGCTGCCCCAGTCTTAGAATATACATCTATTACTGATATTAATCAGGTATATGGAAAACAGTTTATGTTTATAGGAGTTTGTGCGCTGCTCATAATCATCATATTATCGATAGAGGTTAAGTTCTATGAACAGTTTGCAGGACTTATTTATGTAGTATCTATGATATCACTAGCAGGTTTATATGTTTTGGGTAAAGAAGTAAATGGCGCTGTATCCTGGTATCCTCTCGGACCATTTACTTTACAACCCAGTGAGTTTGCAAAGTTTGCGACTGCACTAGCTGTAGCAAAATTCTTAAATCAACTCAACGTATCATTAAAAAACGTTAGGGATTTCATGATAGTATCTGCCATTATAGCTATTCCTGCCCTACTCATCATTCCACAACCAGACCCTGGTAGCGCCTTAATTTACAGTGCATTTTTCTTTGCTTTACATCGTGAAGGTCTATCCTTGTGGTATCTTAGTTTAGGAATAATTGCTTTGGCTCTATTCCTAGCAGCCTTAGTTATCGATCTATGGTGGATCATTATAATAATAGTAGTGGTAGTAGGTATTATATATTTGCTTTCGCGAAAGCGTAAACACAACAAACGTCTTCCCAAACCAAGAATATATCTCTACGTAATTGCCACATTCATATGCATTATTTACACCTTATCTACTAGTTACATATTTAACAACGTACTAAAAGACAGACACAGAAACCGTATCGATATAGTATTAGGTAGAGTACAAGATGATGCTGGAATAGGTTACAACATTAACCAGAGCATGATTGCTATAGGAAATGGCGGCTGGCAAGGTAAATCACTAGAAGAAGCAACACAAACTAGAGGCGGCTATGTACCAGAGCAGCACACAGATTTCGTTTTTAGTGCCATAGGAGAGGTTTCTGGTTTATTAGGTACATCTATTACCATTTTACTGTTTATGTTCTTAATCTATCGCATAATCATCATGGCAGAGAGACAGCGCAATCAGTTTGCTCGTATTTATGGTTATGGAGTCGCAGGAATATTTTTCCTTCACTTTTTTGTAAACATAGGTATGGTAATAGGCTTATTACCTACTGTAGGGATTCCTTTGCCATTTATGAGTTATGGTGGTAGTGGACTCATGGGCTTCACCATATTATTATTTATCTTTATAAAACTAGATGCCCATAGAATGAGCTATGATCATTAATACATCATAAAGACCAGCTTTTTTGAAATACTTAAAAATCCTTTTACACCTATGTATTGTTATCGTTCTTACATTAATAACTCAAGTAGGTGGCTTGATTTGGATTGCGGTTTTTGGATACTTTAAATACAGAAAATCACTTTGGAATAAGAGAAAACGACTACTTAGTTTCTCGATAATATATTTGCTATGCGTGTTTTTCATAGTACCTATTATAGCACCACTTAATAACAGAAGAGCATTACCTGTATTTAACGATCATATTGCACCTCATAATTTAGGTTATGTATTTTTGTGTCGCAATTATGTACATGACGACCTCTACTATTTTATGGACTTTCATTCTGAGAGTTATTATTTAGGTATATCTGGGCAAAAAATGATTTATTTAGATGCTGGCTTCCCTTTTATAGATGGTTTTCCTTTATTACCACATTTAAGTCATAACGACGGCCGTAAAATAGACATCGCATTTGCCTATCAAACTAGTAAAGGTGAGTCTACAGCATCTAACCCTTCACTAATCGGTTACGGCGTTTTTACCGAACCATTAAACAAGGCAGTTACCCAAGCACAAAAATGCAAAGACGCTGGCTACTGGCAGTATGATTATGCTGAGTATTTAGGTTATAATACAGATGAAGATCTAGAAATAGATGGAGATGTAACAAAGCACATGATTATAGACCTGATGGACATGTTACCACCAGAAAAGATTTTTATAGAACCCCACTTAATACCTAGACTAGAACTAGATCAAATTAAGCCATACATGAAAGACATCCTAAGATACCACGGTTGCCATGCCGTAAGACATGATGATCATATTCATATTCAAATATCAAAATAGGCCTAATCATTACATTCTTAGTTCGTAATTTTACATTTATAAATTATACCCATGTTTTTCTTACCTAAAGATCTAGATAACTACATCGTCTCACACTCTGAAGATGAACCACAAATTCTACAAGATCTTGCGAGAGAAACCTATCAAAAAGTATTGCAACCTATCATGCTTTCTGGACCTTATCAAGGCCGCGTTCTAAGTATGATTTCTCATTTAAAAACACCCCAACGTGTTCTTGAGATAGGCACTTTTACTGGCTACTCTGCATTATGCATTGCTGAGGGTATGCCTAATAATAGCGAGCTTATCACCATAGATATTAATGAAGAACTAGAAGACCTTGCTGCTGGATATTTTGCACGCTTTCGCAAAAGCGGAACCAACAACATCTCTATAAATCAAAAAATAGGGAATGCGATAGAAATAATACCACAATTAGAAGGGACTTTTGATTTGATATTTATCGATGCAGATAAACCTAATTACGTCAATTACTTTCACCAGATTATGGAAAAGGTACATTCTGGTAGTTTAATCATATCAGATAATGTTTTATGGCATGGTAAGGTAGTAGAAGATGTAAATAGCAAGGACAAATCTACTCCTGTCTTATTAGAATATAATAACTTGTTGAAGGAAGACCCTAGATTACAAACTGTGCTTCTATCTGTTAGAGACGGTCTTACTTTAAGCCGTGTGTTGTAATCTAATAACCATCTTATAAAAGATAAGACAGGACGACCAGCCTAGTAATAAACCTACTAGCATTCCTACAGCAATATCTGCCGGATAATGAACACCTACAAAGATTCTAGAAAACGCAAAGGTTATGGGCCAGATGTAAAATAGGTAAATCCATTTACCCATGCGCGTAGATTGCAATGCTAAAACAACAAATGTGGTTACAGCAAAACTTACTGCACTATGACCAGACCAGAAACTAAAGTTACCTGGCTTTAATAATATCTGTATGCTATCCATGAGCACAGGCTCATTATTAGGACGCAATCGTTCTACTCCATTCTTAACCAGATTAGTCAGGCTTAAAGTTATAAACACTACTAGTGGAACTGCTGCCATGGCAATAAAACCGACAGGTTTTTTAAAACTTTTAAAAAGTAAATAAAAGAAGAAAATATAGAGTAAAAACCAATTTTCTATGTGAGTAACAAATAACCAAAAGCTTTTAAATTTACCTATAGCAAGTCCATTAATCCATCTAAAAATATCCTGATCTACCTCTACAATAGATTCCCACATCTAGAACTTGCGTTTAATAGATCCAGAGTCTTCTATTTGATCTTTTACTTGCTCGATCTGTTTAGTGATTTCTTTTACGTCTTTTGTAAAACCGTGCTCGTCTGCACTTTTTGTAATTTCATTCTTAATGTCGTCAGTAGCGTTGCGTACCGTCTTCATAGCCTTACCTAAGCCGCGAGCAATTTCTGGCAACTTATCAGAACCGAAAACCAATATCACTACGAGGCCTACGATCATAAGCTCTGGTGTACTGATAAATAGTGGAATCATTTTCATAATGCAAATATACGGTAGGACTATTTTGAATTACGTTAAGAATTATAGATAATTAAACGTCTCAAATGTTGTTGTACTTACCCCTGATTCTGTTTTCACGACTTCTCGAGAGCTAGGAAACTGATCTTCACGCAACGTATAGATATAAGAAAGAGAATTTTCTAATCTAAAACCGCTAGATGCTGCAATAAAATTTTCTCTAGTAACAGGCAAGTATCTCGTGTATGATACAAAATCTGGAAATATAAGTAGTCTCAAGACATCATTCATGTCCCTAAACGGATTATTATTAAACTCATAGGTAAACTGACTATAAGAGATGATTGCTGCATTGTTTACCGCAAGACTATTGAGCCTATCTACATTAAAGTTTGCATTATAAGAATACCTTAAATCTTCTGTTTGAGTAGAAATACCAGAAACGTCTGTAACTGTGGTTAGGACTCTATTAATTCTATTTTGGATATCGGTAAATAATTGCTTTGTTACATGATCTCCTCTAATATCTGTAAAGTTTATGAAAATAAAATCTGCATCATAAGTAAAATTATAAACCACCGTATTTACATCTACTTTAGTAATAGTTTCTAGTCTATTATTAGAAGCATACTCAATGTTATAAGACATATTTGTGGTTCCAGTAAATAATATTTCACTAATCAAGGCATCGTTATTATAAACAATGTCTATATTTTGAATCACATTATTAAAAGTCCCTTGGGCTATTTGTATAGAACTTAATTCCATAAGGTTTACAATAGGATCTACAGCAGTTGCCACTTCTCCTCGTTGGTCTAGTGATGGGTCATCACAAGAGATCATTAATAAAACACAAATAGTTATTAGCTGGAATAATTTCATACCGTAAAGATATTTGATATTAAACAAAAAAAACCAGATTCATTGTGAATCTGGTTTTTAAAGTTGTTTTAAAAAAAGAAATCTTATTTCTTCATCTGGTCAAATTTGCTTACTTGAGCCGCAGCTGGCCATGTGTTATTAGATGTATCAACGTCTGCAGTTTCTAGTTTAGGATCTATTACTATTTTAACTATCTCCTTAGTAGTAGCTTTACTTAAGCCTACTTCTTTATCATTAAATCTCCAGATTTCTGCTGGGTGCGTTACTGTTTCAGAGGTACCGTCTGCATACGTATACTCAATAATGATAGGCATTACTAGCCCACCTGGTTTTTCTACTTTAATTTCATAGAAAAACTTAGGAGATTTCATTGCTGCTCTTTCACTAGCAGTAAAGTTATCCATTAAATAGGTTTTTAGTTCACCCACTACCTCAGCAGGTTCTTGACCTTTAAGAGATTCTTTATAATCTTCACTACCTTCTTTTACCATGTAAACTAAAGCAGGTATTCTATCTTCAGATATGTTTCTTTGAGCCATAAGATCTTTAATAGCTTGATTTTTCTCGCTAGAAACAAAATATTTATCTACAGAGGCAATACCCATGTCATTAAATTGAGTCGTATAGAACCATCCTCTCCAAAACCAGTCTAGATCCATAGCACTTGCATCTTCCATAGTACGGAAGAAATCTTCTGGTGTTGGATGTTTAAACATCCATCTTTGAGAATATGTACGGAAAGAGTAATCAAATAACTCACGTCCCATCACTGTCTCTCTCAATATATTAAGTGCTGTACCTGGCTTACCATAAGCATTAGAACCGAACTGATAAGTATTTAAACCCTTACTCATAATAGGTGCAATGTATCGCTGGTCGCCAGCCATGTAAGGAACTATTTTTGCTGCTGGCCCACGTCTAGATGGATAAGCATCGAGGCCTTCTATAGAAGCTGGGTAATTCTCTCCCATGTCTTGCTCTGCTACATACTGTACAAAGGTGTTTAAACCTTCGTCCATCCAGGTCCACTGACGCTCATCAGAGTTTACGATCATAGGGAAATAGTTATGACCTACTTCATGAATAATAACAGATATCATACCGAATTTTACACGGTCAGAATAGTTACCATCTTCATCTGGACGTCCATAATTCCAGCAGATCATAGGGTATTCCATACCTTGATTCTTTGCATGTACAGAGATTGCTTTGTGATATGGGTAGTCAAAGGTCATTCTAGAATAAGACTTTAAAGTCTGTGCAACAGCCTTAGTAGACCACTGTTCCCATAAAGGATTACCTTCTGGTGGGTAGATAGAAACAGCCATGATGTCTTTTCCTCCTACTTTTACCGCCATAGCATCTGCTACATAACGACGTGAAGAAGTCCAACCAAAATCGCGAACATAGTCTGCTTTAAGTTTCCATGTTTTAGTAGACTTAGAACCTGGCATCATAGCAAGCTTTTCAGCCTCTTGTTGTGTTCTAATAACCACAGGGTTTTCAAAAGATTTTTGTGCTTGCTCATAACGTGCAAGTTCAGTCTTAGAATAAACCTCTTTACGGTTAGTTAATTTACCTGTTCCATCTAGCCAGTGATCAGCTGGTACAGTTATGTTTACTTCAAAGGTACCGAAAGGCAAAGCAAACTCATCACGACCATAGAACTGGCTGTTTTGCCATCCTTCTACATCATTATAAACTGCCATTCTTGGGTAGAATTGTGCAATAACATATGCTCTATGACCGTCAGGAAATTGCTCATAACCACTACGTCCACGACCATTTACGTGATCGTTAATGTTATAATCCCATTCTATATCAAATTCAAACTTTTTACCAGTTTTTAATTTTGATGGTAACTCAACACGCATCATTGTGTTGTTAATCATATATTTTAATGGGTTACCGCTTTTATCAAGAACCTTTAAAATATTAAATCCTCCATCAAAAGGCTCAGAAAGATACTCGCCAGTAAACCCACTAGGTTGCATATACGGCTGTACACCACCACCTTCTATAAGAGGAGTTTTTGAATCTTTTGAACGCATGTTTTGATCCAACTGTACCCATAAATAATCTAACACATCTGGAGAATTGTTAGTGTAGGTAATCGTTTCATAACCGTAAATGTGGTGATTCTCATCATCTAATCTTATATCCATATCATAATCAGCACGTTGCTGATAATACTGCGGTCCTGGAGCACCACTCGCGCTACGGTATTGATTAGGTGTAGAAAATTCCTGATACAACTGTCGGAATTTGTTGATGTTAGCATGTTCTTCAGCCTTAGGCTCATCCTTTGCTTCTTTCTCTTGTGCAAAAGAACCATAAGAAACAAGCATCATACTGATAAACAATAGTTTAATAGCTTTCATGTGTTTGATTTAAATTTAAGATTTGCTAAATTAACAATTAAGAATAATTTAAAGAGCTTTTAACTAAAACTTCACAGTGTCACTGCCCTTATTTTTATCCATTAAAAGTGTGCGACGTTCTCCATTGATTTTTAAATGAACCAGATTCTTTTGCTCTTCAAATAATTCGAGAAACGCATTAAACTTCATAGACACCTCTATAGGTGCCTGTATAGCGGGAATTTCTATATAAAGCGCTATTTGATCGCCTTCATATTCGGCCCCTAAAAAATTAATACTTGAAACTTGATCATTTATTTTAACCTCTAGTTTTTTATTTAGATAACTTTTAATCAATGGGTATAGATCTTCAATAGTAGCATCGTCACCCAGTACTACAGGCGTTTCTATTCTAGAATTCAACACGTCTTCTAGATCATCAATAAAAAATCTTGTAATCATTTGTAGACTTTTTGCACTCTCGCTATAAGTTACATTAGAAACTGAGATATAGTATTTGTGTAGATCGTTGTTGTTCTCGCTTTCGCGAAAGCGAGATAATTCTACATCATTTTCACATTTACTATCTAATGAGAAGGAAGAAAGGCTGAAACTCCATACTGATAATAAAAATAAGATTTTGAAATTTTTCATGCGCTATTTTTTATTGCGATAGGAATCTAACTAGATTCATGCCACAATCAAAGGTTCTTAGGATTACTGCAAATATTTAATTAAGCGGTGTTATTTCACCTAAGTAGATACCATGAAAACGATCTCCATTTGCATCTATACCATCTATCTCTATTGCATAACCTGTACGATAAGGTGAAACGCCCACAAGTCCAGAAACTATCTCTACGCCTTCATTTGTTCTCATAGAAGCATCGTAATCTGTAAAATAAGTAATAACAGCATCTCCTACCTCTTCTGTATCTCCTATTACATAAGTTCCTGACTGAAACTCTAGTTCTCTATTACCATATAAATCTAGAGTAATAAGAAAACCTGTGCCGTCTAGCTGTCCATTTTCTAGTGTAATGTTTTCATCAACGATAAAGGTTCTTGTGTTAAAAACACCTGTCGTGCTGGTTTCAAGCACCTCACGATTAAATGCGTCAAAAACATCTGTTGAATTTAAAGAGTCTAGTCCGTAACAAAATGTGTTAACAATTATAGATGGTCCGGTAGGTAAGTCATCATCACTATCGCAAGAGGTCGTGATAATTAAAAACAAAGCTGCGATACCGTAGAAGGCGTTTTTTAATAGATTATTGTTCATTGCTTTTTTCTTTTACAGAAGGTGAGAGTTCTTCTTTTATTTCAGGGTAATTTTTCTTTTCTTTAAACAAAGTTACTTGATTTGAAAGGAATTGTAATAGATCTAATTCTCTTTCTGGTTCAAACATAGACTCATTAAGACCTTTATCCTTTGCAAAGTGCATAAATTCATACAAGTCTTTTTGTGGAATTTCTAGATAATTCAACAAATACTCTGTGCTGTATTTATTTTTTAAGACATAAACATCAAATTTCTTTTCCCTCTCCACTGGTGCAGAACCTGTGTTTAAATTAAGTCCATCTAGAGTACCTAAGATAGCCATAGATGCCAGTCCTCCTATTATATTTATCATATTAAATCGCGGTTGACTTTGATTAAAAGCTTCGTTGCGTATAGTGTATTCTTCTGGTTGCTTAATTCGGTCAGAAAAAGTATTCTCTATACGGTCTACTGCTCTAGTCTTTTGATTATAATCACTTACCTCCTTTATTTTAGGATCTACATAAGGAGTTCTTTTAACGTCTATTCTCATTAAACCATCATCTAACACTACCTCATCTAGCTGGTTAACACCTTCATTTAATGAAATAGTTACTTTTCTATTCTCCATAACCTTTGCAGTAATGATCAAAGAAAAAGACTCAAACTGCAATGCTTTAAAAGATATCTTATCTCCTGTTCTAGCATGCAAGAAAAAACTACCTTCTTTGTTACTTATGGTTCCCTCTAGCGACGCCTGATTAAAAACAGCTACACCTTCTAGTGGCTCGCTAGTAAGGCTATTAATAATTCCTTGTATCTGTACACGTTCTTTTTGGGCGGCAGCAATACCACACGTAAGAATTAGAAGGAGTAATATATTTTTCATCTGGTAGGTTTATTATTGACTTAAAATAATGTCAAAAAAGATTTATACTAACAAAGAACGCACAATTAACCCTATCATTGCTAGAGTTTAACGATGTTTAACCTAGCAAACGTATTCTATGAGAAACATGATTATCGCAAGCACATCTACCATACACGGTAGTAGTTATCTTGCTTATTTACTACCAGATATACTCAAAGCCTTCAAAACAAACGATATAAAAAACCTTCTTTTTATACCATATGCCAGACCAGGCGGTATTTCTCACGACTCATATACAGACAAAGTAAAAGAAGCTTTTAAAGACACCGGTGTAACTGTAAAAGGTATTCACGAATATGAAAATGCACAAGATGCTATTAAAAAAGCACAAGCTATCTTTACTGGTGGTGGCAACACTTTTGTACTAGTAAAAACGCTGCACGACCATCATCTTATGGAGATACTGCGCAAGCAAATTTATGCAGGCACATTTTACATAGGCACCAGTGCTGGTAGCAATATTTGTGGTTTAAATATGAGAAACACTAATGATATGCCTATAGTCATGCCAGCTAGTTTTAAAACAACAGGTGCCATAGGTTATAATATTAACGCACATTATCTAGATCCTGACACAGACTCTACCCACATGGGAGAAACTAGAGAAGAACGTATCAAAGAGTTTCATTTTTACAATAATCTACCAGTTGTAGGATTAAGAGAGGGCAGCTATATAAGAGTAATTGATAAAGAAGAGTTGTTATGTGGTCCACATACCGCAAGAGTATTTACTAAAGATAATGAGGCTATAGAGGTAGACAGTGGTTATGATTTTGCTCATTTTCCAAGTTAATTTAATTTTAGATTAAAAATAATAATGACGACAATACAACATAACGAAAACGATTCAAGAGGTATTTTTTACCTAAAGGAAAAGGATAAAACTATAGGAGAATTAACCTATTCTCTACAAGATAATGTAATGACTATAGACCACACAGAGGTGGAACCTGCAAATGAAGGAAAAGGATTAGGCACAAAATTAATTACTGAGAGTTATAAATTTGCCAAAGCAAAAGGTCGCAAAATAAATCCATTATGCCCGTTTGCTGAAGTTCTATTCGACCAGAATAAAAGCTGGAGCGATATAAGAATATGATTCTAAAACTAGAAACAGAACGGTTATACCTGCGTCCTTTTAAAAAGGAAGATGCACCATTTCTTTATGAGCTTAATAGTGATGAAGAAGTAATGCGCTACACCGGTGATTTTGCCTTTAAAGATTTAGAAGCCGCAAAAAAATTTGCCATGGACTATGTTTCAAATTCTCAGGGGCAATTTGCTTTATATAAAATGGGTAGAATAGCAGTTATAAGAAAAGAAGATAACGCTTTCCTAGGCTGGTCTGGATTAAAGAAGAATGTAAACAATGGCTATGTAGACATAGGCTACCGATTTATGAAAAAATATTGGAAAAAAGGATATGCTACAGAGTCTGGTCTAGAAGTATTAAGACATGCTTTTCATGATCATAAGATAGAATATCTCGTTGCTCACGTACATGAATTAAATTATGGTTCACAAATAGTGGCTCAAAAATTAGGAATGCAGCTAGATCATCGATTTCTTTGGAACAATAGAGAACCTGCTAGATTTTACAAAATTACTGCTAGTGATTATTTTAAAAAGTTTAAGTAATTAAAAAATGATAGAAATATTACCAGTTACTGCAAGAGAAACCTTTCCTGTGCGACAGCCCGTACTTAGAAAAGGAAGACCCATAGAAGACTGTCACTTTTCTGGTGACGATCTAGGCACTACATTTCATATAGGCGCTTTTGAAAAAGATAAAATTATCGGTGTCGCCACTTTTCTTATGAATAAAGATGTCCATCTAGAAAAGATAAAAGACATGAAGTTGCACCATTGCTATCAATTAAGAGGCATGGCTGTTTTAGAAGTAGCACAAGGAAAAGGTATAGGTAAGAAAATATTAAAACATGCAGAACAAATTCTAAAAGAACGCCACGTAGAAGTTTTATGGTTTAACGCCCGTCTTAACGCAACAGCTTTTTATGAAAAGATGAATTATCAAATAGTCAGTGACCTATTTGATATTCCTGGTGTAGGAGAACATTATAAAATGATAAAAAAATTATGATACGACTGCTATGTTGCTTATTATTCTTAGTAACCGCAACTACTTCTCAAATAGATCAAAAAAAATTAACAGGACAATACCCTAATCCTAAGAATCTTCTTGAAGTAGAGACCTTAACAGCGTTTAAACTCATGAAAGCCGCAGCTGCAAAAGACGGAATTAACCTCACCGTTGTTTCTGGCTATAGAAGTTTTACTAGACAGACACAAATCTGGAATCGCAAGTATAAAAAATATGCTGCACAAGGTCTAGAACCAGATGCTATTTTTGATAAAATCGTAGAATACAGCACTGTTCCTGGCACATCTAGACACCACTGGGGTACCGACATAGACATCATAGACACTAACGCAACGTATAGTGGCAGTGTTTTAGTACCTTCTAAATTTCATGGAAACGGTCCTTTTTGCAAACTTAAAGACTGGATGGAAAAACACAGTGCAACTTATGACTTTGAACTGGTTTATACCATGAATGATAATCGCACCGGATTTAAATATGAACCGTGGCATTATAGTTATGTTCCGCTTTCGCGAAAGCGATACAACGACTATCTTAAAACCATAGATCTAGTAACTTTCTTAAGATCTGAGAACATCATGGGAATGGATAAGATAAGTGAAGAACGAATCAATCGTTATCTAGTAGAACACATTAAGGGCGTAAATCCAAAATTAAAAGATGGATTTAAGTAAATTAGTAGATTAAATAAGCCATAATGTATTCTATGAGACATCTATCTTACATAAATATATTAAAGAAAACATTTACTTTAAACGCATTATTTT
The DNA here is from genome assembly GCF_947495285.1 of uncultured Nonlabens sp. Classification (GTDB taxonomy): domain Bacteria; phylum Bacteroidota; class Bacteroidia; order Flavobacteriales; family Flavobacteriaceae; genus Nonlabens. Next base: position 44,044 of record NZ_CANLXZ010000002.1, on the reverse strand, counting down.
TATTCATTAGGCTATAATCGCCATGATACATTTGAGATTCCCATGTCACAAATATTTAAAGTAAAACAATAAAGTTCAAAGAAAGAACCGCACTATGAACATCATGCTAGAAAGCAATATAAAAATACTTTGGAACAATGCTGGTAAGTGGCAGTTTGAGCCATACCACTATAATCCCGATCGTTATATTAATCCAGAGGCAAATCTATTTGTACACAACACTTTTAAAACACTAGACTTTATCTATAAAAAAGAGGCTCTAATATTAGAGTTTCCTGATGGTCGTGTGGTAAATATACTTGAAGAATTCATTTCCAGTCGTGGCAAAAACCTCATAATAAGAGATGGAACTATAAATCAATATGAAGGTACTCGAGACATCATTACTTTTTATGATGAAATGGGATCCATGTTCCGCAAAGATCTTAGAAAATCGTGGCATAAATCTAATGTAGGTCGCAATACCGCTGCCTCTATTCTAGCACATGAGTTTATACATGCTTACCACGAGCAATTTGAATATGAATCTTATAGAGCTAGAAAGAATAAGAAATATCCTTTATGGAAATCTAAATTTCCTCACTTCCCTAATGATGAAGAAGTACTGGTTACTACAAATTTAGGCAATCAGGCCATTAGAAAAATAGGAGATGATGAGCGCACACATTATAAACGCAATTACTATCCTACACTAAGTCCTATAACGCTAGAACCAGCTATTCCAGATGGTGATGTCGTTGCTTAAAAATCCATATTGTATATGAATGAAGAAATTTATATCTCAGACTCGTTCGGAGATTTTAATATAGTTGTAGAAGGTGATGAGCATAGTTTATGGGCCTACGTTTTTGAAAATGTAAACGAAGAATATCAAATTCTCTGTGACGGTTTTATATGCTCTCGTGGTCTTACTGTACAAAGTAATGAAGATGTAAAGACCTACATAGAAAAAGGCTCTCAACCACCTTTAATGGAAGAGTACGCATCTACAGTTGCTGTTCAAGAAAATCTATCACCTACTGATATTAATATTTCTATAAACATGGTAGAAATAATTGTAGAGGTTAAAAACATCCCATTCTTAAAAATAGATTTTGAGCATTTGAAACCATATTCTAAGGCGGTTTCTAAAGATGGCCCTTATGGATTTGCATGGAGAGAAGAGATTTAATGTAAAATCTTAAAATGCTTTTAAACAAAAAACGCTCAACTTTTCAGTTGAGCGTTTTTTTTATATATCGTTATTTCTTAAAAAGAATAAACAACTTCTAACTTATAGTCTCCGAGTGTTTTTTCTGCTTTTTCTAAGTCTTCTGTAAATCCTAAGATGTAGCCACCACCACCAGAACCACAAAGTTTTAAATAATAGTCACCACTGTCAAGACCTTGCTTCCATAAGTCATGAAATTGTGCTGGGATCATAGGTTTAAAATTATCTAACACTACGTGAGATAGTTTTTTTACATTACCAAAAAGTCCTTTTACATCACCACTTAAAAAATCCTCAACACACATATCAGTGTATTTAACAAACTTATCTTTTAACATAGAACGGAAACCTTCTTGTTTCATCTTCTCCATAAAGATATTAACCATGGGCGCCGTCTCACCTACTATTCCAGAATCTAAAAGAAACACAGCTCCTTTACCTGTCGCAAGTTGCGATGGTATACCGGCTGGTTCTATATCTTCTTTAGAATTAATAAGTATAGGTAAGCTTAAATAAGAGTTTAATGGATCTAGTCCAGAACTTTTACCATGAAAAAAACTTTCTATCTGACCAAAAACGGCTTTTAAAGTAAGCAATTTCTCTCTAGTCAGGTTCTCTAAAACGGTAATCTTATCTATAGCATATTTATCATAAACAGCAGCAACTAGCGCACCACTACTTCCTACTCCATACCCTTGCGGTATGCTAGAATCAAAGTACATGCCCGCGTTTACATCTTTTTTAAGACTAGTAGTATCAAACTTAGGAAAGCTTTGATCTGTTTCTTGAAGCGATTCAATATGAGCCGCAAGACGTTCTAAGTTCTTATTAGATTGGGCAGCTGTATCAGTTAATGCGTCACTTATTTTTAACGCTCCTTTATAGAAATTATAAGGAATCGAGAGACCTTTTGAGTCTTTAATAATGCCGTATTCTCCAAAGAGTAAAATCTTAGAATAAAATAAAGGTCCTTTCATATGACTAAGTTAGCACTTTTTTGCTCCTGTGCCTATTTGATCACAAATATAATGAGAGTTTTGGCAATATTGTGTCAATTTGTTGTTAATCAACCCATCTACAGCACTTTTATGCTCGCTAGGATATAACATATGTACGTTTGCCCCTGCGTCTAGAGTAAAACACACTGGTATTTGCGTCTTTTTTCTAAAAGCCCAAATCTCTTCGATAATCGACAGCGTATTAGGTTTCATGAGTATAAAATAAGGATGTGAAGTCATCATCATGGCATGTAAAGTAAGCGCTTCACTTTCTGTTATTTTAATAAAAGTATCGAGATCGCCATCTTTTAACGCCTTTTTTAATATCGTTAAATTGCTTTGCGCTTGCTTAAATCTTGCACTAGCATAAGCATGATCATTCATTAAATCATGACCTACTGTAGAACTTACTACCTTCTCACCTTTGTCTACTAACAATATAGTGTCCTGAAAATCTTGAAAAACAGAATGCAATAAGTCACTCTTATCAATTCCATAAAGATTAGAACTACCGTCTGTATCTACATGCTCGCCCCATAAAACAGCTGCACCTTGTAAACTACGACAGGCACTACCAGAACCTAGACGTGATAAAAAAGACATTTTATGATAATCTAAAGATGTACCAGTAAGCTCACTTTCAAAATCCATGACACACGCACTCAACGCGGCCATGCTACTCGCACTACTCGCTATCCCAGAACTGTGAGGAAATGTATTATGTGTATCTATCTCAAAATGATAGCTAGAAATCCATGGACAATAGCTAGAAATACGTTCAAAATAGGCTTTGATTTTAGGAGCAAACTCTGGCTTTTCTACTCCGTCATAACTTATACTAAAACCGTGGGTTCCCTTGCTAGCTTTAACACTAGTAATGGTGCGACAGGCATCGAGAGTAAAACTTATAGAAGGATTTGCCGGTAGTTGCACACCGTGTTTTCCCCAGTATTTAACTAGTGCGATATTAGAGGGTGCTTGCCATTTTGTAAACAGCGATTCCCTTAATTCTACTTGATCTGTAAGTTTAAAATTCTCTTCCAATTGTCGATAATATTTAAAATGCAAAGATAGGTTACCTTATGCGTTTAGAGGTTATTTGAGATTCCGCTTTCGCGAAAGCGGAATTAAATCCAACAATTTTGTAACAAATAAGATTCTTTTTTGTCCAATGAGAAAGCGTATTTTTAACCAGCTTAAAATTTAAAGTCTATCCATGCTCATTTATCTAAGAGTTTTAAAAGAAAGTTTCTTTTTTGCCATGAATGCATTGCGCACAAATTTGCTGCGTACTTTTCTCTCGCTTCTAGGTGTGACCATAGGTATATTTTCTATCATAGGTGTTCTTGCAGCTATAGATTCTCTAGAAAATGAAATAAATGAAGGCCTCAGTTCTCTTGATATTTCTACTATTTATGTTTTAAATAGATCCTTCGGCCCGACAAAACTGGAGCGTTATGAATATGAAAAATTCCCTAATGTGTCTTATGATGAGTACCAGATGCTACAACGTACTATGGATGACATAGATGCGATTACTTACACGATTTTTGCCTCTCCAGAAAACATTAAATATGAAGATAAAACTGCCACCGGTGTAAGCATCACTCCAGGCACGGAGTCTTTTTATGACATAGAAAATCTTAAATTAAAGGAAGGACGTTTCTTTAATGGAGCAGAATCTAATAGTGGTAGTCCTGTGGCTGTAATAGGTAGTGAGGTTGCCTCTAGCCTGTTCGGTGATAGCGACCCCATAGGTAAACGTGTTAGATTATATGGTAATAAATTTACCATTATAGGTGTACTAGAAAAAGAAGGGCAGGGAATTATGGGACCTTCTAAAGATGGCAGCGCTTATGTACCGGTGAATTTTGTACGTAAAATTTATGGTGACAATAATAAAAACAGAACTGCTGCTCTTATTTTAAAACCTAAAAAAGAAGTGGATCAGGATGAATTTATCGCAACTTTTGAACAGCAACTGCGTTCTTACAGAGGTTTAAAGCCAGATGAAATTACTAATTTCTTTATCAATCCTTTAAAAGGCTTTGCAGATTTAATAGATCAAGTCACGAGCGTATTAACTTTTATAGGTGTTATTATATCTGGTTTTTCTATGTTAGTGGGTGGTTTTGGTATTGCAAACATCATGTTTGTAAGCGTTAAAGAACGTACGAACCTGATAGGTATTCAAAAATCTCTAGGTGCAAAAAGACGTTTTATTCTATCTCAATTCTTATTTGAGTCTATTATTCTAGCACTTTTTGGTGGTCTATTTGGGTTACTGTTTGTATGGCTAGGCACGCTTCTAGCTAACTCCATTGCCCAAGATTTTACCTTTGTACTTTCTTCTTATAACGTACTTTTAGGAACTAGTGTAAGTGCAGGAATAGGTCTGGTGGCAGGTATAATCCCAGCATTTATTGCTGCAAGATTAGATCCTGTAGAGGCGATAAGAACTGGAATGTAGATTCCTGAATTTTTATTGCCCTTTAAAAAAAGAATTAGTTATGCGATATCACACATTAACTATCTATTCATCTGGTCGGTAAATTGCATAAGAATAATACACTAAAAACAGTTGGTTTTCATGTTTTTACAAATGCTAAATATGGCTATTTAAAGACATAATATATAGTGTATTATAATTTGAATTTCATGTTGATATTCAATGAAGTAAAAGTCTATCTTTGCAAAAAATTTTTAATACAATGAGTAGAGGTAACGAAGGATCAAAAAGTAAAGGTAGCGGTCGCCGTGATGGCAAAAGCGCTGGTGCTTCAAAAGGTAATGATAGACGTAATGACAGACCATACAGCGATAAAAGAAAATCTTCTTCTCGCAGTAGTGAATCTGGCGACCGTCCTACTACTCGTGGTGGTAAAAATCAGGTAGTAGGAACATCTCGTTCTGGAAAACCTGTTACTAAAAAAGAATATATAGACCGTAAAAAATCTGAAAGCTTTACTAAAAGAAAGACAGATAAGGCAGGTATAAGACTTAATAAATACATTGCTAACTCTGGCCTTTGTAGCCGTCGCGATGCAGATATTTATATAAAAGCTGGTAGTGTAAGCGTAAATGGTAAACCTATAGTAGAAATGGGGTATCAGGTAATGCCTGGTGATGAGGTACGTTTTGACGACAGACCTATACAACCGTCTAAAAAAGAATACTTTATCCTTAATAAACCTAAAGGATTTAATTCACCTCGTAAAGGAGAACGTTCTACTAGAACAGTTCTAGACCTTATGGAAAATGCGAGTCCTAACAGTCTTCACTTTGTAGGTAGACTGGGTAGAGCATCTTTAGGTATTATGTTATTTACTAACGATCTTGAGTTAGCAAACAAATTGAATAACCCAAAGCAAAAGTTGCGTAAAATTTATCAAGTTGCTCTAGACCGTAGTTTTAAGCATGAAGATTTAATGCAATTGCGCAATGGTATACTTATAGATCGTGAACCAGTTGAGATCAAAGAAATCAACTATGTAGAGAACGGTAAGAATAACGAGGTAGGAATAGAAATACACAGTGGTAAGGATAACATCGTACAGCGTGTATTTGAAGCAGTAGGTTATGAAATAAAAGTTCTGGACCGTGTTGTTTTAGGCGGTCTTACTAAAAAAGATTTACCGCGAGGTCATTATCGCAAGCTTAATGATCAAGAAGTGATCAATATAAAGATGATCTAAGGATCATTTAACACACTGTTAACTTTTACTAATTTACATTTGATCCCTTTTAAGATTTAGCTTTTAAGGGATTATTTATAATTTATCAGTTTACGACATTGAATACAAAATATATTGATCTCATCAACCAGACGTACTATTTCCCAACGGAAGAGTTTGAACTAAAAGATGACCAACTTCAGTTTCACGGCATTGACCTTATGGCTCTTGTAGAGCAATATGGTGCGCCGTTAAAATTTACGTATCTACCTAAGATATCAGATAACATTAACCGTGCAAAGGGTTGGTTTGATTCCGCTTTCGCGAAAGCGGATTACAAAGCAAAATACCACTACTGTTATTGTACAAAAAGCTCACATTTTAAACATGTACTAGACGAGGCATTGAGCAACGACATACACATCGAGACCTCGAGCGCCTTTGACATTAATATCGTGAACAAACTTAAAGCAGAAGGTAAGATTAAAAACGACACCTTTGTTATCTGTAATGGTTTTAAAAGAGATCAATACATAGATAATATTGCTGCATTAATAGATTCTGGTCAGAACTGTATACCTATCATAGATAACTATGAAGAACTCACTCTTCTAACCGATGCTACTTCAAAGAAATTTAATGCTGGTATACGCATCGCAAGTGAAGAAGAACCTAAATTTGAATTTTACACCAGTAGACTAGGCATAGGCTACAAGAATATTTTAAATTTTTATAAAACTCAAATAGCCTCTAATGATCAGGTAGATCTTAAGATGCTGCACTTTTTTATAAACACTGGTATACGTGATAATGCATATTACTGGAATGAGTTGCACAAATGTCTTAAGGTCTATATAAGCCTTAAGAAAATATGCCCGACTCTAGACAGTTTAAATATAGGTGGTGGTTTCCCTATCAAGAACTCATTAGTTTTTGATTTTGATTACCAATACATGATCGACGAGATCGTTTCTCAAATTAAACAAGTTTGTGACGAAGCTAAAGTAGACGTGCCTCACATTTTTACAGAATTCGGTTCTTTTACTGTAGGAGAAAGTGGTGGAGCTATTTATAAAGTACTGTATCAAAAACTACAAAACGATCGTGAGAAATGGAACATGATCAATAGTTCTTTTATCACCACTTTACCAGACTCGTGGGCTATCAATAAACGTTTTATCATGCTGTCTCTTAATAGATGGAAAGAAGAATATGAACGTGTCCTGTTAGGAGGTCTTACCTGTGATAGTGATGATTATTACAATAGTGAGCAAAACATAAACGCGATCTATTTACCTAAATACCATAAAGATAAACCTCTTTACATAGGCTTCTTTAATACTGGTGCTTATCAAGAGAGCGTAGGTGGATACGGTGGTTTACAGCACTGTTTAATACCTGCTCCTAAACATATTTTAATCGATCGTGATGAAAATGGCGGTATTAAAACTAGCGTTTTTAAAGAACAACAAACCAGTGAAAACATGCTGGATATTTTGGGATATTAATAACTGAGTCTACTAAAAAAGCTATATCAAAAGAGAATACAGCTGCACAAAATCTTTGATTTTAAAACCAACTTTTTAAGCTTATAACATGAATAATTTAAACTATGCAGGGATTCCAGATGAACATGCTGGATTAGATAATGCATCTATCGTTTTAATTCCAGTACCTTATGATGGCACTAGCACGTGGCAAAAAGGCGCAGATAAAGGTCCAGAAGCTTTTCTAGACGCTAGTGCAAATATGGAGCTATACGATATTGAAACGGATACAGAAGTGTATCATCACGGAGTCTTTCTTGCAAAAGCTGTTACAGAAAACAGCTCGCCAGAAGCAATGGTAGATGCCGTTCACGCAACTACTAAAAAGTATATAAAAAAGAATAAGTTTGTGACCCTTTTTGGTGGAGAACACTCTATTTCTATAGGTAGCATACGTGCATTTAATGAAATGTATGAAAATCTAAGTGTGCTACAGCTAGATGCTCACGCAGACTTAAGAAAAGAATACGACGGTAGTTCTTGTAATCATGCTTGTGCTGTATATGAAGCAAGTCAAAAAGCTAACCTAGTACAAGTAGGCATACGTTCCATGGATAGTATAGAAGTGGGCATCAATGATGATGAAAAAATATTTTACGCTCATGAAATGGCACAAGATGACTACTGGCAAGAAAAAGCGATAGAAGCTCTTACAGAAAATGTATTTATAACTATCGATTTAGATGCATTTGATCCATCTATATGTCCATCTACCGGCACACCAGAACCTGGTGGGATGTACTGGTATGAAACACTAGAGTTTTTGAAAACCGTCTTTACAGAGAGAAACGTAGTAGGATTTGACATCGTAGAGTTATGTCCTAATCCACTAGAGAAATCGTCTGATTTTCTAGCTGCAAAACTGTATTATAAAATGTTGAGCTATAAATTTAAAGACATCGCTCTAAAAGGAGAAAGTGGTTACACAACAACAAATGATTTTGCAAAAGAAGGATTAAAAAAAATGAAAAACCTAGAAAACTAAATTTATGTTGCAAATTATCACTACCATCTTTTTCTTAATAGCCGTTATAGATCCCATAGGTACGGTACCTGTGTATCTAGAAGCGACTAAAGAATTTGACAATACTCATAAAAAGAAAATTGCCATAAGAGCTAGTGTTATTGCATTCTTAATCTTATTATTCTTTATAGTCATAGGACAGCTCATTCTAGAGGGAATGGAAGTATCATTAGAAGCTTTTCAAATATCTGGTGGGGTCATTCTATTTCTTTTTGCTCTAACCATGGTTTTCGGTGATGGAAAACCACAAAATGAAAAAAATGAAATTACCGACTATAAACACGTTACCATTTTTCCTGTTGCTATTCCATCTATAGCATCTCCTGGTGCCATAATGGCTGTAGTACTTATGACAGATAATCATCTGTACACTATACAACAACAACTCATTACTACCAGTTTAGTCTTTATAGTCATATTATTTACAGCATTAATATTACTCGCCGCAAGCAAAATACAAGATCGTATAGGTAGTTATGGTATCACAGTAATAAGTAAAGTGATGGGACTTATACTAGCCGCGTATGCTGTACAGAGCATATTAACAGGTATTGGTAACTATTACAACTTAGTCTAATTATTAAATAAAAAACAATGGGTAAACCTATAACAGATTTTTTAGAAAACTATTTTTTACATTTTAATAGCGCTGCCCTTGTCGACGCTGCAAAGGGTTATAAAGCACAATTAAACCAAGGTTCTAAAATGCTGGTCTCTCTAGCTGGAGCAATGAGTACTGCAGAGATTGGGAAGATCTTTGGCGAGATGATACGTCAGGATAAAGTACATATCATTTCATGTACCGGTGCAAACCTAGAAGAAGATTTGATGAATCTAGTAGCACACAGTCACTATAAAAGAGTCCCTAACTATCGTGATTTAACGCCGCAAGACGAGTGGGATTTACTGGAAAAAGGATTAAATCGTGTAACAGATACTTGTATTCCAGAAGATGAAGCCTTTAGAAGACTACAAGAACATATCGTTAAGATATGGAAAGATGCAGAGGCAAAGGGCGAGCGTTATTTCCCTCATGAATACATGTACAAATTACTTTTAAGTGGTGTACTAGAACAGTATTATGAAATTCCTATTGAGAATTCATGGATGTATGCCGCTGCCAAAGCTAATTTACCGATAGTCGTTCCAGGATGGGAAGACAGCACCATGGGTAATATTTTTGCTAGTTATGTATTAAAAGGTGAGTTAAAAGCGAGCACGGTAAAAAGCGGTATCGAGTACATGACTTTTCTCGCAGACTGGTACACCGATAATTCACAGAAAGGTATAGGTTTCTTCCAGATAGGTGGTGGTATCGCTGGTGATTTTCCTATTTGTGTAGTACCTATGTTGTATCAAGATATGGAACGTACAGACACACCATTCTGGAGTTATTTCTGTCAGATATCTGACTCTACGACTAGTTATGGAAGCTATTCTGGAGCTGTACCTAATGAAAAAATCACTTGGGGAAAACTAGATCAAGACACACCTAAATTTATTGTAGAAAGCGATGCGACCATCGTAGCACCATTAATTTTTGCTTATTTATTAGAGATGTAATTTAATAATTCCGCTTTCGCGAAAGCGGAACAAAAATCAAAATCTGTAAGTTGCTCAACACATAGCGGTTTACAGGTTTTTTATGTTTAAAGATAAACGTTTCAATTATAAAATATTAATGAATTGCGATTACATTTAAATACAAGTAACACACTATGAGCGATATAAATATGAGTAAGATAGACAACTTAAATCTTGAGTTTTTACAGCTTAAAGATTATGAAGAGTTGAAGCATGCAATGATAGATTCTTATAGCAATCTACCAGATTCTTATTGGAAAAAAGAGCAAATTAAAACACTAATTGAAAAGTTTCCTGAAGGTCAAGTGGTGCTTAAAGTGAATGAAGAGATCGTAGCCTGCGCGCTATCTATAGTTGTGAAGTATGACGATTTCAGTGGTCAATACACCTATGAGCAAGTGACCGGAAATTACAAGTTCACCACGCACGATGATGATGGTGATGTACTTTATGGCATAGAAGTGTTTATAAAACCTCAATATCGTGGTATGCGATTAGGTCGTCGTTTATATGATTACCGTAAAGAGCTGTGTGAGAATTTAAATTTAAGAGGTATCGCATTTGGTGGTAGAATTCCTAATTATCATAATCATGCCAGTGACATGACGCCTAAGGAATACATCAAAAAAGTGCGTAATAAAGAGATTACAGACTCTGTACTGAACTTTCAGCTTTCTAATGATTTTCATGTTTCTCGTGTCCTTAAAAATTATCTAGATGGAGATAAAGCCTCTATGGAATTTGCCGTATTACTAGAATGGGATAATATTTACTATACAAAACCAGTTACAGAAACCACAGCATTAAAAAGCACGGTACGACTAGGTTTAATTCAGTGGCAAATGCGTCCTTACTCTGGTTTTGACGAGTTGATGCAGCAGGTAGAATACTTTGTAGACGCGGTAGCTGCCTACAGATCTGATTTTGCTTTATTCCCTGAATATTTTAATGCACCTTTAATGGCAGCCTACAACAATTTAAGCGTAAGTGATTCTATTAGAGAACTAGCAAAATATACCGAGATGATCAGAAACAAGTTTTCTGAATTATCCATTAAGTATAACATCAACATTATTACAGGTTCCATGCCTGAAATCATTGATGGACAATTATATAATGTAGGGAATTTGTGCCGTCGCGATGGTACGGTAGAACGTTATGAAAAAATACATGTCACACCAGATGAGCAAAAAGTATGGGGATTACAAGGTGGGAATAAAATACAAACTTTTGACACCGATTGTGGTAAAATAGGAATCTTGATTTGCTATGACAGTGAGTTCCCAGAATTGAGTCGTATTATGTCACAAGAAGGCATGCAAATTCTTTTTGTACCATTCTTAACAGATACACAAAATGCTTATGCTCGTGTACGACTTTGCTCGCAAGCTAGAGCAGTGGAGAACGAATGTTACGTCGCGATAGCTGGTAGCGTGGGGAATTTACCAGCCGTAGAAAATATGGACATATCTTATGCGCAAAGTGCGGTATTCACGCCTTGTGATTTTGCGTTCCCATCAAATGGAGTCAAGGCAGAGGCAACAGCAAACACAGAAATGATCTTAGTGGCAGATGTGGATCTGGATTTATTAAAAGAACTACACAATTATGGTGCTGTGAAGAATTTAAAAGACCGCAGGACTGATTTGTATGAGGTGAGTAAGAAGTAAATTATTGCAAAATACTTAGTTGAAAGGGTTTCTTATAGAAATATAAGAAACCCTTTTTTTAATTAATCATAGGAATAATACTGGGATAGGTCACTTGTTTACCACGACCATTTGCGATGGCTAAAATTAAAGCCGCTGTGCTATTTACTACCCAACATATTATTATAAACATAAACATATGAGAAAAATAAATCGGAAACCAATGCATTACCTTCCCTAAACTAACTGCAATCACAGCAAGAAAATAAAAAGCTGTAAATAGGATCTGAAAATTAAGTAACCTCGCTCCTATTTCCTGTAAACCTTGGGTTTTATCCTTTTTAGTCAGCCATAGAATAAGTGGTAGAATGATATTACCTATGGGTATAAAAACACCTGCTAGAACCGATAAATGAAAAAACATCATAAACTGCTGGTCTTCATGCTTACCGTAATCAAGTAACTCTTCAATGTTAATATCCAGGATTTCACAAATAAGCTGCAAGGTTTTACCACGCGGTTCATTTTCATTGTTCTCGATACGTTGAATGGTTCGTAAACTGACTTGAGAATCTGTCGCTAGTTCTTCTTGAGACATGCCTTTTTTAAGACGTATCTCTTTGATTTTAGTCCCTACTGTATTCATCTGTTTCATGATTTAAAATTAGTGAAACAAATCTAAGAATGAAGTCATTTAAAGAACAAATTAGATCCTTGACTTGTTTATGTCATTCTTATGACAAATATGACAAAATATTGATAAACAATATTTTAAAAACCTACTTTAATAAAACCTCAAAAGTTAGCACATCTATTTTCCCATCTGGAAAAAGATTGTTTTTTGATTCAAAATGGGCTAGAGCTTCGGTAGTATCTTTTGCAAAAACACCATCTAGAGCCATATCATAACCTCTTGCTATGAGATTTTTTTGTATCTCAAAAACGAGAGCGTTTTTTGATCCTATACGTTGACTATCTTCCCAATGATTACTATAGAGCTGCTTCATTAAGTTCTTTTGTTCAATAGCTTTGATTTCTTCTGGACTACTGTGATTATTTTCAAAATCAATAATCTGTTGATTGTTCCAGCCATTAGATTTATAACTTGCAGACTGTGCTAGTTTTTGTTCTAAATAAGTAACACGCGCTAATTTTTGAGCATACTTTTCTACAGCAAGTGTTGTTTCTAAATCGTCATCTTCTGGTAATCTTACATCTATATCGTTTGCTGTCCATTGCAGCTTAATAAAGCTATTTAAATCGGTAATAGCATCGTAATACATCATGACTACTGAAGGGTCATGGTAGTCTTTATCTACAGTAACCTCTGTTTTGTAATGATATTCAGGTGAGTGAAATCTACTCCAGTCTTTATAAAAATCGTAGGATATAAAGCCTAGGATACACAGTAATAAGAATATAATGATAGGTTTCATGGTTAAGAATTTTGTGGCACATCAATAGGTCGTATTTTGTTGAGAGAAACCCTATTGTTGTACAAGTCAAAAATAAACATTATTAAGACTAAAACGTACTCAATAGTGAGCAGCAAGCTACTTTCTACAAAGTCTGTATTTGAATAGGCATAATAACTTAGAAATACGGTACAACTCCATACCAGCATAAAACGATACTTTGTAAAGATAGAGAACAGCAGTGGTATAGTTAAATACCAAGGATGTACAGTAGTTGAAAACATTAAATAAGTAAAAAAGGAAAACAGGATACTAGAAATAAGTATTTCTGGGATTTCATTTTTACGAATAAAACTGATAAGCAGGATAATCAATAAAGTAAACAACGGCAAAATCTTACCAGCCGTTTCTATAATATTATAACCTGTTATCTTAAAACCTACATATCTTACTAGGTAATAAATACTACCATTGAATTCAAATTTACCAAACCATAATCCTACTGAAGCAGCGTAGTTATCTAACAATTGCTCGGACACAAAAAGACTAAAACCTGCTATTACTACAACTAAAACAGATAAGTAATAAACAACTGCACTTTTAAACTTTAATCTTCTTAAAAGTAATGGTAATGCCATAACTGGCAATAACTTTAAAAGAATTCCAGACCCCATAAAAAGCACGCTTTGTACTTTTTGAGATTTCAACAAATGATAAATCGCCGCAAGTAGAAAAAACGCCATCACACCTTCCCAATGCAAATTACCAGTAAGCTCTATAATCGTAAAAGGATTAAGGTAATACAAACCAATAAGCCACTCTGACTTACCCAGTAAGCGTAGAAATTTTACACCATAAATAAATATACCTACATCTGCAAGAATTAAGAATACACGCATCCATATGATACTAGCCAGAATACTATCGCCACCCAACCATGCGGCTACAGCAAAGAATAACTGATTTAAAGGCGGATAATTTGTGTACAAACCGCTTGAGAGTCCTCCCATGGAACTATGTAAAATAGTAGCATTAGGAATATGGGATGCACCAGAACTTATAACATCATCTGGTAAGTATAAATACGGATTAAAACCATTAATTAATTGATGTCCATCCCATATAAATCTGAAAAAATCTTGAGAAAGATGTGGCGTATTGTCAATTAATAGAAACCTCAAGATAAGACCGATTAAAAATAAACCGCCTATCAATGGGGATCCATAAAAACGTTTTCCTATAAAATCAGGAAATAGGTTAAGACTTCTTTTTGTCGCTTTATCTAGAACCATAGTAAAGGCACCAAATATTCCAAAAAGCAAAACATAAATAATAAGTAAACTAGAAAACTCTTTACGTTGCATAGAAAAGAATAATCCATAAAATACAGCGCTGATAATGGTTAAAATACCTAAAGCATTACTTAACCTGCGTTCCATTATTGTTTATCTGTTAAACTACGGAAGAATACAAATCCAAAACCAATAGTAAGCATTAAATGAAAAGGAAATAGTCCAAAATCGGGCTCAGTACCCACTATAAATGCAGAATACATACCAAAAGCAAAGTAAAACATCAAAATTCCCTCTATAAAAACATGCGGACTGATCTTTTTACGCAGGTATTTATTTGTTTTCCAGTTTCCTCCTACGGCTTTCAAATTAAACTTAGGAGTGCGAACAAATTCACTGCGCTTACCTGCGTGACCTTCTAATACTGCTATAGAATTATGAAAAGAAAACCCCATTGCTATAGAAAAGAAAGTAAAGAACATACCTATATATGATATGAAGTTTTTAACGCCATTACCATAAGTCTTCTTATACATGTACCAATAGCATATAAAAAATATGATCGTACTAATTACAAAGAAACTCATGACTATAAAATACTCACGTAAATGACCGTACTCGTTCTTTATATATAACATAGGTATACTAAGAATACCTACTATAAGTACATTAAGAAACATCGTACTATTTAATAAGTGAAGTACACCATGCATTTTTGATTTAAAAGACATCTCTGAAGAAACCACTCTTTTAAACATTTTTCTAAAATTCTCTGCTCCACCCTTATTCCACCTAAATTGCTGTGATCTAGCAGCACTTATTACGATAGGTAACTCTGCAGGGGTAGTTACATGCTCAAGATATTTAAACTTCCAGTTTTTTAATTGTGCTCGATAACTTAAATCTAGATCTTCAGTTAAAGTATCACCTTCCCAGTTACCTGCATCATAGATAGTCTCTTTGCGCCATACACCAGCAGTTCCATTAAAGTTAATGAAATGCCCTTTAGAATTACGACCTACTTGCTCTAGAGTAAAGTGAGCATCTAGTGCAAATGCTTGTATTTGAGTAAGAATAGAATAATCACGATTAAGATGTGCCCATCGCGTTTGCACTACACCTGTTTCTGGATCTTTGAAATAAGGAATCGTTTTATACAGCCAGTCTGCATCTGGTAAAAAATCTGCATCAAAAATTGCTATTAAATCACCTTTAGCAATAGCTAGACCTTCTTTTAAAGCACCGGCTTTAAAACCACTGCGATCTATTCTTGTAATATGAACTATATCTAAACCTGTCGCTGCTAGTCTATTTACATGTGCCGCTGTAGTTTCTACCGTCTCATCTGTAGAGTCATCTAACACCTGTATTTCTAATTTTTCTCTAGGGTATTCTATTAACGCTATATTATCTAGCAATCTATCCATTACATATGCCTCATTAAACACCGGCAATTGAATAGTCACATAAGGAACCTCTTCAGGATTCTTAAGATCTAATAAAGGAGAGTTATCTACTATTTTTTGGGCTCTAACGTAGTTAATTAATAAATTAAGCTGTGCAAAAGCATAGAATAAAATCAAAATTAACGATATAGAATAAACTACTATACATATCCACTCTAAAATCATTTTTTAAAACCGTATTTGAAAATCCATGTCAAAATTTTAATACCAGCAAATATAGCACCTTTAACTGTACCTGATACCTTTGATACACCTATTCTATTGCGGTACTTCATAGAAACTTCTGTATAAGTAAAACTTTTCTTTAAAGCCTTGAGTTGCATCTCTACAGTCCATCCATAAGTACGATCTTGCATTTTAAGCTCTAAAAGCTTATCATACTTAATCGCTCTAAAAGGTCCCAGGTCTGTAAAACGAGAGTCAAAAAACAATCGCATTAAACTAGTCGCAAGCCAGTTTCCAAATATTTGAGGAACAGTCATAGATCCTGCTTCCCTTAATTCCTTAACTCTAGATCCTATAACAAGATCTATATCCTTTTCTATTATGGGCGCTACCAGTTCTAATAGTTGTTCTGGATAATCACTATAATCTCCATCCAGAAACACGATAATATCTGTAGACTCAGGTAATGAAGCGACATAATCCATACCTTTTAAACAGGCATTTCCATATCCTGGTGTAGATTCTTCTACTACCGTGGCACCTGCGTTACGGGCATTTATGACCGTATCATCGTTAGAATTATTACTACATACGATTATTTCAGTAACCATAGAAGGCACTGCTTTTATGACTAGAGGTATAGAACCTGCCTCATTATAGGCAGGTATAATAACTCTTATAATAGGGTTTATTTTCAGAACAGTAAGTTTAAAAGTGGAGCAATTTAAGGATTATGAACGGCTTTGTCATAAAAAACTAGTCTATTTACTTCTTTAAATCTTTCATAGAAAAATCAGGATGGTCTACTCTAAATTTCCAATAGCTGGTCCATTCTCCTAATTTTTCATTAGACTTATACTCCTCTACTTTAGAGAGACCAGTTTTTTTATAGTAAAGTACGTATCCAGAAACTTTATCGTGCTCGTACTGTTTTTTAATTGTACGATACCCATTATGATTATGAAACACCCACCAGTTATGCTTAAAACTATTTTTATAATACCCTTCTTTATCTATTCTACCGTGTGTGTACAAATACCAATAACCGTCCTTTTCATTACTTTTAAAATGACCTTGAGCACTTATCTTGCCAGCTTTATAGAATTTCCAGTAGCCATCTTTCTCACCATTAACCACCCAACCTTCACTAGTTAACACACCGTTTTCATAATCCTTGACATACACCTTATCAGGACTCAAAAAAAAATTACTTAATATTAAAAATAATGCTCCTATATATTTCATGATCGTATCAATTATCTCTTTTCAAAGAACATAGAAATAAATCACATTTTGATCACAAAAGGATATGCTACTATTTCAAAAACGTTAAATCTGACATAAATCGGGAATTATGTGCAAAACAAGATGGATGTTGGTATGTGTTCCGCTTTCGCGAAAGCGAAACACTCATCTAACATTTAAAAATCATTATTTCTATTAGGATCTTTACCACCGAATTTTGAGAACTTATAAGTAAAACTAAGCATAAAGTATTGCTTAAGAACAAGACTACTTGTGTCTGCAACGTAGTCACCTGTAATGGCTCTATTAGTATCTATAATCTGATTAAGTATATCATAAGCTTTAAGCTTAACCGTCGCTTTATCCTTAGCAAATTTATACCCTAGACTACCGATAAGAACGATAGAGTCGTCATCAAAATCTCCAGAAATATTTCCAAATTTATTGTACTCACCACGCAATCCCAAAATTACATGTTGTGGCCAGGAAGTAGTTATATCAATCGCGACACGCTGGTTAACAAAATCTTGCTCGCTTATAGAAGCAATATCATATTGCGTTTTATTTGCCGTGATTTGATACTCTAGATCTACATCTATGTAATCTCTTAAACTATATTCAAAAGTTAGACTAGGCGATAAACTAAAATTATCTGATTGAAAAGCCACACCGTTAGTAAAACCTTTATCTATAGAAATGCTTGCATCTAGACTTAAATCAAAGCCTATTTCTCTAGAGTCTTTTTTCCATGTTTTTGAAAAACTAGAATAAAGATAACCGTTATACTCTCCATTTATGTTAGTATATGTAGTGGTTCTTATAAGATCTAAATCTGTAGTGGTAATGGCTGCAACACTATTATCTGTATAAGTAAAACCTCCTCCAGAATAGAAACCAGAACCTTTTTCCCAATCATAGCGACTCAGGTTAAAGTACACATTATGTTGCTGGCTCGCATCTAGGTCTGGATTACCTATTACTATATTTTGTGGATTTGTAGTATTCTCTACAGGCTGCAACTGTCTTACACTAGGTACATTTACACTATTACGGTAATTTAAATACACTCTACCGAACTTGCCAAATTTATAACTAAGGTTTGCTCGCACATAAGGATCTGTAAATTCTTTCTCAAAACTAGTTCTCAACAACTGGTCTTCACTATCTAGTGTCTGATAAATAACTCCTGCACTTACATCTAGTCTTAAATCGTCTTTCTTATACTTTAATCCTACACTAGGTCTTTGCTGTGTATTATTTACTACATAATTATTACTTAGTGTTGTATTGAAAACTAAATTATCAGATCCATCTCTATCAAAAATACTTCTCTGATTATTCTCTTTTCCTGCTTCAAAATTATAGTTCAAAATCAGTCCCGTAGTTTCTGAGAGCTTCTTGTTGAGATATGGAGTTATGGAAAAGCTTTGTGAATCTGACTCTTCATCTATTAATTGATCTTGGACCACTGGAGTATCTGGATTACCTGCTGTATTAAAGGTAGTAGTGGTACTATTAAAATCACTTTGTGAATCACTGCTCTTTTTATTTACGTTCCCATAAAAACCATAGTTAGTTCCTTTTTCTTGAGTTCTTCTAGACAGATTCATACGGGCACTATAAGATCTATTCTTTGAGTCAGATATAGAAGATGTCTTAACGCTATTTATATTATTACCATTTTCATCGCTAGAAAGCGAGCTACTCGTGTTATCACTATAGTTATCTGAAAGGTTTATGTTAGGCCTTACACTAATAGTGGTAAGTGTATCTGGTTTAACCTCTACACGGCCACTTATTCTATGACTATTTCCCGACCTATCACCACGGTTAGAACTTTCTGTATTAAATGTCCTATCCGGCAGGAACGTGGTCCTGCGACTATCAGAGGCAGATTCTGTATCGTTACCTCCATAAAAATAATTTAAAGAAACACTTACCGTTTCACCCCAGTCATTAGACATATTTAAACCAGCACTATCACTAGAAGTAATACCACCGCTACCACCAAAGTTTACACCATTGATACCAAAACTACCATTACTACTTCTAGTGATAGAATAAGCACTACCACCCATAGCATCATAAATCTCGTCAAAGGAGAATCCCGGACTATTAATATTATTACTACTTCCTAAAACACTTACTTTAAGATCTTTATTAAAATAATTTACAATTCCACTCATAGAGTACCTATCATCAGTACCGCCACCAGCTGTTAATCGCGAGAACCAACCTTTGTTTTTATCTTCGTCTATGGTTATGTTAATCTCACTTATATTTGCGTCTCCATCTTCCCCATTTGCTTTTTGAGCATCTGTTTTAGATTCTGTCACCTGGATTTTATCAATAATTTCTTTAGGTAAATTTTTGAGAGCTATTTGTGGATCATCGCCGAAGAATTCTTTCCCGTTCACTAAAATCTTAGAAACCTCTTTACCATTTACAGTTATTTTACCGTCTTTACCTACCTTCACACCTGGCAGCTCTTTCATTACATCTTCCAGAGTAGCATCTGCTTTTGTATTAAATGATTTTGCATTAAACTCTAGAGTATCTTGCTTTACAGTTATAGGTGCTTTTCTTGCTCTAACTACTATACTATTTAAAGACTCTATGTCATTACTCAAATTAATCACACCTAGATCTAATTCTCTAGCGTCGTTAAGATTTATAGTTCTAGAATAATTTTTATACCCTTGAAAAGAAGCTATAAGCGCTACCTTTTCAAATGCTGTATTTCCTGATAAGGTAAATATACCTTCTGTATCAGTAATAGAATAAGTTATTAAAGTAGAATCCTTAACACTCTCTAGATAGACTGTTGCGCTTAGGAGTTTTTCATTAGTTAAAGAATCGCTCACTATTCCCTTAATAGTAAATTGCTGCGCTTGTGACGAGAGAGAAAAAGCCATTAAAAAAATGACTAAAATCGAGAACCTCATAGTAGAGTATTTTTTATCGGTTAGTTAGTTACAGTATAGAGAAAAACGCAATGTAATTAGTAAAATTTTAACACCGCTCTGTTCTTAACAATTTATTAAGAAAGCACCTCTTTATTATTTAATCTTCACTTTAAGAGCATAAAAAAAGCATCCTTTCCAGAATGCTTTTTTTTTAAAGATTTGATATGTTGTTTATTTTTTTCTCATATATACACTAATTGGGACACCATGGAAATCAAAATGTTTTCTCAATTGGTTTTCTAAATATCTTTTATAAGAATCCCTAACGTACTGAGGTAAGTTACAGAAAAACGCAAACTGAGGCTGTGGTGTCGGTAATTGAGTAATAAATTTAATTTTAACAAACTTACCCTTTAATGATGGTGGCGGATAGTTCTCTATTAAAGGAAGTAACACCTCATTAAGTTGACTCGTTTTAATCTTTTTACTGCGATTTTTATAAACCGCTACCGCTGTTTCAATCGCTTTATGAATACGTTGTTTATTCATTACAGAAATAAAGACAATAGGAACATCTGTAAAAGGTTCCATTTCTTTTCTAATCATCGCCTCGTACTCCTTAGCCGTGTTAGTTTCTTTATCCACTAGATCCCACTTATTCACTAGAACAACGATTCCTTTACGATTGCGCTCTGCTAGCCAAAAAATATTTTGCACCTGACCATCAAATCCTCTAGTTGCATCCAGCATAAGTATGCAAACATCTGCATGTTCTATAGCTCTTACACTACGCATTACACTGTAAAACTCTAGATCTTCACGCACTTTCTTCTTTCTTCTAATACCAGCCGTGTCAACTAGATTAAATTCAAAACCAAAACGATTGTATTTAGTATCTATAGAATCTCTTGTAGTACCAGCAATATCTGTAACGATATATCTCTCCTCACCTATAAGGGCATTTATAAAAGAACTTTTACCAGCATTAGGTCTTCCTACTACAGCAAATCGTGGTAAATCGTCTACCGTTTCTTCTTCTGTATCTGGTAATATCTTCACTATCTCGTCTAGTAAATCACCAGTACCGCTACCATTCATACTAGAAATAGAATAGTATTCACCTAGACCTAGATTATAAAATTCATAAGCATCTTGCTCCCGTTGATTATTATCTACTTTATTAACGACTAGAAAAACCGGCTTTGTCACCTTGCGCAATAATGTAGCTACATCTTCATCCATCGGTGTTATACCTTCTTCGGCATTAACCATGAAAATGATGGCATCTGCCTCATCAATAGCTAGCTCTACTTGTTGATCTATCTCTTCTTCAAAAATATCATCACTACCGACTACATAACCACCAGTGTCAATAAGAGAAAACTCTTTACCATTCCAGTCACTTCTCCCGTAATGTCTATCTCTAGTTACTCCACTTACAGAATCGGTGATCGCTTCTCTCCTTTGAATCATACGATTAAAAAGAGTTGACTTACCTACATTAGGTCTTCCTACTATTGCTACTATACTCATGATGGCATTTTTTGCGTTTGCAAAGGTAGTTTTTTATTGAGGATTAGCGTACTAGCTAGGATAAGATGTTTGATAAAAATTCCGCTTTCGCGAAAGCGAACTAAAGACAAACCACATTGCGCAATTAAAGCAGCAAGTTAGAATGTTACTTTTTACGATCTATTACATAATCCACCATCATTTTAAGTGAATTCTTATATTCTGACTCTGGATAGGTATTTAAGATAGCAAGTGCTTCTTCCTTATATTGATACATAGCCTTAATTGCATAGTCTAAGCCGCCGTTATTCTTAACAAAGTCAACAACCTGACGTACTCTTTTCTTATCTCGATTGTGCTTTTTAACCGAGTTGATAAGCCATTTTTTATCTTTAGCACTAGCGTTATTAAGACAGTAAATTAATGGTAAGGTCATTTTTTGTTCCTTAATATCTATACCAGTAGGCTTCCCTATACGCTCATTTCCATAATCAAAAAGATCATCTTTGATCTGGAATGATATCCCTATAAGCTCGCCAAATTTGCGCATCTTCTCGACGTCTTCACTGTCTGGTGAGACTGCGCCAGCTCCTAGACTACAACATGCCGCTATTAAGGTGGCCGTTTTTTTACGAATGATGTCATAGTAAACATCTTCTGTAATATCTAGGCGTCTTGCCTTTTCTATTTGAAGCAACTCGCCCTCACTCATCTCACGCACGGCAACGCTTATGATTTGTAAAAGGTCAAAATCTTTGTTATCAATACTAAGAAGCAACCCTTTAGACAGTAAATAATCTCCTACTAGAACGGCGATTTTATTTTTCCATAAAGCATTTACAGAGAAGAAACCCCTGCGCTTTAAACTATCATCTACCACGTCATCATGAACTAGAGTTGCTGTATGAATAAGCTCTATAACAGACGCGCCGCGGTAAGTACGCTCATTAACCTGACCATTACCCACCATTTTTGCTACTAGAAAAACAAACATAGGGCGCATTTGTTTCCCCTTACGGTTTACTATAAAATGTGTGATGCGATTTAATAAAGCAATGCGTGAAGCCATAGATAGATGAAACTTTTTTTCAAAAAGTTCCATTTCATGAGCTATAGGCTCTTTTATTTGCTCTACTATCTTCATAAGGTTGCAAATATAAGACTACAACGTTTATCTATTAAATAGAATGCTATTTTAACAAATAATGTTGTTAGTGATTACTTCAATGGGCAAACGTACATGTGAATACGCCTCATTCAATCTACTACATAAAAAAACATATTGATTCAATAGTAATTTACTCGTAATAATCTCTTAAAAAGCCTTAAAATCTTATATATTGAGCACTTATTCAAAAAAACTCCATAACTATGAAAAAAATTACTATTTTATTAATGCTTTTTTGCTTCACGATGAGCTACGCGCAATTTTCTGAAGACTTTAACGGCACAAATGCAGCGTTTCCACCAGCTGGTTGGGCAGTTTATAACGGCGCAAACGGATTAGGTACGGTTGAACAATGGGTTCAAGCAGGTACTGAACCTGATTTCAGAGCTCAATCAGGTTTTGAGGTAGTTACAGCAGGAATGGTTGCTGAAGATTTTATTGTATCACCACTTATACCTATTAACGCTACTCAAAACCTATTAAGATTTCTAGCGACAGATTTTAATCAAGGAGACTTCGGTTCTATCTTATCTATTCAAGTATCAACTACTTCACAAACAGATCCAAATTCTTTTACAGAAATAGAAACATTTAGCGAGGCTCAATTAGGTAATCCAGCACCTAACTCTGCCGTATTTTCTCAATTTGAAGTAAATCTTAGAGCATATGTAGGACAAAGTGTATACATCGCATTTGTACACAGACAAAATGATGGTGACTTTATCACCTTTGACAACGTAGAAGTTGTACAAGGAGCAACAGCTGCACCGAATGACAATACTAGCCCTGACCCTGCTAACTTGGCTTCAGGAGTTATGGTAAATACTGCTGATGCTAATGCTGATAACGCACCTGACAACTCGGTAACATTCACATGGCAACTTGCTACGTCTGGTCTAGCAGCAGAACAAATCGAATTTTTCTTAGGTGATTCACCGACTACTCTTCAATCCTTAGGTACTCTAGCAGGGACAGCTACAACGGTTACATTACCTAGATTTTTTGAAGGGACTACATACTATTGGCAGGTGGTACCAAGTAATAGTTTTGGCCCATCAACAACTCAACCAGTATGGAGTTTTACAACAATGACAGGAACAACTATCGCACCTGGAACAGTTTCAAACCCAACTCCAGCAGATACTGCAACGGCACCATTAGAAGTTACTGATGTAGATATGGATGGTAACCCTGATAATGCAATAACTTTCATGTGGACAGAACCTTCTGGAGATCCAGTAGAAATATACACTTTAAGCCTAGGAACTTCTCCAACAGATTTATCTCTATTTACTACAGGTATAGTAGGTCCTACTTCTAGTTTTAGACTAAGTAATGTACCTGACAACACTACTTTTTATTGGAAATTAGATGCTGAAAACTTAGGTGGAGCAAACACTTCTAGTCCTGTATGGGAATTTACAACTGGAATTACTGCTTCTGTAAATGATGAAGAGATTAACTTCATGACATTAAGCCCTAATCCAGCAACGGATTATATTAATTTGAATACAGATACAGCAATAAATGACATCACTTTAACCAATGCACTAGGTCAATCTATAAGCAACAATTTAAAACTAGAGAATAACAGATTAAATGTTAGCTCTCTTAAAAACGGCTTATATTTTTTATCAGCTACAAGCGAATTAGGAACACAAACCATCCGTTTTATAAAACAATAGTACCCTTTCAATTACTAAAAGAGGCTGTCTCATTAATTTGAGGCAGTTTTTTTTATGCTTAAGAATTAATCTCTTACATTTAAAAAGAACTACTAATTAACTTACTGCTGTTTATTTGCTAGCTGACCACAAGCGGCATCAATATCTTTACCTCTACTTCTTCTAACATTTACAACTATACGGTTGCGTTCTAGTTGTGATCTATACATCTCGATAGCCTTTGGGCTAGCTTGTTCAAATCTAGGGTCGTCTATAGAGTTATATTCAATGATATTCACTTTGCAAGGTATTACTTTGCAAAATTTAACCAGCTCATGCACGTCCTCTTCTGTATCATTAATTCCTTTCCATACCACATACTCATAAGTAACCTTTGTACCTGTCTTTTCATACCAGTATTTTAAGGCATCTTTTATGTCAGATAATGGGAACTGCTCATTAAAAGGCATGATCTTAGTACGCTTTTCATCTATCGCACTATGCAATGAAAGCGCTAGGTTAAACTTAGGGCCGTCATCAGCAAGTTTTTTCATCATCTTAGGAACTCCACTGGTAGAAAGCGTTATACGCTTAGGAGACATCCCTAAACCATCTTCACCTGTAATCTTTTCTATAGATTTAAGAACATTGTTATAATTCATCAACGGCTCACCCATACCCATAAACACAATATTAGATAAAGGAATATTATGGTACAGTCTACTTTGTTGATCTATAGCTATGACCTGATCATATATCTCATCTGGTTGCAAGTTTCTCATACGTTTTAATCTTGCAGTAGCGCAAAACTCACAATTGAGACTACAACCTACTTGAGAAGACACGCAAGCGGTGGTTCTCGTAGCGGTAGGTATAAGAACAGACTCTACAGTTAGACCGTCATGAAGTTTAACTGCGTTTTTTATTGTACCATCTTCACTCCTCTGCATATCGTCCACCCTAATATGATTGATAACAAAATGCTCTTCTAGAAATGCTCTGGTATCTTTAGAAACATTAGTCATATCGTCAAATGAATGCGCAGCTTTTTTCCATAACCATTCATAAACCTGGTTACCTCTAAAAGCCTTATCTCCATTTTCAACGAAATAATCTCTAAGTTGCTCTTTAGTAAGTGATCTAATATCTTTCTTCTTCTCTTTCAAAATAGTATATAAAAAAACGCGTTGCAAAATTACATGATCTTGCAACGCGTTTTGTATGAAATCTTAAGTTTATTACTTTTTAATTCACCCTATTAATTAAATTTTAGAGATTTTTTCTGTTATAGAGATATTCTCACCTTGAATTTTCAAGAAGTAAATACCGCTAGATAAATTTTGAATATCTAATTGATTCTCTAATTGATCAAAAGAACCAGAACGTATCAACTTACCAGAAAGATTATAAACACTATAACTAGCAGGATTCTCTAACACCACATTAAAAATACCTCTAGATGGATTAGGATACAATTGAATACTAATAGCGCTATCAACTAATTGATTACTCAAAGCAGCAGCATATTCACCATCTAATGAAGTAGGATTAGTATTATCAGGATCTAGCCAATCTCTTAATCGAGTAGCTGAACTAAAACCACCATTCCAACTAACATCAAATCTTCCATAATAATCTGCAGTACCATTATCATTTGTTCCGGAACAAGCAGCAAATCCACCATATAGTTGCCCTACAATGTGACCATTAATATCGAGTAAACAACTACCTGAAGAACCACCTTCTGTTACACCATAATCCCAGTCAGCAATTATCCATGTTTGAGTTCCTTGAAAAGTAGTCCCAAAAGTAGATTGATCGTTACGTGATAATTTCATAATATCAAAACTAGGGTGATGAATACCCAATTGCTGGGTAGAAGGAGTAGTACTCTTATTCCAACCTCCATAGAATAAATCCCAAGCCGCTGGAGGCATTTGATTAAGTTCAAACAAAGCAAAGTCAGAAGCACTTCTATTCGCCTTTAAAGTTGCACCAGTTAACACTCTAGTCGGAGCATTAGAACCCACCGTATTTGCAAAAGTGGCACAATCTGGCGTGTTCGTATACCATTGAAAACCAAAAGACCATTGACTTGCGTTAAAAGAAGCTCCTGCACCATCTGCTGTATTCCCTAAACAATGGTCTGCAGTTAAGAAATAAGGAGTTCCATCTTGAGCTACATTATTAATTAAAGTACCTGTACAAGTAGATGACCCATTACCACTAGGAAAAATAATTCTAGCAACACCATTAATATAATCATCTCTTACAGTAGCCCAATTAGAACCACCACCACGATTACCATTAGGATCACATAGAGCATCGACATTACAGTCACCTGACTCATTTAACTTCTGAGCATCTAGTGAAGAATCTAAAGATCTGTAACCATGGACTACGTTATCTATTGAAATTCTACCCATATTTTTAACCGATGCAGGCTCAAAATATTCTACCCATACATGATCACCTTTGATCATCCAGGTCATTAAATAACCATCTGACTGATTTTCACTATCAGTATATGGTCCTATCTTATCAGTATGATCATCATTATAAATGTAAAACTCAGCTCCTTCAGGAACATCATATCTATCTAACATCAAGTTTATTGTCTTTGCACCATTAGATTTAATTTGTAAACGCCATAATCTATCTCCATTTTCTAACTCTGTCCATGTCCCTGAATTAAATAAATTAAAATCAACATTTAAATTAGTTCCAAATCTTAAAGGTTTAGTAATAGAATTTTGCTTTTCTAACTCGTCCTCTAATAAAAGAGCCTGCTCATCTACTAATGGCATAACTTCTAATCTAGGAGTAGATTTTAAAGCAAAATCCCAACCACGTGGAGTTGCTTCGTTTGTTACTTGTGCTAGAGCTATTTGAGAAACAAATAAAACAGCTATAAAGTATAATTTTCTCATTATAAAATATTTTAGGGGAATAATGGCAAGATAAATCAATGTAATTAACTCACATAATTTCTAAGGTTAAATTGTTTACATAAACATAAACCTTTGATAACCTAAATTGATTCCTTCTATAAATGAAAATCAAAAAAAATGCCACAAGTAAAACTTGTGGCATTTTAAATACTGTCTGTCTTTAGTTTTGATTAATCTATGATAAGCATCGCATCACCATAGGTACTAAATTTATAATCTTCTTTAAGAGCAATTTCATAAGCTTTCTTAAGTAAGTCATAACCTGCAAACGCTGCCGCCTGCATCATCAAAGTAGATTTTGCTGGATGAAAGTTAGTAATCATGCTATTTGCAATAGAAAAATCATAAGGAGGAAAAATAAATTTATTAGTCCACTCATCAAATGTATTTAGACGACCGTTACTACTTACCGCGCTTTCTAAAGTACGCATAGTGGTAGTACCTACAGCACAAACATTTCTTTTATGCTCCAGCGCTTCATTCACTACAGCACAAGTTTCTTCTGCGATGAAAGCCTGCTCACTGTCCATTTTATGTTTAGATAGATCTTCTACTTCTACAGGGGCAAATGTACCTAAACCTATATGCATAGTAACCGTAGTCATTTTTACACCTTTAATTTCTAGACGTTTCAATAAATGTTTAGAAAAGTGCAAACCTGCAACAGGTGCGGCTACAGCGCCTTCTTTCTTTGCAAATATAGTTTGGAAACGTTCTTCATCTTCTGGCTCTACTTCTCTATTTAATTCTTTAGGAAGCGGCGTTTCTCCTAGATCTTTTAGAGCCTGTCTAAACTCCTCATAACTGCCATCGTAAAGAAAACGCAAAGTACGACCTCTAGATGTCGTGTTATCGATAACCTCAGCGACTAGACTCTCGTCATCACCGAAATATAATTTATTACCTATTCGTATTTTTCTTGCAGGATCTACTAAAACGTCCCACAATTTTGTTTCAGGATTAAGCTCTCTAAGCAAGAAAACCTCGATTCTAGCACCAGTCTTTTCCTTATTACCGTATAATCTCGCAGGAAAAACCTTAGTGTCATTCATCACAAAAATGTCATCTTCATTAAAGTAGTCTATCACATCCTTAAACATCTTGTGTTCAATTTCTCCAGTTTTCTTGTGTAAGACCATTAATTTAGACTCATCTCTATTTTCTGCTGGATACTGTGCTATGCGATCTTCTGGCAGATCGTAACCAAATTGTGATAACTTCATTAATTCCTTTTTATTATAAGCTGCAAATATACGATTTGCGTATAGGCCTTGTCAAGTAAATAAGCGCTTAAATTTCTGTAATTCTTACATTTACCTTGTTAAGGTCTTTATAAAAGTTTTTATAACTTTTTGTTACCACCATCCCCTTGTTAATAATCAGCTCTGTTTTCATGCACAACGGCGCAAATGCCATTGCCATTCTATGATCTTGGTAAGTATCTACGGTTACCTCTGGATTAAAACTAGATGGGGTTTTAAAATGTAATTTTATAGAGTCGTTAGTTGTTGTTATCTCGCTTTGGCGAAAGCGTGCCCCAACAGTTTTCATGGCCTCTATACGATCTGTCTCTTTAATTTTAAGAGTGTGCAAACCTGTTAAATGCGCGTCTATACCCAGCCCTAAACAAGTACCAAATATCGTTTGAGCCTGATCTGGCTCGTTAGTTAGGTCCAACATGACTATATCTGGCAGCTGTTGATCTATTTTTACCAGACGAATTCCATTTTCAACAAAAACAGTTTCCACACCTAGTGGTTTATATATTTGGACCAACTCACTATCTCCTTGCAATGAGTTTTCCTGATAAAAAGAAAGACTCATCTCATAACCTACTTCTTGCATCGCTACCCAACTGTACCAGTAGCCAGCACTACTCCAGTCGCTTTCTACTAGCGCGTTAGTAATAGCATTATTATGTAAGGGTTTTACCTCAATAAGTTCATTAATCTTTTGGGTACTACTTGCTAATTCCACAACCTTATTACCTGATGAGAAATTAACATTAACACCTAGTTGTTTTAAAATATCTACTGTCATTTCTAGATAAGGTCGCGAGGTTAGGTCTCCATAAATTTCTAGCTGAAGTCCGTTCTCAAAACTGGGTGCTATTAACAGTAAGGCTGTAAGAAACTGACTGGACACACTACCGTCTACCGACAGTTTACCACCCTGAATCTTTTTCCCATTAATTTTTAAGGGTGGAAACCCTTCTTTTTCAAGATATGACACCTCTGCTCCTAAAGAGTTAAGTGCATCTACTAGTATACCTATAGGACGTTGTTTCATGCGATCACTACCAGTCAAAGTAATTTCTCTACCTTCTTGAGAAGCAAAAAACGCTGTCCCAAATCTCATCGCAGTACCTGCATGTCCTATATCAAGAATGCTTTCTTCACTTTTTAAGACATGACTTAAATGATCGCTATCATCACTGTCTGACAAATTTTCAATGTCTAAATTTTTATAAAGCGCTTGCAATATCAACCAGCGATTACTTTCACTTTTAGACCCAGAAATAGTTAATGCCACATGCCCTCTAGGCTTTTCTACTTTATGCAATCTTAAATCCATGTATTAAGATTTTAGTTTTTCATTGTTATGGTGTCTATCGTGATCGCGCTCTGTCTTAATCTGTAATTTTTTATTAAAAGATGCCTCTAGATCTGTTCCTGTCTGGTTTGCAAGACATAGAACCACAAACATCACATCTGCCAGTTCTTCTCCTAGATCTTTATTCTTATCACTTTCTTTCTCGCTTTGTTCCCCATATCTTCTTGCTATAATACGCGCCACTTCACCTACTTCTTCTGTAAGTTGTGCCATATTAGTAAGTTCATTAAAGTAACGTACTCCATGCTGCTTGATCCACTGATCAACCTGCTCTTGTGATTTCTTAATACTCATATTATATTTTTTTGAGGACTATTTATTTAAGACTACCTGCTCTTACTGTCTACAGTAATGGTTACCGGACCGTCGTTAAGTAGTTGCACTTTCATATCAGCTCCGAATTTTCCTGTGGCTATATTTTTGTTCAGCTTTCGCGAAAGCGAATCTATAAAAGCCTCATATAAAGGTATTGCTACATCTGGTCTTGCAGCCTCTGTATAACTAGGTCTATTGCCTTTTTTTACATTTGCAAATAGGGTGAATTGTGATATCAATAATATATCTCCATCCATATCTTTTACACTATAATTCATCTTACCACCTGCGTCAGAGAAAATTCTCATACCGGTTATTTTATTAATTAACCAGTCTATATCTTCTTGTGTATCTCCGTTAGTAATTCCTAATAAAACAAGTAGTCCGTTGCTTATTTCTCCATGAATTTTATCTTCTATGGTAACGCTTGCACTGGTAACTCTTTGTATTACTACTCTCATGGTTGCGCCTGGTGTTTATCCTGACGGTAATTTTCTTCGTCCCCATTTACTATTTGCACATAGCTCTCATAGCGACTCAATACCATCTCGCCGTTTTCTACGGCTTCTTTTACGGCACATTTAGGCTCTTCTATATGCATGCAATTATGGAATTTACAGTCTTGTTTTAACTCTTGTATTTCTGGGAAGTAATCTCCTATTTCTTCCTTTTCCATATCTACTACTCCAAAACCTTTTATACCAGGCGTGTCTATAAGACGTGCGCCAAAGTCTAGATCAAACATTTGTGCAAATGTGGTGGTATGCTGACCTTGTTTGTGCTGTTCTGAAATTTGTTTTGTTTTTATCTGTAATCCTGGTTGTACCGCATTTGCTAGTGTACTTTTTCCTGCTCCACTGTGACCTGCAAACATGCTGGTCCTATCTTTCATCTTTTCTTTTATTAGGTCTATATTTTTACCGCTAGCGGCACTTATGGCTATACATTCATAACCTATAGATTTATAAAGACTCATTAAATATCTCACCTCATCCAGTTCTGTCATAGTAAGTAATTCTTCTCCAGTTTCTGGATCTATCATTACTTCACCTTGGTCATCATTATAAATATCTACTTTATTAAAAGCGATAACTACTGGGATGTGATAAGCTTCGGCAGTGACTAGAACACGATCTATAAAAGAAGTAAATGTGGGCGGATTATTTAAGGTAACCAATAAAAAAAGCTGATCTACATTTGAAGCTATAATATGAGTTTGCTTAGAAAGATTTACCGACTTGCGCACGATATAATTATCTCTCTCTTCTATCACGTTAATAATCCCTATTTCTTCATCTCCCTTTTTCTCAATTTCAAACTGTACTTTATCACCTACAGCAACAGGGTTCGTACTTTTTATTCCTTTTAAGCGGAATTTTCCTTTAATCCTACAAGAGTAAAATGCGTTATCCTCACCTTTTACCTCATACCAGCTACCTGTTGACCTATAAACAATTCCAGTCATTAATTAAATTGTATTTTATGCATAACACAAAATTACGCTTTTTAAAGCTAAAGAGATTTTTCTGAAAATCAAAAAGGGCAGAAAATAATCTGCCCTTATGAATAGGGTAATTTAATTATTAATCACTTTTTCTTGATGCACAATAGATTCTTGATGCACTGCTTTAAAAACACGTAGTATAAACTCTTCACTTAATCCTTGCTCTTCTCCAGCGAGAATCATTTTACCTAAAATCTCATTCCATCTTTTAGATTGTAAAACAGCAACGTTACGTTCTTTTTTGAGCTCTCCTATAGCATCGGCAGTTTTCATTCTTTTACCTAATGTCTCAATAATAGAGTTATCTATAATATCCATTTGAGCTCTAAGAACACTTAACTTAGACTGGTAACCTACCTCGTCATCTTGCTCTTTTCTTATACGTAAATCTTTAAAAATTTGAATAAGAGAATCTGGTGTCACCTGCTGTGCTGCATCACTCCATGCGTTATCTGGATCAAAGTGCGTCTCTATCATTAAACCATCAAAGTTTAAGTCTAGTGCTGTTTGAGATACTTCTAATATCATGTCTCTTTTTCCCGTGATGTGAGATGGATCACAAATTAAAGGTATGTCTGGGTAACGAGTCTGGAAGTCAACAGCTATTTGCCATTCTGGATTATTACGGTACTTTGATTTATCATAAGTAGAGAAACCTCTATGGATGACACCTAGGTTTTTAATATTTGCAGTATGAAGTCGCTCTACCGCGCCTATCCATAAGGCTAGATCTGGATTTACTGGGTTTTTAACCAGCACGACCTTATCTGTCCCTTCTAGAGCGTCTGCTATTTCTTGAACTATAAAAGGACTTACCGTAGATCGTGCTCCTATCCATAATAAATCGATATCATGTTCTAGTGCTAGTTCTACGTGAGCGCGGTTTGCTACCTCAGTAGCGGTTAAGAGTCCTGTTTCTGCCTTGGCTTTTTGCAACCACTTAAGCCCTATCGCTCCTACACCTTCAAAGTTACCTGGACGCGTTCTAGGTTTCCATATACCGGCACGCAAGTAAGTCACATCAGTATCTTTTAACTGGTGTGCAATTTTAAGTACTTGTTCTTCTGTCTCTGCGCTACATGGGCCCGCGATTACTATGGGATGCTCTAATTTGTGAGCGTCTAACCAAGTCCTGAATTCTTTTTTATTTTCCATTTTCTATTCCTTTCAATATCGTTTTTATTCTATTTGTTTGTTCCATATCGTTAAATATGGCGTTATGATCGTTGTTTTTTACGCTTTCGCGAAAGCGAGATAAATTCTCAATATATCCATCTAGACTAGCTAGAACGTGTTCCTTATTTTGTGCAAAAATGGGTGTCCACATAGCTGGAGAACTTTTTGCTAGTCGTACCGTACTCTCAAAACCGCTACCAGCGAGATCAAAAATATCGCGCTCATTCTCCTCTTCTTCTATGACCGTTTTCCCTAACATAAAGCTAGAAATATGTGATAAATGAGAAACGTAGGCAATATGTTTATCATGAGCAGCGGGCGTCATGTAGCGCACGCGCATCTTTAATTTTTCAAAAAGAGCTATTGCACTCTCCTGTAATTTAAAAGCAGTTTTTTCTACCTCGCAAACGATCATTGTTTTGTTCTTAAACAGATCATGTATAGCTGCATCTGGCCCAGAAAATTCTGTACCAGCTATAGGATGTGCTGGTAGAAACTGCCTTCTATTCTTATGGCCTTTTACCGATTTACAAATAGCCTCCTTAGTAGACCCTACATCTATAACTAGTGCGTCTTCATTAACTAAATCGAGTACCTGAGGTAATATTTCTAGTGTCGCATCTACTGGTATTGAAACGATAACTAGTTGTGCGTTTTTAACATCTTCTAGCTGCGCAACATGATCTATAATAGTATTGCTTTTTGCTTTTAAGGCATGTTCCTGATTTTTATCAATGCCATAAAATACCGATTCTGGATAGTGGTTGCGCAAATCTTTTAAAATAGAACCACCTATTAAACCTGTCCCAATTAGAAATATATTTTTCATACCTCTATTTTATTAGCCACTCTTAAAATCATTTCTTCTACTAGTTTTTCTTCTACACAAAGAGAAAAACGCACATAACCTATTCCATTTTTACCAAAAATGCTTCCTGGAGTAATGAAGATATCATTATTGTGTAATAAATGATCTACAAATGCTTTATCATCTGACTGTCCATCTGGTAGTTTACACCATAAAAACAAACCTCCATTTTGCTCCTGCGACTGTAGATTTAGACTTTTTGCAAGCCTTACAGTTGCAGCTCTGCGTCTTTTATAGATTTCATTTTGAGTATTTAACCAGTCATTATGGGTTTGTAATGCAGCAATTGCTCCTTTTTGCACACCATAAAACATACCGCTGTCCATGTTAGTCTTTACTTTAAGAACCTCTTTAAGTAATCCACCAGCACCAGTAAGCATTCCTACTCTCCAGCCAGGCATGTTATATGTTTTACTAATAGAATTTAATTCTAGAGCAACATCCATGGCTCCATGGACTTGATGAATACTTATTTTA
Source organism: uncultured Nonlabens sp. (assembly GCF_947495285.1). Lineage (GTDB taxonomy): Bacteria > Bacteroidota > Bacteroidia > Flavobacteriales > Flavobacteriaceae > Nonlabens. The sequence continues at coordinate 9,621 of NZ_CANLXZ010000002.1, read as the reverse complement.
CTATCATAACCTATACAGCTGTATGGATTATCATTTACTATTAGAATGTTATGCTTTCTTGCAAATGCTACTAATTTTTCAAAAACAGTTAACGACCCAGCAACACCTGTAGGCATATGAGGATAGTTAGTCCACATGATCTTTACTCTAGAAAGATCGAGTTTTTCTAATGCTTCAAAATCTGGCATCCAGTTTTGAGATGCTGTTAAATTATAAGTTACAGTACTCGCCTCACATAATCTAGTCGCACTCGCATAAGTAGGATAACCAGGATCTGGAATTAAGACCTCATCTCCTGGATTTAAAAAAGCCATAGAAATATGCAAAATACCTTCTTTACTTCCCATTAAAGGAATTACCTCTGTCTCTGCATTTACCGTTACCTGATACTGTTTTTTATAAAAGCCAGCCATCGCGTTTCTCAATTCTGGTAATCCTAAATAGCTTTGATACCCATGTGCTTTGTTATCTTGTACGGCTTCTATAAGAGCTGGTACCACATTAGGCGGCGGTAATAAATCTGGACTACCTATACCGGCATTAATAATAGGTTTACCCTTATTTATTAAACCTCTTACCTCGCGCAACTTTGTCGCAAAATAATATTCTTGGACGCTATCCAGTCTCTTTGCTGGTTGTATCATAACGAGTGTGATTTATATGTTCCTAAAATGACTAGTGACTCCACTAGGACACCTAGCTGTAATTTTGCCTCTTTAAACTGGGCCGTTGTTTTAAATTCAAGATCTGCGACAAATGAAAACAAGAACGGCTTTTCTACAATAGGTATGGATTGGATTTTTGAAACATTAATATCTAGTTTACCTAAGGTGGTTAATATCTCTCCCAGGCTACCTGGCTGGTGTCCTACCGTAAAATTAATAGTCGCTTTATTCACTTCTTTTACAAGGTCATTTGACCTCTCCACAATCACAAATCTGGTGGCATTTTCTTTTACCTCTTGAATATTTCCTGATATAATTTCTAAGCCATACAGTTGCGCCGCATGTGCAGACGCTATAGCTGCAACACCACGTTTATTACTTTGCCCAATTCTATAAGCTGCTGCTGCAGTGTCGTCTGTTTCTACTAGCCTAATATGTTGATGATTTCTAAAATACGGCTTGCATTGCAACAACGCCATAGGATGAGATTGCACCTCTATTATATCTGTAATATCCTGACCGGGCAGCGCCATTAACTGGTGCTCTATGTTTAGATAATACTCACCTGTAATGTGTAGCTTTTGCTCTCTAATCAAGGTATAATTAGGCAATATGCTACCAGCGATAGAATTACCTATAGCCATAATCCCTTTATCCACCTGACCATTTGAAACAGCTATTACTAGTTGATCAAATGAATCACATTCTAACAAAGTCACATCACCACACAGTTCAACAGCCACCTGATGGTGATAAGAACCCTGAATACCTTGAATAGCTACTTTCATTTTTGAGTAAAAAAAAAGCCTTGATTAGATCAAGGCTTTGTTGTTATATAAATTGTTTAATTATTACAATACAGCCTTTCCCTCTATAAAATAGAAGTAAAATCCATACCAGAAATAATTGTTTGCGATCATAATAAGTCGCTAAAGTAAAATAGATTTTTGGAAAAACTTTCTTTTTTTAAGACTTTTATTAAAAATAAATTACTCTATCGTTATAGTAGGGTAATTGTAATGTTCTCGCTTTCGCGAAAGCGAGATAAAAAACAATCTTCTAAGCCTTACATTTCATATCTTTACCTATTATGTCTATAGAAGTTAACAATATCTCTAAGTATTACGGGCAGCAAAAAGCGCTGGACGAAGTAAGTTTTTCTATTAAAAGTGGAGAAATCGTAGGTTTTTTAGGCCCTAACGGTGCTGGAAAATCTACTATGATGCGCATTCTCACTACCTATTTAAATGCAAATGAAGGAATAGCGATCGTTAATGGACACGACGTTGTAGAAGAACAACGTGAGGTACAGAGGTCGATAGGCTATTTACCAGAGAACAATCCTTTATATCCAGATATGTATATAAAGGAATACCTTGCTTTTAGCGCAGGAGTTTTTAACATCACTGATTCTAAAAATAGAATCCACGAGGTTATTGCACAAACCGGACTAACGTCTCATGTAGGTAAAAAAATAAACGAACTTTCTAAAGGTTACAAACAACGTGTAGGGCTAGCCAATGCTTTACTGCACCGTCCTAAAGTTTTAATTCTAGACGAACCTACCACTGGTCTAGATCCTAATCAACTGGTAGAAATACGTCAATTAATTAAAAAAGTAGGTGAAAACACCACCATTCTTCTCTCCACGCATATCATGCAAGAGGTAGAAGCAATGTGTGATCGTGTGATTATTATTAATAAAGGTAAAATAGTCGCAGACGATTATCTTAAAAACCTTAATAGTGATACTGTTCAACTTATTGAGGTGGAATTTGATTACCGCGTAGAGCCAGAATTACTTAATCAAATAAATAGAGTGCGAGAGGTAAAACAACTACAGGGTTTTAACTACAGTCTTAAATTTGAAACTAAGGAAGACATGAGAAGTACAGTTTTTGATTTTGCTCATGATAATGGATTAAAAATTCTATCGCTTAATAAAAGGAATAAGAATTTAGAAGCCATGTTTAGAGAGCTAACTAGAAAAGAACAACGTTAATCACATTTACTTAAATAATACTCATACAACTCATCAATAGTAGCGCCGCGGTATTTTCTCCAATAGATGGTTAGATAAAACCACTGAAGCTTAAGTACACCTTTTTCATGATAGCGTCTCGCACTGGTTATCAACCATTTGGGGATTACATAGAATTGATCTATTTCATATAATCTAGTAATAAGATCATAATCTTCATAAATAGGAATATTTGTTTTATAACCACCTATCACATCATATAATTCTCGTGTAATATATTGAGATTGATCTCCACCACGACTTGCTTTCCATGAAAACCTAGTAAACCACCCTATGATAATTAACCAGGGATGAGAGCTTTTAAACTTCATCCTGAAACAACCAGCAAGATGCTGATTTTTAACCGCATTTAGAATTAACAAATCATAATCCTTAGGCGGATAAGAATCTGCATGAAGAAAATAGAGTATTTCTCTAGTCGCTACTTTTGAGCCATTATGTAATTGCTTACCGCGTCCTTTTTGTGAGGTAGTTAATTGTACGGACATATCCTGATGAGCACTAGCAAAATCATTTACTAACTTTACGGTCTCATCATCACTACCACCATCTACAATGATCACTTCTAATAAACTTGCATTATTTGCATAGTTACTAAGGTGATTTAATAATTTTATAATTGAAGATTCTTCATTAAGAACCGGAATAATAATACTGATCATATGGTCACATCTACATAAGCAAATTAGGCTCGGTTTTTATTTCTGACTATTAAGTGACCAGTCATAACTCTTATAAGAATAAGAATCTTTTTCTGCTATCTGTGAGTCAGCATATTGATTAATAAACTGCGCAAGGGTCATACCATTCTGAGTAAAATCTGCTGGATAAAAATCAAAAATAGCACTCAATTTAGGATTTTCTGGGTCGCTAAGATCATTCTTTACTGAATTTATAAATTCATTTGCGCTCTTATCCATAAGCACATCCACATTAGCAGCAGTAAAAGCAGTGTTTTGTAATTTAGGACAAGAAAGACAAGCACAATTAATAGCAAAATGAATACGGGCGTCTCCCATTTTCTGAAGCACATTTTTTTCTATTGCTGCGAGAGAATATACTTTATCATCGACTTGAACAAATTTCTTTAACCACACCTGACCCAAAGGTCCACCTATATCTTTAATACTAGCAGGCAGATCATTCATAAGTATAAGATCTACTGTATTTGCGTTATATAAATTTATGTAATAAGCAAACTGTTCATTAATACTCCATGATTTTTGAGGAGCATTTACGTTTAAATAACTTAAATATTCCTTTAATCTTACCTGATCTTCTTTAAGACCTGTATAGTCTACAAATCCCTGGTTATCTACAAATTCTTGAAGAATTGCGTCCCATTTGCTATGATCTAACTGTCCTTTTTCAAACGGTATTTCTTGATCTTTTCCCAAAGTATCGTAATAAAGATCTCCACCACCTACACAAGATGCCGTTAAAAGCACTAATAACACTACAACTATATATTTCATAATATTAAATATCACAGTAATACAACCTTAACAATTCTCCCTTAAATATAAGGTACAAAAAAGCGGAAAACTAGATTCCGCTTTTTAACATCTTGTAAATGTAATAAGATAGTGTCACATTAAAATAACAGTGAAACGTGGTATCCCTAGATCAATTCAATAAGACCTTTAAATAGAGCTACCATTTTAGGTTCGGCACCACCAGCTATTGCGATAATCTCTGCAATGTCTACCGGCTCAAGGTTATCGGGATCACACTCATCTGTTAATACAGAAATAGCACTTACTGGCAGGTTCAAATGATTTGCTACTATGACCTCTGGCACTGTACTCATACCTACTGCGTCTGCTCCTAATATCTTGAGCATTCTATACTCTGCTCTAGTTTCTAGTTGTGGACCTACTACACTTGCATAAACACCTTCTTTGAGAGAAATATTTTGAGATGCTGCTAGTGATTTTAATTTACCGTTCATCTCCCTATCATAAGGAGCACTCATATCTGTAAATCGCTCGCCAAATTCACTCACTCCTTTAAAAGCAAGTGGACTACCACCTTGTAAGTTGATATGGTCATCGATAAGCATTAAATCGCCCTTCTTCATATCTAGATTAACAGCGCCTGCAGCATTAGAAACTAATAGATTTTTAATTCCCAGACCATGCATTACTCTTACTGGATATGTGATATCAATAAAATCATAACCTTCATACAAATGAAAACGACCTTGCATGACCACTACCTTTTTACCACCTAAATCTCCGTAAATTAATTTACCAGAATGAAATTCTACCGTAGCTAGTGGAAAAGAAGGTATCTGATTATAGTGCGCTACTATCTGGTTTTCAATACTATCCACTAGTTTACCTAGACCAGTTCCAAGAACGATTCCTACCTCAGGATTTTCAAAACCCTGAGATTGTAAATATTCTATAGACTGTGTGAGTTGTTTTTTACTAAGCATCATATGTTTTTTAAAAAAGGTTGAAATGCTGGAATGTCTTTTATATCTTCATAATAATCTACATCATTACGCACTTCCAGCTTAGCATAATTGACATCTTTCAGATTAATAAGTGTTTTTTCTAGTACCGTTTCAGTACCCCATTCTTTATCTTTAAAAACTCCATCGATTAGTTTTTTAGTAAATCCTAAAAGGTAATAACCTCCATCCTCAGCAGGACCTATTACAGCGTCGTTAGATCTTAACTGTTTAAAAGCATGGTCTAAATCTGCCTGACTCATATCATGCATATCAGACCCAATGATAATAACATGGTCATGATTTTTAAATGCTTCATAAAAAGCATTTTCCATACGCATACCCAGATCTTCACCGTTTTGCACAAATTTATCATATACTTTATTATCCCAGGCATCATTTTCATGCACGCGCTCACTATACCACACTTGCTTAGTAGCGTTAAGATCTACCGTAATTCCTCTGGTATGAGCCAGTAAAAATTTATAGATATCAAATGCAACTTGATCTCCTACGGTAGCGGCAAGACGTCGTTTGCCTTTTCCTAATTCAGGATTACGAGTAAAAATAATAAGACAATCAGAGTTATTTGTATTCAAAAGAAATATTTTATATCTACAATATTAAGGTAAAGTTTTTACCAAATCTTCAAGCATTGGATGATTTTAACGTAATTGTTTATGGTATTTATTTTAATTTACCCAACATATATCCTAAACCTATACCATAGAACACATCTTTCTTATTGATGTAAATACTTGGAGTAATTACCATACCAAAATATTTGGAAAAAGAAATTCAATTTTAGGTATGATAATCAGACTTACTGTTCCATACTGATGTGTTGAAAAGGTATAATTTGCTCCATCATTATTAGAGGAAAGTTCAAAATTTGTAGGTTAATAATAAACTATATAACCTAAACCTACCATTCCATGAAAACGTATCGTTCCCGCATTATTTAAGTTATAAATTTTTCCTGCCATCGTATTAAAGGAAACAATTTCATCAAATCTACCGGTAAAATCAAAAAGTGATGAGATTCCAGAACCACGTCTGTAATCGTCTGGCGTGTTCTCAGAATCACGGAGAAAACCATCCACTCCAACTGATAAGCTGTATTTATTTTTAAAAACATAAGTTCCGTAATTACAGCAGAAATTTTATGATTACCAAAGCTTAAATTAGATGCAATATAAAAAAATCATTTACTTTTTCTGTTTCTTCATGCGCCACACAAAAGGAAGATGCGATCAGAAAAAATAGAAATATATAGTGTTTCATCGCTATTTTTTTAGTTCATAATTATAAGATCTTAAATTTCCATTGAGTTCTTAAGTACATTAAATTAATTTCATCTCTAACTTATCATTTTTAAAAGTGTCAATTAAAAGTGTAATAAGTTTGCATATCAGTAATTAATCGTACTTTTGCAAACGCTAAGAGAATGAATCTCGCGGCACCGTCAGATAGACTGACATACATAATATTCATTATCAAATAATTTTGGCATGTATTTAGCACCAGAAAAAAAAGCAGAAATTTTCGCAAAGTACGGAAAAGACGCAAACGACACAGGTAACACAGACGCACAAATCGCGTTATTCACTTACCGTATTAACTACTTAACGGGACACCTTAAGAAAAACCGTCATGACTATAACACAGAGCGTAGTCTAGTAAAACTAGTAGGAAAGCGTCGTTCACTTCTTGATTACAAGATGAGAAAAGACATCGTTGCTTACCGTGAGTTGATTAAAGACTTAGGTATTAGAAAATAATGAATTGGGGACCTCGCGTCCCCTTTTTTGTTTTCTGCGCATCGCATGCGTAGAAATTTCTTACCGCATACATTGCGGTTTTTAAACGTAGAAGTTAGATTCTACTTACGCTTTCGCGAAAGCGTAACAAAAATACAAATCGCAGTTCAAGATGCATGCGATGCGTCTTAACAGTGTAAGGACTGCACTGCAAATCAAAGCTGGTTTCTCACAAAGTAAACGCCTTCTCTACCACACAACTTGAGATTAATGTTTAACTATAATTATGAAACCACAAGTTTTTAAACAAGTGATTAAAATGGCAAACGGGCCTGACATCACTATCGAAACTGGAGCGCTTGCAAAACAAGCACATGGATCTGTTGTGATCACATGTGGAAAAGCAATGCTTCTTGGAACCGTAGTATCCAGCTACAAATCAACTGGACTAGACTTCTTACCACTTACTGTAGATTACCGTGAGAAATTTGCCGCTGCCGGTAAATATCCAGGCGGATTCTTTAAGCGTGAGGCACGTCCTAACGATGGAGAAGTACTTACTATGCGTCTTGTAGACCGTGTATTACGTCCCTTATTCCCTAAAGATTACCATGCAGAAGTACAGGTAATGATTCAATTAATGTCTCATGATCCAGAAGTAATGCCAGACGCGATGGCAGGTCTTGCTGCGAGTGCTGCCATACAACTATCTGATTTACCTTTTGAATGTGCTATATCTGAAGTACGTGTTGCACGTGTAGATGGTGAGTTTGTTATCAACCCAAGTTATGCACAGTTAGAAGCGGCAGATCTTGAGATGATGATAGGTGCTAGTGCTGACTCTGTAATGATGGTTGAAGGTGAGATGAGTGAAATTTCTGAAGAAGAAATGATCGCTGCTATCAAAGCCGCTCATGAAGCTATCAAAGATCAATGTGCTGCACAAATCGCTCTTGCTGAACAGGTAGGCAAGAAAGATGTACGTGAGTACGAAGGTGAAAAAGAAGATGCTACCATAGAAGAAAAAGTAGCAGAACTTGCTTACCAAAAAGTATATGATGTTGCTAAAAAAGGAAGTGCTAAGCACGAACGTAGCGCAGCATTCTCTGAAATCAAAGAAGAAATCAAAGCAACTTTTTCTGAAGAAGATCAAGCTGAAAATGGAGATCTTATCTCTAAGTATTTCAACAAAACACATAAGAAAGCAGTACGTGATGTACTACTTAACGAAGGTGTACGTCTAGATGGTCGTAAGACTACAGACATACGTGATATATGGTGTGAGGTAGATTACCTTCCATCTACACACGGTAGTGCTATCTTCTCTCGTGGAGAAACTCAAGCACTGGCAACAGTAACTCTAGGTACTTCTAGAGATGCAAATGTAATAGACATGGCATCTCAAGAAGGAGAAGAGCGTTTCTACTTACACTATAACTTCCCTCCATTCTCTACAGGAGAGGCTCGACCATTACGTGGTACGTCTAGACGTGAGATAGGACACGGTAACCTAGCACAACGTGCGTTAAAAAGAATGTTACCAGAAGATCTTCCTTACACAGTAAGAGTAGTATCTGAAGTACTTGAATCTAACGGCTCTTCTTCTATGGCAACAGTTTGTGCTGGTACTATGGCTATGATGGATGCAGGTCTACCTATGAAGAAACCAGTTTCTGGTATCGCGATGGGATTAATCACAGATGGTGATAAATATGCTGTGCTTTCTGATATTTTAGGTGATGAAGACCACCTAGGAGACATGGACTTTAAAGTAACTGGTACAGCAGACGGTATCACTGCTTGTCAAATGGATATTAAAGTAAAAGGTCTTTCTTATGAAATCCTTACTAATGCTTTAATGCAGGCTAGAGATGGTCGTATGCACATATTAGGAAAACTTACTGACACTATCGCTGTACCAGCTGCAGATGTGAAGTCACACGCTCCTAAAATGGAATCTTTAGAGATCGAAGGTAAATTCATAGGTGCGGTAATAGGACCTGGTGGAAAAGTTATCCAAGAGATGCAAAAAGAAACAGAGACTGTAATCAACATCAAGGAAGATGGTGATATGGGTGTTATCGAGATAGCTGGTACAGACCGTGCTAAGATCGACGCTGCTCTAGAAAAAATTAAGAACATTATTTTTGAACCAACCGTAGGTGAAGTGTACAACGTTAAAGTTGTAAAGATGCTTGACTTCGGTGCTGTGGTAGAATTGCGACCAGGTAAGGAAACTTTGCTTCACGTAAGTGAGTTTGATTACAAGCGTATTGAAGACCCATCTACAGTTCTTAAGGTAGGAGATGTTCTTGATGTAAAATACATGGGTGTAGATCCACGTACTAAGAAGCAAAAAGTATCTCGTAAAGCATGTATGCCTAAGCCAGAAGGCTGGGTAGAGCGTCCACCACGCCAGCGTGATGACCGTCGTTCTAATGACCGTCGCGGCCCACGTCGTGATGACCGTAAGAGAGATGACCGTCCACGTCGCGATACTGATTCTTCTTCTGGAACTAAGTCTGAAGAGTAATTATTATTCTTATATAAATTTTAAATGCCTCTTGAATTATCAAGAGGCATTTTTTTTGTTAATCAACTAGGTTTTCAGTTATTAAGTCAATCCTGTCCTAAATAAATTTAAGACATATCAAACTTAACCATTTTACTGGTTTGATTAGCTGTTTTATTGTTTTT
>NZ_CANLXZ010000001.1 GCF_947495285.1 uncultured Nonlabens sp. | reverse complement strand
GCTACTTCCTGGCGAGTCTTAAACTTTCCACTCTTTATTAATAATAAACTCTTCAACCGCTTTTCCTTCTTAAGACTCGTCTTTTTACCGAGGAGTGTTTTGAGTTCTGTAATTGATTCTTTGATATCTAAATATGCTGTTCTTCCCATACATAAATATACAAAAAATATATGACATTATATAACTATATTGGTATTAAGAGCTTTATTCAACAGTACAATTAACTTTGAAGCTTATGAAAAACGGAAAGTTATTTGACCTCATCATCATAGGTGCTGGACCCATAGGTATTAATTGTGCACTAGAAGCAAAGAAGAAAAACCTTTCTTATCTAGTTATTGAAAAAGGACCACTAGTAAACTCACTATATAACTATCCTGCAAACATGCAGTTCTTTTCTACAAGTGAAAAACTAGAACTGGACAACATCCCATTTATTTCTAAAGATCCTAAACCTAGTAAACAAGAGGCTCTAGAATATTACAGACGTATCGCTGTTTCAAACAATTTAAACATTAAATTGTTTGAAAAAGTACTTTCTGTAGATCATATTAAAAACTTTAAAGTCACCACAGACACATGCTCTTATCACGCAAAGAACATCGTCGTTTCTACAGGGTTTTATGACCTACCTAATAAAATGAACGTAAAGGGAGAAGAACTCTCTAAACTAACTCATTATTATAACGACCCACACCTATACGCATTGCAAAATGTGGCTGTAGTAGGAGCAAGTAATAGTGCTGTAGATGCTGCTTTAGAAATATATAGAAAAGGAGGTCACGTCTCTATGATAATACGTGGAGATTCTATAGGAGACCGAGTTAAATACTGGGTAAAGCCCGATATAGAAAACCGCATTAAAGAAGGCTCTATAAAAGCTTACTATAACAGTGAGGTTAAAGAAATACTAGAAGATCATATTATTATTAATCAGGAAGGTAAAACTATTAAAATCGATAACAAATTTGTGGTGGCGCTCACTGGTTACCGACCTGATTTCAGTTTCTTAAAATCTATAGGAGTAGAACTAGTGGGAGAAAAACAAATCCCTATGTATAATGATGCAACTATGGAGACTAATGTAAAAGGACTATATCTAGCAGGTGTAATTTGCGGTGGTCTAGAAACACATAAATGGTTTATAGAAAACAGTCGTGTACATGCATATCAAATCATGGACACTATCACAACATAACAACAGCTCGATTATTAAAAGCAAAAACACCTTATCTAGCCATCACGGCTGGATAAAGTGTTTTCAATTGAAAGCAAATCTATTATAGTCTTTTTCTTTATTTGAAAAAGGATATGTGTTGCGCTTACGCGAAAGCGGAACACACCACTAACTATTATTTTCCTTTATTAAGTAAATCCATTAAATCAACATCGTTACCCAGTAATACTTCAGTAGGATTGATACGTCCTGTTTCTGGACCATTTTCTAGTTTTAACACACCACGAGGACATACCGCACTACAGATACCACAACCTACACAACTAGCTCTTACAATGTTTTCTCCTTTTTGCGCATAAGCTCTTACATCGATACCCTGCTCACAATAGGTAGAACAGTTACCGCATGATATACACTGACCTCCATTAGTTGTAATTCTAAAACGAGATTTAAAACGCTGAACAAGACCTAGATAAGCCGCGAGTGGACATCCGAAACGACACCACACACGGTTTCCAAAAATAGGATAGAAACCTGTACCGATAACCCCTGCAAACCATGCTCCTATCAGTACACTATATGCGTCTTTTATCCAGTCTGCAGGAATACCTAGTAAAGAGTTAGCTCCTGTAAAATAAGCATATAATGTTACTATAGTCATTACTAGAGAGAATACTAGAACAGAGTGGATTAACCACCTTTCTAGTTTCCATGAAATTAATTTTTTACTAGAATTCTGTCGGTATGGATCTCCTAGTGTTTCTGCTAGTCCACCACATCCACATACCCAACTACAGTACCATCTTTTACCGAAGAAGTAGACCATTACCGGCACAATAATTACTGTTAAAACAATACCCCAGACTAATATAAATAAACCTATAGCACCACTATCTAGTAAACTATCCAGATTCCATGAGAAGAAAAAATCATAATCTAACGGGAATGCATTTTTAAAATCATAAGCTGGCATTTGCAAGCTGGTCATTATTTCAGGAATTAAAAATGCTAGCACGATTTGAAAAAACAATACAGATGTCGTTCTTAATACTTGATACTTATTATGACGGTATTTAATATACATTCTCAAGGCCATTACAGACATAAGAACACAGTAAAGAAAACCGTAAACAAACCACTGGCTCGCCTCGTTACCACTAAGAAATAAACTGATAGGATCTACTATAAACGTCCAGTTTACCACATAGTCTGCCATGAAATACAGTACAATATAAAACGTCACTAGATACACGAGTACCAACCAGGCTATCCAACCACGGTTAGTCGCAGCACTGTGATAAATACCGTTATTCTTAATTCCTTTTCTACCTAGTAACTGTAACTGCGGTGCTATAAACATAAGAGAACCGAGAATACCTAACCCAAAAGTAAGCAACCACATTAAACCTTTATTCTCTACCACAAAGCCTATTGCAGACTTCTTAGCAAGAGAAAAACTGATCGCTCTGAAATCTTTCTCGTTTATTCTATACTGATACTGCTTTCCTTTATTATCCCAGTCCTTTGCGGCATCATACTTTGCAATAAGCGCATCATAATGCACATTATTTTTTTCTAATGCACCTCGCACACTGCTAGAGAATTCAAAAATCCCCATAGGTCCTTTAGAGACCACGTCTTCATTTAATTCTTTAATTATAAAATCATTTGCTATTCCTTTAGATTCTAGAAATGAATTAAGTTCCTCTTTTTGAAGATCAAAAGAACCTGCAAAAATAGATCCTGTAAAAATGGTTAGTCCTATTAAAAAAATGATTAATCCTATATGGTGTATTGCTTTCATAAAGCTATTATTATTTGTGATTGTATTTAATTAAGCAAAAATGCGTTTCCAGCTTTTTTTAACCGGTTTAATTTGTTTCCCTCTTTCTTTATTATAATGTGAGATGATCGCATCTTCATGCTTAGAATAAAATTCAGGATCAAAATTGGCATCTTTTAAATAGGTCATTACATCATCTACTTTACGGTTTTCTGTTAACCACCGATCAAATATCTCGTGACGCATTCTTATACCGAAGGTGTTGATACCTAAAAACTCGTCCGTATCTTTATGATAAGCTACCGTTACACAAATGTTTTCTACAGGATGTCTCCAGTGAAATTGATCTTCAAAATCAGGTTTTCTAGAACCACTCACCCATCCATAGGTCTGGTACTCGACGTCCATAAACTTAGCACTATTAAACCAGTGTCCAGGATTATACTTTGTCGCATTACCACAAATAGTTTGTGCTAGTGACTCACCCATCATACGGCCCGTATACCAGACAGCCTCTATAGGCCTGCGTCTACCTATGCTCTCGCGCTGCTCTGCACAGTCCCCTATCGCATAAACATCCTTAACACTAGTCTCTAAGAATCTATTTACCATGACACCACGGCCTAATTCTATATCAGAATTTTTTAAGAAACTTACATTAGGCGACACTCCAGCAGTTAGACCCACTACATCACACTCTATTATCTCGCCTGTTTCTTTGATTTTAATAGCTTTACACCTCCCGTTTCCATCATCTATAATTTCTTCTAGATTCTGTTCTAATCTCAAATCAATACCGTTTGCAAGAATTTCTTCATTTACTAGTGCACTTTCTCCAGCCGGTAAAACACCGTTCCAGAAACTGCTTTCTCTTACTAAAAATGTAACCGGTATATGACGTGAGTGAAGCATCTCTGCCATCTCTATTCCTATTAAACCACCACCTACTATTACAGCGCGCTTACACACACTATTGTTAGGAGCGTTTTTTTCTAATTTTTCTAGATCTTGCTTATGATACATACCTTGTACACCGTCTAGATCCTGACCTGGCCAGCCGAATTTATTAGGGATGCTACCAGTAGCTAAGATTAACTTATCAAAGCTTATAGACTGACCGTCAGTAAATTTTATGCTTTTATTTGCACCAGAAACACTTTCTACCCAAGCACTTTTTAACTCGATGCGGTTCTTTTTCCAAAACCAACTCTCATACGGTTGTGTGTGCTCAAACTTCATATGCCCCATATAGACATACATTAATGCTGTACGAGAAAAAAAGTAATCTGTCTCTCCAGAAATGATTGTAATGCGCTTATCAGAATTTTTCCTGATATGTCTGGCTACCGTGACTCCTGCGACACCGTTCCCTATTATGACTATATGTTCCATGGCTTGTCTATTTAAAAATGATAAATCAACTAATTTCTTGTGATTAGAAAAAAAACATACCACATTTGATATAGTACATTATTACCTAAACATTTTATTAAGAAAATATTGACGTTTCTAATTTACACAATTATCTGGAATACGTATCACATTTTAATAACAAGAAAATTTTAAAAGTTCCGCTTTCGCGAAAGCGAGATCAAAACAACCTGCAAAAAATTAATATTCCACACTTATTTAAGCACAAAGCTAAAATTGTATTAATTAAATTGTTTTTAGCAAAAAAAAGAAGAATATTGTAGGCATAACTATATATAAATTCTTTGACGATAGTTATTTAATGATTCTATTTATGAATTTTTTCTTGTACCTACTTATACTTTTAAGCGCGTTTTCCTGCCTATCGCAAACTCCTAGATCAACAAAGATTAACGGTATATCATTTGTCGCAACTCGAGACACCGTGAAAGAATCTTCTATAACTCCATTAAAAAAGTATCATGCAAATTATGCCGCGGTAATTCCATATGCGTGGATGAGAAGTCTAGAAGAACCTCTAGTTATTTTTAATGAAAGAGAAGGCTGGTGGGGTGAAAAATCACATGGTGTTTCTGTAACGTCTAGGCACATGAAAGATCAAAACTTAAAGGTTCTTTTAAAACCTCAATTATGGATAGGTCGAGGACAGTACACAGGTCATATTAATTTAAAGACAGATGCTGAATGGAAGATACTAGAAGATAGTTACACAGCATACATCATGAGATTTGCCCAGGTTGCTGCTCAAGAAAATATAAGTATGTTTTGTATAGGTACAGAATTAGATTCTTTTGTAAAAGGACGACCAGCTTACTGGCAAAAACTTATTAAAGACATACGTAAAATCTACAAGGGTAAACTTACTTATGCTGGCAACTGGGACAGTTATAAATATGTTTCTTTTTGGGGACAGTTAGACTATATAGGAGTAGATGCTTATTTCCCGATAAGTGAAGAAAAAACACCTGATCATAAGACCATCACTAACAGTTGGAAAAAATGGAAAAAAGAACTTAAAGACCTCTCAAATAAATACAATAAACAAATTCTTTTTACTGAATATGGCTATATAAGTGCCGATTATGCTGGTAAAGAGCCGTGGGCAAATGCTGGTGAAGACAAAGCTGTAAATCAAGAAGCACAACATATATTACTAGAAGGCCTTTATAATAATGTATGGCATGAAAACTGGATGGCTGGTGGCTTTTTATGGAAACACCATCCAACAAAAGGCAGACGTAGTTTTGAAAAACGATTCACGACACAAGATAAAAAAGCACAAAAAACCGTGCATGCCGCTTACAGTAAACAGTATAAATAGTCAGTACATTTTAACATCTTTTTTATGAGTTTCAATAAGTATCCATTTATAGTATTTCTATTTATTCTATTCAGCGCAAGTTCTTTGTGCACAGCGCAATTACTTAAAGACAAAGATCAATTTACGAGACAAGATTCTTTACGTGGTTCTATTACTCCAGAACGTGCCTGGTGGGATATCACATACTATAATCTAGATGTGACTGTAAAGCCAGATGATAAATTCATTTACGGTTCTAACACCATTACTTATGAAGTCCTAGAACCGTATCAAGTTATGCAAATAGACCTGCAAGAACCTATGCATATTATTATGGTGACGCAAAATGGTAAAGAACTAGAAGTAAAACATGAAGGAAATGCTCATTTTATCACTCTACAAGAAAATCAAACTACTGGTTCTAAGAATCAAATAAAAATAGATTTTAAAGGGCATCCACGTGAGGCTAGAAATGCGCCTTGGGATGGTGGTTTTTCTTGGAGAAAAGATAGCAATGGAAAAGATTTTATTGCTACTTCTAACCAAGGTCTAGGCGCGAGTGTATGGTGGCCATGTAAAGATCATATGTATCAAGAAGTAGATGGCATGACTATCTCTGTAAACGTTCCTGCAGGATTGATGAATGTTTCTAATGGACGTCTAATTAAAACAGAACAAAAATCAGACGGCAGTTCTACCTACACATGGGAAGTAAGAAATCCTATCAACAATTATGGTGTGAATATAAACATAGGTGATTATGTAAACTTTTCTGAAGTATATCAAGGAGAGGCTGGTCCACTGGATATGAATTACTATGTTTTACGTGATAATCTAGATAAAGCCAAAAAACAATTTAAAGACGCTCCTAAAATGATGAAAGCCTTTGAACACTGGTTCGGGCCATACCCTTTTTATGAAGACAGCTATAAACTAGTAGAAGTGCCCTATCTAGGTATGGAACATCAAAGCTCTGTAACTTATGGAAACAGATATGTAAATGGTTACTTAGGTAGTGATCTATCTAATAGTGGTTGGGGAATGAAATTTGACTTTATCATCATACATGAATCTGGTCATGAATGGTTTGCAAACAACATTACAAACAAGGATATAGCAGACATGTGGATTCATGAAAGCTTTACCTCATATTCAGAAAACCTATTTATAGACTATTATTATGGCACAGAGGCCAGCGCCGCTTATGTGATAGGCACACGTCGCAAGGTGATGAATGACAAGCCTTTAATAGGTACATATGATGTTAATAATGGTGGCTCTGGAGATATCTATTACAAAGGTGCTAACTTCTTACATACTCTAAGGCAGATTACTAATGATGACAAAAAGTGGAGACAGATCTTGCGCGGTCTTAATTTTGAATTCTATCATAAAACAGTAACCACCGCACAAATAGAAAATTACATTTCTGATCAAATGGAAATGGATTTAAATCCTGTTTTTAATCAATACTTGCGTGATACTCGCATTCCTAAATTAGAATATTCTATCAAAAAAAGAAACCTACACTACCGCTGGGTAGATGTGGTAAATGGTTTTAAAATGCCTATTCAAATTCTAATTGATGGAGAAAAAACGTGGATTACCCCATCTTCAAAAATTCAAAAAATGAAGTTACCTTCTAATAAATCAGAATTTGAAGTGGTAGAAGATTTTTATGTGAAGTATAAGAAGAGAGCAAAATTGAGCTAATTATGAATTATGCCAGCCTTTCCGATAGAATCAAAGCTTTTACTATTGATCAAATACTACTCATAGTCACTATGTTTATTACCTCAGAATTACTTTCTAATTTTGAGAATGTCCCTACCTCCATAAGAATCATATTATTTATATCCTTCTTCTTTTTGTATGAACCTATATGTATATCCTTTTTTAAAGGAACCATAGGACAGCAGCAGTATATAAATATTAAAGTAGAAAAGGATAACGATCAAGGAACAGCAGTCAACTTTTTTCTAGTTATTATAAGAACCTTACTAAAATATTCTCTAGGTTGGATCTCTCTATTAACTATAAGTAGTAGCCCAAAGAAACAAGCTGTTCATGATTCCATAGTAAAATCTATAGTGCTAAGAAACTAATTCTTTTAAACAATCCTCAACGGTTTCATACTCAAAGTTAAAACCAGCATCTAACAATCGTTGCGGATGCACATATCTACTTTTCAGCAACAATTCAGATTCTGAGCCTATCATCGCGCTACCCAATTCTACGAGCCATTTAGACTGTGAGATACCTAAGGGAACAGACAACTCCTTCCTTAAAACACCCATAAATTCTTTATTTGTTCTAGGCTGTGGTGCAGTGACGTTTACCGATCCTGATAATTGAGATGAAATTAAAAAGTCTATTGCTCTACAAAAATCATGGATATGAATCCAGCTTATAAATTGGTTTCCATTTCCTTGTTTGCCACCCATTCCTAATCTAGTGATGGTTTTTAATTTAGGAAAAGCACCACCATCTTTACCCATGACTATAGAACTACGTATGGCTATTTTACGCACATTCTCTATGGTCGTTGAGTAGAATTCCTTCTCCCATGATTTGGCAATATTCATAGAAAAATCATCTCCTATCACACCAGTTTCTTCTGTATTAATAGTCGTTTCAGAATGTACATAAATGGTCGCTGTGCTAGAATTTATAAACACTTTAGGCTTATTTACTGCTTTCTCCATTGCAAGATTTAGCACGTGTGTGCTATCTATACGAGAACTTAAAATAGCCGCTTTATTTTTATCGGTATAACGACAGTCCACCGATTTTCCTGCAAGATTTATTAGTGCATCTGCATTCTCAAGATGTGCCGCCCATTCACCTAAGTCTTTACCATTCCAGTAAGTTGTTTGTTGATCTCGCTTTCGCGAAAGCGTAACCACAACAATCCCTTTCTCCTCAAAGTAATTCTTGAGAGTCATTCCTAAAAAGCCAGTACCACCAGCGATGATTATTTTTTTCATGAGAATAAAAGTTTTATAATTCCTAAAACGACTTTTCTATTGTAAGTAATAAATTTATACAGTGGTTTTAAAGGCAAATAAACCAGCAGAAACTTCAATGGTTTCTTAATCCAGTTCTTGCCTTGTAAAAAAATCTCTATCACTGTTTAGTTTGCTGTTGTTCAAACATTCTATCTCTTATTTGAGACTGTTGTTTTAAAACCTTGCTTCTCTTTCTACCTCTGAAGAATAACATCATATTAAAAAATAACATGACACCTAAGTAAATAGAAAAACCACCTATTTTAGTACTTAAAATCTCAATGAGACTCTGATAAGTTTCATTAAAATTATATTTACTTATTTTAAGCATCCATAGTCCAAAACCTATATTGAGCAAGTAGAAACCTACTTCAAAAAGCTTGTTAGTAGAATTTGCTATGTCTTCACGACCGTGAAAGATGTCTAACATAAAGATTTTTCCGTTTTTGAAAAGTGTGCGCGACACAAAGAAAGTGAGTGTTAAAATGATAGGTAAGTAAATAAAATAGCCGATTACAATTTTTGAAGGTTCCATAAGTGTTGATTTTAATTATTAGTGTTAGATTTTTGTTTTAAAATGATATTAATAACTAGCATATTGAAATAATGCATGGCTGCTAGTATAAGAGTGATATAAGCTAAGTGTGTCATGACAGACTCTATTACACCTATTAGATCATGGAGCCTGTCCCAAATGGAAATGGCATAAATACCGTATCCTATATTTAACAAGTAATAACCAGCTAGTAATATTTTGTTTACCTGGTGTGTGAGTTGTGGATCTTCTGGGATAATTTGTGCTATATAAACGTGACCGTATTTGTAACATAAATGACCTACATATAAAATAGCCGTCACTACCACTATTAAATAGGTGATGTATGCTGTCAGGTTATACATGATCGTAATCTTTAAAATTCATGTAACTGATCAATAATGAATAAACGTATAGAATAAAACAGATCGATACTACTATCCAGACCAGTAGTTGTTGTCCAGTGTTAGTGAACATATAGAATAAAAAAAGAACTAAGCAGCTTACTATCAAGTGTACTATAGAATTACTACGAGTAGTATTATTCCGTCCAAAAAAGCTAATTAATATACTCAAGACAATTTGTACAAAACCGCATACTCCTATAAAGAACAATCCAAACGTAGGTGCTATTGAAAAAAGAATAATAAGTATTACAAAACAGGCAATATTTACAAATAACAAATTCTTCATAATTTATAGTTTTAGAACTTTCAATAAAAACTGAAAGTTTGATTTAAATAAAAAAGCTACGAGATCGCTTTGATCAGCTTTTTCATGTAGTTATTGTTATTTATTTTAGTCATTAAGTTGGTTAAATTTTCCATCTGGCTTACAAAGTCAGCTAGGTCAGAAAGTAAACTTTGAAAATGTTCAATTTCCTCTTTGTTCCCTTCTAGTTTTGCAGCTTTAAGCTCGTTAAGCAAACGTCTTACTGGCTCTAGCTCTCTTCTTTTGCGCTCTTCCATTATATTCTGTGCGATGGAATGCACATCGTGCAGTGCTACAAAAAACTCTTTGCGCTCTCCTAGAACTGTTTCTTTGCGCACCAGTCTCCAGTTGATTAATTCACGTACATTAGTATTGACATTACCTCTACTCAATTGCACTTGCTCCATGATTTGGTCTGCACTTAATCCTTCAGGATAAGAAAGCAATAGTGCATGGATTTGTGCCATGGACTTAGATATTCCCCAAGAGCTTCCTAAAGAACCCCATGCCTGAATAAATTTTGATCTTCCTTCTTCTAGTTTCATAGGTCAAATATACAACTACTTTTTAAACTTTCAATAATTTCTGAAAGTTTAATTTATAATAAGATGAATCTAATGTTATTAAGAGTAAAAATGTTTGTTCTAATTTTGCTTTCGCGAAAGCGGAATAAAACAACCTAATGACACAACAACAAGTTATAGAGAGTACGGTACAATTTGTAAAAACACAATTACGAGAAGCCGAAGGTGGACACGACTGGTTCCACATAGAACGTGTGTGGAAAAATGCAAAGTTAATTGCTCAAAATGAAGATTGCGATAAAGGCATAGTAGAATTAGGTGCTTTATTGCACGACATAGCCGACTCAAAATTTCACAATGGAGATGAAACCCTTGGGCCACGCGTCGCAAGAGAGTTTCTTACATCACTAGAATTACCAGAAGAGGTCATAGTCCATGTAGAAAATATAATTAAATACATATCCTATAAAGGTGGACACCAGAGTAAAGATTTTACTAGTAAAGAACTAGATATAGTACAAGATGCAGACAGACTGGACGCAATAGGCGCGATAGGAATAGCACGTACATTTAATTATGGAGGTTTTAAAAATCGATCTATTTATGATCCTCATATTGCTCCAGACTTAAACATGACTAAAGAACAGTATAAAAAAAGCACAGCACCTACTATCAATCATTTTTATGAAAAATTACTTCTTTTAAAAGATTTAATGAATACAGATTCTGGTAAAAAAATAGCACAAAAACGTCATGATTATATGCAAGGCTTTTTAGACCAATTTCATGCAGAGTGGAATGGGCAACTATAAATAGTCTTTTAACTTTGTACTTTTACATTCTTAATCTATTTCATGAATCCAGGACCATTTGCACAACATAGAAGACAGTTTTTTCTGATAAAAATGCAGTATCTGGGATTTAGATTTCACGGCTGGCAGAAACAACCCAACAACATACCTACCGTAGAACACATGGTTACAAGAACCTTGCGCTATGTTCTAGATCATTCTAATTTTAAAATTCTCGCGGCAGGAAGAACAGATGCAAAAGTATCTGTGAATGAAACATGGATAGAGCTATTTCTGGACGCTAGTGAAGAACTAGAAATGGAGCAGTTTCTGCTAGATTTTAATCAGAATTTACCCAGCGACATAAGGGCTCTAGCGGTTCAAAAAACAGATAAGAATTTTAATGTGATACAGGCTCCTAAAGTTAAGGAATATATCTACCTATTTTCTCATGGGGAGAAATTTCATCCCTTTTGCGCTTCTATGATGGTGTACATGAAAGAACCGCTAGATATCGATATAATGATGCAAGCGGCTAGACTCTTTGAAGGCACGCATGATTTCTGGTCGTACACTTATAAACCTACAGACACTACTATTACTACTTCTACTATAGAAAGTTGTTTTATAGAAAAGAATGAGATTTTTACGGCAAACTTCTTTCCTGAGGAGAGCTTTGTATTTAGAGTAAAAGGCGAGGGTTTTAAACGTCATCAGGTACGTTTAATGGTAGGAATGTTATTTGACCTAGGTAGGCACAAACTCACACTAGAAGAGTTTAAAGAAACTCTGGATGGTGGTAAGAAAATACATTTATCTCACATAGCACCACCTAGTGGGTTAATGCTTTATAAAACTGAACTCAAATAAACCTTAATTCTTATAGAACTGTTAAAGTGATATTTACGTGATATATAGTCTTTATTTTTAAAGTTCATAAAAAAACAATCATGAAAAAATACATTTTATTACTTGCAGTAGTACTTTCTAGTAGTGCGCTTTTTGCACAAGATCTTACCAAATTAAAATTAGATAAGAGTCCTATGGACGCGGCATTTTTTCCTTCTGGAGCAGCACTTCGTGCATTTGCAAAAACAGAAGAGGCTAAAATGGCTGCAGAACCTAAAATTAGAGTTCTTTATGGTAGACCTTCTTTAAATGAAAGAAATGTCTTCAGAGCAGATGATAACAAAAAATCTGGAATCACTAAATATGGTGAGACATGGAGAATAGGTGCAAATGAAAGTACAGAGCTACTTTTAATGACAGACGCTATGATAGGTGGTAAACTAGTTAAGGCTGGTCGTTATTCTATAGTAGTGACTCCTACAGAAAAGGAATGGACATTCCATATCAATACTGAAAATGATGGATGGGGTAACTATTCTCATAAAGCAAACCTAGATGTTGTAACGGTTGCTGTTCCTGTTACTAAAGATGGTAAAAGTCTAGAGCAATTAAGTATTGCGCTTTATTCTCCAAAAAAGGACAACACAGTTCACTTAAAAGCAGGATGGGGAACTTATAGAGCTGAGCTTCCTATTGTTTTAAAATAAATAGCAGTTTAATAATTTATGAAAAGCAGTTTAACTTTAATTAGTTCAACTGCTTTTTTAGTTTCCGCTTTTGCGAAAGCGGAATAATTAACAAAAATCTAATCTGCCTCTGGAGCTAGTTCTATGACTAATCCGTCTAGGGCATCGGTAATAGGAATCTGACAACCCAGTCGAGAGTTTTCTTTTACGTTCTCAGCCTCCCAAAGCATGGCTTGCTCATCATCATTACGTTCTCCTAGATCATGATCGCTTATCACATAACACTGACAGGTCGCACACATGGCCATACCGCCACAAACCGCCTGTACTGGTAGCTCATAAGATTTACATACTTCCATGAGATTCATGTTCATGTCTGTAGGTGCAAGAACTTTATGCTCCACACCTTCTCTATCTATAATGGTAATGTTTACGTCTTGCATTTATTTATTACCTATTTTTTTAACTACCGCTTTTTCTGCTTCTTTACGAGTACCATCAAATCCGTCTACACCACCTACAGTCGTGTATTTCATCACGTAACGTTTATCTGGAAAGATGCGCTGGTAAGCGCTTTGACACATTAATGTAGCCTCGTGAAAACCACAAAGAATAAGTTTTAACTTCCCTGGATATGTATTTACATCTCCTATGGCATAAATACCAGGTATGTTAGTTTGATAATCTAGTGTGTTATCTACTTTAATAGCATTTTTCTCAATCTCTAATCCCCAGTTTGCGATAGGTCCTAATTTAGGTGCAAGACCGAATAACGGTATAAAAGCGTCGCACTCAATAACCTCCATACGCTTTGCCTCGTCATTATGTTGTAATAAAACAGACTCTACTTTTTCCTCACCTTTAACATCAAGAATTTGTGCAGGAGTGACAAGTCTTATTTTTTTTGCATCTACGAGATCTTGAACTTTTTCTACACTATCCAGCGCCCCACGGAATTCTTCTCTTCTATGTACTAAAGTCACCTCAGAGGCTACGTCTGCTAGAAAAATAGACCAGTCTAGTGCTGAGTCTCCTCCACCAGCGATAACAACTTTTTTATCTCTATAAACTTCTGGATCTTTTATCATGTATGCTAGACCGTTGTCTTCATACTTTTCAATTCCTTCTATAGCAGGTTTGCGCGGTTCAAAAGAACCTAGTCCACCGGCTATGGCAACTACTTTTGTGTGGTGTTTTGTGCCTTTACTAGTAGTGACTATAAATGTGCCATCTTCTAGTTTTTCTATGTCTTCGGCTCTTTCTCCTAGGGTAAAACCAGGTTGAAAAGGCTCTATTTGTTTCATTAAATTATCTACAAGATCGCCGGCGAGAACCTCTGGAAAGCCAGGTATGTCGTAGATAGGTTTTTTAGGATATAGCTCTGAACACTGCCCACCTGGTTGTGCTAGTGCATCAATAAGGTGGCATTTTAGTTTTAATAAACCTGCTTCAAAAACGGTAAATAAACCTGTAGGTCCTGCACCTATTATTAAAATATCTGTAGTGATCATGTCTTGTTCCATAGCAACTTGTATGCCTATAATGTGGCTAGTGCAAAGGTCGTGATCAATCACGTGTTAAACAAATGATTAAGAAAAATCTAAACATAGGAATCGTTCAGATTTTTCTTAATAAAATAAATGAATGGATATTTTTTTTTATAAAATGAAACCAACACCTGCTGTGTTGTTTGTTTTTTCATCTATGATTATAAATCTGCCTAAATTTTTATCAGTTGCGTAAGAGGTTCCTATAATCTCCTTACTAGTTTTAATAGAGACTGTACCTATGTCATTTATTGCCAAAGCATCTGTTTCATTAAGGTGATGCTTCATTAATTTTTCACCGCTTACTTTTAATTTACATCGTACTCTAGAAGTACCTTGTTGTAGAAGGTAGGTAGATCTTTCTGATAGAGCGGTATGATCCATCCAGCATAATTGTGCTTCTATGCTTTTTTGTTTCACATATTTATCATTTCCTACTATTAAGAAATCACCTCTGGTTACATTAATATCATTTTCTAATTCTACGATCACTGCAGACCCTTCTTTGGCTTTTTTAAAAGAATCTCCTGCTAGATAAATACTTTTAATTTTTGATTTCTGACCTGATGCAACTACCTCTATAGAATCACCTACAGCAAGGTCGCCACCGCGCACTGTAGCGGCATAACCTCTAAAATCATGATATTGTTCTGTTTTAGGCCTGATAACGTTTTGAATATTTAAAGAAACTGTATTAAAGCTATTATTAACTTCTATACTTTCTAATATATTTAAAACAGGCTTTTCATTATACCATGAGGTATTTAATGAAGGTTCTATAATATTATCTCCCTTAAGTGCAGATATAGGAACAAAATGTATCGTTCTATTTGCATCAGGATATTCTATTGCAAGTTCTTCAATAGTTTTCTTTATCTCTAGGAATACTTCTTCACTATAATCAACTAAATCCATTTTATTTACCGCAACAACTATATGGTTAGTAAGTAATAAATGATTGATTAAAAAGTGTCTTTCTGTTTGTGGCAGCTTACCTTTTCTAGCATCTACCAGTATGATGGCTACATCGCTATTACTAGCACCTGTGATCATATTTCTAGTATATTCTTCATGACCAGGAGTGTCTGCAATAATATAACTACGCAAATTTGTAGAAAAATAAATATGCGCTACATCTATGGTTATACCTTGTTCTCTTTCGGCTATTAAACCGTCAGTTGCTAGAGAAAAATCCAAGTAATCATAGCCTTTATTCCTACTACTGGTCTCTATGGCTTTTAATTTATCTTCTTCTAGGGATTTAGTTTCATACAGCAGTCTACCTATTAAAGTACTTTTACCATCATCTACACTTCCTGCTGTTGCTATTTTAAGCACATTCTTCATAATTCTTTCTTTTAAAAATAGCCTTGTTGCTTGCGTTTTTCCATCGCACCTTCACTACGTTTATCATCTATTCTCGCGCCACGTTCAGAGATTTTACTATCTGTAATTTCTTCAATAACGGCATCGATTTCTGTCGCATGACTAAATACCGCTGCGGTACAACTCATGTCTCCTACCGTTCTAAATCGCACCCAACTTTTTTGAGTCACCTCATCTTCATCTTTATAAACATGTGGAGACACTGACCAGATCATACTATCCCTTATAAACACCTCGCGTTGATGAGCAAAATAAATACTAGGTATTTCTATGTGTTCTGATCTTATATAATTCCACACATCTAGTTCTGTCCAGTTAGATAAAGGAAATGCGCGCACATTCTGTCCATGATCTATAGTTCCATTAAGTAATTCAAAAACCTCTGGCCTTTGATTTTTCTCATCCCACTCACCAAATTCATTGCGTACAGAAAAAACACGCTCTTTTGCTCTTGCTTTTTCTTCATCTCTACGAGCACCACCTATACATGCATCAAACCCATGTTTTTCAATGGCATTAAGTAAGGTAGCCGTTTGTAATAAATTCCTACTGGCATAACGTCCAGATTCTTCTTTTGAAATACCTGCGTCTATGTCATCTTGTACGTGAGCAACGATTAATTTGAGACCTAATTTTTCTACTAATTCATCTCTGAAAGCGATAGTTTCAGGAAAGTTGTGACCTGTATCAATATGAAGTAATGGAAAAGGAATAGGTGCAGGATAAAAAGCTTTATGAGCAAGATGTACTAAGGTGATACTATCCTTGCCACCAGAGAACAATAAAACTGGCTTTTCAAACTGTCCTACTACTTCTCTTATTATATAAATAGCTTCAGATTCTAAAAGATTAGGTTCTAGTATATTGTTAATTGTGAATTCCACATTCTCTATTTTGGATAACTTTTGTGGGGTCATAATATTTGAGTTCGTTTTTTAAATTATTTTGTTCTAAGTAATTATCCAGTTGATTATCATCATAATCATAAAATGGAGATACTTTAAGTACATCACTTGATCCATAAGAAAGAACATCTATAGAGTCTCTAAATGCGGTCTGTCCTTTTCTTAAATTAGTAAACCAGACATCTGGACTCCATTCCTTCATTGCACGTTTAAAGGGCTCTAACTTAACCTGTTCACTAAAAAGGGCATGTAATGGATTATTTAAATCAGGAATACCCATAATTACGTCTCTATAAGCAACAGATTGCTTAGGCACATATATTTTGAGATTTAAATCAAGAAGCTCTCTTACGTACTCCACATGCTTATAGGTCTGAATGGTATTATAACCTGTATCACACCAAATGACTGGTATATCTTTTTTTAATTGTGTAACTAGATGAAGGATAGCTACTTCATAAGGTCTAAAATTAGTTGTTATAATAGGGTTCACCGCTTCTTCTAGTACCTGACTAACTCGATACAAAGGCTGCTCATTTTTGAGCGCCTCATTATACTTTTGTACGGACTGTTTGTTTATTTTTTTCATTATTCAGATTTGTAATTTTACTCCACAGACGTTCATGAATGAAGTAGAGAGCCATTTTACTAAAAACCTCTACACCACCTATAGTAAGCGCTATATCTATTTTAGATGTAAGGAACCATGATATCACTATAGTATCTATCGTACCTATTACACGCCAGCTTATTGTTTTCAATAATGCTATCTTCCAGTTAGGATCACTAGATTGTTGATTATCAAAAAAACCAGGTTTATAAATTCTATCTAAAATCAAAGGAACTTTCATTTAATGTGCAAATTAAAGAATAAAAGATTTACCCTATAGGGTTAGTAGAGTATTTATTTAAAGAAATACACAAGGGATTTTTAAACTGGTAAAGTAAATTTAAAAAGCGAGAAACCAGTTATAACAAAAAATCCATCTAAGAAGATGGAAAATAATTGTTTATAAACGGCCAGACACGAGTAGTTAAAATAAGAAAACAGCCCATCTTAATATAGTAAGCTACTCGCATTGTTTGACCTATCCAAAACTATTGTTAAAACTTAACGATGCAAATATATAACAATTTTCAAACCCTACAATTCTAATAGGATAATATCGTATTAATATTTATCTTATTAAATTTTAAAGAATTAATAATCCTATTACATGAAACTGATAATTCTAATAATTACATACTTATTAAATCAAATCTTTAAGTGTTTGATTTTCTAAAATAGCAAGTGTATTATCTCTTACCTGAATCATTAATTTATTAACTGAACAAGCATCTTCATCCACACAATCGTCACATTTTTCATAGAAATTAAGACTAACACATGGTAACATCGCAATAGGACCTTCTAGAATGCGATGTATGGTTGACATTCTTATCTTCTCAGGCAATTGCATTAAATGATAACCACCGCCTTTCCCTTTGCGACTACCTAAAATACTGTTCTTACGTAGTTCTAATAGAATGGCCTCAAGAAATTTGTGTGGGATTTTTTCTGACTCTGCAATAGTAGCAATAGAAGTGGGCGCCTGGTTTTCTTGTCTAGCAAGGTAAGTGAGGGCCTTAATACCGTATTTTGTTTTTCTAGATAACATATTCAAATTTAATACATTCTAAGATTCTTACCTGATAGATATAAACCTTTATTTTATTAAAACCACTTTCTATTAATCTACGTATATAAGAGAAACCATAATCATGAGACTAGCAATATTTTTATTACTTACCTGTACCTGTTCATCTATATTTGCACAAGTAGGTATAGGCACCAGCACACCAGCCTCTAGTGCTATACTAGACGTAACAACTACTCTAAATGATAAGGGAATTCTTATTCCTAGAGTTAATATTATAGATTTAAATACTCAAGACCCTATAACTGGTATTATGGAAGAGAGTCTTTTAGTTTATAACACTAACGTAGTATCTGGAAAAGGTTTCTATTATTGGGATGGCATTATGTGGCAACCATTTAATACATCTGATGACGGTAACGCAAACAATCCTGACCCTACTCTATTCTGGAATACTACCGGTAATAGTGGTACAGATGCAAATCAAAACTATCTCGGCACATCAGATAATACAGATTTTATTATCGCAACAAATACTCGAGAACGTATAAGAGTAAAAAACAATGGTAATATAGGTATTAATGAAATTAATCCTGACCAACTTTTACATATCAATACTTCTAGAAATGGTCAGGGTATAAAAATAGCTAGAGGTAATAACAATTCAGAAATAACACAAACTGGTAGAGATTTAAATTATAACTCTTCTAGTACAGCCGGTAGTTTTTCATATTCATTTTTTGATGATAAAAAAATAATTATAGACAACAATAGACTTTACCCAGCAGTTAACTCATTAGATAACACCAACACTACTGGATATGACCTCGGTATGTTTAATCAACACTTTAGAAGAATATATTCACAAGCCATACATACTAATGATAATGATGCAGATGGCGGCCTTAGAATAAATATAGGTAGCCAGGGTGGTACCGACGCAGATTATATCTTCAGTGATTTTGCACACTTTCCAGTTTTAGATGGAGCAAAAGATTTAGGTAGAAATGGAAATTCATGGAATAACCTTTATTTTCAAAATGCTTTTAGAACCTCTGACATACGCAAGAAAAAAAATATACAACCATTAAAAGACGGACTTACTAGCATTATCGCCTTAAACACATATCAATACAACTATAAAAACGATAATTCCAACAGATTACAATACGGTTTTATTGCACAAGAGTTACAAGAACAGATACCTTCTATTGTAGATGAAGGACTAGATTCTAATAAATCTCTTGCAGTTGATTACGGCCAGATGATTCCCATTTTAGTTAAAGCAATTCAAGAGCAGCAAGTAAAAATAGAAGCTCTTCAACAAGAAGTTCAACTTTTAAAAAACAACAAAAGTTAAATAAACACAATCCTATCAAAAAAAATAACCGATAAACGGTTTAGAAAACATTTAATTATTTAAACAGTTATTTATCTAAAAAAGGTGGAACAGGTAAATAACTGTATATTTTTTCCTACAAAAAAGGCTTTTAAAAATATCGTAAAACCGCTGATTCTTAAAACATTCTTTAAGCTTACAGCATAATTTAAAATGGAAATTAAAATAAGTTATAATTTTTTCTTACAAAAAATCATATCCGTTATTTGCCTAAATAACTGAATTTAAATTATTTCCAAAAACTCACATTATCGAAAACATACACTCACATAAACCCTACAACAATCGTAACGCTTAACTTTGATTGAGTTTTACATCCCGAATAGAACTGCAAAAAACCAACGAATTTCTCTTTTATGATTGCAGCACCCTTACCAGTTAATGAAAAAGCTAGAATAAAAGCTCTACAAAGCCTTAACATTCTAGACTCTTTACCAGAACAACAATATGATAATATTACTGAATTAGCTTCCTACGTATGTGGTACTCCTAATGCGGTAATATCTTTGGTAGACGAGAACAGACAGTGGTTTAAATCTAATCTAGGCATGGCAGTTTGTGAGACACCACGAGAGGTTAGTTTTTGTGCACATGCCATTCATAACCCTGATAAATTAATGGAAATTCCTAATGCTCTAGAAGATCCTAGATTTATGAATAATCCACTAGCGCATGATAAGGATAACCCTGTAATATTTTATGCAGGTGTACCGATTTTAGATCAAACTGGATTTGTATTAGGAACTCTTTGTGTCATAGATAACAAACCTAAAAAACTAAGCAATAAACAAAGAAAAGGATTACTTAATCTAGCACAACAAGTTCAAGAACTCTTAAAGTTACACGTACTCAACACAGAGCTTAAAGCATCTAAATCTCATTTAAAAAAACACAATGACCTTTTAAAAGATTTTGCAGGGACCGTATCCCATGATATGAAAATGCCTCTAGCAAATCTTATTGTCACATCTGATATTTTAAACAAAAAATACTCAAGTATTTTAGATACACCTGGTAGAGAATACCTGAGTTATCTCAAAAAATCATCTTTATCATTAAGTGATTATATTACTAATATCCTTGCTCATTACGAGAGTTCTTCATACAACATCGATGACCGTAAGAGATTTGATGTGAATGATTTACTAGAAAACATAATTGAATTAATTAACATTAAACACCACTGCGATATTCACCTACCAGAGGTTAATCATACCATTCACTGCAACCGCGTTGCTCTTGAGCAAATATTTTTAAATTTAATAGGCAATAGTATAAAGTACAACGACAAAGAGGAAACCGTTATAGATTTAAATATAGACATCGTAGACCATCATTACATCTTTAAAATTAAAGATAACGGTCGTGGCATACCTGAAGATAAATTAGAAACTATCTTTGATTTATTTTCTACTGTAGGAGAATATGATCGTGAGGGAAAAAAAGGACATGGAATAGGACTCTCCACCGTAAAACAACTGGTAGAGAAGTTAGGAGGAGAAATTTCAGTAGATTCCGTTTTAGGTAAAAATACCACCTTTACATTTAGTATTGCTCAATAGATTATGATATCTGTTTCGCTTTCGCGAAAGCGGAACAGATATCCAATAAAATCATAAGTACTTATAGAGTAACTAAAACCTCTTTACACGTCTTACTTACCTTTATAATATCTGACAGTAAACCTCTAGCTGTCAATTCTCTACCAGCACCAGCACCTTTTATCACCAGCGGATGTGACGCATAGCTTTCTGAATAAATTTCAAAGAGACTTATAAATTAATTGAACCATATTCAATTCTCTAAATAAAAAAATCTAATTCCTATCTCTTTAATGCAAAATGACCATGAAAAACAACGACGTTATTTTTTACCGTTTTAAACCAGTAATCACTACCAGGCATAGGACTACCATTAAACGTACCATCCCAACCTATCTCATCACTTTCAACTTGGCTTAAAAGTTTACCATACCTATCAAATATCGATGTCATGTAAACCTCATTAGACTTGCTTCCTAAAATATTCCAAGTATCATTAAAACCATCCTGATTAGGAGTAAAAAATCTAGGGTAACCTATTAGGTTAAAAGTCTTAGTAACTGTACCGCAGTCTGGTATTTCATGAACTGAAATCTCATACTCCCCATATTCTAAGTTTTGAAAAACATTTGAAGACTGACTGGCCACGTTAGGTATGGTATAAACAAAATCACCAATAGAAGCCATCTGCACAGTAACAGATTTATTTACTGAATCTATAATAATATCATCTATCACTGGCAGTGAAGTAGGAACTATTTCAAAATTAAAAGTAGAAGAACAAATTGCTCCACTAATTAATTTTTCTACTGTTAGACTGTGCATGCCATAAGAACTAAATTGTGATTGATAAGTTGTTGAACCATTAGACCAAGAATAAGAAAGATAAGAGTCATCTACTTCTAAGTTTAAAGTATCACCACTGCACAACTCGTAAACATCAGATAATTCTTCTACCGTTACTTCTATAGTATTTAATCTTATGAGAGGTACCGCTATTAAATCGCAATAAGTATCTGGGTGAATAATAGAGACAATAATGGATTGACTATTAGTAGAATTGAACTCATAAGCCGATGGTAAATTAATTGAATTTCTTTGTAAAATGGCATCTTGTCTATTTTCATAATAATTAAAAATAAAGTTATTTGTATTCGCATAATAATTAGCCACCTCAGACTCTATTACCGTTAAGTCAACAACAGATCCATTACTTCCTTGATCAACACATACGGTAATGTCTAAAATGAAATCATTAGGAATAGGACTGTATTCTTTTGTTATTAATGATAACTCAATAGTACTACTACATCCATATCGATTATCTACAACTAAAAATAAACTTTGTGAATATGGGGTTTGATTAAAAAAAGAAATATTAGTATTAATTTTATTTGTACCGTTCAAAGCATCTGTCTGGGTAGCGTAAAATGAAAGTTTCTCACCTTTATATAAACTAGAGATCAGTGGTGTCAATCTATTTAAATCAAATGATGCTATTCCATTACCATCATAATCACATCCCGTAAAAGGATCTATAGGACTACTAAGTAATGGTGGGTCAAATATTCTTATGTAACGTACAAATTCTTTTTGTAATCCATTTACGACAGCTGTTGCCACTACCCTGTACTTTCCAGCAGCTGTAAATTGATGATTAGGTGTTAAGGAAGTACTTGTATTATTTACACCACTTGCTGGATCATTAAAGTCCCATGACACTTGAGTAACATTTTCAGTAAGACTAAAATTTGTCAGACTCCCTAGACACTGATCACCTACTTCTATATATTCTACTATAGTATTTGTTATAAAATTAGCGCGGACAGGATGTGCATAACTAAAATAAGTATTAACATTTTGATAGTTATCAATAAAGTTAGAAGTTAAACCTAATAGATTAGGATTATCAACTCTAGCTAGCCATCTACCACCAGGTACATAAATACGACCATCAACTGCTAGAAATAAACTGTTATAGCGTGTGAAGTAATTATCTGGCCCAACATCATTAGATATTTGAGTTTCACTAGCTATTATCTGACTAATGTTAAAAAGTGATAAATCATATTGAAATACTTTACTCCTTAAATTAGTAATAGGTATACCATGTCCTGCATTATAAATTGCTTGAGACCGATCCTGGGTAAGAACATATAACTTAGAAGAATCTCCAGAAAAAGCAGCATTTGTGTATCGTTCATTATCAACTAATTCTCTACCTATATTTTGACTATTTGAAATTACACCTGTGGTTGAATCAAAATCATACAGATGCAATATCCCTTTATTAATAGCATTAACAATAGCTATCTTACTTCCATCTGGCGATACAACAGCTTTACCTGTTCCAAAGTATAAATCTTGAACAACATTAACTGTTGAAAAGGAGTTATACGCTACTGAACTGACCACTGGTGTTGGATTAAAACCATTAGAATCAATTTTATAACTTAGAAAATCAGTTGAATCATTACGCTGGATTATTATCCAATAAGAACCATCTTCTTTGTTGAAGTAACCCATCATATTTCTCGGAAAAACTTCTTGTTGAATTCTTCTTATACTACCATTTACTATTCCACCAGCTCCAGAATTTAACCTGAAATCAAATTCACAAATGATCAAATCATATATTGGAAAAGTTCCATAATTATTACCGATTAGGTAATACTTATAAATGGACTCAGGATGAGGAACAATTAAAAGACTCTGCGTATTGTGGGCACGAAAAGAAGTAGCGATTCCCTCTGTAAATAAATTTGCAATATTACGTTCCTTAAATGGGTCTATCAAATAAGGATTGGAATTATAAGTATAGGTAGAGGTTGTACCAGTAAGCAATGATCTACCATTTGCCATTGCATCAACTGTAGCAATCGCAGGAGGACTAACATGAGGGAGAAACTCTCCCTCACCTCGACTAAAATCCATCCTGCCACCTGATGTTGGCCATTGATCTGGATATCCTTGTGCATAACTCCAAAATGAAATAATACTAAGAAATAAAAAAAGATGTAGTTTCATTTTATCTTATAGTTTTAACTAATAAAGATGTAAATATACATGTTAGTTTGTTAATTTTTTGAGATAAAACAATTTTCTTATTCTTACTTATCCAGCCACTAAAACCTCTTTACACGTCTTACTTACCTTTATAATATCTGACAGTAAACCTCTAGCTGTTACTTCTCTACCAGCACCAGCACCTTTTATCACCAGCGGATGTGACGCATAGCTTTCTGAATAAATCTCAAAGAACCCATCACTACCTTTTAACTGTCCTGCGGGACTACTTTTAGGTACAGCTTTAAGCGATACTTTAAGTACACTATTAACCACATCTAGTTCTCCTAGATGTCGCAATACTTGATCGCTAGAGAGAGCATCTTTCTTCTCCTGCAACACCTCATCTAACAAAGTTACTTGATCTAGAAACTGATTAAGCGAGGCTGTTCTTAAAGAAGGAATAACTAGATTATCGATTTCTATATCGTCAAATTCTAGTTTCAATCCTGCTTCTCGAGCAAGTACTAATAGTTTTCTGGCCACATCATTACCTGATAGATCTTCTCTAGGATCTGGCTCTGTATAGCCACCTTTTAATGCATTAATTACTATTTCAGAAAACGGCTTGTTTTCTTCACTGAAACGGTTAAAAATGTAACTTAAGGATCCAGAAAAAACACCATTAATGGCAAACAATTGCTCACCACTATTATAAAGATCCCTTACCGCATTAATGATAGGTAAACCTGCTCCTACATTAGTCTCGTACTCAAATTGCAATCCTTTATTTTTAAGAGCTGTGCGTATGATATCATAAAAGGACTGTGATAAGGTATTTGCAATTTTATTTGCCGTGATAATATTAAAATCATGATCTAATAATTCAGGATAATATTGCGACACCTCTTTACTCGCGGTGGCATCTATTGCTATTTTAGGCGCTTCATGCAGGTTTTCAATTTTATAAAAACTATCACTTTCCCTAACTTGAGAAATAGAGCTGAAATCTTCTTTCCATTTTTGTGTTATCCCATTTGGGTCAATAAGTACTCTCTTTGAATTTGCAAGACCTATAATTTTAAGGTCTAAATTATGTGTGCTTTTAAAAAAGGAATGTGATTCCAGTACTTGATTAATCAACGTACTGCCTACATTCCCTATACCGAATATATATAAATGTATTTGTTTCATGTGTAAGTTTTAGATAGATCACTAAATTGTTTCAAGTAATCTGATTTTATTACAAATCGATTTTGATGTTTTAGGCAAACGATTTTCTATAATCTGACATAGAATTTCTTTTACCTGACCATGTTCTATTAAAAAAGCATCGTGCCCATGAATGGAAGTGATCTCGTGGTAATTAATATCTCGATCTCGTTTTAATAAACGGTACGTCTTTCTATCTTCATGGGCTATAAATAGTCCATCGCTATCTATTGCAACTAGCTCTATAGCTGTTTGAGAAGCTGCAATCGTGGGTGCTATCTGGTTATCTGTACTGGCTTGTGCACTAGATAATAATCTATTGAGCAGTCTATAGGCTGGTAAAGAAAATCTCTTTTTTAATTCTACTCCATGGTAGTCTAACCATTTTTGAACTTTAAAAGATTTTTCTTCCTTAGCATTACTAAATTTAGAATTTAACCCTAATGGCGTTCTATAGAATGTCATGGCATGCTGTCTTGCTAGCTCTACTGGTTTTGTAGAAGTCGCGAGTATATTTTCTTGTATATGGCAACATGCTATAATCCAGTCTGTCGCTTTCCAGTCTGCAGCGATAGGTACTATGGTGCCGAATAATTCTGGTTCTTGCGTCAGCATTTCCCATAATAATGCGCCACCTATACTACCTCCTATTCCTAAATCTATAAAGGAAATGTTTAATAGGTGTAACGCTTTCGCGAAAGCGGAACCCACATCATACAATGTCCAGTCTTGATAATTAAAGATTAAATGGTCGATGTTACCGTCATATCCATTACCAGGTATGTCCAAGGAGATAATGGTAAATTGAGTCGTATCAAGGACTCTGCTATCACCTGCCAGCTCTTTCCACCATTGCGTTACAGAAGAATTTCCTGTAAGTGCATGGTTAACCAGAATGATGGGCGCGGTATGTAAAGCACGCCCAAAAATCTGATAGGAAACACTAATATCTTGCACCTTTCCCGATCTTAATTTAAAATCAGGAAGCTCGATATATTTTAGCTTTTGAGCCATTTATGCAAGAACTTTTTGATCTATAGTAGCAAAGGCCTCTTCAAGATCTGCAGTTAAATCAGAGACATCTTCTAGACCTACAGAAAGTCTAATTAGATCTTTAGTAGCACCACTACTTATTTGATCTTCATCACTTAATTGCTGGTGTGTTGTACTTGCAGGATGAATTATAAGGGATTTACTATCGCCTATATTTGCCAGCAATGAGAAAATTTTTGTGTTATCCACTACTTTCTTAGCGCTTTGATAACCGCCTTTAAGACCGAATGTCACGACGCCACTTTGGCCTTTTGGCAAGTATTCTTTTGCTAGATCATGGTAATTACTAGTTTCTAGACCTGGATAATTAACCCATTCTACCTCTTCTCTGCTTTGTAACCAGGTTGCTAATTCTAGTGCGTTTTTAGAGTGCTTTTCTATTCTAAGTGGTAATGTTTCTAGGCCTTGAATAATTTGCCATGCATTAAAAGGTGAGATAGCGCCACCTAGGTCTCTTAAACCTTCTATACGTACCTTGGCAATAAAGGCTGCTGCTTCTAGTGCCTCGCTATAAACTAGACCGTGATAACCAGCACTAGGCTCTGTAAATTCTGGAAATTTACCGTTAGTCCAGTCAAAGGTACCTGCGTCTACTATAATCCCACCTAGAGCAGTACCGTTACCGTTTATATATTTAGTAAGTGAGTGAATTACAATGTTAGCCCCATGCTCAATAGGGTTGAGTAAATATGGGGTAGCTACCGTATTATCTACTATAAGCGGTACACGAGCCTCTCTAGATTGCGCGCTTATTTTTTTTAGGTCTAAAACATCTAGTTTAGGGTTGCCTAACGATTCTACAAATATGGCACGAGTATTTTCTTGTACTGCGTTAGTAAAAGCGTCTTTATCATTAGGGTTTACAAACGTGGTTGTTATGCCCAGACGAGGTAAGGTCACAGAAAGCAAGTTATAAGTACCTCCATAAAGTGAGTTACTTGCTACAATGTGATCTCCTGCTCTCAGTAAGGTAAGCAACGTTGTTGAAATAGCACTGGTTCCAGAAGCGGTTGCAACGGCTGCTATTCCACCTTCTAGTGCTGCTAGACGTTGTTCTAGAACGTCTACTGTTGGGTTATTTATTCTTGTGTAAATAAAACCTGGCTCTGCTAGTGAAAATAGGTTTGCGGCATGGTCACTGTTATTAAAAACAAAACTAGTAGATTGATATAAAGGTACTGCTCTTGTACCACCATTGTTTTTAAAATCATGACCTGCATGAAGTGCGTTTGTTGAAAATTTTTGAGACATATTTGTTTCTTTAAAAATTAAAAATTGAGTTATGCTCAAAACCAATTAGAAATATAGATTTGCTCTTTGAACTGGATCAAAAAGTAAAATCAAAAAAGAAACTTGTGGTAGTATAACCTACTATGCGTTTGATCATCTCGTCTCACAAAGTTGTGAGCAGAATGTAGCACCTTCTCTATTTATTGTCGACATAAATAAAGGGTTGCTAAGGAGTCGATGGGTCTGTTCCCTCGTCCTTTCTTGATAATTTCAGTATGGTTATGAACGTGAGTATAAAGATTCAAAAAACTATTTCATATTTCCAAATTTTTAATGGTTTTTTATCCTACTAATTTAATAGACTACATACTTTGAATTCTAGAATTAGTCAAATACTTATCTCTAACTATTTGATTTATAGGCTTTTTTAAAACCTTACTTTCTAACCAAGAAATAACATCTAGATATAAAAAAGCACGCCTTTCATAAGGATGTTTTTCATAATTATAGAGTTTAAGTAGCAAATCTTGAAATGCATTTTTCAAATCATGAGGGTAAATATCTTGTAAACCGCGTATAAATTTGATCATTTCTTTTTGTACCTCATAGAGATCGTTCATCTTAATTAAGAATTTATATACATTTCTTAAATAGGTTTCAAGATGTTCATCCTGACCAGCTTCATAATGAGCGATAAGACTTAAAATACGAGAAAAACATAATAAATCTTCTCGCATGGTGAGTGTTTTATTATTAATAATTTTATCCAAGTAAAAAATGGTTTCTGAGTAATTTCCAGCCCCAAAATGCATGCTGGCAAATTTGTAATAGAAGACCATTTGGTGATGCTCATCCAGACGGTCTTTAAAACCTAATAGATCTTTTTCTACTTTTTCTATTAATGGTAATCCGTCTTTAAAACTACCATCTATGAAATACTGACTTATTTTATTTAGGTTGATATATAAAAAACTAAGCGCTTCTAGATTCTCATTTTTAGGAAAATTCTTGCCTATTAAGGTTTTCTCTAATTGCTCTAAGGTAGATTGATATTTATCTTTTTCTTTTAAGAAAAAAAGTGATTCTAGCAAATAATGATTTCCTTTAATAAAAAACACGGGATTGAGAACTATCATTTTTTTATCCTGATAGAATAAATCTACCCATTTTGATGCATATTTGTAACAATTCAAAAAGTCTTGCATTAAAAAACTATACCACAAATGAGCTTTATATAACCATAGTTTTTCTCTAAAACCAAGGTTCTCAAATTCATAAGTAGGTAAACGATCATAAAAATAAGCCGTTACCTTTTCACTTTCTTCTTTGTCCTTTACACATCCTGTTTTAATAAACTCGGTATACATTTGTAAAGAAAGGTTGGATAGCTGACTTGCTATAATATTAGAGTTACTAAGATCTCTAGCCTGGGTGGTAAGTTGAGTTGTACGCGTACTTATACTTCTAGTAATGTATTGTGATTCTATAATTTTTTCTAATTCCACAATTTCATAGGCGAGATTCTTCTCTTCGTGAGCAACCGCTAGCTCTTTTGCTTTGTCCAGTATTTTTAAACTTTGTTTATATAATCCTTTGTGATATAGTATGGATGCAAAATCTAATTGTTCTCTTATTTGTGATCTTATGTTTTGATGTACCGGATTAGTCTTGAGACTTATTAAAATTTGCTTGTAAAGATGTGTTTTTACATTTGCTAATTGTCGTTTTTGAATATTTGTAGATTTCAAGATTTGCTTTTCATTATAACTAGCAGCTTTATCTAAATGCATAAACAGATTCAAGAATTTTGAATCGGCATTTACATCTAGTCTTCCTACATATAATTTAAACTGACGCTTTTCTGACTTAGTTAATGACTTAACCAGCACAAATAGCCCATCTTTTTGATCCTTTGCCATCGATAATTTATTAAAATAACTAACTTTAATTCAACACATTAAACAACAAGAATGACTGTTGGACATCATAATACATTCAATTAAACGATTAGTAAGAATAGTCCAAAATATAACTTAGTAATACAATAAAGAAATAATAGCAGCTTTAAAATATAAACAAATCTTAAAATCAATATTTTAACAAGGTAACAATCTATAAATTTTTAAAAAATAAAGAGGATGAGATTAAACATAGTAGTTATACCTAAGTCTGGGCTAGGTACAGAGATAACCACCCAATCGATCAAAGTACTAAAAGCCATCGCATTAGAATTTGATCACAAATTCATATTCAAAACTGTAGATACAAACAGTAGAAATCGTTCTTTAAATAAAGACATTGATTTATGTAGGAATAATGACGCCATTTTAACTAGTAATGAATCCTTTTTACAAAATAGAAATCTGCATTCAGAATTAAAAGTGCATGCTAGCTCTACTATTGTGAAGAGTTATAATTCTTTGACTATAAATTCTCCTCTTGAAAGAAAAGTTATATCTGGAACAAACATTTTATTTTTTAATGAATTAAATTTAACCAATGATGTTACTAAAAAATATTCTTCTAAGAATAACGACTACGCTTATGACATAAATGAGAATACTCGTCAAGAGATACAATGTGTTGCAAAAAA
Source organism: uncultured Nonlabens sp. (assembly GCF_947495285.1). Classification (GTDB taxonomy): domain Bacteria; phylum Bacteroidota; class Bacteroidia; order Flavobacteriales; family Flavobacteriaceae; genus Nonlabens. The sequence goes on along the minus strand of NZ_CANLXZ010000001.1, from coordinate 155,636 downwards.
GGCATTTAAAGCGGCTCAAAGCAGAGGTAAAAAAGTAACTCTTATAATCACATCTGACATATCACAAGTTTCTTCTTTATGGACTGAAATAGCTAGTAAATTATCTTTACAATATCCTGAAATAAAGTTTAATGTCATTAATATAGAAAATGCTGTTACCCAACTCATATTATCTCCTAACCTATTTGATGTGATTCTAACAGAGCGTATAATCAGTAATATATTGATTAAACAGTCTAGCGTTTTAACTGGTTCTACTAGCTTGCAGTCTACTAGTTACTTAGGACAAAAGACATCTCTTTTTTTTCCCACAGTTCACAGTAATGTAGATGTTACTGATTGTAAAAACCCTAACCCATTAGCCTCTATACTTAGCGCTGCAATGTTATTAGAGCATTTTAGATTATACAGTGAATCAGAAATGATTAAAACGGCAATAAATCGTTCTCTAGAACTTAATATTACTACTCCTGATTTAAACCTTACTTATAATAATATTACTACTAATAAAGTAGGTGACTTCATTGCAGATTTTATTACAAATCCACATGACTCTAATGCAAACTTTAAAAATATTCATTTAGGTCAAAGCACGATTATCTAAAAATTAAAAAAGATATAGAGTAAGACCCTAGAAGTCTGTTTCTGTTCAATAAATGAATCAGAATTGCAGCTTAAAAGCCGTATGTTTTAATTTTACTATGCTTTAAAACTATCCTATTAAAAGGAAAATGATAGAGAAAGATGATTGAAAATAGACCTAGAAAAAGATTCAACTTTGATAATCCAGTCCAGGTAATGGATAAATTATTATTTTAAACTAGAAGTTGCGTTTATAGGTTAAATCTAGCTCATATTAAAAACTCAAAAAGTGTAGGATTATGATTTATATAATCCCCATAAAAATTAAGTGACTTCATACGTTGTACTAGAGAATCAAAATCTGCAGGGTTTTTCAATTCTATTCCCACCACCGCAGACCCTTTAATTCTATTTGTTTTCTTAGTGTATTCAAAGTGAGTAATATCATCATTAGGTCCTATAACCTTCTCTACAAATTCTTTAAGCGCACCTGCTCTTTGAGGAAATCTAACTATAAAGTAATGTTTTAACTGCGACTCTAGTAAGGCCCGTTCTTTAATCTCTGCAGTTCTAGTAATGTCATTATTACTGCCACTTACAACACAAACTACGTTTTTACCTTTTATCTCTTCTTTTATAGTTTCTAGCGCCGTAATAGACATAGCTCCTGCAGGTTCTACCACTATCGCCTGACTATTATATAAATCTAGAATAGTCTGACATATGGCACCTTCACTTACATTAATAGTCTCGGTAAGATTCTGTTTACATATTTCAAAGTTGCGCTCTCCTACTCTTTTAACCGCAGCACCATCAACAAAACTATCTATATGATCTAGCGTCGTATTTTTCCTGTTAAAAATAGAAACTGCCATAGAAGTTGCTCCTTTGGGCTCTACTCCTATAATTTTAGTATGAGGAGATAGGTACTTTAACACGCTAGAAACCCCAGCGCTTAAACCGCCACCGCCTACGGGCATGATTACATAATCTATAGGGATTTTAGATTGTTCCATAATCTCTAGTCCTACAGTAGCCTGACCTTCTATCACCTTTTCATCATCAAAAGGATGGATAAATATTTTCCCTAATTTTTTATTCTCCTCCATGGCAGCATGGTAAGAGTCGTCATAGGTATCCCCATGCATAACTACAGTTACATACCTACCACCGAACATTTTTACCTGCTGGATTTTTTGCGCCGGTGTAGGTGTAGGCATATAAATAGTACCGTGTGTTTTGAGCAATTTACAAGACATAGCCACGCCTTGTGCGTGGTTTCCAGCACTGGCGCAAACGACTCCGTTTAACAAATCTTCTTTACTCAACGTAGAGATCTTATTATATGCACCACGTATTTTATAAGAACGCACGGGCTGCAAGTCTTCTCTCTTAAAATAGATAGAACTTTGATACCTGTTAGAGTAAAATACATTTAACTCTAAAGGTGTTAAACAGGCCACGTCTCGTAAACGATTTGCCGCCTGTTTTACATCTTCTAATCTTGGATAATAAGTCACTGTTTTCATATCTTTTATGGTCCAGCCGTCGCATAACAGCTTTGCTTTTCATTAAAGAAAAGTCCTATAGACTCACATTTTTAATCTTTTTTCACTTAGTAATGATTCACGGCTGCGTACTAATAGACAGAATTTTGTTGTTCAAAATTTCTAGCATCACCAGCATCTACCCTAACTTATTATCTAGATGGTTTTCATTGCAATCATAGAATCTCTCAACACTGCTCCTACCTTTTCTATGGGGTGATTTCTAATAGCTTTATTGACTGCTATTAGTTCTAGGTTGTCTGTTTTGTATTCCGCTTTCGCGAAAGCGTTACCAATAACAGTCGCATCGAGACCATCTACAAATGAAGAAACTAAAGGCTTACATGCATGGTCAAATAGATAACAACCATACTCTGCCGTGTCAGAAATAATGCGATTCATTTCAAATAATTTCTTTCTAGCTACCGTGTTTGCAATTAATGGCAACTCGTGAAGCGACTCATAATAAGCACTTTCTTCCACAATACCTGACGCTACCATAGTCTCAAATGCTAGTTCTACACCAGATTTAATAAAGGCAACCATCGCTACACCATGATCAAAATATTCTTGATCTTCTATTTTTTCTATAGACGCAGTAGATTTTTCAAAAGCCGTGTTCTCCGTCTCGGCTCTCCATTTTAATAGATTTACATCGTCGTTTGCCCAGTCTGCCATCATGGTTTGTGAGAAATGACCAGACATAATATCATCCATGTGTTTTTCAAAAAGTGGTTTTAAAATCGCTTTTAACTCTTCAGACAGTTGGTGCGCTTTAATCTTTGACGCATTATCTAGCCTGTCCATCATATTAGTAATACCACCATGTTTTAAAGCCTCTGTGGTACGTTCCCAACCGTATTGAATAAGATTAGATGCGTATTCTGAGTCTGCGCCCTGTGCGATCATTTTATCAAACAATAGTATAGAAGCCGTTTGTAACACACCACATAAAATAGTCTGCTCTCCCATTAAATCACTCTTCACCTCAGCAACAAAAGAAGATTCTAGAACTCCTGCTTTGTGTCCACCTGTTGCTACGGCATATGCTTTGGCCTGCTCCCATCCTTTATTCTCAGGATCATTTTCTGGATGCACGGCTATTAAAGTAGGGACTCCAAAACCTCTTTTATATTCTTCTCTCACCTCAGAGCCTGGACATTTAGGAGCCACCATTATAACAGTGATATCTTCTCTTATCCTCTGTCCTTCTTCTACTATATTAAATCCATGAGAATAAGAAAGGGTCGCCCCTTTTTTCATGTGCGGCATGATCGCCTCTACAACAGCTGCGTGCTGTTTATCTGGTGTTAGGTTTAAAACTAGATCTGAATTAGGGATTAATTCTTCATAAGTCCCTACGGTAAAACCATTTTCACTAGCGTTTTTAAACGACTGTCTTTTTTGATCTATAGCAGCCTGTCTTAATGCATAAGAGATATCTAATCCAGAATCTCTCATGTTAAGACCTTGATTTAATCCTTGTGCACCACAACCTACTATCGTGATTTTCTTTCCTTTTAAAGCGTTAACACCATCTTCAAATTCTGCTTGTTGCATGAATCTGCATTTAGATAATTGTTCTAGTTTTTGTGAAAGTGATAGGGTATTAAAATAATTTGACATGGTACTTATTTTATGAGTTTAATGCTTCTAGCATTTTTGAAATTTCCATTGGCTCTTTAGTAACAGCTATACGTCCAGATCTATTGAACTGTAATATGCCGTGGGCACTTAATTCACGGTATAATAAATCGACCTCGCTCCTTCTTCCAGATTTTTCTAGAACAAAAAACTCTTTATTAACCGTTACTATACGTGCGTTACTTTCTTTAATTATATTTTGGATCTGAGGTTCTTCAAAAAGAAGATCTGACTCAATTTTAAACAGACAGGATTCTTGATAAATCGTTTCATCGTCAGAGTGGTAGTAAGCTTTTATTACCTCTACTTGTTTTTCTATCTGACCGATTATCTTCTTCATATTTTCTTCGGTTATATTTACTAGAATGGTCCATTTTGACACCTCTTCTATCTCTGATGCAGAACCGTTTATGCTTTCTATATTCACATGACGACGCTGGAATATTGCCGAAATCCTATTCAACAACCCTATGTTGTTTTCTGTATAAATGGATATAGTAAAAAGTTGTTCTTGGTTTTCCATAATTTTTTATTTCGATAAGCTGTCTAGGAACAGCTTTGCTTTATTTTTCTCGGTATCGCTGTCTTCCACAAGTTCCAGACGCATGCGATGCCTCTCTGATTGGAACGCATGCGATGCCTCTCTGCTTGGGACGCATGCGATGCCTCTCTGATTGGGACGCATGCGATGCGTCACTACTGGAGACGCACCTCTGAAACTGATGCTCCTGTCGGGATCATTGGGAAAACGTTCCCTTCTTTTTGCACTCTAACTTCAAGAAAATATGCCTCGTCACTATTCATCATTTCTTCTACCGCACCAGCGAGATCATTACGATCTGTGACTTGTTTTGCTTTGATATGATATCCTTCGGCTATTTTTATAAAATCAGGATTTGTCATTTCTGTACTGGCATAGCGTTTATCAAAAAACAGCTGTTGCCACTGACGTACCATTCCTAAAAACTCGTTATTAAGCACCACAATTTTTACAGGCACTTTAGTCTGAAAAATAGTTCCCAACTCTTGTATAGTCATCTGATAGCCTCCATCTCCTATAACCGCAACTACGTCTCTATTGGGTACTGCCATTTTTGCTCCTATCGCTGCAGGAAGTGCAAATCCCATAGTACCTAAACCACCAGAGGTAATATTGCTACGTGTCTGTTTATAGCTAGCATAACGACAGGCTATCATTTGATGCTGTCCTACATCACTTACTATTGCAGCTTTACTATCAGACCGTAGATTAATTTGTTGAATAACTTCGGCCATGGTAATACCATCTACAGACGGTGCCATGTCTTCTTTTATGACTTTCTCTACCTCTATTTCATACAGAGCATTAAACTGTGCTAACCATTCTGGATGTTTTTTTTCTTCTAGATAAGGTAGTAGTAATCCTAATGTGTTTTTTGCATCTCCTAGGACAGCTATGTCTGCTTTTACATTCTTATTCACCTCAGATGGATCTATTTCAAAATGTATCACTTTGGCTTGCGTCGCATATCTAGATAAATCACCGGTAACACGGTCGTCAAAACGCATTCCTATCGCAATTAGAACATCACATTCGTTAGTTAATAAATTAGGAGCATAATTACCATGCATACCTACCATACCGACATTAAGCAAATGAGAAGTAGGAATAGCGCTTGCACCTAGAATGGTCCATGCAGCTGGAATTCCTGCTTTTTCTATCATTAATTGCAATTCTTTTTCGGCCTCACTTAGCACCACTCCTTGACCCCAAATAACCATAGGTTTCTGAGCTTTATTAATTAAGTGAGCAGCGTCTTTTACTGTTTGTAAATCTGTATCAGGAACTGGCACATAACTTCTTATGGATTTGCACTTCTCATATGCAAAGTAAAACTCTTCAAACTGTGCATCTTTTGTGATATCAATTAATACCGGGCCTGGACGACCACTTTGAGCGATGTAAAAAGCTTTGGCTAGAACTTTAGGGATGTCTGCTGCCTTAGTCACCTGAGCATTCCATTTAGTTACCGGTGTGGATATACCTATGATATCTGTTTCCTGAAAAGCATCTGTACCCAATAAATGAGAAGCTACCTGACCAGTGATACATACCATAGGTGTAGAGTCTATCATCGCGTCTGCCAGCCCAGTAATAAGATTAGTTGCTCCAGGGCCAGAAGTTGCTATACAAACTCCTACTTTATTTGATATACGTGCATAACCTTGTGCTGCATGTGTTGCACCTTGTTCATGCCTAGTAAGTACATGTTTCAACTCTTTTTGATAGCCATAAAGCTTATCATACAAAGGCATGATCGCACCACCTGGATAACCGAATACTGTATCTACATCTTCTGCAAGGAAGCATTTTATGATAGCCTCAGCACCAGATATTTTTTCTGTTACTGTGCTTAACGTAGGTGTGTCCCTTATAGCGTGTTCTTTCATAATCATCGATTTTGATTATTGTTTTTTTTATTCTAATTATTGATTAAGTGTTAGAGTTTATAGTTTTTAAAACTCGTCTGTAACACAACCTTTTGAAGCGTTAGAAACCGTTCTTGCATATTTATAAAGAACACCTCTTTTAAACTTTAATTCTGGCGCTTGCCATTGTTCTTTACGTTTAGTTAATTCTTTATCTGAGATTTCTAATTGTATCGTATTAGCCTCTGCATCGATAGTAATGACATCTCCATCATTAACTAGAGCAATGACCCCACCTTCTTGAGCTTCTGGTGTTATATGACCTACGACAAAGCCATGCGTACCTCCAGAAAAACGACCGTCTGTAATAAGTGCCACGTCTTTACCTAGTCCCGCACCCATAATAGCTGCTGTAGGTTTTAACATTTCTGGCATTCCTGGACCTCCTTTAGGCCCTTCATATCGTATGACAACTACGTCACCGTTTTCTACCAGTCCATCTCGTATGCCATCATTTGCTTCATACTCACCGTTAAAAACCTTAGCTTTTCCTGAGAATTGCAAACCTTCTTTACCTGTAATTTTTGCAACACTACCTTCACTAGCAAGATTACCATAAAGCATTCTCAAGTGCCCAGAAACCTTAATAGGGTTCTCTACAGTTCTTATAACATCTTGTTCTTCAGAAAGATCTTTTACGTTTTCCAGATTTTCAGCTACTGTTTTACCAGTTACCGTAAGACAGTCTCCATGAATTAATCCTTTGGACAGCAAGTACTTCATAACAGCAGGGATACCACCTATGCGATGAATATCTTCCATAAGGTACTTACCACTAGGTTTTAAATCTGCTAGAAAAGGTGTGTTATCACTTATATCTTGAAAATCTTTAAGTGTAAAATCGATTTGTGCTGCTCTTGCTATCGCTAGAAAATGTAAAACCGCATTTGTAGAACCGCCCAGAATAGTAACTAGTCGTACTGCGTTCTCTAACGATTTGCGTGTTATAATATCAGACGGTTTGATATCTTTTTCTAATAATTCTAACATTACCTGTCCTGCTCTGACAGACTCTTCTCTCTTATCGTCACTTAATGCAGGGTTAGAAGAATTAAACGGTAAAGACATACCTAATGCTTCTATCGCACTTGCCATGGTATTTGCTGTATACATACCACCGCAAGCACCAGCGCCAGGACATGCTTTTTCTACTATATTCTGATATTCTTCTTCTTCTATAGTACCTGCCACTTTACTACCCCAAGCTTCAAAAGCAGAGACTACATCTAGTTTTTTACCCTTATGGCAGCCAGAATCTATCGTACCTCCATAGACCAGTATAGAAGGACGGTCCAGTCTTATCATTGCTATTAACGCACCAGGCATGTTTTTATCACAGCCTACTACCGTCACTAGTGCATCATAACTCATAGCTTGCACCACAGTCTCCATAGAGTCTGCTATGATATCTCTAGATGGTAAAGAATACCGCATACCTGGTGTTCCCATAGAGATACCATCACTCACCCCTATGGTATTAAAGATTAATCCTACTAGGTTAGAGTCTAAAGTCCCTTCCTTAACCAGTTTTGCAAGATCATTAAGATGCATGTTACATGGATTACCTTCATAACCTGTGCTCGCAATACCCACAAATGGTTTGAGCAAATCCTGCTTAGAAAGACCTATAGCATGCAACATGGCTTGTGCTGCCGGTTGTGTAGGGTCTTGAGTAACTGTTTTACTATATTTAGTGAGCGGCATATTTATATTTTAAATCTTAAGAACAAGCTGCAACATACTTAATTCTAATTATTCTGTTATTTGAAAAGATAAGATATCGTGTCAAAATTAAAGTTTGCAATTAGGTCCCTCACTAGACAATTCATATAGCCACTGTTACCCAAACGGCGTTAATCACACTTAACCATCTGTAAATCATAAATTAAACAATAATTTATATATGACATCCAGTGTTATTTATCTGTGTTCTCAAATTATCATATATGAACGTGTACATTATTTACCCTACTTAATCTGTAGGAAATTAAAAAATAGCCATAAGGTCTTATTATGGTACATGTTAATAATCTTATAAGTGATGTGCTAATAAAGAATTACATTTATTAGATTTGCAATTCAATTAAGAGGAGAGATTTGGCTGCTTGCGACCTCGTTTTCTAAAAAAGAAAACATAAACGCTAAAACAGTGTACTGCGCAAAACAATACAGCCACTTTTATTTTCTTAGATTATTAATCACGCGAGATTTGTATTTATTACGCTTTCGCGAAAGCGCACATATAAAATGCCCTACTTATTTACATCAGAGTCCGTTAGTGAAGGACATCCAGACAAAGTTGCTGACCAGATCAGTGATGCTTTATTAGATAATTTTCTTGCTTTTGATCCTGAATCAAAGGTTGCCTGTGAAACGCTTGTAACTACTGGACAGGTGGTTCTTGCGGGAGAGGTAAAATCAAACACTTACATAGATGCAGCTCAAATCGCACGTAATGTTATCAATAAAATAGGATATACAGAAGGTGCTTACCAGTTTTCTGGTGATTCTTGTGGTGTAATTTCTTTAATTCACGAGCAGTCGCAAGATATTAATCAAGGTGTGGACCGTGCAACTAAAGAAGAGCAAGGTGCTGGAGATCAAGGTATGATGTTCGGTTATGCAACTAACGAGACAGAGAACTACATGCCTCTTGCTCTAGATATATCCCACAAATTACTAGTGGAGCTTGCTGCATTGCGTCGTGAGAATAAGGAGATTACTTATTTAAGACCAGATGCTAAATCACAAGTAACCATAGAGTATAGTGATGATAACGTGCCGCAACGTATTGACGCTATTGTTATCTCTACACAGCACGATCCTTTTAATGAAAACGATGCTGCAATGCTGGCACAGATTAAAAAAGATCTTGTTGAAATATTAATCCCTCGTGTTACTGCATTATTACCTGCTTATGCTCAAGATTTATTTAATGATGACATTACATATCACATTAACCCTACTGGTAAATTTGTAATAGGTGGACCACATGGCGATACAGGATTAACTGGTCGTAAGATTATAGTAGACACCTATGGTGGTAAAGGTGCTCACGGTGGTGGTGCTTTTTCTGGTAAAGACCCTTCTAAGGTAGATAGAAGTGCTGCATATGCGGCACGTCACGTTGCAAAGAATCTAGTAGCTGCTGGACTTGCTAGCGAGGTTCTTGTGCAGGTATCATATGCCATAGGTGTGGTAGAGCCTACTTCTATTAATGTAGAAACTTATGGTACCTCTACATTAAACCTAACTGACGGTGAGATTTCTAAGAAGGTTGCACAGATATTTGACATGCGTCCTGCTGCAATAGAATCTAGATTAAAATTAAGAAACCCTATCTACTCAGAAACGGCTGCTTATGGTCACATGGGGAGAACACCTCGTACTGAAAAGCTTGTTTTTGAATCTCCATACAATGGAAAGGTAGAAAAAGAAGTAGAGTTATTTACTTGGGAAAAATTAGACTTTGTAGAAGAGGTGAAGAAAGCATTTGAATTATAAATAATAAAAAGCTTATATATTTTAAAACCTCCAATTCAACTGGTTGAATCGGAGGTTTTTTTTATTCTTAATCTAAGTATAACTCTATGCAAGTTTAAAAATAGAAATCAAATTTATGATTAAGTAAATGTTTTTTTATACTTATCTTATAGGTTATTAGAAGAAGAAACCAAAACTACCAGTAATAGCAATCTGTCTAGCGTCTGGCAAGTAATTATAACCACCTCTAAAACTCACATCTAGACGTAATACCTTAAAAATATTACCTACACCAGCACTGTATTCCCAGTAAATATCTTCTGGAGCTAGATAATTAAGACCGCTAGCATTTAAGGCTACGTTTTCATCACTTATTCTACCATAAGCAGCTTTTACACCTACTAACTCACGTAGATTCAAATCTCTCAAACCAGGAATGCGAGAAAAAATACGTCCATTAAAATTATGATCAAGATTCACCATTACATACTCGTCGGTTACAAATTCATAAAAATCCATTGTGTTAAATGATCCTAACACATTAAAATAAGTCTGGTTACCAGGTATAACATCTAGTAATGCTAGTGGCACTTCCCCAAAGGTTTTACCAGCTTCTAAACGCGCAGTTAATCTACCGAAAGCTCCTATCTGAATAGGGTGACTGTAATAAAATTGAAATTTATCATAATCAAAATCACTACTGAAAAGGTCTTTAAAACCCTTAGAATAATTAAGGAACAAAATAGGATAAGCTCCTTCATTGATAACTGTACGATCTACACCATAATTAGTAGTTTTACGACCTGGTTTATAGGTCATAGAAAAGTCTACTTCGGCCTGGTTAGTTTCTGACTGTATGCCACCTGGCGAGTCTGCATCAAAATAATCTAGACTAAAGAAACCAGGATTAGCCGTTGTTATCTTTCTATAACTCGTGCCTAATCTAAATTCTAAGTTATATAATGGTTCAAAACTAATAGCAGCAAGACCTAGTTTAATATTAGATAACCTACCATTATTACCAGCACTTACTATAGCACTAGACGCAAGGCTGCGACCTAAAACATCATTAGTTTTAGTAAGACTGGCAGCTAGTTGCTCTACATCTTTTCTATAACCACCACTTAATATCAGACGACTTTTTTTATCTAACAACCATTTACCACCTATACCAAACTTAAATTTTTGATCTCTAAAACCATAAGCACCATAACCTTCTATTCTCCATGGATCATTTGCACCAAAATACGTTCTACCACCAGCACGCAGTCGCACACCTTCTACATCATTAAAACCAAAGGTGGAAAATATAGGGCCGAAATCAAAACCATCAAATTCATAATAACCAGACGCTAGTACAGTACCTAAATTATAAAGACGTTTAAACTTCTTATTCTTTTTAAGTGTATCCAGCATAGTATACACTTGTTTCTCATCTTTATTAAGTTTTTCTAATCGATTTTCATCCCAATAAGCCTCATCGCGATTATAGATTTCTGGATCATAGTCATTAACTCTACGTCTGTAAAAATCTGGCTCTTTTTCTATATCAAATTTATAGTCATTGAATAAAGTGGTACGCTTTCCATAAATACCTTTGGACTTCTCTTTCTTGTTAAGCGCAAAATCGCTTAAAAAATAATCACGTGTAATTAAGAAAAGACTGTCATTAAGAACGTCATATTCCTGCTCTATATAAATCTCTTTTACCCAGTTTATGTTTGCACTTTTAGTGGCTTGCATATTAATTTCCTTGATCGCATAGGACTTTGTCGCTACCCAAAAATCACCCTTAAAAGTAAGCTCACCTCTACGACGCGGATAGTAAACTATATTATAAGCCTCTACCCCATCTACTATAGCCGTATCTCTTAATACATAATTATAAGTATCAATACCACTTTTACCTACTGGACTCGTAAAACTTTTATCAAAGAACTTTAAATAACGGTCATACACATCTATGTCGTTATAAAGATCTTTTACAAATGCGATTAAAGTCTGGTTGTTTGAAAAACCAGAATTCTTGTTTGCCTTAACATCATCTAGTTCTTTATTTATCTCGTTATCTCCATAAACAGTAGAAAGAGATTCATTAATAAAAATAGGTAAATAGGTTTTACCAGTAATTCTACTCGTGTCTGCATAATCGAATACGAATTCCATACCACGGAAAAGCTTTGAGTTGATCAAAGAGCTATCTATGGTATTCATGTCAAATTCTAGCTTCTCATATTTATCATACTGGTATTGCTTAAATTGGGCAAGACCATTTTTACGTCTATTTTGCCACACTTTACGTAGTATGTCGATAGCAGGGTTATTCTTTTTAGACGTTTTACCAGCATACACTACCACGGCATCTAACTCTGCAGTGTCAGTTTGTAAAGTCACCTTCATTTCTAGATTTACTTTATTATCTAGATTTATGGTTTGGGTTTTATATCCTACAAAAGAGAATTCTACTTTGTCATAAGTGTTCTCTGACTGTAAATAAAACCGTCCGTTATCATTAGAGATAGTACCTTCACTAGAGCCTGGAAACACTACGTTTGCAAACGGGACGGTATCACCAAAATCGTCGTAAATAACCCCACCTACTTTAGTCTGTGCGGTGCTGATAAATACACATAAAAATATACCAAGTAAAAGGATTGATTTTGAAATCGCTTTCGCGAAAGCGGAATTAAAAAAAACTTTCTTCATAAAATGTCAAAAATCAAAAGTAGGATTACTCAAGCTAATAATGTAATTTTTAAGAGGTAAAAAATAACATTAAGTTATCACAAACAAAAATAAAAGGTCAAAACCTTATTTCCTGTACATCACTTTCTTTACTATTAAAGGCATATTTACTTCTAGGTAGTCCGGTTATACCATAAGATTCTCTTATCATTACTTTTCTCTCAGAATTAATAATTCAATGCTACAGTAAACATATAAATTGAAGGAAGTATAAAGGTCGTAGATGTTGTCAAAATATTAGAGGAAAATCTATTTTCTATAACGCTACTGTTGTTAAAGATATTTGCTGCGTTTAAAGAATATACCAACGCAGACTCTTTCGGAGCATAAGATATTTTAAAATTCCCATTCCAGAAATTAGTGCGTTTATTTGAAAAATCTAAAATACTAGTGAAATCAATTTTTTGCGACAGAGATAATTGATTTGAGATTTTAAAATCAACATCAAAATTAATTATTTGAGAGTTATACGAGTTGGTAATATCTTCTTGAACTATTCCATATTTAAATTTATAACCAGCAATTAAATTCAAATTTTTAAAATGACGTGATTTAACATTTAGATCAAATTCGGTGTCCAATGTTCCTATATCAAAAATTTCTTCATTTATAATCTGACTATACTTAGTAAAGTCAATATTAACAGAAGTATCGATATCAATTTTTTTATCATTAAAACCTAAGTCAATAAACACACCTATTTCTTGCAGTTGATCGGGCTGATAAATAATATTACTCACCGTTACTATTCCATTCTGTCCTATTGCATTGCTGAATTGAGGATCTCTAATAGAAATATAAGTACCTGCGTCTAAAAAAAGCCTTTCATTACTATAATTAGAATAGTCTAAATTTAAAGTTTGAATACTTTCATTTAACAAGTTAGGATTTCCATTATAAATTGAATTAAAACTATTAAAAATAGAGTTCTCTAAATATGTCCTTGGAGCACCAAAACGATTTTGATATCTATACTTCAATTCAAGATCTGAATCTTTATTGATTTTATAGGTTGTCTTCATTACTGGTTCGATAAAGTTCAAATCTCGAACACTTTTATTGGTTTGATTTAAAATAAATTGATAGTTATGTAAACTTACATTGAAGTCAAACAATAGTTTTTTCCATTGAAATTTAGAGCCTAAAGCGATGCCATAATCTTGTAGGTTAAATTCTAAATTATTAAAATTATCCCCTAGAACAGAGTTAAAACTTTGTAGATCACCATTATCTAACAATTGTAAATCAATATTACCATACCTACTTTTATTACTAGTATAAAAGGCAGAGGTATTGAAGTGAATAAAATTAAACGCACGCCAATAATCTTTAATTATAATTTGAACTTCTTGATCCTCAGTTTCAACTCTAGAATTTATACCGTAAGAATCTTGTTCAACAAAATTGTAAAATTCATTTAAAAAAATTGTTTCACTAGAGATTATTCTATTTCTTTTAAGGTTTTTAATAGAGGATTTTATTGACGCTCCGAAATCGTGATTTTCACCTAGTTTACTTATAAATTCAATATTTTGATTAAAGGAATTAAAACTTTGTCCATTTAAATCCTCAAATTCATCAATAGTTTCAGCTGAACTTTTTAGGTTCTTATCGACACTTGTACTTCCTAAAATAAGCGTATTGGCAAAAGTTATGCTATATTTTTTTTCAGGCTTGTATGAAATTAAAATATTTCCTGTTAGACTTTCAACATCTCTGGAAGCGTTAGTATTTCTAGATTCTATTAAACTTACTTGATCTGTTGCAAACTCGTTTATAATTTGATTCAATGAGGTGTTTTGATTGCTTGCCAACAATAAGTATGTGTCAATTTTAAAAAAATTATTCAATTCCCAACCTGAATTAACACCTATAAAGTTATTTCTAGTGGTTAAATTATTCTGATTATTTAAAAGTAATGGTAGAAGATCATTTTTAACAGGGTTATTATTTAATAAACTTCCTGCACTGGCGCCAGTAAAGCGTAACAAATCTTGTGTAGTTAGTATTGCTTTACCATAATTATTAAAATCATTGATGACATTAAATTTGCGGTTTTTCTTAAATTTAAAATAAGTTATGCCTAGATTGTAAAAGCCATTAGGATCTAAACCTACTTCAATATCACCAAAATTAAATGATTTGTACTCTTCTTTTAATTCAATATTAAGTGCAATGTCATCTTTAGGTTTGAGATCTTTTTCTAAGGGGTTTTCTTGATAATTACTTATGACCTGAATGTTTTTAAAGACTCTTGCCGGAATATTATCAAGAGCTATACTAGAAGAGCCACCGAAAAACAATTCTCCGTCCACAAGAAGTTTATTAATCAGTTTTCCATTTACAAAAATTTGATTTTCCTTTATTTTGAGACCTGGTAGTTTTTCTAAAACATTTTTTAAATATCTTTCATTTCCATTGCGATAAGCGTCCGTATTATAGACAATTGTATCATTTTTCTTTTCAATAGATTTGTATCTATAGTTAATAGTTATTTCAGATAAATCTTCAAGATTTTTATTTAAACTAAATGTTTTACTAAAGTCTATTTCTCCAGTATTGATGTTACTTATTAGGGTTTTGTAACCTATATGAGACAATTCTAAAGAGTATGCACTACTAGGAGATAATTTGATTTTAAAAAGTCCATTGATATCGGTGATAATATATTTAACCGATTCTATGTTGTTCACCTCTTTAAAAATGAGAGTAACAGAAGATAGATTTTGATTGTTATCATCTAATATTTTTCCCGAAAAATTAATAGTTTGCCCTTGACATAAACAAAGTGAAACAAAATAAAAAATAAAAAAACAGCGGGACAGCACTAGGATTAATTTTGTTTTTCAAATTCAATTGCCAAACTATCCAACTGTTTTTCTGTAATTATTTTCAATTTCTTTAACTCAGGCATCTTTTTATCTGATTTAGAATTAGAAAAAGATAATTTTTCAACTCCATATATCGCATAATTAGTTTCTAGTTCCATAATTAAACCAGGTAATTTACCAAATCCTATAGGCCCAAAGCTATAGGGTATTTGTGGAGTGTACCATGCCGTTATAAATTTATTAAATACTTTCTTGTCTGGAGTAATAACATCATAACTATATATTGCTTTGAAACAAGTGTACGAATCTATTGTTTTAACTTCTTGAGTGAGAACCCATTCTGGATAAAAACCCTTAATGAGAAACTGACCAAACTCTTCCTCTAACTCTTCTTCGATAAAATGAGTTTTAAATTGCTGAAAACGACCTGTATAACCTACTCTATTCATAACGGTAGATGCAGCATCAATGTCACTATAAAGCTTATTTCTTACTTGAAAAACACTAGTGTTCTCATTGATAAATAAATCAAATTGTAACTCCTTATGAATAGTTTCATAACTGTCAAACATATCAGAGTACAACCTATCTAATTTACTTTGTTTATCTATTTTATGAATAACCTTATATGTTACATGCAAGTCAACATCGTGTGAATTGAAATTTAAAAAAAGAATTATTAAAACAGAAACAATAGATTTCATAAACAGGTGCAAAAGTTAAATATCCACAAAACATTTTTTTTTGTGGATATAATAAATTAGTAAAATTAAATTGTTATTGTGATATCACAGCTGTTTTATTACAGTTTCTTCTAGCACCACGTCTAGCACGTCTAGCGTCT
Source organism: uncultured Nonlabens sp. (assembly GCF_947495285.1). Lineage (GTDB taxonomy): Bacteria > Bacteroidota > Bacteroidia > Flavobacteriales > Flavobacteriaceae > Nonlabens. Next base: position 139,491 of record NZ_CANLXZ010000001.1, on the reverse strand, counting down.
CTGTTTGTTGCCCCTTCACTAATAGCAAGATCATAAGCTAGTTGACCTACTTTGTCGCAACCGTCACTAACCTCTACGAGTAAATTTACTTTTTCATTTGACTCGACCTCAACAGTAGTTGCTGCATTTACTGAAAAGCCAAGAACGAATGTTCCTAAAATTAAAAACTTTTTCATTTTAATAAAATTTATTGATTAACATGGCGTAAAGTAAAGTAAAGTAAAGTAAAGTAAAAATACAAGCTTTAAATCAAAAAACCCACCTCTAACGAGATGGGCTTCAATTATAATTGGTCTTAGAAAATTACTTTCTATACATCACTTTTTTAACACCTTCTATTACATCAGTATAATCTGGTAACCACTCTGCCAGTAAACCTGGAGAGTACGGTGCTGGTGTATCTTGTGTATTTATTTTATAAACTGGAGCGTCTAGGTAATCAAATGCCTCAGCCTGTACCATGTGAGAAATCTCTGTAGAGACGTTACCAAATGGCCACGCTTCTTCAAGAATAACTAGACGATTTGTTTTCTTTACAGATTTTAAAATCGCCTCTTTATCATAAGGACGCACAGTTCTTAGGTCGATAATCTCACAAGAGATACCTTCTTTCTCTAACTCGTCTGCAGCTTTATAAGCTTCTTTGATAATTTTACCAAAAGAAACGATAGTCACATCATTACCTTCTCTTTTTAACTCTGCAACACCTATAGGTAAAACATACTCACCTTCTGGCACCTCACCTTTATCACCATACATTTGCTCCGACTCCATAAAAATTACTGGATCGTCATCACGTATAGCTGCCTTAAGAAGACCTTTTGCATCATAAGGGTTAGATGGCACGATTACTTTAAGACCTGGAGTGTTTGCAAACCAGTTTTCAAAAGCTTGTGAGTGAGTAGCTGCTAGCTGTCCTGCACTTGCAGTAGGACCTCTAAAAACGATAGGGCATTTAAACTGCCCACCAGACATCTGGCGTATTTTTGCCGCATTGTTAATTATCTGATCGATACCTACCAGAGAAAAGTTAAACGTCATATACTCCACGATAGGTCTATTACCAGTCATGGTAGAACCTATGGCTATACCAGCAAAACCTAACTCGGCAATAGGTGTATCAATCACACGCTTTGCACCAAACTCGTCCAGCATACCTTTAGAAGCTTTATAAGCTCCATTATATTCTGCAACTTCTTCACCCATAAGGTAAATAGACTCATCGCGTCTCATTTCTTCACTCATCGCCTCGCAAATTGCCTCGCGGAATTGTATTGTCTTCATATATTAAGATATGATGTTATTCAGTTTTTCAAGAAAACAAAAATAACTTACATGAACTTAGTATACTAGATTTTTAGGCTAAAAAAAATACCTTTTACCTACTATTATCATACAAAACATTCATGAAACCTTGAAACAACAGAATAAACAAGTGTTATACTCTAGATTGAAAAACTTTGAAATGCAATACGTGAGAAAATATTAAACAAAAATTTATTATGCACGCATAGTTTATTCCTCGTTTTTTTCTTAAATTCGCAAACGATTGAAAAAGACTTTAAAGACTATAAAATATGAAGATATTAGTATGTATTAGCCACGTGCCAGATACCACTTCAAAAATCAATTTTACAGATAACAATACCCAATTTGACACTAACGGTGTACAATTTGTCATCAACCCAAATGATGAATTTGGTCTTACACGTGCTATGTGGTTTAAAGAAAAACAAGGTGCTAGTGTAGATGTAGTTACTGTAGGTGGTGCAGAGGTTGAACCGACTTTAAGAAAAGCACTAGCAATAGGTGCAGACACAGCAATAAGAGTAGACACACCAGCAACTGACGGTTACCAGGTTTCAAAACAATTAACTGCAGTTATTAAAGACGGTGGTTATGATCTAGTTATCGCAGGTCGTGAATCTATCGATTATAACGGTGGTATGGTGCCAGGTATGGTAGCTGCTATGACCGGAGCTAGTTTTGTAAACACATGCATCTCCCTAGATGTAGACGGGACTAACGCAACCGCTGTACGTGAAATAGATGGTGGTAAAGAAACGGTTACCGCTAGCCTACCACTAGTAATAGGTGGACAAAAAGGTCTTGTAGAAGAAAGTGACCTAAGGATTCCTAATATGCGTGGAATTATGATGGCTCGTAAAAAACCTCTTAAAGTCGTACCAGCAACAGATGCTAGTACAGAGACTAACAGCGTTTCTTTTGAAAAGCCAGAACCTAAAGGTCAGGTTACTCTTGTAGATGCTGGAGATCTTGATAAATTAATCGACTTACTTCACAACGAGGCAAAAGCGATTTAATCTTTAAAGGTTAAAAGTTCAAGGTACTAAATCTTGTAAGTTAAAATTATTAAGAGTTTCGCTTTCGCGAAAGCGAGACCCACAACAAATCAGGTAATCGTCCTTATTACAAGGATGCTTATTTAAAAATAAAAATATATGTCAGTACTCGTATATACAGAATCAGAAAACGGTGGTTTTAAAAAAACCGCTTATGAAGTAGCTAGTTATGCAAAAGGTGTTGCAGATATGATGGGAACAACTGTTACCGCTATATCTTTTAATGCAAATGACGCTGGTGAGCTAGGTACATATGGTGTAAATAAATTACACAACGTAGCAAATTCAAAATTAGAAAAATTTAATGCCGCTGCCTATGCTAGCGCGATTGCACAAGCTGCAAAAGCTGAAGGAGCAACCGTAGTAGTTATAAGTTCTAGTGCAGACTCTAAATACTTGGGATCCTTAGTAAGTGTACAACTAGAAGCCGGTTATGTATCTAACGTTACAGCACTACCTAGTTCTACAGAGCCGTTTACAGTTAAAAGAACTGTTTTTACTAACAAAGCTTTTTCTAACACTGCCATTACTACAAATGTAAAACTGGTAGGACTTTCTAAAAATGCTTACGGTCTTAAAGAAAATGCAACAGATTGTGCTGTACAAGAATTTACACCGTCTTTAAACGATGCAGATTTTAATGTAACTGTACAATCTGTAGATAAAGCTACCGACAAAGTAACTATCGCAGATGCTGAAATAGTAGTAAGCGCAGGTCGTGGATTAAAAGGTCCAGAAAACTGGGGTATGGTAGAAGAACTAGCAGACGTTCTAGGCGCTGCAACAGCATGTTCTAAACCAGTAAGTGATCTAGGATGGCGACCACACAGTGAACACGTAGGGCAAACTGGTAAGCCAGTTGCATCTAACTTATATATCGCTATCGGTATATCTGGAGCGATACAACACCTTGCAGGAATTAACTCTTCAAAGGTTAAAGTTGTTATTAATACAGACCCAGAAGCACCTTTCTTTAAAGCTGCAGACTATGGTGTTGTGGGTGATGCTTTTGAGGTAGTACCTGCTCTAATTGAAAAATTAAAAGCTTTTAAAGCTGCAAATGCTTAAAATTCTTAATAATTAGTTAAGAATTTATTAGATTTAAGGCTGTGCAATAGGAGAAAAACCTCATTTTTGCACAGCTTTTTTTTTATTTATAGCAATCAAAAACAATGAGTCTAAAACGACTTAACATACGAGGCATCTCTTATAGCCAAACGCAGAATGGTGCATACGCCCTTGTGCTCAAAGAAGTAGACGGATCAAGACAACTACCTATTGTAATAGGAGCTTTTGAAGCTCAAAGTATAGCTATTGCACTAGAGAAAGAATTGAGCCCACCGCGACCTCTTACCCACGATTTGTTTAAAACATTTGCCCAGCGATTTTCTATCGTGGTAAAACAAGTGATTATTCATAAACTAGTCGACGGTGTATTTTACAGCAGTCTTATTTGTGAAAGAGACAAAATTGAAGAAATTATAGACGCTCGCACAAGTGACGCCATAGCACTAGCCGTAAGATTTAAGGCGCCTGTTTTTACCTATGAAAACATTCTTGAAGAAGCAGGTATACAACAGCATATAGAACCAGACAAAAAACTGGAAGCCGAAGAACTAGATGGTGAAGAAATAATAGAAGAGTTAATCAACGCGGCAGCGCAGGAAATGGACGACTACAGCAAATTCTCCATACCAGAACTTAACAAAATGCTCAACGAGGCAGTTTCTAACGAAGACTATGAACTGGCAGCACAAATTAGAGACGAAATATCTAAACGATAATCATTACCATTCTATGAAATCCTTTATAGCCAGAATTTTTACTGCTTTAGCATTACTTTGCTTTTCATTTATAGGAAATGCACAAGAGAACACACCATTAGAAGGCACATGGATATTTGATGATGCAACAATAGTGGATCACTCACGAGCAAACGCTCACATACTAGACAGTATAAGTTTTTCAAAACAAAATTATAAGTTTTACACAGGAATAGATAGCCTTAATGTTAACGGCAGGTTTATAATCCAAAATGATTTTATCGCCTTATACCCTAACCCTAGCTCGAGCAACTCACAGTTCGAGCAATTTGATTTAAAAAAGATAAATAACGACAGTTTATCAATTAAAAATAAAGAGGTCACTTATCATTTTTTAATTAAAAAAGAAGAAACAACTGCAACCCCAACTCCAGCCTCAAATAATCTTCAAATATCAAACGACCTAGGTTTTAGCTTTAAAAGTTTCTACCGTGGTATAATAGGTATGTTTTTTATACTTGGTTTTTGCTATCTATTAAGTAATAACAAAAAGAAAATAGACTGGAGACTAGTAATAGTAGGTATTACATTACAGGTAGTTTTTGCTATATCGGTACTTAAATTTGAAAGTGTAGCCTACATCTTTGACGGTATATCTACTGGAGTAGTAAAATTTCTAGCTGTTAGTGAAGCCGGTGCAGAGTTTGTATTCGGTAAATTCATTGACCCTAGTGAGAACTGGGGCTATGTATTTGCATTTAAGGTACTTCCTACTATTGTGTTTTTCTCTGCCTTTACATCTTTACTTTATTACCTAGGCATACTACAGAAAGTGGTTTATGTACTCGCGTGGGTAATGAGTAAAACTATGAGGTTAAGCGGTGCAGAATCCCTTGCAGCGGCAGCAAACATATTTATAGGACAGACAGAAGCACCTCTAGTGGTAAAACCATATTTAGAAAAAATGACGAAGTCAGAAATGCTATGCCTTATGGTAGGTGGTATGGCAACTATAGCAGGTGGAGTACTAGCTGCATTTATAGGCTTTTTAGGTGGAGAAAGTGAAGCTCAACAAATATTATTTACTAAACATTTACTTACCGCCTCTATAATGAGCGCTCCTGCAGCTATTGTAATCGCAAAAATGCTTTACCCAGAAGATCAAAATAATAAAATAGACCGCTCTCTTAAAGTATCAAAAGATAAAATAGGGACTAACATATTAGACGCTATTTCTAGAGGTACGACAGACGGTTTAAAACTAGCGGTAAACGTAGGCGCTATGCTATTAGTATTTACAGCATTAATAGCAGTAGTAAACTTTGGACTTAAAGATCTTATAGGAGAGTATTCTGGACTTAATTCTATTATCGTGTCTTCTAGCGATGGCAGGTATGATGGCCTTTCTATGCAATACATATTAGGTAACCTGTTTGCACCTATTGCATGGGTGATAGGTGTACATTCTGAAGATATAGTTCTAGTAGGACAGTTGCTAGGTGAAAAAACTATTCTTAATGAATTCATAGCCTATGGATCTCTAAAAGAATTAAAAGAAGCAGGCAAAATACTCCACCCTAAATCTATCATTATCGCAACCTACGCCCTTTGTGGTTTTGCAAACTTTGCCTCTATCGGTATTCAAATAGGTGGCATAGGAGTTCTAGCACCTGGCCAGCGTAAAACCCTAGCAGCCTTTGGTGTAAAAGCTTTGATAGGAGGTACATGTGCAGCATTACTTACAGCCACTATAGCAGGAATGCTTTTTGGATAAAATCGATTCCTTTTTCATAAACCCAATTTTATGTTAAAGAAATGTTGTAGATTTGATACAAATTATAACACTTAATAAGAATTGGACTTTAAAGACTACAATAACGTTTTCACTTATAGCTTTGGTAAGATCTATTGCTATAACAACTATGTAGTTAGTCACCTACATACCGATGTAGTCGTAAACAATGAGATAGCAACTAGCATTCTTCGTGACCTTAAAGAGTTTTACGGCAAGGATAAAATCGTTTTTATTTCAAATCGTGAGTTCGGACATGGAGTAGACCCTAAAGTATACAAACTAGTTAATCCCAAAATGATAGTAGGCATTGCTATTATAGGCACTTCAAAAGAACAGAAAATGCAAGCTGCAAGTGAACAGTCCCTATACAACGGTTCTTTTGGTTACTTTAACAATGTAGCCAGTGCTATAGAATGGGCAAGTTCTTTTGCTCCAGAAAACACAGACTCTATATCAAGTTAATAATTGTGTAAACTTAGTTGTTTTACTATTATCTCAACTAAAATTTTAAGTTATTTGTATATTGTATTCGCTTTCGCGAAAGCGAAACTATCATTTACCAGATTCTTATGAAACAATACTTAGACCTCTTACAAGACATAATTGATAAAGGAACTGATAAAGGTGATCGCACCGGTACAGGTACTCGCAGCATTTTCGGTCATCAAATGCGTTTTGATCTACAAGAAGGATTCCCTCTAGTAACTACTAAAAAAGTACATCTTAAGTCCATTATCCATGAACTATTATGGCTATTATCAGGTGATACTAACATTCAATATTTAAAGGATCATAATGTCAGAATATGGAATGAATGGGCAGACGAAAATGGAGATCTAGGACCTGTTTATGGTCACCAATGGCGCAACTGGGACAGTCAGGGAATAGACCAAATCAAAGAGGTCATAAATACATTAAAGACTAATCCTAACAGCCGCAGGATGATGGTAACCGCGTGGAATCCTAGCGTAATGCCAGATACCAGCAAGAGCTTTTCTGAAAACGTAGCTAATGGAAAGGCCGCATTACCACCATGTCATGCATTTTTTCAATTCTATGTTTCTGATAACAAATTAAGTTGTCAGTTATATCAGCGCAGTGCAGACGTATTTCTGGGTGTGCCTTTTAATATAGCGAGCTATGCACTGCTAACTATGATGGTAGCACAGGTATGCGATCTAGAATATGGAGATTTCATACACAGTTTTGGTGACGTTCACATTTACAACAACTTAAGAGAACAGGTAGATTTACAATTAACTAGAGAGCCAAAAGATTTACCAAGAATGAAGTTAAATCCAGATGTGAAGGACATTTTTGACTTTACATATGAGGATTTTACTCTAGAAAACTACGATCCACATCCTGGTATAAAAGGAATAGTAGCTGTTTAAATTACACTTATGAGGTTACCTACTTTATTTTTATTCATAATATTTTGCAACGTTTTAAATGCAAATGAAGATCCCTATAAAAATTACCGCACTATAGATACCACACAGTATAAGACCACTGGCACGCTATATCTATACGACCTTACTATAAAAGAATCTCATAACGCAGGGAAAGTAATTTTAGAATGGAAAAACCAAAAGAACATCACCTATCACATGATAGAGATGCGCGATCCAGATACTAATGAAGTTATTTACAGACAGAAGCATTATACCAACATCGCAGAGTTTCCTAAAAATGGATTATTCACTATATACCCATTACATTATAAACAGCAGGGAGAACCCATATCCATAAATCTAACAGATGCCAAAGCTAGAAATTACAAACCTATAAGTCCTAACAGTTACTATCGCGCAGTTAAGAAAGAAGAACAAGCAAAACAACGCGATAAAAAACGAATAGAGCAAGAATATCTTAATGAACAGCTGCGTATACAGGCTGCAGACGAGCGGGCAAACCGTATCACACCCAAAGCAATAATTCTAATTATGATAGTACTATTTATAGCTACATTACTAGTTTTAACAATTTGGCTCGTAAGTTATATCAGGAAAGATAGAACATCCCAAATAAATTACCGCAAGAATAATCAAGGCTGGAACTAATACACCTCCTAGCCTAATACACTATAAAATCATCTTCTTAAAGCAATAAAAAGCTAGAGAACATGAGATCTAAAATTGATCTTTATGTTTTAATTTTGTGATATCTTATTTTTTAATTAGCAACAAGCAATGGGAAAAAACGCCCATTTTTCACAAATCCTTTTAAAAAATAAATCATGCATAATTTACAACCTCAAGTCTACCGTACACAAAAAGAGCTTTTGTATTTAGTAAAATTTAACTCTACAGATGTCTTAAAAGATACAAATGAACAAAAATTAAGATTTCATCAACTATATCGAGGCATGCAATTAGGAAATCTTTACAAAAACAAAGTTTTAATAACCTTTAAAGATTCATTAAACAACCTTTTAATGATTAACACCACTATATGGGGACTAACTCAAAAATCGATTATTCTTAAAAGAGGAGTAACTATTCCCATAAGCAGCATCCTTAAAGTTGAATAATAAACTGATATTTGTCTAACATATATGAACGCTTTCGCGAAAGCGAATTCTCAAAAAACACAACAATTTCATAAAAATCTACGAGAACAATAAACTTAAAGAAAAAACATCATAACTTTGAGAAGATGATTCCTAAAAACAAACTTCTTTATCTTTTCAAAGAAACGAGATCTGATTCTGAACACATATGTAAACCGTTACAAACGGAAGATTATGTCGTGCAACCTGTAGTAGACGTATCTCCACCTAAATGGCATCTAGGTCATACTACATGGTTTTTTGAAGAATTTTTATTAAGTCCCTATTTACCTAATTACAGAAAGCATCACGATAGCTATTCTTATGTATTTAACAGCTATTATGAAAGTGTAGGTAAAAGAGTCATACGCACCGATCGCGGTAACCTTTCTAGACCTAGTGTCAAAGAAGTTTATGAGTACAGAGACCACGTTACATCTCATATAATAGACTTGATTGAAAACCATTTCAATGAAGAATTTGCTCCTATTTTAGAAATAGGAATACATCATGAAAAGCAGCATCAAGAACTGCTACTTACAGACATTAAATACATCTTAGGTAATAATCCATTACAACCTAAATATAAAGATTTCTCAAACGAGGAATTGATTGAAGAGGGAAATAAAAAATTCATTCATATCAAAGAAGGAATTTACTCTATAGGACATGACTCTGAAGAGTTTTGTTATGATAATGAATTACCTAGACATCGAGTGTTTTTGGAACCATTTGCTATTTGTAATACATTAGTAACTAATAGAGAGTGGATAGAATTTATTAATAACGGTGGTTATTCTAATGTAATGCTATGGCATACAGAAGGATGGGATTGGGTAAAAAAAAACGCAATAACATCACCCATGTACTGGCACAATGTTAATGGAAAATGGTACAGCTATTTATTAAAGGGAAATACAGCTATAAACCCTGATGCAGCCGTAACACATATTTCTTATTTTGAAGCATTTGCCTTTGCTCAATGGAAAAACATGAGGCTTCCCACAGAATTTGAATGGGAAGTCGCACAATCGCACTTTAATCACGGTAAGCGATGGGAATGGACAGAAAGCGCCTACCTACCTTATCCTAATTATAAAAAACCAGAAGGAGCTCTAGGTGAGTACAATGGTAAATTTATGGTTAATCAAAAGGTATTGCGTGGTGGCTCTATTGCTACCCCAGAAAACCATGCTAGACCTACATATAGAAACTTTTTTCACGCGCCACTTAGATGGCAATTTACAAGCTTGCGACTTGCCAAATCATTATGACAAAAAAAGAATCATTCCAACTGGAATTTGAACAACACGTAAACGAAGGACTAAAAGCTTTTCCTAAGTTTTTGAGCTCTAAGTATATTTATGACGATCGCGGTGATGAGCTGTTTCAGCAAATCATGGCTTTACCAGAATATTATTTGACTAATGCAGAGTATAATATCGTAGATCAATATAAAGCAGATTTGAGAAGGCTTTTTGAAAACGATAAAGGATTTGACCTTATTGAACTAGGTGCCGGTGATGGTAAAAAGACTAAAGTTCTTCTAAAGGAGCTACATGAAAATAATACCAACTTTACTTACATCCCTATAGATATAAGTCAACATGCCATAGATGATCTAGCAAATAGCATAAAGGAAAACTGGCCTGATATGGATGTGCAAGGTGAGCAAGGTACTTACTTTAACGTCCTTAAAGAATTAGCAAAATACAATCAAAGACCTAAAGTAATTATAGTTTTAGGATCTAATATAGGTAACCTATCGCATGACGAGGCTATCAATTTCTTAAAACAAATTCAAGAAATTATGTCTGATGAGGACGTATTATTTATGGGCTTTGATCAAAAAAAGAATCCGCTTACCATTCAAAACGCCTATGCTGACACAACTGGTGTGACCCAAGAATTTAATCGCAATTTATTATACCGATTAAACAAAGAAATGCAGGCAGATTTTAAGGTAGATCAGTTCGAACACTGGGAAGCTTATGATCCAGAAACAGGAACAGCAAAGAGCTACCTTCTAGCCACAGAAGCATGCGACGTTCATATTAAAAAGTTAGATCTCAAGGTGAGCTTTAATAAATGGGAAACCATTCATACTGAAATTTCTCAAAAATATGACGACCTCATAGTAGAATGGCTAGCAAATGAATCTGGATTAAAAATAACTCAGATATTTGAAGACAACAAAAAGTTGTTTAAAAATTATTTATTTAAAACAAACTAATATGAAAGCAATTTGGAACAATCAAATCATTGCAGAAAGCAATGAAACAAAAGTAATTGAGAATAACCATTACTTTCCTGCAAACAGTATAAAAAAAGAATTCTTTAAACCTAGCGACACACAATCTAACTGCCCATGGAAAGGCATTGCTAGTTATCACACCTTAGAAGTAAATGGCAGTGAGAACAAAGACGCCGCATGGTATTATCCTGAAACTAAACATGCAGCAAAAGAGATAGAAGGTTACGTAGCATTTTGGAAAGGTGTAACAGTGCAAGAGTAATTCACACATAAACCATCATTTAAAAGCCACAACTTCATCCTAAATGAAATTGTGGCTTTTTAAATGTATTGCCCTAATTAATTCTTAGTATAAACAGCCATTAAACTAGTAATACCAGCGGCAGGTGTAGAATTACGACCTCTTATATACTGATCCATTTCAGCGCCCGTAACTGTAAATTCAAAAGTATTAGTTGTAAAAATCACTTGTTTGCTGTCTGTAATAGTACCACCATCTTCGTTTGCTGTTACAGTAAGGACATTATTTTCGTCTAACAAGTAACTACCAGACTGTGAGCTTAGTGGACAACTCAAATTATTATTACTATCAAAAGTCGGCTCAGCAACAGTACTTACAAAGTCACCATTTATTAAAAATGATACGTCCATAGAAGAAAAACAAAAAGCCTCCAGCAACAGCTCTAAGTGAAAGATACCATCTCCATTTAAATCTACAGGAACATTAGAAATGAGAGAAGTGAGCATATAATCACCAGCTACAGTAGAGTGTAAAGAAGACCTACCATCATGATCGTTTTCACAACTACCTAACAACAAGGTGATTACACATAAAAAGAGAACGTTTTTCATTGTATAAAAATACACATAAATATAAAACAAAATTATCTAATCGCTATAAATCAAGTAGTTATTAAACCCTTTTACAAATCAAGTAAATGTCGGACATCTTTATTGAAACGAAAAAAAATGAAAAAGAATCGAATTAAAAACAACACATAACTAAAACAAAGTCATATTATTGCACAAAATATTCTTAGTTTAGAATTTTATAATAAAATTAAAAAAAGGCGCTTGGTAATCAGAATTAAAAGATTACATTTGCAGCCCGATTTTAGTTAGTAAAATCATACACAGAATTAAAACTATTTCAAGGTGAATACTTTAAGTTACAAAACGGTTTCAGCAAACAGCGCAACAGTAAACAAAGAATGGGTACTGATAGACGCTGCTGAACAGCCACTAGGTCGTATGTCTTCAATAGCTGCAAAGTTTTTGAGAGGAAAATACAAGACTAATTTTACTCCACACGTAGACTGTGGTGATAACGTAATCATAATAAACGCCGACAAGGTATCGCTAAGCGGTAACAAGTGGAGCGAGAAGACATATATTAGACACACTGGATATCCAGGTGGACAACGTAGTCTTACTGCAACTGAGCTTTTTGAAAAAGACCCAGCACGTGTGGTAGAACACGCAGTAAAAGGTATGTTACCTAAAAATAAATTAGGAAGCGCTATTTATCGCAACTTAAAAGTGTATTCAGGTTCTGAGCATGGACATGAAGCACAACAACCTAAAACCATTAATCTTAACGAGGTAAAGTAATATGGAAACATTACACAAAATTGGTAGAAGAAAAACTGCCGTTGCTCGTGTTTACCTTTCAGAAGGTAAAGGTGACGTAACAATCAACAGAAAAGAACTTTCTGATTATTTCACAACAGGAATGTTACAATACAAAGTAAAACAACCTTTTGCTTTAACTGAAACAACTGACACATACGACGTAAAAGCTACTGTAACTGGTGGCGGTATCACTGGACAGGCTGAAGCAATTCGTCTTGCAATTTCAAGAGCTCTTGTAGAGATAGATGAAGAAAATCGTCTAGCTTTGAAACCAGAAGGTCTTATGACACGTGATCCTAGAATGGTGGAGCGTAAGAAATTCGGTCAAAAGAAAGCGAGAAAGAAATTCCAATTCTCAAAGCGTTAATACATTATTATTACTCCCGTTTAATCTTAAAATTAAACGGGATTTGTTCTTTTTTTATTTATATTAATTTGCTGTCACGCCTGGTTGCCGCCAGAGCTCAGTTTAGCATCTAAATAATAAAGGCGATTAAGCTTTGCTTATGACCACTTTTTTATTGCTATCGACAGAACGTAAACTATTTATTATGGCAAATACTTCAGATGTCAAGTCCTTACTTGACGCAGGTGTCCATTTCGGTCACCTTACTCGTAAATGGGATCCTAACATGGCTCCTTACATCTATATGGAACGTAACGGGATCCATATTATCAATCTTTATAAAACTACTGCAAAGTTAAACGAAGCTACAGAAGCGCTACGTAAAATAGCTGCATCTGGTCGTAAGGTACTTTTTGTTGCTACTAAGAAGCAAGCAAAAGATATCGTTGCACAACATGCTGGTGACGCTAACATGCCATACATCACTGAAAGATGGCCTGGTGGAATGCTTACCAACTTTGTAACTATCCGTAAAGCTGTTAAGAAAATGGCTCTTGTAGACCGCATGAAGAAAGATGGTCGTTATGAAACTCTTTCTAAAAAAGAACGTCTTCAAGTAGATCGTATGCGTGCAAAGTTAGAAAAGAACTTAGGTTCTATTACTGACATGACTCGTATGCCAGCTGCACTTTTTGTTGTAGATACTGTACGTGAGCACATCGCAGTTAAAGAAGCTTTAAAATTAGGTATTCCTATTTTTGCAATGGTTGATACTAACGCAAATCCACGTGACATCGATTATGTAATTCCTTCTAACGATGATGCTTCAAAATCTATTGACATTATCATTAAAGAAGTTACTGGCGCAATCAAAGCTGGCCTTGAAGACCGCAAGTCTGAAAAAAACGCTGAAGATAAAGCTAAAGAAGCTGCAAAAGCAGAAAAGAAAGCTCCAAAAGCTGAAGAAGCTAAAGTTGCTGCTACTGCAAAGGACGAAGAAGAATAAACTTATAACACTAGTTAACTAGTATAAAACTTATCAAAATGGCTAAAATATCTGCTGCTGAAGTAGGAAAACTAAGAAAAACAACCGGAGCTGGAATGATGGACTGTAAAAAGGCCCTTGTTGAAGCTGAAGGTGATTTTGATCAAGCAATTGAGATCCTTAGAAAAAAAGGTCAAAAAGTAGCTGCAAAGCGTGCTGATCGCGATTCTTCTGAAGGAGTTGTTGTTGCAAATATCAATGAAGGTAACACTAGAGGTATTCTTTTATCTCTTAACTGTGAGACTGACTTTGTTGCAAAAAATGACACTTACGTAGAGTTAGCAAATAAGATTGCTGCTGTAGCTCATAACTGCAATTCAAAGGAAGAAGTTCTTGCTTCTAAATTTGATGACAGCATGACTGTAGAAGAAAAACTTATTGAGCAAACTGGTGTTATCGGTGAGAAAATTGAAATAGGTGGTTTTGAAGCTTTTGAAGCTCCTTTTGTAGGTGGTTATGTACATGGTAATAAAATCGGTGCTTTAACTGGTCTTTCTACTGGTAGTGATCACGCGGCAGAAGTTGCAAAATCTGTTTCTATGCAAGTTGCTTCTATGGGTGCTTCTACATTATCTTACAAAGATTTTGATGCAGAATATGTACAAGCAGAAACTGCTTCTCGTATCGCTGCTATCGAAAAAGATAATATCGAGCGTGGACGTTTAGGTAAAAACCTTTTAAACATTCCATTATTTATCTCTAGATCTCAGTTAACTGACGAAGCTCTTGCAAATGCAAAAGCTACTTATGAAGCTGAACTTAAAGCTGAAGGAAAACCAGAAGCTATTTGGGATAGAATCATACCTGGAAAATTAGAGCGTTTTGTAGCTGACAATACTTCTCTTGATAAAGAGCAAGCATTATTAGACCAAGACTTCATCATGGACGATAAACAAACTGTTGCTAAGTTTGTGGAATCTAAAGGTGCTGATGTTGTAGGTTTCAAAAGAGTATCTATCGCTTAATTAAGCTTTATTACTATAATAATTAATCCGATTTGGTTTTAAACTGAATCGGATTTTTTTTTAAATTCCGCTTTCGCGAAAGCGAAACAGTTAAAATACTTTTATTAATCGTTGCTTCAATTAACTTTTACGAACTTTATAGAATGAAACAACTGCTCCTGCTTATTTTAATAACAATATCAATTCACTCTTGCAAAACAACACAACAAGAGTCAAAGCAACACGATAAGCATCAAAGAATAACTACTAACCATATAACAGACCTCACCCCAATAATCACAGAAACATCTGGCCTAGAATATTATAAAAAGCAGATCATTACTCATAACGATAGCGGTGACTCGCCCACGTTATACTTTCTAGACACACTAGGAAATCTTCTCTATCACAAAACGTATAAAAACATGACAGCAATTGATTGGGAAGACGTGACCAAAGATAAAGAGTTTCTCTACATAGCAGACATAGGTAATAATTATGGTGACCGTAAAGACCTCAGTATTTTAAAAATTGCATTAACTGATTTACAAAATGAAGACGCCACAGTAACACGATTAAACATCAATTACCCTAATCAAAAATCATTTGAGAGAGGCGAGCAAAATCATCCTTATGACGCAGAGTCCATAGTAGCGATAGAAGAAAATATTTATCTGTTCTCCAAAGACTGGAAGGATCAAACGACCATTATCTATAAATTAGATAAAACTAAACAGCGTCAAATAGCACAAAAAATAACATCCTACCATATTAAAGGTCTAGTAACTGGAGCCACATACGATGGGACTAATACCGTAACCGTATGCGGCTATAATAACAACTTAACGCCTTTTATCTATAAAATAAATTATAGTAACGGTGAATTTGAATTCTTAAAAAAAGAAGAGCTTTTAATAGAAGGAGGCGCGCAAGTAGAAGGGATTATCTCCATCCATAATGATAGAAACAAAGAAACGTACTATCTATCTTCTGAAGCAGCTAACATAAAACTAGGAGAAGATGAAGCGCTTACCTCTAGTCAACTGTACAAGGTAATGCGGTTTAAATAATAATTAAAAAACCTGAACTCCTGACTTTAAAAACCTACCCCATACTTTACTGTACACATGCACGTTATCTGTAGGGATCTCGTTAACATCCATCACTTCATAACCAGCGTCTTTCCATGAGAATATACTACCGTAAAGATTCCTAACATCTGTATAACCATCTTTAAGCATCTTCTCACCAAAGATTTCAGAACGTATTCCTACACTACAATACACAACTATTTTCCTGTCTTTGGCTAGCTTGGGCATTCTTTTACTAGAATATTTCTCACCTACCCATAGGGCTCCAGGCAAGTGACTAACTTCAAATTCTTTCTTTTTGCGAGTATCTAAAATTACATACTGGTCATAATCCATTTTAAGATCTTGTACGCTTAAATATGGAACGCTCCTTTTATTATAAGTTTCTAATAGTGCAGGAATATCTTTTTGCACTTCTCCTACCTGTGCTGTAGAGATAGTAGAAAACGTTATAAAAAAGATGGGAATCCATAAAGTTAAAATGTGTCTCATAAATTATTTCTTAATTCGTTTTTCATTTTGTTTTACAAACGATGCCCAACCGCTGTAGCTTTTACCTACTTCTATACGGCCACTGTTATAAAAATGACACACTGCAGCGGCAAGTCCGTCGGTCATATCGAGATTTTTAGGCAACTCTTTAATAGCTAAAAGACTCTGCAACATCCTTGCCACTTGTTCTTTACTAGCACTACCCTTACCAGTAATAGCTTGTTTAATTTTAAGCGGTGCGTACTCAAAAACTGGTATGTCTCTGGATAAACCTGCAGCCATGGCCACACCTTGAGCACGACCTAATTTGAGCATGGATTGTACATTTTTACCAAAAAACGGTGCTTCCAGGGCTATTTCATCTGGATGATAGGTGTCTATTAACTCGACAGTACGCTCAAATATACGACGCAACTTCACGTATGGATCTTTTATTTTCCTCATATCCAGTTCATTCATCTGGATAAAACTCATGGAATTGCCTTTTACCTTTATGATACCAAAGCCCATTATTGCAGTACCAGGATCTACACCTAGAATAATTTTTTCTGTTGCCAATTGTTGTATTTTTCGCACATGTTTATCGCACATCACAAATCTAAGCAATTCCTCGCTCCATTGATCAAATTCATCATTGTTGTAATTTGCGCATATGCACTTTATTCACAATGGCAAGATCGCTCCATAAACACAGACATTATTTGGTCTACCATTAAAACTTTACCATTTTACACATTACCATTAATGATCGCAGTAAGCATGCTTAGCTGGATGGTAGAAAGTAAAAAATGGCAATACTTAATAAATGACCTTTATTTGTTACGCTTGCGCGACAGCGTGACTCAAAACCTCACCGCACAAGCAGCTAGTTTTATAACTCCTTTTAGAACAGGAGAATTTGCGATCAAGTCTCTATATTTCAAAAAGTCTCTACGCAAAAGCATATTATCAAGAATACTAGCTGGTAACACGTCGCAAATGATAATCACTACTATTTTAGGGATTACAGGGACGCTATTCTATTTACAAAAAAACCTCATCATAGAGTCGGCATTCTTACTTTTATTTACAGTTACAGTACTTTGCCTACTTGGTGTAATACTAACTATATGGATACTTAAGAAATGGGATTCAGGATCTATGGATAGCACAAAGTGGTGGTCTATATTATCTTATTCTTTATTAAGATATCTTATTTTTTCAAGCAATTGGTTAATTATACTAGCGCTTCTAGATAACGACTCTTCCCTTTTAATCATGACTAGAAACATCACCATCTTTTATCTCGTTGTTTCTATCATTCCCGTATTTCAATTGTTTGATATAGCTGTAAAATGGACGGTTGCCACATACGTTTTTAACGAATTTTTCCATGATTCAGAAACCATAATTATAATTACCACTCTTATCTGGTTTACTAATACCATCGTACCTACTGTTCTAGGCTGTTTATTATTACCTTTTCACAAACTAAAAACCGCTATAGAATGACCTGGCTGTTCTCCATAATAATGATAGGCTATGCACTGGTGATTATACTACTTTCTAAAGAAGCACTAACCTATCCAGAAACCAAATCGGTTACCGACTGCGATCCATTACCGTTCTCCATTATCATTAATTACCGCAATGAAGAAAACAACCTGCCTAGATTACTTGAATCTATAGTGAATCAAGAATATGACTACAGTCTATTACAGTGGATTTTTATCAACGACAGTTCTACAGATCAAAGCACTCATATTTTAAACTCTTTTAAAAACGACCATCCTAAACTAACTGTTATATTACTAGATAGAGAACCAAAATCTGCCAGCGCAAAAAAAGATGGAATTACTCAGGCAGTAAATCATATCACAAACGAATTGATTATAACAACTGACACAGATTGTATTTTACCATCTAGATGGATTTCTAGCTATAACACAAAGTATAAACAGCATAAAAACGCTCATTTTATCGCAGCGCCAGTTCAAATGCAACAAGAAAACAACTTATTAACTAGCCTACAACGACAAGAAATGATGGCCTTGCAATTAATTACCATAGGTGGTTTTGCTTACCATAAACCTTTTATGTGCAACGGTGCAAATATGAGTTTTACTAAAAATGCTTTTAATGAGGTAAATGGATATCATGGCAATGATCACATATCTAGTGGTGACGATATTTTTTTATTAGAAAAACTAGCCAGTAAAGATGTCACAAAATGTCATTATCTAAAATCTCAAAATGCTACTGTAATCACACAACCTAAAAACAATTTAATAGACATAATAGCGCAACGCGCACGCTGGGCTCAAAAAGGTAGCGAGACTAATAGTAGACTTAACAAACTAGTAAGTTTTCAGGTTTTAACCATGAGCTTATTATTTATTTCTAGCCCTATATTATGGCATTTTTCATTAATCACAGATAAGATGTTTCTAAGTCTGGTTCTTGTAAAAGTATTTACAGACTTCACTGTACTATCAATAGGAGATCAAATATTTAAAAATGTAAAATGGAAATTTGTCATAGTTAACTTTATCACATACCCATTTATAGTAATTTTAATTGCACTTAAAAGTCTATCAAAACCACAGTGGCAAGGTAGAAAAATTAATTCTCTAGAGAGTCTACAGGAATAAAAACAATAGGTAATCTATAAGTCGTAGATACTGGTATCGATCGTTTTACGGCACTCTTTATAACTGGAAAATCTGCTAATCGATCTTTTAGTATAGAATCGAGTCGATCCTTATCTATAGAACGAGCACATTTAAAAATACCATCATACTCTATCACACCCTTGTTATCAACGCTTATAGAGGCATATACGCTATCCTTTTGCTCTAGTTGTATAGCTATATAGTCTTTTCTCAATTTTTGATCTATAACATTGAATAAAGTCTTATAAAAACAATCTGACGTGGTGAGCATCTCGTCACAATTATCAAACACAGGGTAACGATCTACAGAATCCATATCGATACTTTGCATTTCTATTCTAGCCATATCATGCGCTCGCTCCTCCTTATAATCCTCAGATAAACAAGAAACACAAATACTCAAAAAAAGTACTATTGATAGAAAACACGCTTTATTCATAGAGCTAATTTACAACCTTTCTATTTTTTAGCAACTAGAAAGACCTCTTTACGCAAATCCTTCCTACGCACTTCTCAAGATTCCACAAAAAAATATTAGGATACAGACTCCTCGTAAAACTCTAACTTCTATGATTTATCTGCATAGAATTGATAAGCAGCTAGAACATATTGATAACCTATAAAATCGTTTTAAAACTTCTCTTTCTTAGCTGTTTTAGTAGCATAAAATGCGTTTTTATAATCTCCATTTTTCACATAAATAGTTACAAGTTGCAAAATACTTGATGTAATTCTACCGTTTTAAAAGCATTAGAGCTTTCTACATATTGCTGCGCTAGGTCTCATTTACCTAATTTAAGATAAGACCCAGACATATTAAAGTACACAAGAGAATTGCCATCTTGATAAATCTCTTTATGTATTATATAATTATCCACAGCTCTCTGCCACTGACTGTCATTAAGATAAGACCAGGCAAGATTCTTACGGTTATAATCGGTATCATGTCCTAATTTAAAAAAGCAACGCAAAATGCTCAACCACCATGACATATCCCTTACACCTAGATAAGCTTGAGCAATAAAGCTATTGAGTTTCAAATCGTTCTCATATAAAGCATGACGCTTTTTTGCATTAAGAATAGCATTATTAAACATCCTTTTTTTTAATAAGAATTTTTACTAACTCTATTCTAGCCGCTCTGTAAGAAGTATGTAATAATACCGCTTACGCAAAAGAGGACACAGCATCCTCCTCCCTGCCCAAATCATTATAAGTCGTACCATATAATAACGGTACGTAGCATTCTCAGGAAATTTAACTATTAATTTATCGAAAACATCAAAAGCAGTAGCAGGATCATTATTTCCCAAAGAAAGACGAGCATACTCAAATCGAGGTCGCAAACTCACACTATCCTTTTTAAAACCTTCTTGATAACTGGATAACGCGCTATGCACGTAACCTAACTGCCTGTAGACTCTAGCAAGTTTAAAATAACCGTCATCGCTAGTTGTATAAATATAGATAGCATTATCTTCTATCGATAGTTAACTATCTGCGACTGTTAGTTACCCCTGCATTTTAACACAGATTAATCATTAAATAACGAGTAAATAGTTTCTCATGTTCTAAATTTAGGCACACTTATTGAACACTAAAATTTAAACTACTTATTATGAAATATATCACACTACTTTTTGCTCTCGCTATTACATTAACCTCATGCAACAGTAACGACGATTTTATTGACACAGACACTGATACTATCGCACAGTCTTTTGAAACACGACCAGTTAACTTTACTGCTGCTAATAATTATGAAGTAGTGATCCAAACGCCTAATAGTATTGACCAGTTTGAAAATGATATGACACTCGTTTATCTATTACAAAATGAGCAACCAGACACCTGGGTACTATTACCACAAGTTTTCTATGCTGCTAATTTTGAGTATCAATACAATTATTCAGCTACCTCAACGAGCACCACGATACTTTTAGACTCTCCCGTTTTAAGTGATTTAGACTTTTTACCAAATCAGGAACTTTTAGGGAAGATCTTTAGAATCGTTAGAATTCCTGTCGCAGATTTTAGCTCAGACTTAGATATAAACAACTATGACGCAGTTATGAACGCTGTAGGATTAGATACACAAGACATTATGGTTATAGAATAATAATCTAATCATTCATGAAGAAGGCAGTTCCTAATTATTAGGGCTGCCTTTTTTTTTATGCGTTTTGTTCTAACCATAGAGCAACACCATCCTCTGCATGATGTACTGTAGAATATTTTGCCGCCTTTTTAACCACATCTCTTGCATTCTCTACTGCTACACCATAACCTACAGCACCTAGCATATCTTCGTCATTGTAATTATCACCAAAAGCGACAACATTTTCCATTCCTATATCAGAAAATCTAAAATCCAACAGCTTTCTTAGGGCTACTTCTTTAGATGTTCCACTAGGCGTGATTTCGATATAAGTACTTTTAGATCTATAAAGTCGTACACTAGGCCCTATTTTCTGTTCCGCTTTCGCGAAAGCGGAATCAATACCATCTCTATCGCCCATAAACATAATCTTGTGCGCACCACCTTTATCTTGGGTCTTTTCTAAATATTCCAAAGTAACAGAAACATCCTGCACCGTAGGCTGCACTCTAGTATTATGAATTTCTCTCTCAGACCACTTATCCATAGAAGGTACAAACCACTCCTCTTTTCTATAAAGAGAAACATGAAGCCCATTTTCTTGAGCTATTTGAGATAATGCTTTTATTTCATTAAACGGAATACTCAATTCATATAACACCTCTTCCTCATGTAGTACAAGAGCACCGTTATAACATATCATAGGAGAATTCACTATACACAAAGCCTCTTGAAGATAAACCATAGCCTGTGGCATTCTTGCCGAAATAAGGATTTTGGGCATGTCTAATTTCTCAAGAGAAGCAATTGTTCTATCTGACAGGTATCTTTTATCATTTAATAAAGTACCATCTATGTCTGTTGCAAAAAGTTTTATCATAATTCAAAGATAATTATTTACACCTTTATTTATTATCAATGTAACCAGACATAATTTGATTAAAAATTTCATCTTTTTAATCAAATTAAACAAAAAACTTCTTCTATTTGATTTTAAGTGATTTAACTAAGCATTAGGAAGACAATTTCATATATCCAGCACTGTTTTTTAATTATTTTTAAAATTATTTTTAAAAAAGTCTTGCCAGTTAATAAAACAGTCGTATATTTGCAACCGCTAACGCAGTAAACGAGTTAGCAACGTTCTTTAGAACACGGTCTGGTAGTTCAGCTGGTTAGAATACATGCCTGTCACGCATGGGGTCGCGGGTTCGAATCCCGTCCAGACCGCATTACTTTTTAAGTATGCAATTCAAGTTGTGTGTCCTCAGATACAATTGAGGACTTTGAAGGTAATCACAGATTACTTTTTGAGAAGCTTTTCCAAACGGAGAGGCTTTTTTGTTTTATAGAAACTGGAGATTTACAGCGCGCTGTGGATAATTCAAATATTATAATTTTTCCGCAAATTCATCTTATTAGAATAATACTGTAGTTTTGTTAAACTAATTAATCCCGCTTGAAAGCTAATCGTTTATTTTTCATTGATGCCGTTAGAGCATTTGCTATCATAATGATGCTGCAAGGTCATTTTATAGACACACTACTCGCTATAGAATACAGAGACGAAGACCATATAGTTTTTCAAATCTGGAAATACTTCAGAGGTATTACAGCGCCCACTTTCTTTACCATTTCTGGAATCATTTTTACTTACTTATTAATGAAGTCCAAAAAAAACGCAACGAGCAACACGCGCATTAAGAAAGGAGCTGTCAGGGGCGTCATGCTCATATCTATAGGGTATGCATTAAGAGCTCCAGTTTTTGAATGGGCTCAAGGTGTTTTTAAAGACTACTTTTTAATTGTAGACGTACTGCAGTGCATAGGACTATCCATATTACTTACCATACTTATATATATGGCTACTTTTAAGAAGTCTGCCATGTTTTCAATAATCATGATCAGCCTAGGTACAACGATATTTCTCTGCGAGCCATTGTACAGATCATTAGACGTTTCACAACTTCCATTATTTATCGCAAACTACCTCACTAAAACAAATGGCTCGGTATTCACAATAATTCCCTGGTTTGGGTACATGGCATATGGTGCTTTTATAGCGACCTTATTTTACGGATTCTTAGAAAAAGCTAAGTTTAAAACCATACTAGTCACCAGCTTATTAATAATAGGCGCCCTATTAATATGGTACTCTTCTCACTTTTTCAATTGGATATATTTACAATCAAACATCCTACTATTTAAGGAAGTTGCCTATTACAACTATCTATTTACTAGATTAGGTAACGTTCTTATTTTATTAGGAATATTTTATTATTGCGAACAATACATCAAACAGTCATTAATACTCAAAATAGGACAAAAAACCCTTTCTATATACGTCATACATTTCGTTATTATTTACGGAAGCCTAACGGGCGTAGGCCTACATCAGATTATAGGTAAAAACCTCAACCCATATCAAGCTGGAGTAGGTGCAATTATATTTGTTACCACGGTTTGCGCACTATCCCTATACAGAATTAAAACTAACCAATTTATATATACACAATTAAGAAAAGTAATAAGACGCAATTAACTAACAAATAATACCTTGTTTTTATGTATTTGGGCTGATTAATATGATTTTAAACGACTATTTACCTAATTGTAAGAACAAAATTTAAGAAGCTCCATAAATATGTAAATTTGTATAACATATAAAGAACATAACCATGAAAAAAGTATTTTTAGGAGCAGTAGCTTTAGGATTAATCTTAACAGTAAGCTGTAGAGAAGTAGAAAAAGGAATGGATGACGCAAAAGCTGGAATGGAAGAGGCAGGCGATTCTATGAAAGACGCAGCAGGAGATATGAAAGATGCTGCCGCTGACGGAATGAATTCAGTAAAAGAAGGCGTAAACGAGGCTGGAGAGGCTGTTAAAGGCGCTGCAAACGACGGTATCGATGCTGTTAAAGAAGGAGCTAACAACGGTATGGAAGCAGTAAAAGAAGGCGTTAATGAAGCTGGAGAAACTGTAAAAGGAGCTGCACAAGAAGGTATGGACAAAGCTGGAAAAGCGGTAGATGATGCTGCTGCCAAAGCTAAAGACGCAACTGACAAAGCTACTAACAGCTTAAAAGATAAGATGAACGGTAACTAAAAACCAGTCATTCATATTTTAAAAACCGCTTTATAGCGGTTTTTTTATGCCCTATTTTTAAATAAAAGTAAAACACACGCTAGCCATAAATAATTAGAGTTCCATACATAACGGCACTAACTCAATGTTTTATAAATAGCTATAAATAAAAAAAGCTCCTCATAACTGAAGAGCTTTTCTTTTGTGCGGATGACAGGAATCGAACCTGCACGCCGTGAAGCACTAGATCCTAAGTCTAGCATGTCTACCAGTTCCATCACATCCGCTTACTGGTGTCCCTATTTGGGACGGCAAATATACACTCTTTTTAACAATTACAAATTCTTTATTGAAAAAATTTTCAACCTTTCTTATCTTTACCTCAAACACAATAGAAAATGGATACCAAATCATACGTTGATAAACATAAAGATCGCTTTATAAATGAGCTTATAGAATTACTTAAAATCCCATCTATAAGTGCAGACCCTGCATATAAAGATGATGTAATAAAAACTAGCGAGGTGATAAAAAACGCTCTTCTAGAAGCAGGTTGTGACAAAGTAGAAATTTGTGAAACTCCAGGCTACCCTATAGTTTATGGAGAGAAAATAGTAGATCCTAACCTTCCTACAGTATTAGTCTACGGTCATTACGACGTGCAACCGCCAGATCCTATCAATCTATGGGATAGCCCACCATTTGAACCTGTAATTAAAAAAACAGATCTACATCCAGAAGGAGCTATTTTTGCCCGCGGTGCTTGCGACGATAAGGGACAAATGTACATGCACGTCAAGGCTATGGAATACATGACAGCAAATAATGAGCTCCCATGTAACGTTAAATTTATGATAGAAGGTGAAGAAGAAGTAGGTAGCGAGTCCCTAGGCTGGTTCTTAGAACGCAACAGAGAGAAACTTGCAAATGATGTGATCTTAATTTCAGACACTGGCATGATAGCAAAAGACGTACCTAGTATTACAACAGGACTGCGCGGCTTAAGCTACGTAGAAGTAGAGGTTACAGGACCTAATCGCGACCTACACTCTGGACTTTATGGAGGTGCCGTAGCAAACCCTATCAACATTCTTTGTGACATGATCTCGCAATTACAAGATGAGGATAACCGCATCACCATTCCTGGATTCTATGACAAAGTAAAAGAACTAAGCGCAGAGGAGCGTGCACAAATGGCCAAAGCTCCATTTTCTCAAGAAGCTTACAATAAAGCCCTAGACATCGCACAAGAACATGGTGAGAAAGGATATACCACTAATGAGCGCAACAGCATAAGACCTACACTAGATGTAAACGGTATTTGGGGTGGATATACTGGTGAAGGAGCTAAAACTGTAATTGCAAGTAAAGCCTATGCAAAAATCTCTATGCGCTTAGTACCAGATCAAGACTGGCATGAAATTACAGATCTTTTCAAAAAACATTTTGAAAGCATCGCTCCAGCAGGTATAAAAGTAAAAGTAACACCTCATCATGGCGGTACTGCTTATGTAACTCCTATAGACTCTTTGGGATATCGCGCAGCTAGCGCCGCTTATAAAGACACTTTTGGTAAGACTCCTATTCCACAACGCAGTGGTGGGTCCATTCCTATCGTAGCCCTATTTGAAAAAGAGTTGAACTCTAAATCCATTTTAATGGGATTCGGCCTGGATAGTGACGCTATTCACTCTCCTAACGAGCATTTTGGAATATGGAATTACTTAAAAGGAATCGAGACTATACCTCATTTCTACAAGCATTTCACTGCACTTAAAAGATAACCTCTTAATTTATTATTAATGATTTGAGTTGTTCTTTTTTAAAAAAATCCCATTCGTATCGAGTGGGATTTTTTTTTAAAGCTTTCGCTAAAGCGAGATTTAGCAATCATTTTTCTTTAATTATAATGCCTTATGAGTTCTAGTTATTAAAAATCTTATATCATAAATATCCATAGAATCGGTCGAAGATATTTTAACCGTTCCACCATTTGCCTCCCAGACACCATCAGTATACGCATTAAAGGAATGCAAGTAATGATGCTCTACACCACGTGCTTTTGTCATAACAAAGTCATTGGAATAAATTTCTCCAACAGCACCACCTACATCTATTGCTACTGTCACTCTTGCTTCAGATTGCGTATTAGGCCTTAACTTAAATTCAATAAGTATATTTATACCATCACCATTCTCACCTATAATTTTTTGATTAGAAGCATTAAAAAAAGTTGCAACATCTGCTGGCAATTGATTGTCTACTACACTACGGGCATCATTAGACAGGGTCACTTTATTAGGCGAGAGGCCGCCAGTTCCTCTAGCCGCTATAGTTAATGGGCGAGCCGAAGTATAGGTACCATCCTTATACTCTGCCCAACCTGTAGAAGAACTAGATGCACCACTTACTCCAAAGGAAACCCAAGCTACACCATTATAAAAAACAAAACTATTTAATGTTGTATCATAAACAATTAAGCCAGTCGCTGGGTTAACTATAGCTTCTTTTTGAGCAGTAGACATTCTCGGCATTAACAAACCTTTATCTGTTGAAGAAATATCTAACACAGCGCTGGTATCTGGTAAATTAGTATTTATTCCTACCTGTGCAAATGACACTACACAAAATAAAAATATCAATGAAGTAAAAATAGTTTTCATAATAAATGTATTTGATTCAAATATATACGTTTCTATGATACAGAACATCAATATATTGATCTTTTGTTAATTTATTTTACTTTTTACTGTATTTTGTCGATTTTAATAATCATTTTAATACACTTTATCGATTATAAAAATAATATACATGCCTAATTACTTATTAATACCGTTATCTGCGCCTCTGCTTTTTTAAAATCCATAGATATGGTTTAGCATAGAAATAATAACGTTTAAAAAAATCACTTATTAGGATACAAATATTGATAATCAATTGATTAAATACTATTTAATAATAGAGTTGAACAAACTCATGACTCAAATATATTTTCGCAAAAAAATGCTCTACACTTGTAGAATTAAAATATTGTTCTACATTTGTAGAGTTAGATTCTAAAAAAAGTAGAAATGAAATTATCAAAAACTGAAGAAGATCTTATGAGTCATTTATGGAAGCTAGAAAAAGCTTTTATGAAAGAACTGTTAGAAGAATATGAAGATCCTAAACCTGCAACTACAACTATTGCCACTCTTTTAAAACGTATGACAGACAAAGGTTTTGTAGGCTATGAACTATTTGGTAAAAGCCGTCAGTATAAACCACTGGTTAAGAAAAGTGATTATTTCTCTAAACACGTAAATGGGTTGATTAAGAACTTCTTTAATGATAGTGCTTCACAGTTTGCATCTTTCTTCACAAAGGAAACTGATCTAAGCAGAGAAGAACTGAAAGAATTGAGAGAAATCATAGATAAGCAAATTAATAACAAATAGTTATGGAACATTTTTTAATTAATTCCGCAGCCTGTTTATTTACATTATGGTTAGCTTATAAATTATTGCTGGAGAACACGTCATGGCACAATTTTAAAAGGTTCTATTTGATAGGTGCACTTATCATATCGTTGATCATACCTTTTATAGTTGTAAAAACTGTAGTTATACCTATGGAAGAGATTCCATTTGTAGATTATAGTTCTCTAGTACTAACAGAAACTATGGTAGATCAGCCTAGTTTTGAGATCAATTGGTTTTATGTATTCAGTGGTATTTACATTATAGGTGTTGCAATTATGCTGTGGCGTTTTGGCAAGAATTTGAGCTCTTTTAGAATCCAACAGGAAGATGAGATCAGTTCTTACAAAGCTTATCAACTTATCTTGCGCAATCAACTGACTATACCGCATTCCTTTCTCAAACGCATTTTCATTTCAAAGAAAGACCACGAGTCCAACAATATACCCACGGTTATTCTAGAACATGAAAAAGCACATTTAGATCAAATGCACTCACTAGACATACTATTTATTGAGTTGCTTTTAATTGTCCTATGGTTCAACCCATTGTTATACATCATTAGGTATTCCATAAAGCTGAATCATGAATTCCTTGCAGACAGCGCTGTTTTAAACCAGGGAATATCTACGGTATCCTATCAAGAGGTTTTATTAAGGCATGCTACCACTAGCTACCAGCAGGCTATGGCAAACACATTTACATTTCCTATCATCAAAAAAAGATTTAACATCATGAAAACACATACATCAAACACGAGTCTAGTCTTAAGAGGTCTAGCACTTATACCTATTCTAGCATTACTTATTATAAGTTGTGGTAAAGAAGAAACCGAATTTATAGAAGTAGAAGAAATTGTTATCGTAGAAGACGATTCAAACAAAAAGTACATTATAGTAGATCCTAACGATCCTGAAGGAAAAATCACTATAAACGGAGAGCCTCATTACTATAAAATCAATGGTGATCAAATCGATATTTATAATAAACTGGACGAACTTCAGGATTTTGAAAGTCAAGGTTATGAAATAAGAAGGACAGATGAAGAGATAGAAATCATTGAAATTCTTGAAAATGTAACTTCTAAAGACATTGAAGAGTATAATTTCCAGGCAAAAAAGCATCAAAAATTTATAGAAGAAAAAGGTCACGTAGTAGTTTTTGAAGAAGACACAAAACGCATGCAACTTATTTTTAATTCTATGAGTGAAGAACAACGTGCTCAAAATGAGCCGTGGCCTTATTTATATTGGGATAATGACATCACACCAGGTGATATTCCTCCTCCGCCGCCACCTGCTCCTGCAGACCCTGACAAGCAATTGGGCTATTTAAACGTGAATGGTAAACTTCATTATTATAAAGCAAACGATAATGGACGCATGGAATTCTATGATACTTGGGGTTTAAAAGTGGACATAACTGGTAAAGCAGTTGAATATCTAGATAATAAAAACATGCCACCACCGCCTCCACCCAGAACTCCTATGGACTACATAGAAAATGTAGGAAATAGAATGAATTACTATATCAATGACCTAAAAGTCACTAAGGAGAAGGCAAAGGAATTCATAGAAAAAAACGGAAACAACGGCGTGCAAATCATGCCAGTCAATGGAGTGAACAGTTTGAAGATGTTTTCTAAGAATCAAAGAGTTGGTGCAAAGAGTAATTCTTGGAAAGACGTAGAGAAGCATTTGAAAGCAGGGATTGTAGATAGTCCAGAAAAACCAGCACAGCTGTCAAAAGATTATTCTTCAAGAAAGACTTTTCTATTGTCTGCATCACGTCAACAAGAGCCTGTGAAATTTGAAATAGATGGTAAAAAAGCAGATCTTCAAGAAGTAGAATCGTTAATTAAGAAATATAACAACGTTCCTTTTAGTATCTCTACCCAAAACGGTAATGAGCATACATTTAGTTATTCAACTAATAATCATATGGAAATGTCAGAAGAGACTTTGAATAATATGTATTCGTTATTATTTGAAACCATTGATCCTGATAAAAATTCTAAGCAGTTTATCGTTTCTCAACCTGGCGAATAAACTTAATTTCAGTTAAAGTTTTCGTTTCTAAACGGTAACAATACACAATTTCAAACGTTTATAAAAGACAACCCTTTTATAAACGTTTTTTTATGCAATCTTTTTTTATCTTTTGTAGTGGTGCTGATGCTGAGTTACTGGACCAGTGCAGCGCTGGCGAGCGTAATAAGTATGCCGGTATAGGCGCAACGGTTTTCTTTACTGCACTTATGGCATTTTTTGCGGCCAGTTATGCGCTATTTACCGTTTTTGATAATTACTGGATAGCAGGTGCTTTTGGTTTGGTTTGGGGTTTATTGATCTTTAATCTCGATCGTTATATTGTTTCTACACTTAAGAAAAGTGATCGTAAAATCAATGAGTTGTGGCAGGCGGCACCGCGTATTGTTTTGGCACTTATTATTGCTGTTGTGATTTCAAAACCTCTGGAATTAAAGATTTTTGAGAAAGAAATCGATCAGGTTCTTCTGGAAGAGAAAAATGCGATGACCTTAAATAATCAAGAGCAAGTTGCTAGTTTATTTGCTGTTGAGGAGTCCGCTTTCGCGAAAGCGATACAAGAATTAAAATATGAAATTACCACAAAAGAAGTCCAAGTAGAAGCCCTATACTCCACGTATATCGCAGAAGCCGAAGGAACATCTGGAACTAACAAGCTAGGAAAAGGCCCGGTTTACAAAGAAAAACGAGAAAAGCATGATGCTGCACTAGAAGAACTTAAAGAACTAAAAGCTTTAAATGCCGATAAAATAGCGGCCATAGAATTACAACTAGCCGACTTAAAAACTAAAGAAACTTTACAGCTGGCCGCATCGCAGCCTATTATAGAAAACGTAGACGGACTTATGGCGCGTATTGAAGCCTTAAAAAAATTGCCATTTATAACCTCATTCTTTATCTTCTTACTTTTTCTAGCGATAGAAACATCTCCTATTATTGCCAAATTATTATCGGCCAGAGGAGAATACGATTACAAATATGCAGAGCGAGAAGACCTCGTTATATCATGGGTAACACAACAAAGGCAACAGCAAACCATACTTACACAAACTGATAAAGAATTAAATAACAGAGTCTATAAAGACATCGCAGACGAGGACGAACTGTATACCTACAAAAAGAAAATAGCTAGAGAGCTCATGCAAAAACAAGCCGATGCTTTTTATAAAAAACAGAATGGGATTTTAGGGTAAAATATTGAGGATTAACGATATCTGATTTTTGATTTGTCATTCTGCTACAGAGCGGAATCGCTATAAATAAATCTCGATTCCTGAATCTCATTTCTTGAATCTCATTTCTTGAATCTTCTTTGGAATTGAGCTTCTTACACAATCCATCCATTCTCACGAGCGTGAGTAACGGCTTCTTTAGATTCTTTTACTAATAACATAGGACATATGGTAAAACCGTCGGCTATGGATTTTACTCTCAACATTTTCTTTTTGTGATCTACAGACCTTAAATAAATAGCCATAATGCGGTCAGGAAATTGTTGTGCGACATCTTTGTAATAATCTGCATCGTGCTCACCACTATCACCTATAAGAATAAACTTCATATGTGGATAGTGTTTCAATATGTTGATGAGTTCGTGCTCTTTATGAGGTCGTTTTAATTTGGGCGTTCTATCCCATGGTGTAGGAAAATCTCGCAATAAAATAGGGCCTTTAGGAAATCCATGAAAGTCAAGAAATTTCTCTAAGTATTTATATAAATTCCATGGACTATTACTTAAATAAAACATAGGATTTTGATCATTACTTGACGAGCCTCTATGCAATAATTGATAAAAACTAGCAGCACCTTTTAAGGCTAAACGACGGTCATAATTCTTAAAAAAGGTATTAAAAGCCACACGCATTTTAAGAAAGCTGGTCACACCAGTATGCATTATAGTATCGTCTATATCACTTATAACACCATAAGCCGCAGTTTCTAGGGGTATTAATGACTCTCCAGAGAATTTATTTATTTTGAGTCGTTTTTGTCGTTTCGCTTTCGCGAAAGCGGAATTATCTTCATCAAAACTAACCGTAAAGGATAAGTACCCTTCTTTATCTGTTAAGGCATCAAGGTCTATATCCGTTTTTATATTAAATAGAAAATAGCCTTCATGATCTGCTTTTACTTCAAAAAACTTACCGTTAGGCAAGGTTAATTTTACCTGAGCGTTTCTTATCTCGTCTGTAGCAAAAGTACGCCAGGTATTACGCAGCGTCTGGTACAAAGTCTGTTGCTCATAATGTTTTAATGGCTGGTCTTCTAGGGCGCGACCACGTATATATAAATGGTTTGCACCACTATATGTACGATAAATATCGAGAATCCAAGGATCACGTTTAAAAATTGCCATATTGTGAAATTAATCGTTTTATGCCGACTGTCTTAAAAGAACGCTGGTTATAAAAGTTTAAAAACTTACCTGTTTACCTGTTGCTCCTTAATTGCCTTAAGGCATACCATATGGCCATTAAGAATAAAAAGCCGAACCAGATAAAACTTCGGTTTTGTTCACCGTCAGCGATTTTATAACCTAAGATACACAGACTTAAGACACACATAACAATAAGTAATTTGTAAAACCAGTTAGGGATCATTTTCATTAATTGATTAACGTGTAATTTCTACAATCTATTTTAAAAATGCAAGTGTTCTCTGTAATTCTTACCTATTCCTTAGATAATTACATAAAACACCATAAAAACAGAATGTAATTATAAAAAGTAAGTAAGATGAGAATACTATCTACAAAAGAAGGTTTTCTTGTACTTAAATACCTGATTTTTAAATTATCTAGTTAAAACGATAGAACCAAATAGACCCTGCATTTCACATAGTTCTCGTATAAATTACATCATAATTCTTAATAGACTTTATTTAAGAAAACAGGTTAATTGGTTTACCCTGGGATAACCTTTCCTTATCGGGCAGGATCTCCATATTATCCCAAAGACCAGTACCTAGAGTAGTTGCATATTCATAAGGCAGTTCATTTTTTTTCATCTCATGAATCGCTGTTAAATAATCATAAGACAGCTGGATGTGTTCAAATTCAAAACCGCTAGAATCATCTATAACCATCGCCCAGGTTTTGATTTTACCATTATTTGCAGGCATTCCTATAACTCCAGGATTAAGCCATATTTGACTTCCCTTTTGATCTACAAATGGCAACCCACAATGTCCCGCCACAATCACGCTAGCGTCTAGTGCCATCATGCTAGAATGCTTCTCTATCCATGGAGTAGATTTAAAAACAAAGTGTGAGACGTTCTCATAACTGCCATGTACCACACCTATTTTCTTTCCTGCATAGTTAAATATAATATGGTCTGGAATAGTATTAAAAAATTCTAACGAGCTTTTAGATAGATTCGCTTTCGCGAAAGCGTACCATATCTCACTAAATCCATCACAACGAGATCCTTGAGTAAAATCACAACCACAGTCGTCTTGATCATCTCGCAACTGAATTTCTACATTACCTAAAATACTATGTGCGCCCCATGTTTTAAACAAATTTAATGTCTCTTTAGGCTGCCCACAATAACCGATAATATCGCCAGTACAAATGCAGTTTTCTGGTGGGATATCATGCTGTTGAGCAATTTGCATCAAGCTCTGTAACGCTTGCAAATTGCTATACACACCGCCGAAAAGCAGCATTTTTCCTTTTTTATTTCCTAGATCTAAAATCTTTTTATCCATGCCGGTATTAAAAATAAAAGGAAACTAATTAATATTCCATAAATGTTAATCCATAAGAGAACTGAGTATCTTCCTGAGGTAAAAATCAAGCTTTCTGGCAACCAGCCCAGAACGAGTAAAGTACCAAAAACTAGCCCACAAGTTACCGATAGAAAATAACTTACTCTAGGTACTTTCATTTTCCATAAAACAAATACTGGTGTTAAACCTATAACCATAGTACCACTTATGGTAGTGGCACTTAATATTTCTGCATCAAGGAATACAGGAATAGTACCTAGAACTGCGACAAGAATCATCATGATTCTACCGAATGAAACTGTTTTCCCTAAATTTAAATCGATCGTTAGCATTTTTGAAAAGCTAGAAAAAGTACTATCTAAAGTACTTGCTGCGCTGGTAATCATAATAAAATTGATAATGAGTAACAAAACTACTCCTAACTTTTTTGCTACCTCAACTGCTGCCTGACCTTGTAATCCTGATTGTTGTGCATACACACCTACCAGACTAAATAAAACAATACATATACCGCCTAAAACTGCTGCCCAAAGATAACTTTTGCGCATAGTTTTAGCATCGGTTATAAAACCGCGATCTGTTAATACTGGATCATGAAACGGATAACTAAAACTTTGTAAAATTGCGGCAAAAAACAGGTTCAATCCTAATTCCATGGACCAAGTACCGCTAGTCATCATTCTACCTACATCTGTAGATGGCTGGGCAAAAATGACTCCTAGAATGATCATTAATAATATAGAAAACAAAACCATCTGAATGACATCGGTAAAAATCGAACTGCTTAATCCTCCTTTTAAAGTATAGGCTAGTGTCATTACTGTAAACACAATTATCGCAGCATAATAAGCTGTAGTTCCCATTTCTCCAAAGTAGGTCCCGATAACCATCGTATTAGACCAGACTTCATTGAACAGTCTAAAACTAATAAGAATAGAAAATAAACCTACGGCTCGTTTACCATATTTATCGGTTAAAAAATGATGGATACTGGTATAGTTACCTTGTGTTCTTAATTGATATATAATAATTCCTGCTACTGCAAAGGAGAGATAATAACCAGCATAAGCGACGCCACCGACTAGACCAAATTCTAACCCTAAGTTAGCTGCATTAGTAATACTTTTTGCAAAAATCCAAGAGATAATCAAACTTCCTGTAAGCATGACCATATTAGGTTGCTTGCCGCGATGCTGTGCCTTAAAGAATGTACCAACATCTTTTGCATACGGCGCCAGTATGAAAAATATCACACTACTCGCTATTATGATTAACCATTGTAAGGTTGATGTCTGGGTTAGGAAATCCACTTTAAGTTTAAGTTTAAGTTTAAGTTTAAGTTTAAGAAAATGTCAATTCGAGCGCAGTCGAGAATGATTTTTTAAATTACTTATTCAATGTTTATCACACAATTTCATTTGTTAATTTTGAGTTTCGGCACTTAATACAGAATCTAATTTAATTGTCATTCTGCCGCAGGGCGCAATCGGTTTCTACCTTTATCGATTTGTAACCAGATGCTTTTTTAAAAGAGTAAAAATCAAAAAACATTCATTACAAGTCCTGAATCTTGAATCTCGACATGTATTTGTTCTCGACTCTCGCTCGAACTGACATCATTTTTCAAATCAATCTTTATGCTTAAAACCTGTGAGGTTGCCTAAAAAGGTTCTTTTTTTAATTTCAAACTTCTAAAAAGGTCAAAACCTCACAGGTTGGTTCTTTGCTTTTAACTTTCTCGACTCTCGCTCAAATAGGTGTTTTATTTTAATTTGAAAACCGCATTTCGCTTGCCTCAATGCTCACTCTTTTAAATTCGAGTTCAAGTTCTTATTGATTTTTAGTTTTGTTTTTATTTTTTCCTACTCATCCCACCATACTGGCGCGTTAATACTATTAACATTAGTTGCTCCAGCAGCAACATTATAATTATCAGTATTAAGAGATGCCTCCTCTGCAGGATAAGGCATTCTTACTGGGATTAAGTTGTTATTTAAACTTGCTTGAAGTGTTTTTAATACAGGAAAACCTGTACGACGGTATTCAATCCATCCTTCATAACCGTTGATCATGCTTGAGAGCCACTTTTGTGTAATGATCTGTTCTATAGGATCATTACCATTTGCTCCATAAGCGGCTTCTGTATTCAGATAGTTTGCTGGTAAGGTGGTATTCCAATATTCGTGAGCTTGTGTCACTCCTGTTTCATATAGCGTTTGAGCAGATGCTGAGATAAGACCTCTTTCGGCTGCCTCAGCAAGTAGAAAGTTAGTTTCCCACGCGGTCATGTAATTAGCATCTAGCATACCTGTATTTTCTCTAAAAATAGTTCCTGCTTGAGAGAAATCTCCAAAATCTGGTGTACTAGATGATGCATCTATACCATTGAGAATTCCATTAAAATCTTCGCCATTGCCATTATTAACTCTAGGTCTAAAAAGAACGTTGATACGTGCGTCGTTTAAACCTTCTAGTATTTCTTCCATCGTCTCACTCATAGCAAAGTTTCCAAAATCTCCAGCTCTCAATCGCGCCATACGGAAATTATTTGGCTCATTATCTGAGAAGTTAAACACTGCATTTTGTGAGTTTGTACTGATGTAATTCTGGTCATCAAACAAGTTCTGTAAACGTGCATTGACGTTTTCTCTTGCTGATATACGCATTAACGCTTTTATCTTCAAACTGTTTGCAAATCGTACCCAACCATCCAGATCACCGTTAAAAAGAACATCGCCTTCTAATGCAATCGCACCAGTATAATTTTCTATTGCAGCAATTCCTTGATCAAGATTATCTAAAATCCCTCCAGGTTGTAAATACACATCTTCTTGAAGATCATATTTAGGCTGTACTATACCGTCCAGACCTCTGAAAGCCTCAGAATAAGGAACGTCCCCAAAAATATCAGTCAACGCTGCACTCATATATGCTTTGTAAATCAAGGCAGGACCTTCATAAACAGCAAATGCTGGCGTCTCTCTTGACTGAGTGATGATTAATTCATTATCTCTCAAGTTTCTGTAAAAGATAGGCCATGGATTACCACCTAATTGCGGACTTTTTAAATCATGCCTACCGAATAGGTTAAAATCAAAAGCTGTCATGTGCTGGCTCAGCAAGCCACCAGCGACAAAGCCTTCATAAGACATTTCTTCTCCATAATTATAAATTACCTGCCTTAGTAAAAAGCTAGGTTGCACGCTTACTGGCGCATTAGGGTTGGTATTTATTTCTTCAAAATCAGCGGTGCAGGAAATGATCACTACGCTTATAAAAGCTAGAAGTAATAGACTGTATTTTGTTAAGTTTTTCATTTTTATATTGTTTAAATGCTTGGTTGAGCGATAGTCGAAACCTCTTTATAGATTCTCGATCATTAATCGTTCTCGACTCTCGCTCGAACTGGCATTAATTTTATTATTCTCTGTTGTTTGATGGTTGTTCTGCTTTCGCGAAAGCGGAACACGTATCCATCTTTTAAAAGTTAATTCCAGCCTTGATACCAAAACTTCTCGTTGAGGCGTAAGACATGTCTTCTACACCACTTACAAAACCTTGACCTTGAACGGCAAGCTGCTCTGGATCAAAATGTGGAATCTCGCTTATTGCGAAAAGGTTTCTTCCTATTAAAGACACTCGCATTTCAGCACCATTATTAAATAGTCCCAAAGCGCCTTCGTTTAAATTAAAACTGTAACCTATAGAGAACTGACGTAATTTTAAATAACTCGCGTCATACGTATTGTTCTCTTCTTCATTACGGTTATAGAAATCTCTGTAATAGGTTTCAGGCGATAGTGCGATAGTGTTTTGAACAAAATTTGGATTTTCTGCTGTACCAGTATTAATTACGCCATCGATAGTGATATTTTGAGATCTGTTTGCGGTTTCTTCTAACTGTCCACCTACACCAGCAAGTGCAAGAGTTCTAGAAACGATGATTCCACCATGTCTCCAGTCTAATAAAAATGAAGCATCCCAATTCTTGTATGTAAAAGAATTATTGAATCCCATTGTAAAATCTGCATTATAATTTCCTAATTTCTTAAGCTCAGGATCTGATATAAAACGTCCTTGATCGTTTAAAACAAAATCTCCATTTTCATTTCTCAAATAACCAGTTCCATAAAGGTCACCAACACGACCACCTTCTTCTACCTGATGCCACACGGTTTGATTCTGACTGTCATAAACTCTGGAGTAAGCAAGAGTTAATCTTCCTTCATCTTGTGGTAATTCTTCCACAATTGCTCTACTACTTGCAAAGTTTACGGTAGAACTCCATTCAAAGTCCTGAGTCCTCACTGGAATCGTGTTTAAAACGATCTCCACACCTTGCGTTCTAACAGCTCCTGCATTTACAACCTGCTGACTGAAACCTGATGCAATACCTATAGGCAATGAAAGTATTTGATCCTTAGTTAAAGCATTATAATAAGTGAAATCTAAATTCACACGTTGTTTTAAGAAACGAACGTCAAAACCTATCTCCACACTAGAAGTAGTTTCTGGTCTTAAGTTTTGATTAGGTATAAAATCTTGATTACTGAAAGTAGGCTGTGAGTTTACATTAGTCTGTGAGATAAAAGTTCCTTGCGTCTGGTATGGGTTTGTGTCATTTCCTACTTGTGCATAACTGGCTCTGATTTTTGCAAAATCAATTGCTTTAGGTAAGTCTACCATATTGCTCAATATAAAACTTGAAGAAACTGAAGGATAGAAAAAGGAAGTATTATCTGCCGTGAAAGGTGTTGCGAGTGCGCTGGACCAGTCGTTACGTGCCGTTACGTCTAGGTATATAAAATTTTTGTATCCTGCT
The DNA here is from genome assembly GCF_947495285.1 of uncultured Nonlabens sp. Taxonomy (GTDB): domain Bacteria; phylum Bacteroidota; class Bacteroidia; order Flavobacteriales; family Flavobacteriaceae; genus Nonlabens. Next base: position 101,320 of record NZ_CANLXZ010000001.1, on the reverse strand, counting down.
TTTGCAAATGCGTATAAACTATTAATCCTTTTCTCACTTCTAAATCCAAAACTCTCGATAGGACTCGCCGCATTATTTAATGAAAAGATTCCCGGCAGCGCAAGACTTGTTGTTTGTGACTGAGAAGTAGAGGCATTTTGTGACAATCTATTTCCACCTACACTCGCGTCAAATTTCACATCACCAAATTGCTTTTTATAATTAAGTAAGAAGTCTGTGTTGATCTCTCTGTAAAACACATCATGCTCTGCATAAGCTCCATTTCTAAAACGGTTTGTAGAAAAATTACGTTTAAAACGACGTTTCTCACTACTGTAATCCATTCCTGTGCGCACAGTTGCAGTAAGCTCTGGTGTTAGCTGTCGCGAAAGCGAGATATTACCAAACAATCGATCACGACCAAAACTGTTCGTGTTTTCATTTAATATAAAAAACGGATTATCAAAGAAAGAATAGTTAAATGAGTATTGCTGCGATCCTTCAAGACCTGGCTGCCAGTAATCTCTCAGGCTATCTATATTTAAAGAACGTGGACCCCATGCGACAAGCGAGTAGTTTACGTTTTCACTTCCATAACCATTAGATGGACGGTTACCAGATGCACTATTCACATAGTTGATACTGGATCGTATGGTAGTTTTATCGCCAGGCATGAAATTGAGCTTTGCTGCCACCGTCTGACGATCTAAGTCTACGCCTGGAATTATACTCTCACTACGTAAATCTGTAAAACTTAAACGGTAATCACCTTTTTCAAAACCGTTAGACACAGCAATGTTATTAATAGATGTATAACCGGTATTATAAAAATCCTTAAGATTATCTGGATTACTTCTAAACTCTGTAGGTGTAATAGGTAATCCACTGTATAAAGAAGTGTCCCCACCGCGTACTACTGTTCCATCTGGTAAGGTCACAGGACTATCAAATTGCGGTATCAAAATGCCTTGATCTAATCGTGGGCCCCAAGAATAGGTGATAAAATCACTGGTTCCACCACCTAAACCATCGACATATTCAAAAACGCCACCTTGCCCTTGACCGAATTCATTTTGAAATTCTGGAAGTTTAAATGCGCTATCTACAAAGAAACTTGTGTTATAAGAAACACCCATTCCTTTTTGCTTTCTACCAGATTTTGTTTCAATAATAATCGCACCATTTGCTGCACGAGTTCCATAAAGTGCTGCTGCTGCTGGACCTTTAAGAACAGAAACACTAGCGATGTCGTCTTGATTTATTTCACCAGCTCCATTACCAAAATCTACTTCTTGAAAACCAGCTGCAGCCTCATTAGTAAAATTAAAAACCGTATTGTTATTTACAGGCGTTCCATCTACAATAAATAGCGGATTGTTATTAGAAAAACTCGCCTCACCACGTATCGTGATTTTAGAAGAAGATCCTACACCAGTTGCTCCAGGCGTTACGGATATTCCTGCAACTTTAGCTTGTAAATTATCTACAAAGTTGACTGCCTTTACTTCTTGAATTTGTTCTGTATCCAGAGTTTGTACTGCATATCCTAACTCGCGTTCTTGTCTTTTTACACCTAGTGCTGTTACTACTATTGCGTCTAGAGCATCTCCTTCTTCTAGGACTATGTTTAATGCCTCTCCCGCAACTACTGGTGCGGTAAAAGTCTGATATCCTATATAAGAAAAGACTAGTATCGCATTATCATTTACTATAATGGAATAAGTTCCATCGGTTTGTGTAGTGGTACCGTTCTGTATACCGCGTTCTGATACATTTGCAAAAGCAATAGGCTCACCTGCGCTATCAGTTACAGTTCCTGTAATTGTAATTTGTGCTGCTCCTAAGTAACTGCATAGGAGTAGCATGAATAGTGTAATTCTTTTCATGGAAAATTTTAAAAATATGGAAATCAAATGGCTTTATGCCGCTACTTTAAAGTTTAGGCAGCTACTGGTGATCCTTTATTTAAATGCTGTTTCAAAGAGATAGAAACAGTTTGATGTGTGTATAATTTGTAGATATTCAGCTTATGCAAAAGCGTACTAATCAATAATCTAATTAATCTATTGCGAGCATCTTTACCTGCAAGAAAGTTTTCTAGATCTTCTTGTGTATCAATATCGGCAAGTGGCTGTAATACCTTTAATTCACGGTTTTGTGCTGCAATGAAATCATGAAAAGCAATCGCAAGAAGAGAAGACTGCCATGGTAAAGCTTTAAAAGCTGCCACATCAAAGTTATCTTTTTGTAAACCTATTAAATAAAGACCTCCATCAAAGGATTTCCCTTTTACCGCTTTGCCTTTATTTAAAGCAATTGCAGCAGCATTAATAAGTTGAGCGGTAAGTAAAGGCGTGTCGTTACCTAGACAAATAACAGATGTGTACCCTTTATTAAAAACATCTTGAACAGAATTTGAAAAGCGTTCTCCAAATCCTAAACCGCGCTGTTCGTTCTCTGTAAAATGATAATAGTCTATTCCAGTTTCTTCTACTGTTTTACGCACATTTTGATTAAGCACATCCATAAGGTCGCTGTTGTGAGCAAGCGGTTTATGCAATGCGTCTTGCTTTGCTGTTTGTGCAAAGAGAAGAATAGCTGTATTTGAATACTGTTTTTTGATAGCTACTTTGTTATTTTTGAGAATTTAGCAACATCCACCACCATCGTAATGAAAGGTAGATTCACTGAAGTAGATATCATCACGCCCTAAATCTTTGAGTGCTTGAGCTGTTTTATCACAAACGGCTAGTGGCTGATTTTGTACTAACACATGACCATTACCGTCATCAAACTGACGGTCTTCTCCATAATAAATGGCCGCTTTTCCTGTAAATATACAAGGGCCATCTTCTGGCATAGGATCTTTTATTGCAGCAACTTCAATGGATTCTATATAAATTAACTCTTCTGTAGGATAATGTTTAGGATCTAAAATACGGTATGGCTTTCTAGCTCTTATTTCGATAGTTCCAAAACCGACATCAGTTAATGCTTTTACATATTTATTTATAGGTAACGAACCGCTTAAACACAATGCTCTTAGACGATCATCATTTCTTAAGGTGTCATTCATTTCCTGCTCACAAGTAGGATCGCTCATTACCAGACGACCGTGTGGTTTTAAAACTCGGTACATTTCTTCAATGGCTTTCTTTAAGTCTTCTTCTTTAAAAATGTTAAAAAGGCAGTTTTGAGCTGCTACATCTATAGAATTATCCTCTACCGGTAAATGAAGTGCATCACCTTTGTAGAGTTCTACAAACTCACTTTTAAACCAATCGTTCTCGTCCTCAGCAATTTTAAAATTTTTACGGGAAGCTTCTAACATTTCTGGAACTACATCGACACCTACTACGCCACCTTTTTGTCGAGAGAAATATGCAAATTGTAATAACTCCATGCCGCCACCTACTCCTACATAAAGTGTGCGTGGACTGTTCCCCAAATCACGAGCATGAACCGTAGAACCACAACCGTAATTCATCTCTTGCATGATTTTAGGAATTTTGAGACCTGGTAATTCCCAAACCGGATTTGTGGTACAACACAAACCTACATCTGGAACTAATGCGGCATCTCTATATAATTCTTCTGTGGCATTTAAGTAACTCATATATTTTTTTTACAATCTCGCTTTAGCGTAATCATTAATTACAATAAATTATTCTGATTTTATGCGGTAACCCCTTGACAACTGCTTCCTGCTCCAGCCGTACAGCCATAACAATGTTGTGAAATCTGTATATTACGATCGTTTAATAGATCTTCATTATAATCTTTAATATGCTGGATTTTGTTATCTACTTTCAAATCTAACATCTGGTTAAAATCACAATCATACAACCAGCCATCCCAAGAAATAGAAATCGTATTCTTACACATAACTCCTTCAACTGCTGCTGGGTTATAGGCTTCTACAAGGGCATACATGTAGTCCTCATAATTCTCACTAGCTACTAAGTAATCTAGAAAACGAGCAATAGGTAAATTTGTAATAGCAAATAAACTATGAAAGTGAATCCCAAAATCTTCTAATAGGGCAGCTTTCATTTCTTTTTCCATACTTGCTTGATCACCTGGCAGGTAAGCCCCACTAGGATTATAAACTAAATCTAGTCTAAGGTCACTGTCTGGCATACCATAACCGCGTTCATTGAGTTCTTGTAACGCTTTAATCGATTTATCAAAAACACCATCGCCACGTTGTTTATCTGTTTTACCTTTGGTCCAATGTGGCATTGAAGAGACGACGTGAATATTGTGTTTCTTAAAGAAGTCTGGCAGGCTGTAGTACTTAGGATTTGCTCTAATAATAGTTAAATTAGAACGTACAATAAAATCTTTTATTCCAGCCTCAGCAGCTTGTTCTACAAACCATCTGAAATCTGGATTCATCTCTGGCGCTCCACCAGTAAGATCTAAGGTGTGGGCTCCTGTTGTTTTTATTACATCAAGAATTTGTCCCATTGTCTCACGCGTCATGATCTCCTTACGATCTGGACCAGCATCTACATGACAGTGTGCACAAACTTGATTACACATATAACCTACGTTTACCTGCAGAATCTCTAAGGTGTTAGGTCTCAATGGTAATTCACCTATTTCTTTGATCTTTTTTGCAAACGATGGTAACTCACCACTAGCAAATGGTTCTCCATTGAGAATTTCCATTTGTTTATTAATATTTGCTAAGTCACTTTCTCTTTTCTTAAGAGAGGTTTTTGTGTTTACCGCCATTGTAATGGTGTGTTTTATCTTTTAATTTAGATACATAAAAAATGTACCTAAGGCATTGCATATATAGTTAAAATTTCTCACAAAATTGTCACCTAATAAGAATGAGATTTTCTACAAACCCTAAATATAGCGGTTTATGGCAAGAAGAAATTCTAAGGTAATCTCCTACCATTACTGGTTTACAAGGCTAGAAGAATCTACATCGCGTGCCGAATTACAGATTATCAAAAAAATATTTACGAATAATAAATCCTAGATAAATCGTTAAAACTAATTTCTAATATATACCACTTCTATGCTTTTGCTCAAGCAAAAACGTAAGCTGCTACATTTCTAATTTGTTAACTTTATTCATCATTTGAACACCATGCACTAATGTAGCGCCTCCTTGAATAGCACCAGCAACATGAACTGCTTCCATCATTTCTTCTTTGGTAATCCCTCTTTTTAAACCATCACTTGTATAAGCATCAATGCAATAAGGACAATGAACCGTATGAGAAACTGCTAACGCAATTAGAGATTTTTCTCTTGCAGTTAATGCGCCTTCTTCAAAAACTTTACCGTAATAATCAAAGAATTTTTCTCCTAATTCTTCACTCCACTCTGTTATTTTACCGAATTTTTTCAAATCCTTTGGGTCGTAATATGTCTTTTGCATTTTGCTGGTTTTAATGAAACGTGAAATTACTATTTACTTATCAAATAAATTATTAAAAAGTACCAAATGATTTAATAGCTTATATAAAAAGCACTACTACAGGTAAATAAAGGACTTTAAAAACTTCATGCACTCCTTTTTTTATTTATCTAATCTCAAAATACGATATCCATATGGAGTAAAATCAAGTGAATCTCCTTCTTTAAAATTAACACTACCACCGCGTATAACATCAGTTAATTTACCAGACATACCCTTTATATGTATAATCTCTATCTGTGCAGATAAATTTGCGATAAAATAAACAACATCTCCACTTTTCTCTCTCTTAATAGCATAAACACTATTATCTTTATTTGTTTCTAATCGTGTATAACTGGCAGCGTTTTTACCACCATTAAGTGCGGCATTAGTATTTTTTAACTCACCTAATTTTTTCAAAAGATCCCAAGTATTACCTTTAATTTTAGGAATTGTATCTTTTTCAAAGAATTTTAATCGGTAATCCATATCGTATTCTTGACCAGAATAAATTAATGGCATTCCAGGAATCATGTAAGAAAAGGCCAGCATGGTTTCTGCTTTGTTGCCCATACGTTCTTTTACCGACCCATTCCAGGAGTTCTCATCATGATTAGTAATGAAATTCATCAAAATATCGTCTTCTTGATAATCATTCTCGTTACGACTCATGTATTCATCCCATTTTTCAACACTAGTTTCTCCTGTGGCCAGTTGATTCATTAAATGGTGACCTTCCCAGTTGTATCCCATATCAAAGGCTTCTTTAAAAAGATCTTTCTTTTCACTTTCTGCTAGCATAAAAAGTGATTTTTGACTTTCTAGTTTCTTTGTTGCATAATTCCAAAACTCTGTAGGCACTTCATGAGCTACATCACAACGGAAACCATCAACATCATACTCTTTCACCCAGTGACTCATAGCTCCTGTCATGGCTTCCCATAAATCAGTATTATCATAATTCAAATCTGCAGTGTCCGTCCAGTCTGTTCCAGCTGGATGCATCATTTTTCCGTTAGCGTCTTTAGTATAGAAATCTGGATGAGCATCGATCCATACATTATCCCACCCAGTATGGTTTGCGACCCAATCAAGAATGACATATAATCCATTATCATGAGCCGTTTTTATGAGGTTCTTTAAATCTTCTGGAGTTCCTAGATCTGGATTCACCTCTTTATAGTCTGCAACCGCATAGTAACTGCCTAAATATTTCTCTCTTTCTTTAGGGTCCTCAATATCCTCTACCATTAAGTCCGATTTTGCTTTTCTATTCTTTTCTGAAATAGGAAAAACAGGCATTAACCAGATTACCTTAACACCTAGCTCTTTAAGTTCTGGAATATCTTTGGTAAACTCATTGAATGTCCCTTCTGGAGAATACTGTCTTATGTTTGCCTCATAAATCACAGCATTTTCTAAGTCTTGATCCTGGATAGGAGAGTATTCTTTAACCACGCTATTTTCTGCAAGTATGGGTTCTTTGTCCTCTTTCTTACAGGCTAATAATATGGTAATGGCGAGTAATCCTAAAATATATTTTTTCATTTAACTTGTATTTTATAGGTAGTTGATTCTCTTGGTCTTATGCTCCGCTCTTAAAAGTCGGATTTCTATATCTTATTTTGAAATTTTATTTTGAATGATTACAAAATTACCAGGTCGTATCTGAATATTCTTATCAGTTATTATGGCATTTATTGCGGTTCCGCTTTCGCGAAAGCGTGCATTATTCAATCCCAAATTAAGTATTAAAGAATTCTCATTAAAAAACACCTTTGTACTCTCATTAAAATAATGACGTTCTATACCTAACAAACCGTTCTCCTCCATAATGACCTGTGTCGCACCATAGATTAAGGACATGGAATTGCGTCTGAGATGAACTAATTCCTGAACTAATTCTCGCAAGTTTTGTTCCCGAGTAGAAAGGTCGTTAAACTTCATCATCCTGCGATTATCAGGATCATTTGCCCCTATAGAACCGTACTCATCACCGTAGTATATAACCGGCACACCTGGCATGGTCATATTGAATGCTTGCAGCATACCTAGTCTATCAAATGCAGTAGAATCACTCATGACTATTTCTCGAGTCCAGCCAGCTTTCTTTGCATCTTCATTAAATTTTACATCGCCACTTGCATAGCTTATGAATCTAGCACGATCTTGATTTCCTGAGATATTACCCATTAAATGGTGGTGACCGTAATATTCTAGACCTTTTTTAAGAGTCTCGGTGAGGTTTGAGTAGCTTCCATCCGCTACTGCAAAAGCGGAAACAGCAGCATCATATTGATTAAAATCAAACTGTGCATCAAGCATTCCTGTACTCACATAGCTTCTTATCAGATCATAAGAACCATATGTTTCTCCTATCTGATAAATAGGTCTATCGGTATTATTGCGTACTTTTTGAGTCAGTGTTCTCCAGTATTCTTCGGGCACATGCTTCGTAGCATCATGACGGAAACCGTCTAGCTTATACTCAGTAACCCAGTACAGAGCGCTATCGGTCATTTTTTCTACTACTTCTGGTTGTGTGAAATCTAATGTAGGTAAAAAGATGTCAAACCAGGTGGTTAATCGATGGTCGTCCCATCGCTCTGTATTTAAACTTCCATCTTCTAGATACAAATCTGTAGCCCATTCTGGATGTTGCTTGTATAATGGATGTTCTTCATGAACGTGATTTGCTACATAATCTAGAATCACGTTCATATCGCGCTTATGAGCCTCTTCAATGATTTCTTTTAAAATCTTCTCATCTCCAAATCTGTAGTCTACTTGAGTATTTGAAATAGGCCAGTAACCGTGATAACCGCTAAATTTTGTTTTAGGCTCTGGCCACAGACCATAAGCACCTTCTGGGTTTTGAGTAATAGGCGATAACCATACCGTGTTGATTCCTAATTCTTCAAAATAACCGTCTTTTATCTTTGCCAAAACACCTGCTAGATCACCACCCATATAATTGGCTTTAGGTAAAATTTCTGGATCGTTTACAGGTTTTGTATTGCTTTTATCACCATCAAGAAAACGATCTACCATCATAAAGTACAACACCTGATTATGAAAATCATTTCTAGCAAGTTGCGATGGGTCTTTTACCACCTGACCATTTTGTACCGGAATCAATAAATCGTTAGTACGACCATTTTTATCACTTGCATAAACTCTAACGAGTTGTGTTGTTGAAATACGATTTGAAAAATCTTTTTCTGGTAGGTTTACCGTGTAGGTATTATCATTTTTGCTTTTTACAGCTTCTACGAGTTGGTTTTCGTACAGAACAACTACGTTTTCTAAACTTCCTGATGTTTTAAAAGTGAATCCTTTGTCTAATATTTCTCCGTAGGACAGTTGTGCTGGATTTGCTTTACGGCTTACATCTAATAAACGATTAAAGCCACCCATTCCATTGCTTATTGCATCTGGTTCATTTCCTGTTAGTTGTTCTTCTTGATTCCCTTCTATAAATATGTATTGAAATTTACCTTGTGAAACTGTTGCGTTATAAACAATCTTACCGTCCACTACTTCCATAATTTCTGGCTTCCAATTAGTAAACTCTCCTTTAATTTTTACATTTTTAAACCTTCCTTTATATGGAATTTGAATTTGTTTGCTGTTACTCTTATAAACTGGGATGTCATTTCTGATTCCGTCTGTCCATAACGTTATATGACATAGGAACGGTGCATCATCTTTAAGTATAAAAGATTTCATGTTTTCATCAGGAGTTTTATTCTCTACAAAACGGATACCCCTAGAAAAAGTTATAGTATCCAGATTTGATTCCTTTGACAAATAATCAGAAACTAAAAACTCTGTTTTATTAAGACCAGAAGAAGCATAAATAGGTGTTGTCATCACCTCTATAACACTAGTTCTAGTATCTAGGGTAGTTTTTTCTTTGTCGTTATTATCGCAACTTATTGTAAGAATTGCGATATATAGGAGGAGTAGTTTTTTCATTTCACTTTATTTAATATTTATTGCATCGCAAACACCCTTTGTCCTGTAGATATTCTCCTCAATGGAAAACTTTAAACTAACAACTCTATATAATTTACCTCACAAGTATTGTAAACCTGTGAGGTAAATTAGTGAATCACCCGACGCAATTACACTCTAGTACTAGCTTCAAGGCCTAGGCATTTGCCATTTGAGGCTGTAAAGTAATGTGCTCGCCATTAAGGATAATATCTTGAGCTTTTTCACCTTCTAGGCTTACTTGTGCACCAGTTTTAGTTACTTGTACGTCGAGAATCTGATTTCTAAAGTTGATTTTAAAACTGAAACCATTCCATTGCTCAGGTAGTTTAGTAGTAAAACTAGGCTTATTATCAATGATTTGTAAACCACCGAAACCTTCTACAATACTCATCCAGGTTCCAGCCATACTGGTAATGTGGCAACCTTCTTCTACCTCTTTATTATAGTCGTCTAGATCTAGCCTTGATGTTCTTAAATAAAAATCATATGCCTGATCCATACGGTCTAACTTTGCTGCCTGTATACTGTGAACACATGGAGAAAGTGAGCTTTCATGAACGGTTAATGGTTCGTAAAAATCAAAATGTTTTTCTAATTGTTCTTTTGTAAAATGATCTTCAAAGAAATAGAAACCTTGTAATACGTCTGCTTGTTTAATGTAACAACTTCTTAGAATACGATCCCAAGACCATTTCTGGTTGATAGGTCTGTGAACTGGAGAAAGATCGTTTACTGGAATGATTTCTTTATCTAAGAATCCATCTTGTTGTAAATAAATGCCTAGTTCTTCATCAAAAGGTTCATACATATTATTAGCAACGTCTAACCATGCAGTGACCTCACGATCTGTAAGGTTAGTTTTTGCTATAATTCTATCGTAATCTAATTTATGATTCTCTTTTACTTTATTGATATTATCTACTGCATAGTTGATACACCATTTTGCTAGGTAGTTCGTATACCAGTTATTATTAACGTTATTCTCATACTCATTAGGACCGGTTACACCTAGTATCATGTATTTTTTTGCATGTTGAGAGAAGGTCGCACGTTGATGCCAGAATTTTGCAATAGCGATGATCACTTCAAGTCCCATTTCTGGAATGTAGCTGTAATCTCCTGTATATCTAACGTAGTTATAAATGGCAAAAACCATCGCGCCGTTGCGGTGTATTTCTTCAAAGGTGATTTCCCACTCGTTGTGAGATTCTTCTCCATTCATGGTAACCATAGGATATAGAGCAGCTCCAGAAGAAAATCCTAGTTTCCCAGCATTTTCAACGGCCTTGTCTAGCTGCTCATATCTATATCTTAATAAATTACGTGCTACCTGTTGATCTTTGGTAGCCATGTAGAATGGTATACAATAAGCCTCTGTATCCCAATAGGTAGAACCTCCATATTTCTCTCCTGTAAATCCTTTAGGACCTATGTTAAGACGAGAATCTTTACCTGAGTATGTTTGATTCAATTGAAAGATATTAAAACGTATGCCTTGCTGTGCTTTAGGATCACCGTCTATAGTAATATCTGCCATGGCCCAAATTTGCGCCCATGAATTTGCCTGCAATTTAAGCAAACTTTCATAACCTAGCTCTGTTGCTTTCTGTAAAACTGATTTTGCTGCAGAAAAAAGTTCAGAATGTTCATGATTAAGGCTAGAAGTATACCCAGCATACTTTCTTAGGGTTACGCTTTCGCCTTGAGCGATATCACAAGCCGCTTTATGTCGTATGACGGTATCATTTTTATCAAAGTGCTGTGCATATTGCACGTGCTCTCCATTAATAATGAGCTCAGATTGCATGAAGGTACCAACATAGAAGTTAGTCTTATTAGTACGGCTGCGCACAAATGCCTGATGCTCATCTGTAATGAGTTCTTCTACTTCCCAGAAAGCGTCATCCCAATTAGTATCTTCATTAGTAATTCCCGCATCCACGTAGGGTTGAAAAGATAATTTCATATCACCTTTTACCGCAGTTACTTGATAGTTAATCACGGCTAGTTCATCTATTTCTAGACTCATGAATCTTCTTGCGACTACTTTTATGACCTTGTTTTGAGAAAGATGCGCTGTAAAAGATCGCTCGTACCAGCCTTCTTTCATATTCAACTCGCGACGATAGTCTGTCACCTCCTGAATTGTGGCTAAGTCTAATTCCTCTCCATCTATAAAAACGTCTATACCTATAAAGTTAGGTGCGTTTAATACTTTGGCAAAATATTCTGGATATCCATTCTTCCACCAGCCTACTCTAGTCTTATCTGGATAATAAACTCCGGCAACGTAACTTCCTTGAAACGTATCACCTGAATATTTTTCTTCAAAATTTGCTCTTTGTCCCATTGCACCGTTACCGATGGAAAATAGGCTTTCGCTGGACTCAACTTGTGATGGCCTCCATCCTTCTTCAATTACAGACCACGCGTTTGGTATAATATACTCTTGATTCATTTCTTCTTACTTAATAATGTATTGATATAATTTTGTGGCATATCTGTAAAGTGTGCAAAAACCTCGTCTGCTGCTTTTAATATGGAGGACTCTCCTAGTCCTATGGATATCATTCCTGCAGTATTTGCTGCTTGTACCCCTGCCACACTGTCCTCAAAAACGATACTGTTTTGTGCAACATAGCCTAATTGATCACAAGCACTTAAAAAGACTTCGGGATCTGGTTTTGCTTTAGTGACATTAGTTCCATCTACTATTACATCAAATAGATCATAAATACCTAGTTTCTTTAAAATAGGACGGGCATTTTTACTAGCACTACCTAAGGCTATAGGCTGTTCTTGTTTCTTTAATTCTAGAAGAAAGTCGTGTACACCAGGCATTATGTCTGACGTGTCTAAGGTTTTTATAAGATCTAGATATTCCGTGTTTTTCTGATCCATTTTGGATTGAAAAACATCTGGAGAGATTTTTTTATTTCCCCACTCCAGAATTTTCTTTAAAGAATTTACTCTAGAAACTCCTTTAAGTTGTTCGTTTTCTTCTTCTGTAAAATTGATATCTAGAGATGTTGCAAGACGCTGCCATGCGATAAAGTGAAATTTTGCAGTGTCTACTATAACACCATCTAGGTCAAATATGAAAGCTTTTTTAATCATCTAATTCTTGAATTTGATAAGTGATAGCGTTTTTATCGGTTATTAAGAAATTACTTACACCTGCTAGAACTAGTGCTATACCTGCAACAGTCATGGCATGAATAGCACCATCACCTAATAAACTAGAGGTCCAATTAACACCACCTAAAGCGGCAATAATTTGAGGAATTACAATAAACATATTAAAGATACCCATCATTAATCCCATCTGTTTAGGATTAACACTACTGGACAACATCGCATAGGGCATGGATAAAATACTACCCCATGCTATACCTATTAAGGTGAACGATAATATTAACATAGTAGGGTCTGTGATGTAATTCATCATTAAAAATCCTAATCCACCAGCGATAAGACATGTCATGTGGACATATTTTCTATTAATTCTTCTACGAGAAGTATATAAGGTAAGTAGTAATGCAAACACCATAGAAGAGAGACCATAGATTCCCATATAACCACCCACGCTATTTGCAGCTTTTTGATATGCGGTATTTTGTGTATCAAAAGCAGCCGACTCTATCGCGTCTGACATATCAAACATACTAGCAATAGGTGCAGGTGCCTCAAAAACAGACTCTGTTAATGCTGGTGTTGCAAGGCTCCACATCGTAAAAAAAGCAAACCAAGAGAAAAACTGTACCACACCTAGTTTAATCATAGTGGGTGGTATGAGAGAATAAGACTTTGAAATACTTTCCATCATCCCTGCGTCATCATTTTCAGTCTCTCCATTGTATTTTTCCATCTCTTGAGGCGAGTATTCTTTTGTTTTAAAAACCGTCCATAAAATGGTAATTAAAAACACAAAAGCCCCTATTGCAAAGGCAACTTTTACAGATGGCGGTATAACTCCTGCAGGCGCTTCGTCAGAAACACCTAACATAGATACTAGCGCAGGCAGTGAACTAGCAATAAATGTACCGATACCTATTATGAGGGTTTGCATTACAAAACCATAGGAACGTTGAGAATCTGGCAACTTATCTGCAACTAGAGCTCTAAATGGCTCCATAGAAATATTAATAGACGCATCTAGGATCCATAAAAAGCCTGCTGCCATCCATAAAGCAGATGAGTACGGGACAAAAAACAAAGCAATAGAGCTAAGAATAGCACCTACTAGGAAATAAGGTCTTCTTCTACCTAATCGAGAAGACCAGGTTCTATCACTTAAAAAACCTATAATAGGTTGAACCAACAGACCGGTTAACGGTGCCGCTATCCACAGTAGCGGGATTTCATCCTTTACTGCACCAAGGGTTTGAAAAATACGTGACATGAATCCGCCTTGTAGGGCGAAACCAAACTGAATACCGAGAAATCCGAAACTCATGTTCCAGATATCCCAGAAACCTAACTTAGGTTTTTGCATATCGTTATCTTTTTTTTAATGACGATAAGCCTTATGACTTATCAAAACTTATTGTGTACGAAGAAGGTAAGTTTCGATCCTATGTTAAAAGTTAATCTCTTAACAAGATGGTAAATTTATATAATTAAGGTGTCGATTCTCTCTCTACTAGAGAAGTTTTTACGATAACGGTTTCGTAACTTTCATTATCAAGATGCTTAGACTCTAACTTTTCAATCAGTTTTGCAGCAGCGATACCGCCCATCTCTTCTCCTTGTTGACCTATGGTCGTTAATGTAGGACTAGCATATTTAGATAAAATACCGTCTGTAAATGCCACTATCGCAACGTCTTTTGGGATATTTTTACCAGCTTTTTGTAGCGCCTTACTAGCTGTAACGGCAAATAACTCATTTACCGCGACTAAAGAGTCAAAATCATTTTCTAATACAAAATCTTCTATTGCATCCTCGCAATTATCAATATCCTCTATTTTTAAAAACTGATGATTTTCTACGTCAAAGCCACGCTGTTGTAATGCTTCTTTAAAACCTTGAGAGCGTAACCTACCTACATTCACATAGTCAACCGTACTTATGATACCTAGCTTATTCCTACCTTTTCTCAATAAGAACTCAGCTGCTTCATGACCTGCAGCCACATCGTCTATGACTACCTTATCACATGGTATATCATTACACACACGGTCGAACATGACTATAGGCATACCCTGATTAGTCACTTCTCTCAAATGATGAAAATCTTGTTTTTCCATCGTTTCCTTAGACAGACTCATAATAAAGCCATCTATACTACCATTAGCTAGCATTTCCATATTTACCACTTCCTTATCAAAACTCTCACCAGATAATGTAATAATAACCTGGTAACCTTTTTTGTTTGCCACACGTTCCACTCCCGAAATGACCGTTGCAAAAAAATAATGAACTATTTCTGGAATAATAACACCTATTTTTTTTGTTTTCTGATTTTTGAGGCTTAACGCAATACTATTAGGTTTATAATTGAATTTTTTAGCATAATTTTTGATCCTATCTCGAGTCTCTATACTTATTTCATGAGAATCTCTTAAGGCCTTCGACACTGTTGATACAGAAACTTTTAAGTCCTTTGAAATTTTTTTTAACGTAATTTTTTGAGGCATTATAATTTATATTAGGAGCAATTAACTGTTTCGCTTTCGCGAAAGTGAAGATAATATAAATAAATAATAAACGAGTATCGAAAACGTTTTCGTAGAATATTGTTACGAAAACGTTTTCATAACCTTTAGTTTACATAATTTAGCCGTCGTGTAAGAAGAAGACATTATTAATTTTTAACTAAATCAAAAAAATGAATCAAAAATTAAAAACAGTTCTACTGTTATTTTTACTACCATTTTTTGCATTTGCGCAAAGCGTCATTACTGGTACAGTACTAGAATCTAACGGTCTACCAGCCTTAGGAGCAACTGTATCTGTAAAAGGCACATCAAATGGTACATCGACAGACTTTGATGGAAAGTACACATTAAATAATGTACCTAGCGATGCCGTAATCCTATTTTCTTTTGTGGGCTATACTACACAAGAGATCCCATTTAATGGACAAAGCTCTATTAATGTGACACTAGTAGAAGACGCATCAGAACTAGACACCATCGTTCTTATAGGTTATGGTAGCACTACAAAAGCTAATGTTACCGCAGCTCAAACTACAATAAAAACTAAAGAGTTTAACAAAGGTGCCATCACTTCTCCTGGAGAATTGATATCTGGAAAAGTTGCCGGTGTACAGGTGACCGCTGCATCTGGTCGTCCTGGTGATGGACCGACTATCAGAGTACGTCCAGGATCAACGTTAGGAGGAAATCAAGATGCGCTTTATGTAGTTGATGGCGTACCGCTAGATCAACGTAACGCGAGTCTTAACTCTATTAATCCTGCTGACATTGAATCTTTTACAATATTAAAAGATGCGAGTGCAACTGCTATTTATGGTAACAGAGCCTCTAATGGTGTTGTTCTTATAACAACTAAGAAAGCTAAAATGAGTAGCGATCTTAAATTGAAATATGACGTTCAATTTGCTGTGAACCAAGTTCAAAATTATGCTGAAGTACTAACGGCAGATGAATTTAGACAGTTAGTAGCAGATCAAGGAAGAGACGTTTCTATTTTAGGAGATGCAAACACTGACTGGCAAAATGAAATCTATCGCAACGGTACTAGAGCTATTCATAACTTTACTGCTGAGAAAGGATATGAAAATACTTCTATCAGAGCTTCTCTAGGCTATACAAATGAGCATGGAACCTTAATAAGATCTGGTTATGAAAGAGCTACATTAGGATTAAACATAAGACAAAATTTCTTAGATGGAGATCTTAAACTAGCTCTTACATCGCAGTTAGCTCAAGAAGAGTTAAGAAGAGCAGACGAAGGAGCTGTAGGTTCTGCCGTTGTATTTGATCCGACCCAGCCTGTTTTTAATAACACAGGAGCATTTGGAGGCTTTTTTGAATATACTGAAGGAGGTTTACCGACTACCAATGTACCACGTAATCCACTAGGTTTATTAAACAGTTTAGATTCTCAGTTAGATAATAAACAAGCAAGATTTAATCTTAATGCTATCTACAACATTAAACAAGTGGAAGGTTTAAAGTTTACCGGTAATGCTGGTATCGATTACAATGAATTTGATGCTTATTCAATAAGAGATTTTAATTCTGGAGCAGGCGCTAGAGGGAATAACCGTGACTTTGATTTTGGATTTAGAAGAAATCAATTAGTTGATGGACGTTTTGAATACAAAAAATCTTTAGAAGCACTAAGTACTGATATGGATCTTGCTTTAGGAGGAAGTTATCAAGATTTCACCAGAGAAAGTAGCGGTCGTGAGTCGCGAAACAATCAATTACAAGACAAAAACCTTGCTATAGACGACTCTTCATTGGTGACTGCTTTTGCAAGAGCATCTTTTGACATCAATAATCTATTAGTTGTTTCAGGAAGTGCCTCTCGTAACGGTAGCTCAAGATTCTCAGAAAATAACAGATGGGCAAATTTTTATGGTGCAAGTGCCGCAATAAAATTAACTAATACTAATTTTGTCCAAAACAGCGGTTTCTTATCTCAATTGAAATTAAGAGGAGGTTTTGGTCAAACAGGTCAGCAAGATATCGATGCTTCATTTGCATTCTTATCAGTTTTCACTCCAGGTCAACCACAAGCGGCAGTCCTATTCGGTAATGAATTTGTTACCACTATACGTCCAGAAGGCTCCATAGACTTAAAATGGGAAACAACAGATCAGTGGAATGCTGGTATAGACTTAGGATTCTTTGAAGATCGTATTACAGGTAGTGTAGACGCTTTCTATAGAGAAACTAAAGACTTACTACTATTTGCACCACTACCTGCAGGTGCATTAGAAAATGGTAGTCTACAGAATGCTGGTTCTACTTTGAGCCGAGGAATTGAAGCAAGCATTTCTACAAAAATCATTCAGGGAGAGAATATAAACTGGACCTTATCTGCAAATGCCACGGTACAAGAGATAGAAATTACTGATCTCGCTGGTGCAGACAACTCGCCTCGACAGGTAGGTGGTATTTCTGGAGGAACTGGTAATACTATTCAGGAATGGGCAGTAGGTTCTGACCCTACTACTTTTCATGTTTTCCGTCAAGTATATGATCAAGAAGGTAATCCTTTAGATGGCGTTTATGTAGATACTAACGGAGATAATGTGATTAATGATGCTGATAGAGTAAGGTACAAAAAAGCAAATCATGATGTTTACTTTGGTTTCACCTCTAACTTTAACTACAAGAATTTTGATATGAACTTTACTCTTAGAGGAGCTGCTGGTGGTTACAACTATAATAACGTGGCTTCTAATGGAGCAAACTTATCACAGATATTCAACTCTCTTAATCCAGATGTATACAACAATACTCCTGTTAGCTTCTTAGATACACAATTTACTAATCAGGAATTCTTTTCTGATTACTATATTCAAAAAGCAGACTTTATTAAATTAGATAACATATCGTTAGGTTATACTTTCCCTGGCGACAAAGTTGATGTAAGAGCCTCCATTACAGGAACTAATTTATTTACCATTACCGATTATGATGGTGTAGATCCTGAAGTGTTTGGTGGAATAGATAATAACCTTTTCCCTCGTAACAGAGGTCTGATCTTTGGATTAGGATTTAATTTTTAAAAAACAAAAATATGAAAATGTACAAATCAATAATCTTTTTGTTTTTCGGCCTTATTGTTTTTACAGCGTGTGAAGATGCGCTTACGGTAGAACCTAGAGATAACCGAGTTACAGAAGCAGAATTATTTCAAGACCCAGCCACTTATCGTGGTATTATTGCAAAGGCGTATGCTGGGCTTACCGTAGGTGGGCAAGCTAGTGGTGATGGAGATGCAGACATTTCAGGAATAGACGGTGGATTTTCTAACTACCTAAGAATATACTGGAACATGCAAGAACTTACAACTGACGAGGCAATCATTGCATGGAATGATGGAACAATAAAAGATCTTCATGGTCATGTATGGACAGACGGTAATGAGTTTATCAACGCTATGTTTGCAAGAGTAAATTATCAAATAGCTGTTTGTAATGAGTTTTTAGAGCTTAGCACAAATGCAAAACTAGATGAATATAATATTCCTGCTGATGTAAGAGCAGATGTTGCTAACTATAGAGCAGAAGCTAGATTCTTAAGAGCCTATTCTTATTACCATGGAATGGATCTTTTTGGAAAAATGCCATTCAGATTAGAAGGTTATGATCCAACAACTCTTCCGGAAGTAAGGTCTAGAACTGAACTTTTTGAATTCATCGAGGCAGAATTACTTGCTATTGAAAATGATATGGTTGCACCTCGTATGAACGAATATGGTAGAGCTGACCAAGCTGCGTTATGGATGGTTCTTGCAAAAATTTATCTAAATGCTGAAGTATATACAGGAACAGAAAGAAATACAGATGCTATCACTCAATTGAATAAAGTGATAAATGCTGGCTATACCATTCCTTCAGTTCCATACGCATATAGTTTCCAAGCTGATAATGATCGCAATGGTGCTGAAAGTGAGTTCATCTGGACGTTGAACTTTGATGGTTTAAACACACAAACCTTCGGTGGAACTACTTACTTAACCCATGCACCAGTAGGTGGAGAAATGGATCCTGCAGAATTTGGTATCAACGGTGGTTGGGGTGGAATAAGAACAACGCCACAATTTGTAGAGTTATTCCCGGGAGAAGAAAACTCTGCCGACACTAGGGAGACTTTCTTTACCGATGAACAAGAAAAGTCTATTGCAGATGTAGGTCGCTTTAAAGATGGATATGCTATTCAAAAGTTTAAAAATGTGAATGTAGATGGAAGTGCAGGTACAGATACTGTAGGTGACTTTGTAGACATAGATTTTCCAATTTTCCGTCTAGCAGATGCTTACTTGATGTATGCAGAGGCCGTAGTTAGAGGAGGTGCTGGTGGAGATATCAATACTGCCCAAGGTTACATTAACGAATTACGCGAGAGAGCTTATGGAGACAGTAATGGAAACATTACCGCAGGACAAATAGATCTTTCTTTCATACTGGATGAAAGAGCAAGAGAATTACATTGGGAAACACATAGACGTCAGGATCTTATAAGATTCGGTCAGTTTACCACTTCTAAGGTCTGGGAATGGAAAGGAAATGTTCAAAGTGGTACCACCACACCTGCATTCAGGAACATTCTTCCTATTCCAGCACAAGAATTAAATCTTAATCCTAATCTACAACCACAAAACCCTGGTTACTAATCTTATAAATAATCTAAAATGAAAAAGTTTTCTATATTAATGTTATCATTTATTGCTATTATAGCAATGGTATCATGTGATGACAATGACAGCGAAGAATTCACGATCAACACTAATACATCTGGAGATATTGCTCTTGTTCCTGGCAGCAATTCTTTTGAAGTAACTGAAAGTAATGGTGACGACCTGGCCGAGCGCTTTACCTGGAACCCAGTAGCTCTAGAAGTACCTACTCAAATTAATTATGTACTACAGTTAGACGCAGAGGCTGGTGATTTTTCTGCTCCACAAGTACTTGGAGCTACTACAGAAACTAATGTGGCTGTAACTTATGAAACTTTAAATAATGCTGTAAGTCAATTAGGTGGTGAAAATGGTATTGCTTCTAATTATAAAATTAGAGTTGTTGCCTCTGTTACAGATCCTGCAGTAGATTCTATAATTTCAAATGAAGTACTAGCGATCATAACGCCATTCACTGCTTACCCATTTACAGATCTTTATTTTGTGGGAGCTGCAACGGCACCAGGATGGAATAATGACAGTGACAACCCTGCTCTTTTTAGAGATCCAGCAAGTGACAATACATTCTACTATACTGGTTATTTTGAAGGTGATGCTTTTAAGATTTTAACTTCTCCAGGTTTCTGGCAACCACAGTACGGTGCAAATGGATCGGACGTAGGTCTTAACGACGGTGATGGTGACGACCCAGGAACATTCTCTATTCCAACTGCAGGATACTATGATTTTGTAATAGATATTACAGGAGTAACAAATACAGATGCAGGAAGCTCAAGTTTTTCCATTACAGAAAACACAGCTGCTGCTGCAGCGCCTACTTATACAACCATAGGATACATAGGTGATAGTACACCTGGTGGATGGGATGCAGACACTGATATGGTACAATCCTCATTTGATCCTCACCAGTGGAGCGCTAGAGACGTAACGCTTGTTGCAGGTGAAATGAAATTTAGAGCAGAAAACGACTGGACTACTAACTGGGGTTCTGACACAGAATTAACTGGACAATCAGAGTTGAATGGTGCAAACATTCCTATCTCTCCAGGCGTATATGACATCTTTTTCAATGATTTAGATGGCCGTTATATCTTGATTCCAGTACAATAAACATCGATTAACAAATAAAGGGCTTTAAACAGCCCTTTTTTTTGCTTTAAACTTAAGCTATGAAAAACTATACTCTGGCTTTGATGGCCTTTATGAGTTTCGCTTTCGCGAAAGCGCAAGTAACAACAACTCCATCAACACCTACACAAACAGATCAAGTAATATTAAACTTTGACGCTACTGGTACAGCATTAGAAGATGAGACCGGAACTCTATATGCCTATACCGGTGTAACCATAAATGGGCAAAGATGGCAAAATATTATCGTACCCACCTTTAACGATAATAATGGCGCGCCGCAATTCACCTATACTGGTACTGGTAATATCTATACACTAGATCTAGGTACAAGCATCAATCAATTTTATAGTGTAGCACCAGGAGATGTCGTTTCAGAAATATCACTAGTGGTTAGAAATGCCGATGCTACATTACAAACCACTCCAGATATATACCTTGATGTTTTTTTACCAGGATTAAATACAACGATCACCTTCCCACAAGATGGTGCTGTCTTTAACCTCAACCAGAGCATTACCATAACAGGTGATAGTTCTCAAAATGCAAATTTAGATTTAAGCGTCAACTCTACGAGTATAGCGACTACCACTGCTAGTACTATAAGCAGTCCATACACATTTAGCACATCTGGCTCTTATGACATTACGATAAATGCATCTAACAATACAGAGTCATCTAGCGCTAGTGTTAGCGTCTTTGTGCCTGGTACTACACAAAACTTACCACGTCCAGCAGGGTTAAAAAATGGAGTTAATGAAAACGTAGACGGTAGTGTTACCTTTTTACTGGCCGCACCACTTAAAAACGATGTGCTTCTACTAGGTAGTTTCAACAACTGGAATCTAGACACTACATATCAAATGAATAAGGATGGTGATTATTTTTGGATTACTTTACCTGCAACAGCATTTACTGCTAACACTGCGTTTATGTATCAGTACCTAGTTGATTTTGATATCAAAATAGCAGATCCTTACAGCCAGCTTATTCTGGACCCTGGAAGTGATCAATTTATCGTACCAGGAAACTATCCCAACCTACCTGCCTATCCTACTAACCAGACTACTGGCGATATTACCCTTTATACCTATCAAAAAACACCTTACAACTGGAATGTAACTAACTTCACAAAACCACAGAAAGAAAATTTAGTGATTTATGAGTTACTAGTAAGAGACTTTTCTGAACAGGACAGCTACCAGCAAGTCATTGATCGTATAGATTATTTAGAAACACTAGGAGTTAATGCTATAGAATTGATGCCTATCAATGAATTTGAAGGAGCAGACAGCTGGGGTTATAATCCTAAATTTCATGGTGCTCTAGATAAAACATATGGTACTACAGATAAGTTTAAAGAACTAGTAGATTTATGTCATTCTAAAGGAATTGCGATCATTATAGATGTAGTGTACAACCACGCTTTTAGTCAGAGTCCTCTATGTCAAATGTGGTGGGATGATGCTAACTTTAGACCAGCCACAAACAATCCTTACATGAACCCTACGGCACGTCATGATTTTAATGTAGGTTTTGACATGAATCACGAGAGCACTTTTACACGTGATTATGTAAAGCAAACTCTTCAGTTTCTAATAGAAGAGTATAAAATCGATGGATTCAGATTTGATTTATCAAAAGGTTTTACACAAAACAATACCCTAGGAAATGAACCTGCATGGAATGCGTATGATCAATCTAGAATAGATATTCTTAACGACTATCGCAATACCATATGGAATGAATATGGTAACGATGTTTATATGATACTAGAACATCTAGGAGATAATAGTGAAGAAACTGTACTGGCTAATGCTGGATTCATGCTATGGGGAAAAATGACAGATCAGTACAACCAGAACTCTATGGGATTTAGTAGCAATACAAATATTAGCGGCTCTTATTTTGGTTCACGTAATTTTAATGATCAACACTTAGTAGCCTATGCAGAAAGTCATGACGAGCAGCGCTTAATGTACAAAAACTTACAATTCGGTAATAACGCAAACACATCCTACGATGTAAGAACCTTACCTATTGCTCTAGAGAGACAAGAAGCTATCGCAGCCATGTTATACAGTATCCCAGGCCCTAAAATGTTATGGCAATTTGGAGAATTAGGTTATGAACAGGACATAAACCTTAATGGACGCACTGGTCGCAAACCTATTCCATGGACATTAGGTTATGATACTGACCCTAACCGTATGGCTTTATATAATGTGACAGCTACAATGATTAACTTAAAAACACTATATCCACAAACATTTAACTCTGTGGATAACGACCTAGATGTATCTGGAATAGTAAAAAGAATCAATCTTAATGGAACTGAATTTGATGCAGTTGTAGTAGCTAACTTTGGGATTACGGCTCAAAACGTAAATCCTAATTTCTCGCAAACTGGTACATGGTATGACTACTTCGGTAATAATACAGCTGTAAATATTACTAATACTACGGCATTGATTAACCTGCAACCAGGAGAGTACAAACTTTTTACGACTCAGCTATTACAAAATCCGCTGAGTAATGAAGATTTAATTCTCAATCGAGAATCTATAAAATTATATCCTAATCCGGCAGCAAATACATTTAAACTTTCTAAAGAAGCAGAATTAGTGCAAGTTTATAATACCTATGGTCAGCTTATTACTACTTTTAAAGGTACAAGAGATGTCTATAACATTAGCGCTTTAAAGCAAGGAATGTATGTTGTAAAAATCACGAACAAAAATAACACACAGGTAGAAAAATTAATAAAGATGTAATTCAGATCATCTTTCTAATCTTAAAAAAATATGATGTTTACAAAAAGAGGTGAACTATTAAATAAAAGGAGGTTCTTTTTTACTTTACTGAAGAGCATTGAATTGTTTACTATTTAAATTTTTAAATAATTATTTTCAGTCACCTTTATACTCTTTTCATAACACAATTAATTATATAAAGGCAGATGTCTATGTATACCAGGAGACTTTAATTTTATGATGACTTAGTAATAAGAACACACCTGTTACACTACCTTAACAGTACGTAATAAATTATGAAAAAAAATCTCTTAATCGTTTTATGACCTCTATACTGCGGCACTTACTAAAAATGAAAATTAAGACCATTTAAGTAAACACTAACTAGTTGATCGAGAACCATTATGACTTATAAGAGAATAGCGCAAATCGCCACCGTTGTATGGCTCAAAATAAAATACAATGGCAATTATGGAAGTAGATAAGTAAAGAAGGATGGTAACTAATCATTAAAAAAAGCGTGAATAATAACGCCTGACTATTAAAAAAAGCAGGCGTTATTTTATTTAAAAAGTTGTCTTTCTAAGAGGAAGGTAGTCATAACTACATCAAAGTTTTGTTGAATATCTACCGGCATGTATTTAATTCTATTTTGACCACAACGAACTCTTAATTTTTCAAAATATTCTTTTATTGCTTTTTGATAATCGGCTCTTACATTATCTGCATAAAGATTGATATGTTCTCCGGTTTCAACATCTGTATATCGTGTAGGCTTGTTAGAAAAATCAAAGTTGACCTCAGTAGCACTATCATAAGTATGAAAAAGCACCACATCATGTTTATTATACTTTAAATGCCTGAGCGCTTCAAAGAGCTCGTCCTCATGTCTATCGCTCTGAAACATATCAGTAAACAGTAAAATAAGAGACCTGCGTTTTATATTCTCTGCTATCTCGTGTAAATATTTATAGGTATCTGTAGTATGTGCACTAGGTTTTTCACTACTTACCCTAGTAAGCTGATCTAACAACATGTTGTGATGCCTCTCGCTACCTTTTTCTGGTGCATAATATTCATACTCATTTGCATAAATACTCATTCCGACTGCGTCCCTTTGCTTTTTAAGTACATTCATAATACTTGCCGCTGCAAGTGCTGTAAAACCTATCTTATTGAGGGATCCTAAGGCTTGTTTTTTAGATATAGGATAGTGCATGGAAGGACTATTATCTATGATAAGATGACAGCGCAGGTTGGTCTCTTCGTCGTATCGTTTTGTGTAGAGCTTATCTGTTTTTGCAAACAACTTCCAGTCTATATGACGCGTACTTTCTCCGGGATTATAAATTTTATGCTCTGCAAACTCTGCACTAAAACCATGAAAAGGCGATTTATGCATTCCACTTATGTATCCTTCTACCACCTGACTAGCTAGTAATTGTAAGTTTTTAAAGCCTGTGGTTTTATTGAGTTCCTTTTGTACATCCATAGTGTGAAGATAAGGAAACCATAATTATCTTAAATAATGATACTGCTGGTTTAATTTAGGAGCTTTATTTTATTCCGCTTTCGCGAAAGCGAATCCTAAAAAGGTATCCTTGTAGAGATGTTACTGATAGATTTCAACAACCCTTTTACCTCGATTTTTCCCTTCTTACAAATCAATCAATGCTTGTGGAATAGAATCAAAACCTTCTACAACCGTTTCTTCCTTTACCAGTGTCCCTTTATATAATCATTGAGATAACTGGGTCACACCTTCTAGGAAATGCTCCTGCTAATTGCTAATTTTATTTTCAAGGTAGCGCAAAATACCATAGAAAAGTATTAGGGAAATATTAAAATGATTGAACTTTTAAACAAGACTATGTTCCTTAATTCTATTCAAAAAAGAGCAAAAAAAATCCTGCTCGTACGAGCAGGATTTTATATCTTATATTCTGAATACTAGTTCAAAAGAGAATCTAGAGCATCTGTATAAGCATCTTTAGGAGCAACTCCTACCTGACGGCCTACTACTTCTCCATTCTGAAAAACTAAAACAGTAGGAATGTTACGTACACCATATTTAGCAGCAAATTCTTGATTTGCATCTACATCCATTTTACCTACTACAGCTTTATCAGCATACTCTGTAGAGACCTCATCGATTATAGGTCCTACCATACGACATGGTCCACACCATGCAGCCCAAAAGTCAACCAGTACTGGTTTATCACTTTTTAAAACTGTTTCTTCAAAATTTGCATCTGTTATTTCTAGTGCCATGTTATTTTCTTTAAATAATTTTATACAAATTTAAACAAAACTGACACCATACGCACAACTCTAGTATTGTAGTTACTTATATTGATATTTCAGTTTTTAATGCTTACTATATAATAAATACGTTAATCTCTCAAGAAAACATCAATTCACCCCATAGGTTATGTCGTTATCATCTAGCAACTGCAACAGTTGTGCAGTAACGTTTACCTTTTGTAATCTAGCAGACATATCAATAGAAATCTTTTCTTCATGATCTTTTAAATTAAAAAGAAGTCTGTGATCTCCTTGATGTTTATCTAATACGTCTTTTAATAGAGCAATGCGTTCCTCTAGTATCTCACTAACATGAAATTCTATAGTAAGTTTCTTTGCTGCTTGTGCCATGACATCTTGCAATTGTGCCATCTGAACAAATAAAATACGTGGGTCGCGCGGCTTACCAGTATTCTTATCTATCCAGCCTTGTTGTATTTTAACCTTGGCGTGTAAGAAACTATTAGGTACTAAAAAGTGTCTGAATTTTAAGTAATCCTCACCGAACATTCTGAATTCAAAGGAGTCCTCATAGTCCTCCATGGTAAAAATACCCCAGGGTTTATTTGCTTTACTCATCATATGACGTGCCTCAGATATTATCCCACAAAAGGTGAGTTCTCTATTTACTAGAGGAGTGAGGTCTTTCATGGCAGCGAGGTTTGCGTTACAAAAGAATTTCATCTCTCGTTTATAATCATCTAGTGGATGACCAGATATGTAAATACCTACTACTTCTCGTTCTCTTTTCAGCTTCTCCATCGTTCCCCAATCCTCACAAACAGGCAATTGCGGTTCTGGAATTTGTACCTCACTAGCCTCACCAAAAAGGCTTACTTGTGCACTATTCTCATTTTCTTGAAACTTCTGTGCATACTTCACTACTTGTTCTAAGAATATCTGTCCATTATCAAATTCATGAAAAAATTGAGCCCGATTCTCTCCACCTAATCCGTCAAAACCACCGCTTAGGGCTAGTGCTTCAAAAGATTTTTTATTTGCAGCACGCAAGTCTATACGTTTTGCCATATCAAAGATGCTCTTATAATATCCATCTTTTCTATTTTCTATAATAGTCATGACCGCACCATGACCTAAACCTTTTACGGCTCCCATCCCAAAACGTATCGCTCCTTTTGAGTTTACCGTAAATTTATAATTAGATTCATTTACATCGGGACCTAATACATCGAGTCCCATGCGGCGGCACTCGTCCATAAACTTAGTGACATCCTTTATCTGGTTCATGTTATTAGATAAAGTTGCTGCCATAAACTCTGCGCCATAATTTGCTTTTAGATAGGCTGTTTGATAGGCTATCCATGCATAACAGGTAGAGTGAGATTTGTTAAAGGCATAAGATGCAAAGGCTTCCCAGTCTTTCCATACTTTTTCCAATACCGTACGGTCATGCCCATTTCCTTCTCCAGCATCTAGAAATTTAGGTTTCATCTTTTGTAGGGTTGCCATTTGCTTTTTACCCATTGCTTTTCTCAAAACATCAGCATCACCTTTTGAAAAGTTAGCTAGTTTTTGAGATAGTAGCATTACCTGCTCTTGGTACACAGTAATACCATAAGTTTCTTTAAGGTATTCTTCCATGGCATCTAGATCATAAACGATCTCTTTGCGACCATGTTTACGATCAATAAATTCTGGAATGTATTCTAGTGGACCAGGTCTGTACAACGCATTCATGGCAATAAGATCGGCAAATTGAGTGGGTTTTAACTCTCTCATATATTTTTGCATTCCCAAACTTTCATATTGAAAAATGGCGGTAGTCTCTCCACGCTGGAAGAGCTCATAAGTCTTCTCGTCATCTAGCGGTATAGATTCTATATCTAGTTCTATTCCATGACGTTCTTTTATAATGGCAACGGTATCTTTAATCTGGCTCAGGGTTTTTAATCCCAAGAAATCCATTTTAAGTAACCCAGCACTTTCTACGACCTCGTTATCAAATTGAGTCACATAAAGATCTGAATTTTTTGCTGTAGCTACAGGTACAAAATTAGTAAGATCATCTGGTGTAATGATCACACCACAGGCGTGTACACCGGTATTTCTCACACAACCTTCTAGAATTCTAGCTTTCTGTATAGTTTCTGCGATAAGATCATTTCCCTCTGCAATACTTCTTAATTCGCGCACCATATCAGCATCATCCCCACGGAATTTGCTACCTATCTCATTATCTTCTAGGGCAAACATTTTCTTCAACTTAGCAAAATCAGGAATTAATTTTGCCACACGGTCTGCGTCTTGTAGCGGTAAGTCTAGCGCTCGTGCTGTATCTCTAATAGATGACTTTGCAGCCATCGTACCATACGTGATAATTTGTGCTACTTGTGACGCTCCATATTTCTCAATAACGTAGTCCATAACTTTATAACGGTTCTCATCATCAAAATCTATATCAATATCGGGCATGGATACACGATCTGGATTTAGGAAACGCTCAAAAAGCAAATCGTAATGTATAGGGTCTACATTTGTAATCCATAAACAATAGGCTACCACACTACCTGCGGCACTACCACGACCAGGTCCTACAGCCACATCCATATCTCTGGCTGCTTTTATAAAATCCCAAGTAATCAAGAAATAACCAGGATAACCAGTCTTTTTAATCGTGTCTAGCTCAAATTCTAGTCGCTCTTCTATTTCTGGAGTGATCTCACCATAACGTATTTTTGCACCTTCATAAGTGAGGTGTCTTAAATAGTTATTCTCACCATTCTTAGTATTATGAGTCGCATCATTTTCATCTACAAATTCTATGGGTATATCAAAGGCAGGTAACAGTAC
The DNA here is from genome assembly GCF_947495285.1 of uncultured Nonlabens sp. Lineage (GTDB taxonomy): Bacteria > Bacteroidota > Bacteroidia > Flavobacteriales > Flavobacteriaceae > Nonlabens. The sequence goes on along the minus strand of NZ_CANLXZ010000001.1, from coordinate 72,580 downwards.
ATCTCTTGCTAGCTCATATGCTTCTACTTTATCTACTACTTCTTGTACATTAAGTATCGCCTCAGGTAGATCTTTAAAGAGTTCTTTCATCTCTGGAGCAGACTTGTAATAATACTCCTGATTAGGTAATCCATAACGGTAACCACGACCGCGACCTATAGGTGTTGCTTGTTTTTCATTATCCTTTACACAAAGTAAAATATCATGCGCATTTGCATCTTCTTTGTGTATGTAATATGTATTATTAGTCGCTACTATTTTTACATCGTGTTTACGAGCAAAGCTTACTAACACCTCATTTGCACGGTTTTCATCTTCTTGACCATGGCGCATTACCTCTATATAAAGGTCCTCACCAAAGTGTTTTTTCCACCACAGTAGCGCTTCTTCGGCCTGGTTCTCTCCTAAGTTCAAAATCTTAGAAGGTACCTCTCCATACATGTTTCCTGTTAAAACAATTAGGTCTTGCCTATATTCTTCTACCAGTTTTTTATCTATACGCGGCATGTAGTAAAACCCATCTGTGTAGGCTTTACTTGCCATTTTTGCTAGATTGTGATATCCGTTTTTGTTTTTGGCTAGAATCACTATCTGGTATCCGTTATCCTTGTGTGTGCGATCATACATATCTTCACACACTTGAAATTCACAACCTATTATAGGTTTTATAGGTTCCTTTTCTTCTCCTTCATCAGCATCGGCCAGGGTAGCGTTATGTGTTTTTACAGCACGTACAAAATGAAACGCTCCCATCATGTTTGCATGGTCTGTCATGGTAACGGCATTCATATTATTTGCCGCAGCAGCTGTAACTAGATCTTTTACACTAGCAGTACATTGCAATATAGAAAACTGACTATGACTGTGTAAATGTGCAAAACTCGCATCTCTTAATTCATTTAAGTTCTCTTTGATTTCTGCCTTAGAAATCTCTGGACTATCGTTAGACTTTAATCTTTCTGAAGCTTTTTTAAGATTAACATGCTTTATTCCTACTGGTGCGATGGTTGTGGGGTTGCTTTCGCGAAAGCGTAAAAAATATCCATCTTCAAAACCTAGTTGTTCTAGCGAGAACTGTTCTTTTCTAAGTAATTCTAAGAAACAACGCGTTGTTGCCTCTACATCTGCAGTGGCGTTGTGGGCCTCTCCAAAGGGTTGATCAAATAGAAACTGGTGCAACTCTGTAAGGGTAGGTAACTTAAATTTACCGTATCGCCCACCGGGAATCTGACATAAATTTGCCGTGTGCTCTGTACAAGTATCTAGAACAGGTAGCTCTTGTAAATCGTTACCTATTTGAGTACGTTCAAATTCTGCTCCTGTTACATTAAGGTCAAATTTTAAATTCTGACCTACTATGAATTTTGTTTTACTAAGTGCAATATTAAACTTCTCTAACATCTCCACTAGAGGAATACCGTCTTTTTGAGCAAGTGCTGTAGAGATCCCATGTATACGCTCTGCATCATAAGGGATGTCAAAACCGTCTGGCTGTATCAAGTAATCTTGAGCCTCTATAAGGTTACCCATCTGGTCATGTAACTGCCATGCTATCTGTATAACCCTAGGCCAGTTATCTACATCTGTAAAAGGTGCGTCCCAGCGTTTAGGTAATCCAGTGGTTTCTGTGTCAAAAATTAAGTACATAAGCGAGTGTTCTAAATGATGAGATTACCTCTTTAAAAGGAATAGAAAAATTTATATATAAAACTGATTATCAATATAATGAAATCTGTAATCTAATTATTTTTCGGATTTTAAATATAGACCTTTGAGTTGCTTTTTAAAAATAGAGTTATAAACAATCTTAGTTAAAATTATAGCGATAAGAAAACTCTATAGACTACTGAAAAACAAATCTCCTTTTACTACAAGGTTACAATTATCACAATCTAGAAATAACTGGTGATATAAATGAAATGAAATCGAGAGGCTCTCGTGAATTAAAAAATCGCTATTTGCAATGTTCAAAAACAGTAAGTCCTTTTAAAATTAAAAACCCTTACTGCTTCTTATAACATCACGAACTTAATATTCAACTTTAAAATTTTATCATGAAAACAAATTTTTTATTTTCACTATTAGTTACAGTAGTATGTACATCTACTGTATTTTCCCAGGGACTAGTGGATGGTTTTTTTAATCCTAAGGGCGATCTGTCTGTTACAGCTAGCTATACGCGCAGCACTTTTGACACATTCTATGTCGGGAAAGTAAAAGCAGACCCTATACCTGCTCATAATGAAATAGAACAAGATTTATATAATCTCTATGCAAAGTATTCTATCACAGATAACCTTACTGTTATCGCAAACGTACCCTATATAAACGCTCAAGGAAATGGTGTTGCAGATCCTGTAAATGGTACGACAGAGCAATCTGATTTTCAAGATATAAGTTTATACGGTAAGTACAGAGCCTTCAGTACAAAAATAGGTAAAACAAGACTAGATGGTCTAGGTGCTGTAGGTGTTACATTACCTAGTGGTTATGAGCCTAATGGAATATTATCTCTAGGTTCTGGTGCAGTAACGAGTAACTTACATCTAGGTGCTCACTTACAAGCAGACTCTGGTTTATTTGCTACGGCAGTTGCAGGATACAGTCTACGTGGTAATGCTGACGATAACATAGGTGTGAATGGTGGTAACGATCTAGATGTACCAGATGCTTTATTATTTATGGGTAAAATAGGGTATTCTAACGCACTTTTTTATGTAGAAGCATGGATGGATTACCAGTCCTCAACAGACGGTAGAGATATTTCTGACGCAGATTTTGGTGGTAGATTTCCAGAGACAGAAGTAGATTACACACGTATAGGTGTCACTGCTTATGTACCTGTACTTCCATCATTAGGATTAAGCGCTGGATATGGAACGCTAGTCGACGGCCGCAATGTAGGAGATTCTAATTATTTTAATCTAGGAGTGACCTATTCGCTTTCAGTCGGTTCTAAGAAAGTAAAATAATTAGTTAGTTCTATTTTATAGAAGAGAACTCTTACATGAAAATCACTTCTATAAACTCTAAAAAATAGGACATAAAAAAGCTCGATCTTAAAAGATCGAGCTTTTACTATTTTACTCCTATTCTACTAGGCTATTTCTTCCATGGCGCTTACTCTAGTTAGTGCATTTTGAATAGTATCCCTATGCTTTATCAACATATTCTTTGTAGATGGCGGTAAGGTAGTCTCTGTAATGATTTGATTATATTCTTCTACAGCGGTTTTCTCACCCCTTACAGCTTCTTCTAAAATTGCTTCTTCATTATTTGAAGTAAAAGTAGACTTTAAATTCATCCAGGTGCGATGTGCATCTCCTTTTAAACTCGTTCCTTTTTCAGGACTCTCACCATAACTTTTAATTTCTTCTTTTAATTCATGTCCAAAATTGTAACGTTCTTCCTGTTGACTTGAGAAAAAACCTTTTAACCTACTGCTATTCACCTGCTCTGTTGCCAGTTTATATCCAGCCTCTGCATCATAGTTTTTAGTTAGTAAATCATTTAATTTTTGGGATACTTCTTTTGTGTAGTTCATAATATTTGTTTGTATGGTTAATAATTAATTACACCACAAACATATAACAATGAAGTAGTTACAAACGACCGATTAAGACAGATTTAAAAAAAGCTTAGTAGAGATTTAAGATTACCCTACTTTATCTCGCTTTTATGTTAAGAGATTTAAGGTTTCTAATCCAGAATTAAATAAGCACATCTATTAAAACCTATACTTAACATTGAGTAATAAGTAACGAGGCAATAATCGATAAGAAACGGTAGAAGAAGAAACATCGTTTATAGAACTGGTTCTAAATCGCTCTGTATTAGTTAAGTTTCTTGCCGTAAATGAAAAGGAAAGAGGACTGTCCTTTATATTGTATCGCGCATCGAGATCGAGAAAATAATAAGTGTTATCTCCATCATTAATATTACCGAAAAAATAACGCTCTGATTTTACTTGCATATCAAACTGCTCACTAAAAACAAAAGATAGATCTAAAAAAGAGTTGTTATCTACAAAAGAGTTATTAAAACCAGAGGATTCTACCTCGCTCCATGCCCAAGTAGTACCTATATGATAATTAAAAATACCGTCAAAGGCAGATCGCATTTCTAGACCTAGATTATAGTTAGCACTTTCTACTTCTCGCAAGCTAGAGTTATTGAGTATATTTTTAAAATCGCTTTCTGAATAACCTGCTTTCAACTTAAGATTAGAACTCAACGCGCCAAAATAATAATCCATACCTGCATTTACATTTAAATTCTCACGGTCTTCAATGACTATTTTTTTAGTTTGTGAAAAGTTGGGTTGCAATAAAGAATTTGTAGAAAAATAATCATGATCTGTTCTATAACTAGCATTTAAACTAGCAAAAAATTGATCGCTCCAGTTGCCTAATTGGTAATTAAAATTAAGACTACTTGCTTCTAACTGGTTAAAATCACCTGTTCCTTTATTTAAAGAACGGAAACTGGTTAACACGTACTGATCATACACATCTAGAATACCAGCATTAGTCGTATTGTGCGATGCTCCTATTCCTATTCTGTTTTTTCTATTAATCTTATAACTTACATCTAGTCTAGGGTTCATAAAAAACGGCTGCTCGCTATCACTGGCTCCAGACTGTTCTAAGTTATTAAATAGTTGGTGTGCACCTACCGCACCAGTTAATTTTAAATCTTCCCATTTATAGAGGTATTTTGCTTTTGCATAGAGATCATTGACACTATATCTGGTATCATTTTCATAACCTGGTAGTGGAGATTGAATATTTCCGCTTTCGCGAAAGCGTAACTCATTTCCTAATCTATCCTCACGGTATTCATTACCTAATTGCATCTCTAGCAAGTGACCGTTTTTTTTACGGTCTAGATAATGAGCGTTAAAACCTGCATAGGTCATGCTGTTTTCTATATTCTGAAAAACAGACTGCGGTTGCGGGCTCGTATTAAACAAATCTTGAAAAAAGTACTGGTTCACATCATAATTTTGAGGCGATTTCTCGTCTATAAATCTACCTGTGAGCAATAGAACACGTTGCTCATCAAAACGATTTGTATAGGTCGTGATGTGATCCAGTCGCTGCGTGGCAGTAGTTAGTGCCTCTACGGTAGAGACATCATTAAACTGCAGGTTAGAACCTGCGTCGTTAGTGCGATCGCTATAAGAAGTGACCGATTCTATACTAGAGGTTTTGGACATGTCATAATTGAGCTGGAATTTTCCAAAACCTGTAAAATACCTGTTGCGCAGCAAATAATCTTCTGTATTTGTAAAGTTGGTATTATTTCCAAAAAAGCTGCTCGTACTGTTTCTAAAAAAGTCCTTTTCATCCCAATTAAAAAAGCCCAAGGTTTTAATTTTTAGTTTCTCCGTAGGATTAAAAATCGCATTTAAAGAAAGTAACTCTGCATTATTAAAATTAGAACGGCTGGCTTTAAAATTATAGAGTCCTGCTTCTAGGCTTTGTAAATTGCTTACTTGCTTGCCATCGCCCACACGACCAGGTTCACCATAGCGCATAGGACTTATAAGATTACCTATATCACCAGTGGCGTCCTGACCTGTAGAGTTTGCATTACCGAGAAAATAAAATTTATTCTTTTTACCAAAACTCATCAAATTAAAACGTGCTTGATAAAAAGAATCTCCTTCTAGATCTTGCCCTAACTCTATATTACCGAACCACTGCCGTTTTGCGTCTTCATCTAAGGTGAGGTTAAGGGCAACTTTATCACTTTCTTCTACACCTTTGAGTAGTTTATTATTAGAATAATGTTTTAATACTTCTATTTTGTTAAGAGGTTTTGCAGGCATATTTTTGGTAAGGATTTTATAGCCTTTTTCAAAAAAGTCATCACCTTCTACCATCACTTTTTCTACCTCTTGGTTTCCTATTTTAATAGTACCGTCTGTTTCTACGGTAAGACCAGGTATTTTTTTGAGCAGGTCTTCTACCACTTCTTCATTGCCTTGCATAAAGGCTTTGGCATCTATAATAATCGTATCTTTTTTAATACGTATGGGCAGGTCTGCGTTAATGATCACTTCATTGAGTTCTAGTTGCTGCTCTACCATGGAGATATTAATGGTTTGAGGCGTTTCTAGATCTTTAATAGTAACGGGAATAGTTTGCGCCGCATAAGAAAGAGAAGAAAAAGTAAGTAAATGCGCGCCAGTTTGCTCTGGTTTTATTTTATAAAAACCTAGCTTATCAGTTTGTGTAAAAGCAACAATACTACTGTCTTGAACTGTTTTAAGAATCACAGTTGCAAAGGCCACTGGTTCTTTCTTTTCATTTACTGCTATACCAGATATTTGTGCAGTGGAAATAAAGGAAGTGAAAAATAGAAAAAGACAGATTAGGGTCTTTTTATTTTGTCGGTTAATTAAAAAAGTTATTGTCAAGATGTCAAAATATTATTTTTCTTCGAAGTATTCTAATTCCTCACCGCAATCTTTACAGTTTTTATCTATTTGAAGAGGAGCGGCACCTTGTGGAAGCCTACTTGAAAGTTTGGCTATAAATTCCTCTTGTAATTTAATTTTAGTTTCAATAAAAACTGGAACTGACATAGCAGTACTTAAATCTTCTTCCGAAAAATCAGTAACCTTCATCTGAGAATCGCTATTCACACTAATATTTTTCACATTTATTTGAAAATAATTTTTATCGTCGTGTGCCTGCAATATTAAACCACTTAAACCATGTAATTTCCATGGACCAAAGACAACTGGTATTTCGGTTGTATACCACACCGTGTACTTTCTACCTCTAAAATTAGTAGTTGCTTTCTGGCATTTATATTCCCCTATTGATTTAATTTCATTACTTAGTTCCCACTTTAACTTAAAATCTTCTTTTACAAATAGGTGCTTATTCAAAATAACTTCACTAAAGAAGAATCCTTTATCTGTAGAATTAAAATAGAATTGAGGCTTTTTATTATCCCTTGTGGCATAGAAGGTCGTACCATCTTCTTCTTTTGTTTGACTTTTTTCTAAATTTGCTTTTACTTTTTCCTCATAGTATGATTTTTCTGAATCAAAATATAAATTGTAACTTTTTAAATAGTTAGCAGATTCTATTCTTTGTTCGTAAACTATTTTGCCTTGGACATTTTTTTGACCGAACATCATAATTGAATTACAAGCAAATATTACGAGAAAAAAAATATTTAAATTTTTCATAATTAAATAAATTAAAAACATCACCAAAATATTTTTTTCGGTGATGTTAATTAAGAAATGTTGAACTTAAGCTATCTTCTTAATCTCTACAGTTCCTTTTCCATTACATGGAACATCAATCCATTCGGTACAAGTTCTAGTAGTCTCTGACGTTTGAAAACAAGCCCTTGCTTGACAAGTTTCCAATCCATTTTGATCTACAATTGTTTGAAATTCATAAAAAACCTCTAATGATGTTTCACCTTCCGCTTGTTCCATTGGACTTGTAAAACTCATTAAACCTAATGAAGCTACAACTGTTAAAGCTAATAACAATTTTCTCATAATAAAATGTTTTAATTGATTAATATGAGTACGAAGAAACTAAGAAACTAAGAAACTAAGAAAAATCCTAATTTTTTTTGAGTAATCTTATTATCATTAGTTAAATTAAATGTAAAAGTCTGTAACGCTGCTTTCTTTACAGTTATATAAAATACTGGTTTATCAGTTTGTGTAAAAGCAACAATAGTGCTGTCTTGAGCTGTTTTAAGAATCACAGTTGCAAAGGCTACTGGTTCTTTCTTTTCATTTACTGCTATACCAGATATTTGAGCAGTGGAAATAAAGGAGGTGAAAAATAGAAAAAGACAGATTAGGGTCTTTTTCTTAAATTTTGATAAGTTTTTAAATTTATTTTTTTTCATCTTCTATTTCCCATTCATAAACTGTTTCTATACCTAATCTTTTTCTTTTTGGTATGGTTGTAATAGTTCCCTTTGGCAATTTTGATAAAACTCTTGCTCTCAGTTTTTTCATATCTAAATCAACTAATTCATGATATTTTTTTAAACCCACATCCTTAGTCATCCTTGTTATTTTTGGGATCTCATAATTTGAATTCGTTGTAATTCTTTTCACACTCCATAAATAATACTTGTTCCTATCTGCTATTTGCATAATCAAACCTGGAAGACCATTAAATTTCCATGGACCATGAATAGTTGCTATATCTTGTGTAAACCATGCTGTATAAACTCTACCTCTAAAACTTGTTGTCGCCTTCTGGCATTTATAGTTTTGTATTGTCTTATAATCGTCATACAAAGTCCAATGATAAATAGGCAATTTTTCATTTACCATAAAATAATCTTTTCCGTCGTAGGATTCAAAACTACTTAAACTATTACGTTTGGTGTTTTTAAAGATATATTTATCATCAACACCACCTAACATAATGTTTCCGTTAGACATAGAACTGTCCTCAGAGTCATTTAAATTCTGTCGTACATAGTAAACGGAAGAATCCTGCTCAATTCTTAATAACGATTCAAAAGTATCATTTAACAGAGAGTCATAATAATCATATTTAACTGTAAGAGTATTCGATGAATTTTGGGATAAACCTGCAAAAGATACTAGTAATATCAATAACGAAATCAATTTCATATTAAATAAGTTAGAAAGACTTGTAAAAGAGCATTTCACAAGTCTTTACATTAATTACTATAGGTTACCTTTAATAAATGCCGCTAATGTGCGCTTACCCATTTCCGTGCAAACCTCTGGTGTATTTGCCGGTAATGAAATAGAGTAAACAACTTCACCAGTCCTTCTATTAACAATCTCTATGTTACAAGTTCCAAAATCTTCCAATTTAAAAGACTCAAAACCTACTAAACTTTCAGAAGATCTTCCTACAGAAAACCCACTACTCAACATAAATACTCCAGCAAGTGCTGCAAAAACTAATTTTCTCATAATAAAATATTTTAATTGATTAATATGAGCACTAAGAAACTAAGAAACTAAGAAACTAAGAAACTAAGAAACTAAGAAACTAAGAAACTAAGAAACTAAGAAACTAAGAAAAATCCTAATTTTTTTTGAGTAATCTTATTATCATTAGTTAAATTAAATATAAAAGTCTGTAACGCTGCTTTCTTTACAGTTATATACATACTGGTTTATCAATTTGAGTAAAAGCCACAATACTACTGTCTTGAACTGTTTTAAAAATCACAGTTGCAAAGGCTACTGGTTCTTTCTTTTCATTTACTGCTATACCAGATATTTGTGCAGTGGAAATAAAGGAGGTGAAAAATAGAAAAAGACTGATTAGGGTCTTTTTCTTTTGTCGGTTAATTAAAAAAGTTATTGTCAAGATGTCGAAATATTATTTTTCTTCGAAGTATTCTAATTCCTCACCGCAATCTTTACAGTTTTTATCTATTTGAAGAGGAGCGGCACCTTGTGGAAGCCTGCTTGAAAGTTTGGCTATAAATTCTTCTTGTAATTTAATTTTAGTTTCAATAAAAACTGGAACTGACATAGCAGTACTTAAATCTTCTTCCGAAAAATCAGTAACCTTCATCTGAGAATCGCTATTCACACTAATATTTTTCACATTTATTTGAAAATAATTTTTATCGTCGTGTGCCTGCAATATTAAACCACTTAAACCATGTAATTTCCATGGACCAAAGACAACTGGTATTTCGGTTGTATACCACACCGTGTATTTTCTACCTCTAAAATTAGTAGTTGCTTTCTGGCATTTATATTCCCCTATTGATTTAATTTCATTACTTAGTTCCCACTTTAACTTAAAATCTTCTTTTACAAATAGGTGCTTATTCAAAATAACTTCACTAAAGAAGAATCCTTTATCTGTAGAATTAAAATAGAATTGAGGCTTTTTATTATCCCTTGTGGCATAGAAGGTCGTACCATCTTCTTCTTTTGTTTCACTTTTTTCTAAATTTGCTTTTACTTTTTCCTCATAGTATGATTTTTCTGAATCAAAATATAAATTGTAACTTTTTAAATAGTTAGCAGATTCTATTCTTTGTTCGTAAACTATTTTGCCTTGGACATTTTTTTGACCGAACATCATAATTGAATTACAAGCAAATATTACGAGAAAAAAAATATTTAAATTTTTCATAATTAAATAAATTAAAAACATCACCAAAATATTTTTTTCGGTGATGTTAATTAAGAAATGTTGAACTTAAGCTATCTTCTTAATCTCTAAAGTTCCTTTTCCATTACATGGAACATCAATCCATTCGGTACAAGTTCTAGTAGTCTCTGACGTTTGAAAACAAGCCCTTGCTTGACAAGTTTCCAATCCATTTTGATCTACAATTGTTTGAAATTCATAAAAAACCTCTAATGATGTTTCACCTTCCGCTTGTTCCATTGGACTTGTAAAACTCATTAAACCTAATGAAGCTACAACTGTTAAAGCTAATAACAATTTTCTCATAATAAAATGTTTTAATTGATTAATATGAGTACGAAGAAACTAAGAAACTAAGAAACTAAGAAACTAAGAAAAATCCTAATTTTTTTTGAGTAATCTTATTATCGTTAGTTAAATTAAATGTAAAAGTCTGCAACGCTGCTCGCTTTACAGTTATATAAAATACTGGTTTATCAGTTTGTGTAAAAGCAACAATACTGCTGTCTTGAACTGTTTTAAGAATCACAGTTGCAAAGGCCACTGGTTCTTTCTTTTCATTTACTGCTATACCAGATATTTGTGCAGTGGAAATAAAGGAGGTGAAAAATAGAAAAAGACCTGTTGGGGTCTTTTTGATTTTGGATTCAGTCGGCAAAACCGTAAAAATAATTTAAAACAAAAATTTATTTGAAATTAATTTCCAAGTTATTATCCTTAATACTATTTGTTTTGACTCTTGCACCTCTAGGTAGTTTAGCCTTAATTCTATCAATATAATTTTTTACAGCGTTCTCTTTATACTTAACATATTGATCGAAAGTAATTTTTTTTCCAATTTTAGGAACTGATAAAGGCTCAAATTCATCTAAATATTTTAATTCTGAAAGCGTGAAACTAATACTTAGGTCTAGTGTAGAAGCTTGTATAATTAAGCCAGGTAAACCTTGAAATTTCCATGGTCCAAACATAGTTGGAATATCCAGGGAATACCAAACTTCATAAAACCTACCTCTAAAATCTAGTTTGGCTTTTTTGCAATTAAAGGATCCTATTTTCTTTTGCTCATTGGTAAGTATCCAATTTAATTTAGGAGTTTGCTCAGTGACAACTACTGGAATTAGAGAACCATCATTGTAAACAAAATCTCTAAAAACAATCTGTTTTCCGTTATTATAATATTGTTTACCTATGCTATCATTTGACTCGATTCTGAAACTATAAGAATTTTCTTCTTCATTATAACCATCAGTTTTTCCTATTGCTTTATGTTCAATAAATTCTGAAAAAGAATCGTCAGGGCTTATTAACAAATTTATTTTTTGGTCTTTATTATTCTTAAAATTTAAAAAATGATAAGTCACAAATAGTTGATTGTCATTTTGGCCTTTACTAATTAATCCAATAAATGAGAAAAATAAAATTAGAATTGTAGTTTTCAATATAATAAATTTTAAAAGGTGAAACCTTTCACGGTTCCACCTTTAATAAAATAATTTAGTCTTTTAATTAAATAATCTAGTCTTGCATTACTAAAACGGCAGCAGCCACTTTAGCTTTAAGAATGCCGCAGCCTAAGTAGGTAACATCTTCTATTGTAATCTCTAATTCAACTTCAACACCGTCAAATGTTCCGCTAATCGTTACTGTGCAGTCCATAACATCTGAACTCTCGATTTGAAAAACGGATTGATCACGTTTTTGGTAATCTAGAATTTCCAAATCTAATGAGTTCTTGGAAAGAACTTCTTTATTAATTGTAGTTGCAAAAGATACGGTGCTAAAAATACAAAATGCTAATGTTAATAGTAAACTTTTCATATATGATTATTTAAACTTATTTATTTGCAGCGATTTCTTTAACCATTGCTATTGAATCTTTAATACAACTTCCAGAATCGCTAGTAAACGTAATATCAAGATCAATTTCCTTTCCATCTATTGTTCCTTTAACGACTAAATGACATTCTTTAATTAATTCAACCTTTTCCATGTCTATTGAATTCGAGTCAGTCGTTAATGTAATAGAAGAATCGTTGAAAGTAGAAAACCCACTACTCAACATAAATACTCCAGCAAGTGATGCAAAAACTAATTTTCTCATAATAAAATGTTTTAATTGATTAATATGAGTACGAATAAACTAAGAAACTAAGAAACTAAGAAAAATCCTAATTTTTTGTGAGTAATCTTATTATCGTTAGTTAAATTAAATGTAAAAGTCTGCAACGCTACTCTCTTTACAGTTATATAAAAACTGGTTTATCAGTTTGTGTAAAAGCCACAATACTAATGCCTTGTGCCGTTTTAAGAATTACAACAACAGGTTCTTGCTGCGCATAAGTTACCGTAACAGATATTTGAGAATTAAGAGTGCTGCAGGTGAAAAATAGAAAAAGACCTGTTGAGGTCTTTTTCATTGAATACGTAATAAGTTTAGACTTACTTTTTTTCATTTTGAGTTTCCCATTCAAAAATAAGTTCCTGTACGTTAGAATCGAATCGATTTAGTTTTTTACCTGACTCAATTCGTGCTCCTTTGGGTAATCTCGACTTTAATATTTCTAAATATTTACTAACTTCTATTTCTTCCTTTATTGAAACGAAAGCCTTTATATCAAGTTTTTCTCCACAAGATTTAAAAGTCCTTTTATTTTCATTCTTTTTTAAATCAATGCTTACAGCTTCATAAGATACGTAGAAATCAGCTTCATATAAATGTAATATTATACCTGGTAAACCGTGAAATTTCCAAGGCCCAACTTTTTCTTTATAATGAGTAAACCATGCTATATATTTCCTGCCTCTAAATTCAGTCATAGCCTTATGACACAATAGGTTACCAATTAACTTTTGATCTTCCATTAATGTCCATTTATGATCTATGGTATTATCTAGTACTAAATAAGAATCATGTGCAATATTTGATTGAATCCATAACTCATTCCTATTAGTTTGTGTCTTAATCCAATTTTTACATCGTAGATTTAAATCAACTTCCTTTTTATTGTTATTAACTTCAAGTTTTGTCTTATAACTAGGAACGTAAAAAGAAACAGAGTCATTAAAATAAAGAATAGATTGAGCAATAATATGAGTTGAATTTGAGAAGGAAACCTGATATTTTATTGTTTTGTAATCCTTTATCTCTTGCGCATTTGATGAACAAAAAAGAATGAGAGCGAGAATGCTTATTTGTAGCTTCAAATTAACCTATATTATCTTAACCTGATCACAGTTAACTCAGTTCCACCACATGCATCATAACTGTCAGGATGGCTTACCCAACCTTCCCAAAGTCTAGTGCTGTTTCCTTCAAAATCAACTACTGTGAGGCTAGTCCAAACTCTGCATGTAAACATTTCAAGATTTGATTCATAGATCATTACGGTTTCCCCTTGAACTTTTTCTAATAATTCAAAATCATTACCTTCTACTAACGAGTTATCGCTCAAATCATCAAAAGATGAAAACCCATTACTCATCATAAATACTCCAGCCAGTGCTGCAAAAACTAATTTTTTAATAATAAAATGTTTTAATTGATTAATATGAGTACGAAGAAACTAAGAAACTAAGAAACTAAGAAAAATCCTAATTTTTTTGTGAGTAAAACTAATTTTTGACCCTTGATTTATACTTATTGTCAATAAAGATATTAAAAAACTATTGAAATATTTTAAGAATAGGTAAGTGAATTTTTAATCATTCCGCTTTCGCGAAAGCGAAACTATAGAACATAAAAAAGCCCAATCATAGGATTAGGCTTTTAAACGTTTTAGTTATAGTAGTAAAAATTATGAACCGCACATTTCACAGTCGTCACCATTACTAGCGGCGTCTTTTGCACGTTGCAGGATTAATTTATATTCATCGGCAGTCATTTCTTCATTATCTGTAATCACATTAGCATTCACGACTTGTTGCTTTTGATTGATCACATTTGCAGCAGCTGTAGAACTATCTTCTACAACTAAGGATTGAGACTGCTCTGGAGCTGGTTGTGACGCTTGCTGTTGGGCTCTTAGCGTACTCGCTGCTTGTGCAGGCGCTGTTGTATTAAGAACAGAAGTATCTACAGGTGCAGTAGCTGCTTTCTTTTCCTTTTTTACTGTAAATTTAATTGCATCAACGGCTGCCTTTGTCCTTAGGTAATACATTCCTGTTTTTAAACCACTTTTCCAGGCATAGAAGTGCATAGAGGTAAGCTTAGAAGTAGTCACGTTTTCCATGAAGAGGTTTAAGGATTGCGACTGGTCGATAAAGAAACCTCTATCGCGAGACATATCTATAATGTCTTTCATTTTTAATTCCCATACTGTTCTATAAAGCTCCTTAATGTTTGCTGGAATACCTTCTATAGCCTGTATAGAACCGTTATTTCTCATGATGGCATTCTTCAAATTATCATCCCAAAGTCCTAGATCAACAAGGTCTTTAAGTAAGTGTTTGTTTACTACAATAAATTCGCCAGAGAGTGTTCTACGTGTGTAAATATTTGATGTATAAGGCTCAAATGCCTCATTATTCCCCAGAATTTGAGAGGTACTTGCGGTAGGCATAGGTGCTACTAGTAGTGAATTTCTCACACCGTGTTCCATTACCTTAGTTCTTAGGTCTGCCCAGTTCCATCTACCGCTTAGATCTGTATCGTTTACATTCCACATGTTGTACTGAAATTCTCCTTTTGACATAGGTGAACCGGCAAATGTAGAATATGGACCTTCTTCTTGTGCCATTTCCATGGAGGCCTCGCAAGCTGCAAAGTATAGGGTCTCAAAGATCTCTGAGTTTAATTTCTTTGCCTGGTCGCTGGTAAATGGAAGACGTAACATGATAAAAGCATCTGCTAGACCTTGAATACCTAATCCTACTGGTCTGTGACGCATGTTAGAATTTTTTGCCTCTACCACTGGGTAATAGTTGCGATCGATAACTTTATTAAGGTTGCGAGTGACTCTTTTTGTTACTTTATATAATGCTTTATGATCAAAGGCACCATTTTTAATGAACATAGGTAATGCAATAGAGGCTAGGTTACATACTGCTACCTCATCTGGAGATGTGTACTCCATGATCTCTGTACACAGGTTTGAAGACCTTATGGTACCTAAATTCTTTTGATTAGACTTTGTATTTGCCGCATCTTTATATAACATATATGGTGTACCGGTCTCAATTTGAGACTCTAGTATCTTATCCCATAATTCACGAGCCTGAATGGTTTTGCGACCTTTTCCTTCTTGTTCATATTTAGTATAAAGTGCTTCAAACTGGTCTCCATGTAGGTTATAAAGATCTGGGCACTCGTGTGGACACATTAATGTCCATGTATCGTTAGTCTCTACTCTTTTCATAAAAAGATCAGAAATCCACATGGCATAGAACAAGTCGCGTGCTCGCATTTCTTCTTTACCGTGGTTCTTTTTAAGATCGAGGAAATCAAAGATATCTGCGTGCCATGGCTCCATATAAATAGCAAAAGAACCTTTACGTTTTCCTCCACCTTGATCTACATAACGCGCTGTGTCATTATAAACTTTAAGCATAGGTACAATACCATTTGATGTACCGTTAGTACCACCTATGTAAGAACCTCTTGCGCGTATGTTGTGAATAGATAATCCTATACCGCCAGCACTTTGAGAAATCTTTGCTGTTTGCTTTAAGGTATCATAAATTCCTTCTATACTATCATCTTGCATGGTTAATAAGAAACAAGAGGACATTTGAGGTTTAGGCGTACCTGCATTAAATAAGGTAGGTGTTGCGTGTGTAAAGAACTTTTTGGACATTAGTTCATAGGTCTCTATCGCAGCGTCTAAATCGTCGGTATGAATACCTACAGAGACACGCATTAACATATGTTGCGGACGCTCTGCAATTTTACCGTTAATTTTTAATAAATAACTACGTTCTAATGTTTTAAACCCAAAGTAATCGTACCCAAAATCACGATTATAGATAATAGCCGAGTTCAAACGGTCTGCATTATCTTGTATTACTTTATACACCTCGTCAGAGATCATAGGTGCAGCCTTTTCGGTACGTGGGTTTACGTATTGATATAGGTCTGTTACTACGTCAGTAAAGGTTTTTTTTGTATTCTTATGCAAGTTAGAAACAGAGACACGCGCGGCAAGACGTGCATAATCTGGATGTGCAGTGGTCATGGTTGCTGCAGTCTCTGCAGCTAGATTATCAAGTTCACTAGTAGTAACACCGTCATACAAACCATCGATTACACGCATAGCTACTTTTACTGGGTCTACATGATTACTTAAACCGTAACATAATTTACGCACTCTTGCTGTGATTTTATCAAACATCACTGGCTCTTTGTGACCGTCTCTTTTTACTACAAACATATTGAACTTTTTTATTTGGGTTAAGAGATAAGAATTCTAGTCCCTTTCTCTTGTAATTGGGTTAACATAAGTGAAAATATCTTGATATATTTTCAGTAATCTATAATGGGGCGACTGTTACCGTTTTAAGTCGTAACGTTATTGCGGTCTAGAAATCAGCATCTAAAGAAAAAGAATCCATAGAATCCTTATCATCTTTAGTACTATTCATAACACCAGCCTTCTGGTACTCACCTACTCTTTTTTCAAAGAAATTGGTCTTACCTTCCATACCTATAAGATCCATAAAATCAAACGGATTAGTCACATTGTAAACTGGCTCACATTCTAATTCTACAAGTAAACGGTCTGTTACAAACTCTAGGTATTGAGTCATTAATTTTGCATTCATACCTATTAAGCTGGCAGGTAATGATTCTGTAATGAACTCGCGTTCTATATTTAGAGCGTCCACGATAATTTCTGTGATACGTTCTTTAGGCACTTTGTTAACAAGGTGATGATTGTGCAGGTGTACTGCAAAATCGCAGTGCATACCCTCGTCACGAGATATCAATTCATTAGAAAAAGTAAGACCTGGCATTAAACCGCGCTTCTTTAACCAGTAAATAGAGCAAAAAGCACCAGAGAAGAAAATACCTTCTACTGCTGCAAAGGCAATAAGACGCTCTGCAAATGATGGACTATCTATCCATTTCATCGCCCACTCTGCTTTTAATTTAATTGCAGGAAAATTTTCTATAGCTCTAAAAAGCTGGTCTTTTTCTGTGTCGTCTTTTACATATGTATCAATGAGAAGAGAATAGGTCTCTGAGTGTATGTTTTCCATCATAATCTGGAAACCATAGAAAAACTTAGCTTCAGAATACTGGACTTCATTTACAAAGTTCTCTGCTAGATTCTCATTTACAATACCATCACTTGCCGCAAAAAAAGCAAGAATGTGTTTTATGAAATAACGCTCATCAGAATTAAGAGAGTGTTCCCAGTCGGTAATATCAACTTGCAAATCGATTTCCTCTGCCGTCCAGATACACGCCTGCTGCTTTTTATACCATTCCCATAAATCATCATGTTGAATAGGAAAAATAACAAATCTATCTGGATTCTCTTGTAATATAGGTTCTGGAGTCGTCTGCATATGGCCTTTATTTATCTCGTTAAATTCTTAAAACTTAAGGGTTACAAAGATGGCTCAATTTTGAGGCGATATGAAAGCTTTAACATTTGCCTTTTTCACAAGTTTTCAACATCGAACTATTGTTAATTATTTAACTCAAAAATTTGATTTACAAGTGTTTAACATTTTATTTCGATGAGTGGTTTTTCACCCAATTTAAAAATGTTAAATCACTTATTTTATCACTACTGAGCCGTGATTTAAGGATTTTTCCTACGTGCATTTAGCCTTTTTTTGTAAGAAGTTATTCACGGTTTCATAAAAGTAGATCTATGGAAAAACGCTCTTTAAAAACGCAGATTTTGAATTAAGACTTTAAAAATCCTTTGCGATTTCTTCTAATTCTGAATACCATTCCTGACCAAATTTTCTGGTAAGCGGCTCTTTCAAGAATTTATAAACTGGCACGCCTAATTCTTTACCTAATGTACATGCGTCGTCACAAATATCCCATTTGTGATAATTTACAGCTTTAAAATCTGTATATTCCTGTATACGCACAGGATACAAATGACAAGATATAGGTTTGTAAAAAGTAGTTTTACCATCTCTATAAGCAGACTCTATACCGCATAATGCTGTACCATCCTCTTTAAAAGTCGCATAAACACACTCTTCATTATTAACAAGAGGAGTTTCTAACTCTCCATTCTCACGTTCTATCCATGTGCCTTGCTCTTCTATAACCGCTATACCTTCTGGACGCAAATAGGGCTTTATTTTCTCATATTCACGATCTAGTATATCTAGCTCCTTTTGTTCTAGAGGGGCGCCGGCCTCTCCTGCTACACAACAAATTCCCTTGCATGCTGTGAGATTACATACAAAGTCTTTTTCTAGAAGATCGTCTGACACAATGGTTTTTCCCAACTGGAACATAAGGTAGATATTTAGATTGCAAAGATAGGTTTTGTGCCTAAATCTTAGTTTTAATATAATTTCCTAAATATCAAGTATTTAGAAAACCATCTACATACTACTAAATTGCTTCTATTTACAGCTTATTATAAAATATAGCCATGCTTGTCGTTGTATCGCTTTCGCGAAAGCGATACCTATAACCAGAACTAGACCTAATTACATTAACAAAAAAGTCAAACATAATCAATACTACATTTATGGATCAATCATAAGTCCTACTTATCTACCAGCAAGAATCTATTCATTAGGATCAAGGGCATACCTAACTGGAATGAGACGGCAATAAACGAGCTATTTCTTTCTAATTTACCTCGCATATTATTAGTTAGAACAAGTGTCCTGTTTTATATAGATAGAACTCACGTTAAATAAATATTTAATAGGATTTCTAATTCATTTATATTTGCAGCACACACAACTATGTCATGAAATACAATCGCATTTTATTAAAACTATCTGGTGAGGCCTTAATGGGTGAGCGTCAGTACGGTATAGACCCTAAACGCCTTGCAGAATATGCAGAGGAAATTAAAGAAGTTACCGACCTAGGTATAGAGGTAGCAATAGTTATAGGTGGTGGTAACATCTTTAGAGGTGTCGCTGGTGCAAGTAATGGAATGGATCGTGTACAAGGTGACCACATGGGAATGCTAGCAACCGTAATTAATGGTCTTGCACTGCAAAGCGCTCTAGAAGATGCCGGTGTACCGACTCGATTACAGACCGCGATTAAGATCAATGAAGTAGCAGAGCCTTTTATACGTCGCAAGGCGATGAGACATTTAGAGAAGGGACGCGTGGTAATTTTCGGTGGTGGAACAGGTAATCCCTATTTCACTACAGACAGTGCTGCTGTGCTTAGAGCTATAGAAATAGAGGCAGACGTTATTCTTAAAGGTACTCGTGTAGATGGAATTTACACAGCAGACCCAGAAAAAGATGCCTCAGCAACTAAATTTGATTTCATAACCTTTGACGATGTGTTGAGCAAAGGTCTTAAAGTAATGGATACTACGGCATTTACTTTGAGTCAAGAAAATGAATTACCTATCATTGTTTTTGACATGAACACAAATGGCAACTTAATTAAGCTATTAAGTGGTGAAAATATAGGAACTAAAGTACAACTTTAAAAACGGCAATATATTTGCACAGCATATTATAAAAATACTAGTGATGACTGAAGAAATTAATTTTATACTAGATAGCGCCAAAGAAAACATGGATAACGCTATCACACACTTAGAAAAAGAACTTTTAAGTATACGTGCAGGAAAAGCATCTCCTGCCATGTTAAGCACTGTGATGGTAGACTACTATGGCAGCCAGACACCATTATCACAGGTAGCAAACGTGTCTACTCCAGACGCTCGCACCTTATCCATACAACCATGGGAGAAAGGTATGATTACCGAAATTGAAAAAGGAATCATGTATGCAAATCTAGGTTTAAACCCTATGAATAATGGAGAGAGCGTTATTATAAACGTACCTGCTCTAACAGAAGAAAGACGTAGAGATCTTGCAAAACAAGCAAAGGCCGAAGGTGAAGAAGCAAAAATAGGGGTACGTAACGACCGCAAGGTGGCTATGAATGATCTTAAGAAACTCGATATTTCTGAGGATTTACTTAAAAATGCTGAAGACGATGTGCAAAATTTAACTAACACGTATGTCGCTAAAATAGACGCACATCTAGTAGTTAAAGAACAAGAAATCATGAAAGTATAATAGATTGCTGTCTATTTAACAACAAGCCAGTGTCACGACTGGCTTTTTTTATACTCACAATATTCTACTGAGTACGTAGTTTTATAATTGCGCTTGTTCTATTTTTAAATTTTCTAAGCAAATCATTTTTATGAAGTTAGTTATTGGTATTTTTATTTTGCTGTCATGTACTGGTATGTTTGCGCAACAGCAAAGTAGCAGAGAGGCCGAAATTTTAATAACCAAGGTATTAATCTCTTCAAAAAAAAATGACCCTACCCATAAACTTAACTTCTACAAGTACGATGCTTATGAGAACCTTAAGGTTTCTGGAGACCCAGAGGCTCTTACCGGACCTGGGTATAAAAAAACAGAATTAAGAAAAACACTTAAGAAAACCGGTGTCTTCTTTGCCGAAAAAACATCACAACATATATATGATGATATAGAAGGATACAAAGAAATTATCACTGGAGCAAACATGCCTGGATTTAAAAAACCAGTCTACCCTATTTATAATATCGATTTTCAATCAGAAAATATATACGATAACACCTACATTATATTTGATCAGGAGTTTATAAGTCCGCTTAATAAGAAGGCCCCTTCTTTATATGATTTTAAAATAGACAAAGACACTATAATTAATAACAGACTTGTTTCTAAGATTATCTTTACTCCTAGATATAAAAAAGAAGCTCAATTATTTTACGGCTCCTTATATATAGATCATGAGACTAATGGTGTAGCAAAGGCTGTTTTCAAGAAAGCAGGCGATCTTAACATTATCGCATACCATGATTTTATTTATGACACTAACACATCTCTATGGTTAAATAGCTCTAGAAAACTTTATGTAAGAAAAGAGAAAACCAGAAAAGAATTAGAAATACTAGGTGCAAGACTAGAAGTAGGTATAGAAAAAAAAGTAGGTGATGATCAAAACGCTTCTGAAGAACTGTATTTAATTATAGAAGCCATAAACTCCAATTTTAAAACCAATAAAGAAACTAATTATGGTAGAAAGGGTCTTAAAATAGAAGTACAAGACAGCGCTATAACACAAAAAGAACAGTACTGGGATAAGTATCGTGGTGATGACGCCTTCTCTACCACAGAGCTGGCTGAGTTCATGGATCTAGACAGCATAGTCGCAGCGTCTAAAATCACACGCAAGTTAGAAACTCTAGATAAATTTAAGGTTGGTTATTTTCCTGTCAGCTTCTTTGATATAGATTTAAAATACTTAGTTAAATTCAATGATTATGAAGCTTTTAGAATAGGTATAGGCGGCCAGACTAATGAAAAATTAAGTGAGAAATTCAGAATTAATGGATACCTAGCCTATGGTACTAAGGATGCAGTTTTTAAACATAAAATAGGAATAGGCTACCGCATTAATAAAGAAAAGAATACCTGGTTAAACATCTATAAACAAGATGATATTAACGAGTTTGCTGCAGAGAGTTTTCTAACCGACGCAAGAGTCTACTCTCTATTTGAACCCAGATTAATTAATATACCTACCTTTTACTTGTATAAGCAATACGGTATGTCATTACAACAACGGTTATTTCCATCTGTGATTAGTGAGGTCTCGCTTTCGCGAAAGCGAATCACTCAAACAACAAATTACCAGTTTAATCCAACAGGAGACCCTTTTTCTGAATATATATTATCAGAACTTTCTCTAGGCGCGAGATGGAGTCCTGTCAGTGAGTTTATGCGCACACCGCAAGGTTATCAAGAAATAACAAAAGGTTACCCTATTTTAAGCGGGCAAATTACACAAGGAATAAAAGGTCTTGCTGGTAGTGATTTTAACTACCTTAAAGTATCTGGAAAAGCAGAGTACACCATTAAAAGACCTAACAAAACAAGTACAGACTTTATGCTAGAAGGACATTATAGCGCGGGAAAAATTCCATTAACGCACTTATATCATGCCTACCCTAACGCACCTAATAAAGATGAGATCTTACAGCGTTTTTCTGTAGCAGGTAGACGCAGTTTTGAAACCATGTATTTTAATGAGTTTTTCTCTGATAAACTTTTAATAGGACAGTTAAAACACAGGTTTGCCCCATTTAAAATATTCTCTTTTTTACAGCCAGAACTAGTATTGATATCAAAAGCTGCATGGGGTGATCTAGATAACGAGCAACGACATGAAAACATAAACTTTAACACCCTAGAAAAAGGATATTTAGAAAGTGGTTTTGAATTGAATAAACTCATCTTTGGGTTCGGTTTAAGTGCTAGTTATCGCTATGGAGCCTATCATTTACCTGATTTTGCAGATAACCTTGCTCTCAAGTTTACATTCTACCTAGAACTATAACGCGCTCCAAAGCATATTAAGTCCTCATTCCTTATTTAATTACGTGTTTTAAAAGTACCTTTGCACGCCTTAAATTGAGCCATGCAAAAGTTATTTAGTTTTGGATTTTGGAACAGTATCGCTAGACTTATACTGCGCAATAGAGAAGTTATTCTAGCTATAATAGTTATCGCAACTATTGCGCTAGCCTCGCAATGGAAATACATGCAGTTTACTCATACAGAGGCTAACTTACTACCTGATGACCACCCTGTAAATGAAGAGTACAATGAATTTCTAGAAAAATTTGGTGAAGAAGGCAATCTTATCATATTAGGTATAGAAAACAAAAATCTAGATAATTATCAACGATTCAATGCCTGGAATAAAATAGCAGACTCTCTAGCTACATTTAAAGAAGTAGAATTAGTACTCTCTACCTCTAACCTGCCTAATCTTACTAAAAATAGCGATAACACAAAGTTTATAGTAGAGCCTTTTCTTAAAAAACCTCTTAACAGTGATGCTGAACTAGCTGCATTTAAAAAGAAACTTTTTAACGATTTACCTTTCTATAAGAACCTCATCTATTCAGAAAATGATAGCGTTATACGTACCGCTGTTTATCTTAAAAAAGACATCGTAAATACTGTCCTGCGCAAAGATTTTATAATTGACAAATTTCAACCAATTATAGATCAATACTCTGGCGAGAATCAACTAGATATTAAAGTATCTGGAATGCCTTATATAAGAACCCTAAACGCTCAAAATATAGTAGATGAGATAGGAATGTTCTTACTGGCAGCACTAGCCATCACGTCTGGTATTTTCTTCTTTTTCTTTAGATCCTGGCGCGCTACTTTTATTTCTATAGTCACCGTAGTTATAGGTGTAATGTGGGCTTTTGGTATCCTAGGCTGGATAGGCTATGAAATTACTGTGCTTACCGCATTAATACCACCACTTATTATTGTTATCGGGATTCCCAACTGTATATTCTTAATCAATAAGTACCAGCAAGAAATCAAAAAACACGGTAATCAGGCAAAGTCTTTACAGCGTGTTATTACTAAAGTAGGTAACGCCACTTTAATGACTAACCTAACCACAGCCAGTGGTTTTGCTACTTTCATTTTCACAGAAAGTAAATTGCTAGTAGAATTTGGTGTAGTAGCGAGCATATGTATTATCGCCATATTTTTACTTAGCCTAATGATTATACCTATCGTTTACAGTTACCTCTCCATTCCTAAGGAGCGACACTTAAAACACCTAGGTAAAACGTGGATCAACAAATTTGTAGACTGGAATGAACGCATGGTAAAAAGACAGCGCATTCCTATTTACATAACAAGCGTGGTAGTTCTTATTATGAGTTTTATAGGAATATACCAGATTAAAGTCTCTGGTAGTCTTATAGAAGACATGCCTAAAAGTATGCAGTTCTATAAAGACATTAAGTTTTTTGAAAAAAGCTTTGACGGTATCATGCCATTAGAAATTTTAGTGCACAGTAAAAACGAAAAAGTAACTTCTTTAAAAACACTAAAAAGACTTAACAAGCTAGAAGAACATATAATAGAAACACCAGGATTATCGAGACCTATGTCTATCGTGTCTGCCGTAAAATTCAGCAAACAGGCACATTATGGTGGCGATCCAGAGTACTTTGATCTACCATCTACTTATGACGCAGTTACTATGTCTAAGCTGGTAAAGAAAAGCTCTAACGACATTTCTTTAATGAAAAGCTTTGTAGACAGTACAGGACAAAATGCTCGCATCACCACATTCATGAAAGATATGGGGACAGATCGCATGGAACGTGTAGAAGAAAACCTAAGAGAAAAAATTAAAACCATATTTCCAGAAGAACGTTATGAAGTAACCCTAACCGGTAAAGCCCTCGTTTTCCAAAAAGGGACCAACTATCTTATCAATAATCTTATTCTATCTCTATCACTAGCTATAGTACTTATAGCCGTATTCATGGCATGGATGTTCAAATCCCTACGCATGATTTTTGTATCACTCGTTCCTAACTTGTTGCCATTATTAATTACTGCTGGACTTATGGGCTACCTAGGCGTACCTATTAAACCATCTACTATACTTGTATTCTCCATCGCATTTGGAATATCAGTGGACGACACGATTCACTTTCTAGCAAAATACCGTCAGGAACTCATCGCAAACGATTGGAAGATTAAAAAGTCAGTTTATGGCGCCTTAAAAGAAACCGGTGTGAGTATGTTTTACACATCCATCGTTTTGTTCTTTGGCTTCTTAACCTTTACCGCATCCAGCTTTGGCGGTACCGTAGCGCTAGGTGCTTTGGTAAGTGCTACTTTACTTTTTGCAATGGCAGCAAACTTATTATTATTACCTAGTATGTTGCTTTCATTAGAAAAAAGTATTGCAAATGAGCGCACCATTAAAAAACCAGCGATTCCATTAATCGCACAAGATACAGATGGTACAGATGGTACAGAAGAGTAGGATTTTAGTTCCGCTTTCGCGAAAGCGAGATAAACACCAACACCATCATATTTACAATCATTATTAATTGTGCTTACGGCTCATAAAATTTATATTTGCCGCTACTTAATTTTTTTAAGAAACTAATGAAAAGAATAGCAGCAATACTCCAGTCTGATCCTAGTATGATCGAGATTACAGTAAAAGGATGGGTACGTAGTTTTAGAAACGATAGATTTATAGCGCTTAACGATGGGTCTACCATTCATAATTTACAGGCAGTAATAGAGCCAGAAAATTATGATCGTGATCTTCTAGATCAAATTAATGTTGCGGCAGCAGTCGCTGTGACAGGTACACTTACAGAGAGTGAAGGTTCTGGGCAGCGCATAGAATTGCAGGCTACTAAGGTAGAGATACTTGCCACTGCAGACCCTGAAGAGGTGAAGAAAACTATATTATCCCCTAAGAAGCATAATCTAGAAACGTTAAGAGAACAAGCACATTTACGTGTGCGTACGAACACCTTCGGCGCAGTGATGCGTGTGAGAGCAGCACTATCTTTTGCGGTACACAAATATTTCCAAGAACAAGGATTTTATCAAGCGCATACACCTATAATTACAGGTAGTGATGCAGAAGGAGCTGGAGAAATGTTTAGAATCTCCACACTAGATCCTAAAAACCCACCACTGGATGAAGAAGGAAACATTGATTACAAGCAAGACTTCTTTGAAAAAGAATCTAACCTTACTGTTTCTGGTCAGTTAGAGGCTGAAACTTATGCAATGGGATTAGGTCAGGTTTACACCTTCGGTCCTACTTTTAGAGCAGAAAACTCCAACACGTCTCGTCACCTTGCAGAATTCTGGATGATAGAGCCTGAGGTTGCATTTAACGATCTAGATGCTAATATGGATCTTGCTGAAGATTTTCTTAAATCAGTTATCGATTATGCATTAGAAAATTGCTCTGATGATATCGATTTCCTTGAAAACAGATTAGAGCAAGAAGACAAACAAAAGCCTGCTGCAGAGCGCAGTCCAATGCCACTGCGTGAAAAGCTGGAGTTTATAGGTAAGAATAACTTTAAACGTGTTTCTTATACAGAGGCTATCGATATTCTTAGAAATTCTAAGCCTAATAAAAAGAAGAAATTTAAATATCCTATTAATGAATGGGGTGCAGACTTACAGTCAGAGCACGAGCGTTATCTGGTAGAAAAGCATTTTGAATGCCCAGTAATTCTTTTTGATTATCCTGCAAAAATTAAAGCATTCTACATGCGCCTTAATGATAAGGATGCAAACGGAAATGAAACGGTAAGAGCCATGGACATCCTTTTTCCTGGAATAGGTGAAATGGTAGGTGGGTCACAACGTGAGGAACGTTATGATGTCTTAAAACAGAAAATGACCGACATGGAAATCTCTGAAGAGGAATTAGGATGGTATCTAGAGATGCGCAAATTCGGTAGTGTGGTACATAGTGGTTTCGGACTAGGATTTGAGCGTCTGGTCATGTTTGTAACCGGTATGGGTAACATAAGAGATGTAATTCCTTATCCACGTACTCCTGGAAATGCTGAATTTTAAATAGCACGTACATTTATTAAAGTCCCGATTTCCAAATTAGAAATCGGGACTTTATAGTTAAAACAAGTATTCAAAATTTACCTAATCCATGATTACTTATAATTTTAACAACTTTAGCACTTATCAAATAGGCTTTTAGTATTTTTACATAGTTAGAAAACAAACATGCTTAAACAGTCTTTAAATTTTAAATTATCTCAGAAATTATCTCCTCAACAAATACAGTTGATGAAGTTGATACAATTGCCCACACAGGCTTTTGAACAACGTGTAAAATCTGAACTAGAAGAAAACCCTGCACTAGATAGCGGTAAGGAAAAATCTGAAGACGAGTACGACGAGTATTCTAATCAAGATGACTATGACCAGGGTAATGAAACTGTAGAGACCGACATCAATGTAGAAGATTACTTAAGTGATGACGATATTCCCGAATACCGAACAAAAGTAAATAACTACAGTGCTGATGATGACGATAAAAGTGTCCCATATGCAGCTGGTAAGTCATTTACACAAACTCTGGTAGAACAATTAAATACTAGAAGACTAAATGAACAACATAGAGCTATAGCAGAGTTTCTAGTAGGTAGTATAGACGGTAGTGGTTATATAAGAAGGTCCATAGAAGACATTACCGATGATCTTGCGTTTACTATGAATATTTATACCGATGTGGACGAGGTAGAAAAAGTTCTAGACGTAGTGCATGATTTAGATCCTGCAGGTGTAGGAGCTAGAAATCTGCAAGAATGCTTATTACTGCAATTAAAACGCAAAACAAAATCGACCAGTATAGAACTAGCCATTAAGCTGATTAGAGATTACTTTGACGCATTTAGTAAAAAACATTATTCTAAAATAATGACTAAATACGATATCACTGAAGAAGAATTGCGTGATGCGATAGATAATATTGAACATTTAAATCCCAAGCCGGGAGGATCTTATACTGGTGGAAGCACGAGAATCGTGGAACAAGTAGTACCAGATTTTAACATAAGAATCAAAGATGGTATCCTTGAATTAACTCTTAATGGTCGTAATGCTCCAGAATTACATGTTTCTAGAGATTACTCTAACATGTTACGTGGTTATAAAGAAGCAAAAGAAAAGACAAAATCTCAAAAGGATGCAGTTATGTTTATTAAACAGAAGCTGGATGGAGCAAAGTGGTTTATAGACGCGATTAAACAACGTCAGGAGACACTTTTTATCACTATGTCTACGATTATGCATTATCAAGAGGAGTACTTTCTTACAGGCGATGAACGCAACCTTAAACCTATGATCTTAAAAGACATTGCAGATAAAATCAACATGGATGTATCTACCGTTTCAAGAGTTGCAAATTCTAAATATGTCGACACACCATATGGGACTAAATTGATTAAAGAATTCTTCTCAGAGTCTATGACTAATTCTGATGGTGAAGAAGTTTCTACAAGAGAGATAAAGAAAATTCTAGAAACGGTTATAGGTGAAGAAGACAAGAAAAAACCTCTTACTGATCAAAAACTAGCTGAATTACTAAAGGAAAAAGGATACCCTATCGCACGTAGAACTGTTGCAAAATACAGAGAACAACTAGATCTACCGGTTGCAAGATTGAGAAAAGAAATCTAGATTTTTATGAAGTGGTTTCTCAAACTATGGAGCTATGTAGTAAATCCTTTATTCATTCCTTCTCTAGTGTCTATATGGTACTACAACATAAGTTACTACAGCAATGCTGATAGTGTAAAGTTACAACTGTATTTAATTGTTATCCTTACCGCCGCTATTCCTTTATTTATCTACGGCATTCTTAAAATCTTAGGCATTGTTAAAAGTGTTCATCTATCTACTACTAGAGAGAGGATAACACCGTTAATTGTTTATGCTATTTTATTGATCATGTTATTAAGGAGCACTTTTGTAAACGGTTTAAACATACCTTTATATAACTTTTTCCTAGGCACTTTAATTGCTACGCTAGTAGCAACTATACTGGTAACTATTAAATATAAGATAAGCCTTCATTTAATGGCTACAGGCGGCACTTTGGGCTTTTTAATAATGCTATCTTATACATCGGGAATTAATCTACTGAAAGAGATTGCTGTTCTAGGTATTATTTGCGGACTCACTGCTACGTCAAGATTAAGCATGAAGGCACATAACGATCACCAACTTATATTTGGATTTCTATTAGGACTAGTTAGTCAGATACTAGCATTTAGCTATCTAACAAATTAACTCGAGCCTACTAAAGTTATAATAAGTAGAATTCAATTCCGAATTTAATAGGTTGTAGATTTAAACGCTCTGCACCGATTAGCGCATTATCATCAAATAAAGTATTAAGATCGTAATGAACAAATGCGTTGAAACTACCATGACCTAAGGTCAAAGTAGCTGCATATCTAATTCTATTCAACTCTGGAATAGAGGTTTTCTTAACCGAAGAAACATCATCTTTAAAGCTTGCTCTATGAGTGAACAGGTAAGATAACTTCACACCGCTATATATACGCCAAAATGTAGTATTAGTTACAGTAGAAGTACGCCATCTAAATTGTATAGGCATTTCTATTAAATTGGTATAAAAGCGATTTCTATCTACACTGCCCTCATCTTCAAGAATACTAAAAACTGTTCCTCCCGAAGAGTCTTCTCCTATGAACAAATTAGAATTATAGGAATTTGTGGAAAAACCCAGACCTACGCCTATAGCAACATTACGTCTTTTATTTAATGGCATATCTCTAACAAAACCTACACGTAGACCTCCAGAGAATCCATTTTGAGAAAAAGAATCTGGCTCATTATTAATAAGGTTAAAAGATAAAGCTACATAAAATTGATCTTCTCTGTAAAGCGAGTCAACCACAGTAGGAATAGCATTTTCAGAACGTTTAGAATTTTGGGCACTTATTCCATTTAAACCAGATAAAAACAATATAGCCAAAAAAGGAATTCTCATAACAAATTAAATTAAACAGTAAAGTTAAAGCAAAAAAATAGCCACTCTAAAAAAGAGTGGCTATTAATATAAAATTAAAGAACTAAATATTAATTCTTCAAGTTTTTTAAAGGATCACCTTCTACTGAAGTATAACTAATCTTAAGAGCATAAGCATCTCTTAATTCTTGCTTTACGTCAGTTAGAATACCAACCTGTGAATTCTGATCTACTTTTAAAGAAACAGTCATCGCATCCTTATCATCTTCGTCCATAAGATTTCTCTTAGTATTAACAAAGGTTTGAACATCACTAACTGGTGCAATCTTATCTCCTAATTGAACAACTTCAGTAATACCAAAGGTCTTTTGAAAATTAGGATTAGGTTTACCTATGTAAATAGTAACCACCTTCTTCTTCTCTGCTAGCTTCTCAACTTGATTAGCTTGTGGTAATTTGTTTTCAATTTGTAGTTCATCATCTCTCATTACAGTCGCAACCATAAAGAAGAATAATAACATGAAAACAATATCAGGAAGAGATGCTGTAGAAACAGCTGGCAATTCACCACTCTTTTTTTTCTTAAACTTAGACATAATTATTCTCTGTTTTGAGGTTCAGCTTCAGAAAGGTTTCTAGGAAACAATTCTCTCACTTTATCAATTTTACCCTTTAGCTCTTCATATTCTGGAGATTCCACCTCTGTAGCAGGCCAGTCAGACAATCTTTTTGTCATAGAACCATAAGTCTCATTATAAAGACGTTGTCCCTCTCTATCTCTAAGAATAGCATAAGCTCTTACGAGCTCATTAGTCACCGCTAGATACATCTTATAAGATGCCTGTCTATCATTCACTAAAGAAATAATTGCTTTCTTAGGATTATCAGAAGATTCTGGATCCTTTGCACCTCTACAGTACGTACAAGCATTTCTTGCTTCTGTACCTCCACCGTTATCTAAAAACTTAACAGCAGCTGCTGTCAGGTCTTTGATATCCATGTCAGCATCTTCTACGAGTAGACGATTCTCAGCATTCACAATTACTTGAAAAATATTCTTTTCCTTAATTAATGGAGGCTTCACATCCTCGGGAAGAGGTGGTGGCAATTTACTTGCGATACCACTATCCACTTCAATCGTGGTAGTAACCAGGAAGAAGATCAATAGTAGGAATGCGATGTCTGCCATCGATCCCGCGTTTACTTCTGGTGCAGATCTTCTAGCCATAATTTATTTTTTTATAAGTTTACTTACTCCAGACCATACTATTGTCCCAACAGCAACTACTCCTAATATGTAAAACATATACAAAGAAGCACCTATCCATTGAGAAGTTCCAGCAGTTAACAGCTCTCCATCTTCTAATTCTATAACATTACCAGACGCATCTAAAACGCTATCATCTGCAAGAACGAAATAAGATACCAATGCAACAACTGCAAGAAGTCCCACAGAAATCAATGATTTCTTTAAAACCTCGGCACTAGAAAAAAGTCCTTTGAAAACAAAGATTATCACTATAACAGCAATAAGAGCTAACGAAATATAAGCCAAATAGATTAATGGCGATACGGTAACAGCCTGGCTGCCTTCCGTATTTAGTTCAATTGCTTCATCACCCAAAGCTAGCGTATAGAAAAAGAATCCCATCGCTATAAGGCTCAAAAGAAGAACTAGGTATTTTAATACTTTATGTAAAACCATGATTTATTTTTGTAATGGTTAATTACTTACCGTTCTTATAGTCTACAAGAATATCGATAAGAGTAATAGAAGCGTCTTCCATATCATTTACAATACTATCGATTTTGGAAACGATATAATTATAAAAAATTTGAAGTATAATCGCTACGATAAGACCAAATACTGTTGTAAGAAGTGCTACTTTAATACCACCAGCTACAAGAGATGGCTCCATAGTACCTGCTTCTTCAATACTGTTAAATGATCCGATCATACCTATTACCGTACCCATAAAACCTAACATAGGTGCAAGAGCGATAAATAAAGATACCCAAGATACATTCTTTTCTAATTGACCCATTTGAACACCACCATAAGCTACAACAGCTTTTTCAGCAGCTTCAATACTCTCATCTGCTCTATCAAGTCCTTGATAATAGATAGATGCTACAGGTCCTTTTGTGTTACGACACACATCCTTAGCAGCTTCTATACCACCACTTTTTAAAGCTTGCTCTACATCAGCAGCAAGTTTCTTAGAATTTGTTGTAGAAAGATTTAAATAAATTATTCTTTCTATAGCAACTGCAAGTCCTAATATAAGACATACTAATACGATGGCCATGAATCCAGGGCCTCCATCAATAAAGTTTTTCTTTAAAACTTGGTGGAAAGACTCTGTCTTAATTACCTCTGGAGCTTCTTGAATTAATGCAGACGCTGAAGCAACACCAGTAACACATAATGTCATGGCTGCCGTGAATAAAATTGAAAGTGATCGTTTCATTTGATTTATTTGATTTATTTGTATTTTTAGATTTTAAGGAAGTAAATATATAGTTTCTTGAGCTAAAATCACACAACTAACGTTAATCTATAATAAAAAAACATATTACACACCCAGCAATGACCATTTCAACATTATTAAAAACAAGTGGAAACAACAAGGTTTTCAGAAACTTAGGGGTATTAAACACGTATGATGTTATCTAAATGTTAATATTTAGAATTTTAATAAAAATGAAGATTGTTACAAATCTTGTTACAGTATTAAACTTAAAAAGTCTCTTAAAAGTGATAAACACTAATAAAAGACTTTTTTTTGTACCTCAGGCCGGAATCGAACCGGCACGCCGTAAAGCATTGGATTTTGAATCCAACGTGTCTACCAATTCCACCACTGAGGCATTAAACAATTGGAGCGGCAAAAGTAATACATTAAAATTATTTTTAAATACAAATTGGCTCTTATTTAGAGAGCCTTCTCTAAAATAATAAGTACATTTGCAGCCTTAAAATCAAGACCTAAAGGATTTTAATATGAACTACCCTTTAAACAACGCTAAATTATTCGGCTGTCGCCAGAGCATGGACCTTGCTATTGCTATAGCAGACAAGTACGGCGCAACTTTAGGTAAGGTAAACTTCTCAACATTTAGTGATGGAGAATTCCAGCCTTCTTTTGAAGAATCTATAAGAGGCCGTCGCGTCTTTATTATAGGATCTACACAACCTAGTAGTGATCATTTAATGGAAATGCTATTAATGATGGATGCTGCAAAACGCGCAAGCGCAAGACACATCACAGCTGTAATACCATATTTCGGCTGGGCACGACAAGATCGTAAAGATAAACCTCGTGTACCTATAGGAGCAAAAATGATCGCAAAGATTCTAGAGTCTGCAGGAGCAACTCGTATTGTAACGATGGACCTACATGCAGATCAGATACAAGGCTTTTTTGAAAAACCAGTGGACCACCTATTTGCAAGTTCTTTATTCATACCTTATTTAAAGAGTCTTAATTTAAGTGATCTTACCATAGCGTCTCCTGACATGGGTGGATCAAAGCGTGCTTATGCATATGCTAAAGTATTAGAAAGCGATGTAGTTGTATGTTACAAACAACGCCAGAAAGCAAATGTAATCTCCCACATGGAGCTTATAGGTGATGTGACTGGAAAAAATGTAGTCTTAGTGGATGACATGGTGGACACAGCAGGAACACTTACTAAAGCCGCAGATGTTATGATGGAAAGAGGCGCAAAAAGTGTAAGAGCAATTTGTACTCACGCAATTTTATCAGGTAAAGCATACGACCGTATAGAAGACTCTCAATTATTAGAATTAATCGTTACAGACTCAATCCCATTAAAGCAAGAAAGTAGTAAGATAAGAGTATTATCTTGCGCCTCTCTATTTGCAGGCGTTATGCAAAGCGTGCAAAACAACGAGTCTATTAGTGACAACTTTATAATGTAATTTCATTAACTAAATATATATAACATGAAATCAATCACGATCTTAGGATCTAAAAGAGAAAGCGTGGGTAAAAAGGCAACTAAAGCCCTACGTAATGCTGGATTGGTACCTTGCGTAATTTACGGAGGAGACGAAGCAATACATTTCTCAGCAGAAGAAAAAGCGTTCAAAAAACTTATCTACACTCCAGATGCACACACTGTAGTTATCGATTTAGGAAAAGACGGACAGTTCAACGCAATCGCTCAAGATATGCAATGGCACCCAGTAAAAGAATTACTTTTACACGCAGATTTTTATCAAATATTTGATGATAAAGCTGTTACTATGGAAGTACCTGTTGTTCTTGAAGGATCTTCAAGAGGTGTACTTAATGGTGGTGTTTTACGTCGTAACAACCGTAAATTAAAAGTAAAAGCGTTACCAGCTAACCTACCAGATTATATCACAATCGATATTTCTCCAATGAAAATCGGTGCTAAGAAATATGTACGTGATTTAAGAGTAGATGAGTATGAAATCATGCACCAGGACTCTGTAGTTGTTTGTATGATTAAAACATCTCGTACCGCTGTTGCAGATGATGATGATGAAGAAGATGTTCCTTCTACTGAAACAAGTGATGAAGCTGCGGCTAAACAGGATTAATCGCTTTTCTATACTTTTACAAGCTGCAAGATTTATTTCTTGCAGCTTTTTTATTTTTACAGCATGTTTAAATGGTTACAAAACATATGGAATAGTGAGTCCTAAATCACTATAATCTTAAAGGAAAAAGACCCCATGAAAAAATTCTTAATTGTAGGCTTAGGTAATCCAGGCGCAAAATACACAGAGACTAGACATAATATAGGCTTTAAAGTACTAGAGGAAATTGCCATCTTAAAAGAGGCTAGTTTTGAAACCTTAAAACTAGGAGACGTCGCCTCCATTAAACATAAAGGTAAGAGCGTTATCCTGCTCAAACCCAATACCTTCATGAATTTAAGCGGCAAAGCGGTTAAATACTACATGAAACAAGAAGATATCGATATAGAGAACATACTTGTTATTACAGACGACTTGAACCTACCATTCGGCACGCTGCGCATGAAGGCAAAAGGAACCGATGGCGGTCATAACGGTTTAAAAGACACTCAGATCACACTTAACACACCTAAATATCCACGTTTACGTTTCGGCATTTCTAATACTTTTTCAAGTGGCAGACAGGTTGATTATGTACTTGGAGAATGGAACAAAGAAGAACAAAAAGAACTTCCTGAACGCCTGAGCACTACCGCAGAGATGGCGCTATCCTTCACCCATGCAGGACTAGCTAACACCATGAATCAATACAATGGTAAATAACTAGACTATTAATAAAAGATGGATACGTACTACGCTTTCGCGAAAGCGTAACAGCAACCAACATCACATCCATTAAAAGGCTCTTAAAAAACATAAGAATATGCGCAGATTATTTTAATTTGCAAATTCTCAAAAGAAAACCCTGAATTGAATACCTACGATAATATTGATAAATATAAAGCTGTAAAAAGCGCTGTGGTAACTATAGGAACATTTGATGGCGTGCATCAAGGACACCAGAAAATCTTACAACGTGTGGTTAAGAAAGCTGAAGAATACAACCTAACAAGCCTTCTACTCACGTTTTTTCCCCATCCTAGAATGGTTCTACAGCCAGATTATGATCTTAAATTGATTAACTCAATTACCGAGCGTGTCCATCTAGTCGCAAATCAAGGAATAGAAAATATAGTTATACATCCTTTTTCTAAAGAATTTTCTAGAAAAACCGCTATAGATTATGTAAAAGATATTCTAGTAGATAAATTAAAGGCAAAAGTAGTAGTGATAGGATATGATCACCGATTCGGCATTAACCGATCTGCTAGTATTGAACAACTTATAGAATATTCTAAAGAATATGATTTTGAGGTTATAGAAATTTCAAAAAAAGAAGTAGAAGAAGTTGCTGTAAGCAGCACTAAGATAAGAAGTGCTCTAGAAAACGGCTCGATAGAGATAACTAACAAATATCTCAACTGCAATTTTAGTATACGCGGCACTGTCGTTACTGGAAAACAAGTGGGCCGCACAATAGGCTATCCTACCGCAAATTTAATAGTTAAAGAACCCTATAAGCTTATTCCTGCGACAGGAGTCTACATCACGAGTTCTATTATTAACGGCACTCGTGTGTATGGCATGACTAATATAGGTATAAATCCTACTGTCTCTAATGAAGCTATCCAAACTATAGAAACATATTACCTAGATTTTAATGAAGACCTTTATGGTAAGAATTTAGAACTATTCTTTCATAAAAGATTAAGAAAAGAAGAGAAATTTAACCATCTAGAGGACCTAGTAAAAGCAATGCAACTAGATGAACAAAAAACCAGAGCCTATGCACAGCAAGTGGGATAGATGGCTTTTTACACAGGTAGATAACTCTGCGTTAGTCCTTTTTAGAATAATTTTTGGTTTACTTATCGCTTGTGAGGCATTTGGTTCCATTGCCTTAGGTGCTGTGAAAAGGTTATTTATAGAGCCCGATTTTACTTTTACTTTTATAGGGTTTGAATTTCTCGAACCTCTACCTGGTAGCTGGATGTATGTACTGTACTCTGTTATGGGAACAGCTGGTTTACTAGTTATGGTAGGTTACAAATATCGTATAGCAATGATATTTTATGCTGTAAGCTGGGCCTATGTTTACTTATTGCAAAAAAGTAGTTACAATAACCATTGCTACTTATTAATGTTACTCAATTTTATAATGATCTTTTTACCTGCAAACAGATCAGTATCCATAGATGCGAGATTAGACGCCGGTTATAGAAAAGAACATATGTCCAGGTGGATTTATGTATTTATTATCGCATTTATATGGATCGTTTATAGCTATGCAAGTATCGCAAAGTTCTACCCAGACTGGTTAGACGGTAGTTTTGCAAAATACTTAATGAGCACAAGAGGTAAGTCGTTTGACATTTTACAACACGGCTGGTCACATCAGGCGATATTGTATTTTGGTTTATTTTTTGATCTATTGATCGTACCATTATTGCTATGGAAAAAAACAAGATGGATAGCCATTATCGCTTCTATCTTCTTCCACATTTTTAATAGTATTGTTTTTCAAATAGGCATTTTCCCTTATCTAGCATTATCCTTTTTACTGTTCTTTTTCTCTACCGAAGTATTGCACAAAAGATTAGTTAGAAAAAAAGCCTACTATGCAGCGAGCAAAGTTATTGTACCTAAAACAAAACCTGTCATCCTTTTTTGTACCATCACGTTTTTAATCCTCATGTTTTTACTACCCTTAAGACATTGGGTCATAAAAGACGATGTATTATGGACAGAAGAAGGACACCGACTAAGCTGGCGCATGATGTTGCGCAGTAGGTCTGGATACGGTATATTCTATGTGGTAGATAAAGAGAATGGTAAAAAAACACCTGTACACTTAAACCAGTATTTAAGTAAGAAGCAACAACGCTCTGTACAATCTAAACCTGACTTTATATGGCAGTTTGCACAAAAACTAGAAGAAATCTATGCTAGAGAAGGCAAAGAAATAGAGGTCTATGCTGATATCAAGGTTTCTATAAATGGAAGGCCTAGAAAACAACTTACTGATCCCACGGTAGATCTTACACAAGAAAAATGGAGCCACTTTAAACACCATTCATGGATCATGCCTTCCTCCCTTTATGAAGAAAATAAAACCTTAAAAAACTAAGCAACTGTTCCTGTCGTTATGTTAACGATTATTGCTAATTTTACCAACATACTTTAAATAAGATCACATGCTACAAATAGCAGAAATACGTGAAAACAAAGACGCGTTTGCAATCGCATTGCAAAAGAGAAACATCGATGCACTTTCTTTATTAGAAAGCGCTATTGCTGTAGATGAAAACAGACGTAACCTGCAAGGGCAACTAGATGAAATTCTTGCAAAAAGCAATAAACTTTCTAAAGAAATAGGAGATTTATTTAAATCTGGAAAAGGTGCTGAGGCAAATGAATTGAAATCGCAAACATCTGGTTTAAAAGAATCATCCAAAGAAATAGGTGAACAATTAAATACTGCTGTAGAAGAATTACAAAACATTTTATACACCATTCCTAACATACCGCAGGACAGCGTTCCTGCTGGTAACAGTGACGAAGATAACGAGGTCATCTCTCAACATGGAGAAATACCCACTTTACATGACGGTGCAAAACCACACTGGGAACTAGTAAAAGATCATGATATCATAGACTTTGAACTAGGTAATAAAATCACCGGCGCTGGATTCCCTGTTTATAAGAAGAAAGGTGCTCGTTTACAACGCGCGTTAATTAACTATTTTCTAGATAAAAATACCGCTGCAGGATATGAAGAGATGCAAGTACCGCATCTTGTAAATGAAGCTAGTGGTTATGGAACAGGGCAGTTACCAGATAAAGAAGGACAGATGTACCACGTAGGTGTGGACGACCTTTATTTAATCCCGACTGGAGAGGTACCTATAACTAATATGTATAGAGACCGTATTTTGGACCATAAAGATTTTCCTATTAAAATGACTGGTTATACGCCATGTTTCCGTCGTGAGGCTGGTAGTTATGGTAGTGATGTAAGAGGTCTTAACCGTTTGCACCAGTTTGATAAAGTAGAGATTTTACGTATCGAGCATCCAGAAAATAGTGATAAAGCACTAGAACACATGGTGTCACATGTACAGGAAATACTAGAAGAGCTAGAGTTACCTTATCGCATTTTACGCCTTTGTGGTGGTGATCTAGGCTTTACCTCTACTCTAACTTATGATTTTGAGGTATATAGCACAGCCCAGGATAAATGGCTAGAGGTAAGTAGTGTTTCTAACTTTAAAACCTTTCAGGCAAATCGTTTAAAATTGCGTTATAGAACAGGAGAAAAAGGAACAGAACTAGCACATACCTTGAATGGAAGTTCACTAGCATTACCACGTATTCTTGCCAGTATTCTAGAAAACTTTCAAGTAGAAAGTGGTATAAAAATCCCTAAAGTATTGATTCCTTATTGTGGTTTTGATATGATAGATTAACTTTATGACCTTATGCGTTACCTTTTTATAGTTTTCACAGCGTTTTTTTACACCTGCAGTTTTGCTCAAGACTCTAAGCTTGCCGAAAACTACATGGATCAAGGTGAATATAACAAGGCCTTAAAAATCTATCAAAAAATATACGCAAAAAATAAGCGCAATCCCAGAAATGTGTTTGCGCTTATTGAAGTATACCAGCAGCTAGAACGTTACTCTAGTGTAGATTCTATTATAGATATAGCACAAGAAAAAACACCTCGTAAAGAACAATTTTACATAGAGCGTGGCTATAATGCGACTTTACAAGGCAACGACAGTATCGCAACTAATTATTATCAAAAAGCGATTGATGTCATAGACTCTTTACCTAAACTCACCTATCAAATAGCCCATAGATTTCAAAAACGCAATGAGCTAGAAGAAGCTATATGGTCCTATGAAAAAGGAATGGCTCTCGACGATAAACTTAATTACAATTATCAACTAGCTAAATTATATGGGGAACAAGGAGATCTAGAAAAGATGTTCGACACTAACGTGACCTTAATAGAGCAAAATGCTGTTTACCGCTCTAGAGCACAAGCCGTTTTTGCTCAATATGTTACAGATAACGCAGACAGTGAAGGTAATAAGCTTTTAAGGAAAGTGCTTTTATTGCGCCTGCGAGAAAATCCAGACCCTATTTATAATCAATTACTATCTTGGTTATTTGTGCAACAAAAGGATTTTAAAAAAGCTTTTATTCAAGAAAAAGCTATTTATAAACGTGAAGAATCCAATATGGATAATCTCAAAAACCTTGTAGTCACGGCTATAGATGAAAATGATCTAGAAGCTGCAGAGGACATTCTTGATTACATGATTGCAGAGACACAATCTATAAGTACTAAATACATCGCTCAAAGTTTAAAAATTAAATTACGTGCAGACGCCGCAACCGCTCAAGAGTTTGAATCGATTAAATTAGGTTATGAAAACCTACTCAACCTATATGGTAGGGACAAAGAAACTTTTAAACTACAACTGGACTATGCAAATTTTCTAGCTTTTAAAATTAACGAGCCTCAGACCGCTAGCGATTTATTAATAGCTCTAGAAAAAACTAATTTAAGTAAATTTCAAAAAGCAGATGTAAAAATACTTCTTGCCGATATACTCGTTCTACAAGAGCAATTTAACAGAGCACTTATATTTTACAGTCAGGTGCAAAATGACTTACCTAACGACCTGCGTGCTCAAGAATCTCAATTTAAAGTAGCACGTACCAGCTATTATCAGGGTGATTTCCCTTGGAGTCTGACTCAATTAAAAGTATTGCGCAGCGCTGCTAGTAAATTAATTGCAAACGACGCTATGGAATTAAGTCTGACTATTGCAGACCATTCTGTAGAAGACACGACGTTTGTTGCGTTAAAAGCTTTCGCGAAAGCGGAATTAAAACAATACCAGAATAAAAGATCTGAGGCCTTAACACTTTACGATCAATTACTGCTAGATCACAAAGGAGACCCTATAGAAGATGAAGCCCTATTAAAACAAGCACAGCTTTATGAAATAGACAGCAATTTTGAAAAAGCTAGAGCTAACTACCAGCTTATAATCGATAATTACAACGACGGCATTCTAGCAGACGACGCTATTTATAGACTAGGTCTATTATATCAAGAACAACTAGAAAACCCACTAAAAGCAAAGGAGCTTTTTGAAAAAATAATATTTTCACACCCAGACAGCATTCACTTTGTAGATGCCCGCAGACGTTATCGTAGATTGCGTGGTGATGAAAACGAAAAAGCTTTTTAAGTATAAAAATCAAATAGATTTATGATCATATATAATGTCACTTATAACATGCATTCATCATTAGAACCAGAATGGATACCATGGATTAGAGAACATATTGCCCAAGTTCTAGGAACAGGATTATTTATGGACGCTAGATTTACAAGAGTTCTCGTTGAGGATAAGGATGGTCACAGTACTTTTTCTATCCAGTATAAAGCAAACAGTAAAGAAGCATTATTAGATTACTATGAAAATCATGCTGCAGCATTGAGAAAAGAAGGCATCCGTAAATTTGGAGAACAGGTTCTCTCCTTTAGAACAGAGCTAGAGTTAATAGATGAATATAACGTGCGTAGAAACTAAAGGCAGTTGTTGAAATCCATTAAAAACATATTCAAACAGAAAAACATTGGCAAAATATAAACCTAAATACACATCTCAAGACAAAGGTGTTACTGCAAAGAAACACTTAGGACAGCACTTTCTTAAAGATGACACTGTTGCTGTGCGTATTGCCGACTGTTTAACATATAAAGGATACGATCAAGTACTAGAAATAGGACCAGGAACCGGTGTACTTACTAAACATGTCCTGAGAAAAAACATTAAAGTCACTGCTCTAGAACTGGACAGTGAGTCTGTAGAATATTTAACCACCAGTTTTCCTATAGAACATGCTGGCCTGGTAAACGATAAAACATTTGCCGTAATAGAAGCAGATTTCCTTAAGAAAGATCTGTCAGATATTTATGGAGATCGCTCCTATGCCATTATAGGTAATTTCCCTTACAACATAAGTACACAAATTGTATTTAAAACTATCGAGAACAGAGAGCACATTCCAGAATTCGGTGGTATGTTTCAAAAAGAAGTAGCACAACGTATTTGCGCACCACACGGTTCAAAAACCTATGGTATTCTATCTGTTCTTGCACAGGCCTACTATCATGCAGAGTATATTTTTACTGTTGGTCCAGAGGTGTTTAACCCACCACCTAGAGTGGACAGTGGTGTATTGCTTTTAACACGTAAAGAAGATTATGATCAACTACCATGTTCTTATGCAAAGTTGCGTCAGGTAGTAAAACTAGCTTTTCAACAACGTCGCAAGACCTTAAGAAATTCATTAAAAACAATGAATTTACCAGACGGCATGCGAGAAAAAGAGATCTTCAACCTACGTCCAGAACAGATAAGTGTACCCATGTTTGTAGAATTAGTTCAAGAAATTGAGGCACTAGAGTCATAATTCCTACAAATTTGTAAAAAACAACACCTACTCCTATTCAAAAATTTATCTTTGCTCGCTTAAGTAAAAATCATGCCATTTAACATCACTAAAGACTTTCTAGAAGAAGTAAAATCACTTATTGAAGTCAGTGATAGTAAAAAGCTAGAATACATTCTAGAAGAACTACACTTTGCAGACATAGCAGAGATTATAGATGAACTTAATCTAGAAGATGCCGTCTTTATAGTAAAATTACTAGATTCTGAAAAAACGTCTGAAGCTCTCATGGAGCTAGACGAGGCACAAAGAGACCGCATTCTTAACGCATTATCTCCTAAAGAAATCGCTGGAGAACTAGAAGAAATGGATACCGATGATGCGGCAGATATTCTTAATGAACTATCTGAAGACGTAGCACAATCTGTAATCAATGAGCTCCTAGACGAGCAACATGCTGAGGACATAGTAGATCTATTGCGCTATGAAGAAAACAGTGCCGGTGGACTTATGGCCAAAGAATTAGTCCGAGTTAATGAGAACTGGAGCGTTACTGGCTGTGTAAGTGAAATGCGTGCACAAGCAGAAAATGTAACACGTGTGCACTCTATATATGTAGTAGACAACCATAATAAACTGAAAGGAAGACTATCTTTAAAAGATCTACTAACTAGTAAGGAAGACACACCTATAAAAGACGTTTATATTCCCAAAGTAGATTTTGTAACTGTAAACACCCCAGGAGAAGAAGTGTCACGCATTATGCGTAAGTATGACCTAGAAGCCATACCTGTTGTTGATGAGTTAGACCGACTAGTAGGTCGCATTACCATAGATGATATTGTAGATTTTATTACAGAAGAAGCTGAAAAAGATTACCAACTAGCCAGTGGTATATCACAAGACGTAGAGGCTAACGATAGCATCTGGGAACTGACTAAAGCACGACTACCCTGGCTCGTTCTAGGACTTCTAGGTGGTATAGGTGCTGCAGCTATTATGGGTGGTTTTGAAGACATATTTGAAAAACACGCTGTTCTATTTTTCTTTACTCCATTAATCGCTGCGATGGCAGGTAATGTAGGCGTACAGTCTAGCGCAATTATCGTACAAGGTATTGCAAACGACGACCTTAAAGGAAGTATAGGTAACCGATTAATTAAAGAAGTTCTTCTCGCGATGTTAAATGGAGTCATACTCGCTATACTTTTATTTGCTTATACATTTGCTACTAAGGGTGAGATGTTCACATCTATAGCCATATCCACATCACTTTTTGTTGTTATTATAGTTGC
Source organism: uncultured Nonlabens sp. (assembly GCF_947495285.1). Classification (GTDB taxonomy): domain Bacteria; phylum Bacteroidota; class Bacteroidia; order Flavobacteriales; family Flavobacteriaceae; genus Nonlabens. The sequence continues at coordinate 29,566 of NZ_CANLXZ010000001.1, read as the reverse complement.
CGGTCTAGTAGGCACATTTGTACCGCTTGCATTGCATAAAAGAGGGATAGACCCAGCACTAGCAACTGGCCCATTTATCACTACCAGTAATGACATATTTGGAATTCTCATCTATTTTATGATTGCAAAGGCTATAATAGGTATCTAGATTATAGATTTTTATTGCGCTATTGCGAAAACGAGACCCAAAAGATCAAAAAGTATTTCTAGCATAAGATTAAGTAAAAAGTAGCATCCATTACTTATCTTCACTTTATGAAAACGGCAACTGTAAAAGAATTAAAAGAAGAACTTAAATTCAGGTCTGAAGATGACCTGATGAAGATAATCTTGCGCCTTTCTAGATTTAAAAAAGAAAACAAAGAACTACTCTCCTATTTGCTTTTTGAATCTAATGATGAAGATGATTATGTAGTAAATGTAAAAACATTAATGGACACTATGTTTACAGCACTTAACACTTCTAACAATTATCGCCTACAAAAAGGTGTGCGCAAAATACTGCGGGAAGCAAAAAAATATGTACGCTATTCTGGTAGTAAAGAAACAGAGGTTGCTGTGCTTATACATTTCTGTCGTTTAATGCGCGAGACACACCCACAGGTCATGCGCAGTAAAACCATGAGAGATTTAATGGCTAGACAAATTATATTAATACGAACTCGTATCTCCACCTTGCATGAAGATCTTCAATACGACTTTGAAAGGGAACTAAATATGGTAGAAGTTTGATAATCTATCGCGAGACACTTGATGTCAAACCTTATTTTAATTGCCTTGATCTTAATTAATAACTTCTTATGAAAATACTCCACCTGGATAGTAACCATGATATTCTAGCAAAAAAGCTAGAAGAGGCTGGATTTGAAAATCACTATGACTTTACTTCTTCAAAGAAAGAAATCATGAAAGTTATCGATACCTATGATGGCATTATAGTACGCAGTCGTTTCCCCATAGATCGTGAATTTTTAAGTGCTGCAACACATTTGAAATGCATAGGCCGCGTAGGTGCTGGACTAGAAAACATAGATCTAGATTATACGGCAGCTAACAACATCACATGTTATAACGCACCAGAGGGAAATAGAAATGCCGTAGGAGAACACGCTCTAGGTATGTTACTCTCTTTATTTAATCACTTAAACAAAGGAGATAAAGAGGTACGCTCTGGTTTATGGCATAGAGAAGAAAATCGTGGTGTAGAACTGGATGGTAAAACGGTAGGCCTTATAGGTTATGGTAATATGGGAAAAGCATTTGCAAAAAAACTCTCTGGCTTTGACTGTAACGTAATTTGCTATGACATTAAGCAAAATGTAGGAGATAAGAATTGCAAGCAGGTCACTCTTAAAGAATTACAAGAACAGTCAGACGTGTTAAGTTTACATACACCTCAAACACCACTTACTGTAAATATGATAGACGCAGCTTTTATGGCTGCTTTTAAAAAGCCTTTTTATTTAATTAATACCGCTAGAGGTAAATCTGTGGTTACGGTAGATCTAGTAGCTGGATTAAAAACAAATAAAATTCTAGCTGCAGGGTTAGATGTATTAGAGTATGAGAAGGGTTCTTTTGAATCTCTTTTTCGCGACAGTGAAATACCTCAAGCATTTAAAGAACTGCTAGAAATGGAAAATGTTCTTTTAAGTCCGCATGTGGCAGGGTGGACTGTAGAGTCTAAGTATAAACTAGCAGAAGTTATAGCCGATAAAATAATAGCAAATCACAAGACAGCTTAAAAATTAACAAGAACAGATGGTATGTTTTTTAAACCTATGGATACAGAATTAACTTAAGCATGGTAAGAAAAGTATGTAATCCTACCGATAGACTATCATAGATGCACACTCTAGAAGGCAAATAATGTCTATCTAATTAAAAAACGACTAACATAGGAATAAAGCAATTACTCTAAGTCTGGAAAACAAGAATTCATTATTAATAAGCAAGCTGAGAGAAAACGATGTTGAAATAACAGGTGATATTCTAGAATTTGATTACGGGAAGTTTTGCTAGATTATAGAATGTGATGGTCGTAAAGTAAAACGTTGGAAACTGATCCATGAGCATCTATTTGAAAAATAACATACATTTACACAAACTAATCAAAAAAAAAAAACATGAGTACAGAAGGTAACGATAGTTCAAAAAACAGTTTTGATGACGCAGCAGAGTCTGCAAAGGAAGCTTTTAATCAAGCATCTCAAGGAGCAAGAGAAAGCGCAAAGGACTTTCAACAAAGTTTTAATCAAACTATGAATAATCAGGAGAACAAGAAAATGCTTGCTGGAATATTAGGGATTCTACTTGGAGGTTTTGGAATACATAAATTTATATTAGGATACAATCAAGAAGGGATTATACTAGCTGCTATCACACTAGTTGGTCTCATAACCTCATGTTTTTTTGTAGGCATGTTATTTGTTTGGGTTCCAGGAGTTATAGGACTTATAGAGGGTATTATTTACCTTACAAAATCAGATGAAGAGTTTTATCAAACCTATCAAGTAGGTAAAAAAGGCTGGTTTTAAAAATTGTTGATTAACAGATAAGTAAGGTCTTAAATGTTAAGTTTAAGGCCTTTTTTTGTATGCTCGAATTAATGGTCATAACTTTGCCTTAACATTACAACTACCAGAGGTTATAATGTTCAATACATGGCTTTAAAAATATTAGTTCTTAGTACCACTAACTCTACATTAGGACCTATGGCTCAGGGTTTTTTAGACTATTACAGTTCCAATAAGACCAAAGTAGTTAGTGCTGGTTTAAAACCTTTACCTATAAACAAGATGACCCTTAAGGTTATGGATTCTCTAGGTATACCTGTAGAAAAATCTAGAAAGAGTTTTGAGGATATAGAAGAAATCACCTTTGATTACATCTTTACTTTTTCTAGAAAAGCAAATGAACTAGCTGTTAAAACTGCCAAAAAAGCTCAAATATTTCATTTAGAAATGGATAGCCTAGACACAATTAAAGGTAGTGAAAAGGAAATAAAGAAGTCTTTTAAGGCTAGCCGTAAAGAATTACAAAATTACTGTATAGAGTTTACAGAAAATCACCTGCAAAATAAAATAAAGAAAGTATAAATTACTTTAATTCGTAATCTAAAGGCAGCATCCCAGACACCTTTAAATAAGATATAAAACCGCCTATTTTAAGTACATGGTAGTTAATTACATTACCAGGTTCAGAAACGATTAATTTAGGTTCTTCTAAATATATCGCAGATTGAAAATTTTTAGAGTCCATTATATCGTACTGGCTCTCTCTAAAATCTAGGATGTAACTATTACCATGTTTCCTACTTCTAATATGGTTATCAAAATCCACCTTTTTTCTTTTAAAGAACAACTTATATCCTTCTTTTTCAAATTCTCCTGAAGCCATTAATTTAAACAATCGCACCTCTGAGACTTTATAAGCTCGCCTGCGGTGGCGTTTTACCCAGCCTTTATTAGCTTTACTCTCATCTAGCTCCTTAAAAAAGGCACTACCTACAAAGAAAGAAGATACCATTCTATGAGTAGGAGCTTCAAAATCGCCCATGATTTGTACATTCTCTAAGCTTATACTTTCAAACGTAATCTCAAAATCGGTTAAATCATATGTTACCAGATAATTTAAATCTCTATTTTCTATCCGTATAGGTTCTTGAGCAAAAGCTATCATTTTACCAGTAGATGGATTAAACCTCATCTTAATTTTATCGAGATTAAGAATAGAACATTGTTTTGCAATTAATGTGGTTCCTAAAAATTGCTTTACAAAATATTTCTCTTTCTTCTCTCTACTCCACGGATCTGGATTAAGAAATACAGCTGGTAATTCTCCTACTTTGGGTTGTAATCTTATGTTAGAAAAATCTGTATGTAGAGGGTCTTTAAAAGATTGAGAGACATAACCTAATAAACTTATTGTAAAAGTACTTTGAGTATTAACATAATAAGGAATTTCAAAATTTCCATCAAAATCAGTGATGGTACCTTTTGATGTTCCAGAAAAATAAACGTTTACCGACTCAAGAGCCTCATGAGTCACAGCGTCATAAACGGTTCCTTTTATTTGCTGTGCACTAAGAGAAAGTGGTAAAATTAAAAACAATAAAAATTTGAAAGTCAAAATATAATTCAGTTTAAGATTCATCTTCTATTTTATCCTCATCCTGTTTAGAAAAATACTTAGTCTCCATCTCTGCCTGAAATTCTTCTAAGACTGGTTTTACAGTGCTCTCTGGTAAATCTGCTATACGTATATACATCAATCCATCTACTGCATTATTAAATAAGGGATCTACGTTAAATGCTACGACTTTTGCATTTTGTTTTACATACTTCTTTATTAATACTGGTAATCTTAACTCGTTAGGCTCTAGCTCGTCTATGATTTTGTCAAATTTATTAAGATCGGCCGCGCTCTCGTCAAATATAAAATCCTTATCGGCATCTTGCAACTTTACTTTGAACTCCTTTTTTGGTGTAATGTACTGTGCCACATAAGGGTCATAGTAATTACTTTTCATAAACTCTATCATCAATGATTTAGAAAAATTAGAAAACTTATTACTAATACTTACACCACCTATTAAATATTTATGTTCTGGAAATCTAAGAGTACAGTGTACGATTCCTTTCCATAAAAGGAATAAAGGCATAGGTTTTAACTGGTATTCTTTTATAATAAATGCACGTCCCATTTCTATGGACTCGCTCATCATTTTATACAACTCTGGTTCAAATTTAAATAACTCATTAAGATAAAAACCTTCTAGTCCATAAGCTTTACTTATCTCACTACCCATACCCATGCGGTATGCACCTGCTATACGGTTTGCATCGCGATCCCATAAAAACATTTGATGATAGTACTCATCATATAGATCTAGATCTGTAGCATTATTAGTCCCTTCTCCTATGGCTCTAAATGTAATTTCTCTCAGCCTACCTAATTCCTTAAGAATGTTAGGTATATCCTTTTTTCTAGCTAAGAAAACTTCGTAATTCTTAGATTCCAGTAGTCTTTTCTCGCCATTTTTACGCAATTTTTCCACCTCTTTGATCATCGCATTTTGATCTATCGTATCAATGATTTTTTTAGGCGTTTTAGGCAGTTTAATAGTCTTAGGAATATCGGTTAACTTCTTTGTTTGCTTATCATATGCCTTAGAGAGCATATACGTTTTCTTGCGTAAAAAGTCTGTAAAATTTTCTAGAGTAATGTGTTCTTTTTGTGCTTTAACAGAAATAGGGTTTCCTATTCTCACTTTAATCACGCGTCGTTTTTGTGATAAAACTTCTGACGGTAATTTTGCGGTTCTAAAAATGGAAGATAATTTTGCGAGTCTGTAAAATAACCGACTGTTTTTTGCATGAAAATAGATAGGAATAACAGGCACTCCAGCTCTTTGAACTAATTTCATAGCGCTTTCTTCCCACTTTTTATCTACCATAAGTTTACCGTCTTTATAAGTAGAAACCTCACCTGCAGGAAAAATTCCCAGCGGTAAATCATTTTTTAAATGCCTTATGGCCTGCATAAAACCAGCTGTACTAGACTTTGCATCCTTATGATCTTCAAATGGGTTTACTGGCATTATATAAGGCTTTAATGGCTCTATACGGTGCAATAAAAAATTTGCTATTATTTTATAATCTGGCCTACGTTCTAAAAGAAGTTTTAAAAGTAGAATACCATCTACTCCACCTAGTGGGTGATTAGAAATAGTTATAAACCCACCAGTTTTAGGAATACGTCTTAAATCTTCTTCGGGAATTTCAAATTCAATTTGTAAATCTTCTATAAGTGCATTTAAAAACACCGTAGAACTTTTATCCTTGTGTCTATTGTACAACTTATTAAGAGTAGATATGCGCAATAACTTCATAAGTGACCAGCCACCTAGAGTTCCTAGAAAGCCGTACTTATCTATTTGGATAGCTTTGGCTACCTCTTTTGCATTAACAATTCCCATAAAAGTTGGTTAGTAAAGTAATAAGTCTACAAATATAAGATAAATGTAAACCGACTATTCCTTAACGATCAACTGAAGTGTTTCTTGCGCACGCTGTTTGAGTAAAACTTCTTTATCTGACTCTATTATTTCTACAGAATCTCCGTCGTAGTGTCTTACAGTATAAAGCGATACACCTTCTACATAACTAACTTTATAACGCGATTCTAGGTCACTAACTAGGTCATTAATTTTATGATATTTATCTTCTAGGCAAATAGAAAAACTAATTGCACTATTTTGCAACAGCCCTACCTGCATTTTATGAACGCTTAATTCTTGAAAAATATCAGATATGTTATTCTCTCCTATAAAACTGAAGTTTCTAGAAGAAATCTTAAGAAAAATCATTTCTTTTTTCACAATGTAACAAGGTATTAAAGGCTCTATAGTCTCAACAGACGTAATTACTGTACCTTCATTTGTAGGGTTTATAAAAGATTTTACATAAAGTGGTATTTTCTTACTTTGTAATGGTTGTAATGTTTTAGGGTGTATCACAGACGCACCGTAGAAGGCTAATTCTACCGCCTCGTTATAAGGTACTTTATTAAGTAAAACGGTGTTTTTAAAAACTCTAGGATCTGCATTGAGAACACCAGGGACATCTTTCCATATAGTCACGTTTTTTGCATTAAGACAGTAGGCAAGAATAGCAGCTGTATAATCACTACCTTCTCTACCCAGCGTGGTAGTAAAACCATTATCATCTGACCCTATAAAACCTTGAGTTATAAATAACTGCCCCTTACAGGATTGAGATATTAACTTTTCACTTTCTTTCCAGTCCACACCAGCATCACGGTATTTATGGTCTGTTTTTATCAATTGCCTGGCGTCTTTCCATACCATAGGAATACCGCAAGCATTCATAAAAGCAGCAACTATTCTTGTAGAAAGCAACTCTCCATGACACACGACTTGATCGTATAGAAAACTATAATTTTTACTCTTGTTGCGCAGCATTTCACCTTTAAGAGATTCTATAATCGATTTGATGTCTTTTTTAATTCCGCTTTCGCGAAAGCGTGACAACCATAAATCTTGCATACATGATACTGGCAACTGTAGATCTTCTATAATTTTTAAATGTCGGTTATGTAAATCGTCAATAAGAGAAAGATATCTAGTATCATTATTTTGATAAGTCGCAATAATAGTCTCTAGAGCATTAGTAGTTTTTCCCATTGCAGACACCACTATACCTAAATCCTCTATACCTGTAGTTTGTAATACATTTAAAACGTTGCGCACTAATGAGGCATCTTTAACAGACGCACCACCAAATTTAAATATCCTCATCTATTTATTAATATAAGCTTTTAATGATTTTTTATCCATTTGAGCTAGGTACCATTCTTTATCTATAGTAGCTCCAGACTTTTCATAAAATTCTATAGCGTTAGTATTCCAGTCTAAGACTACCCATTCCACACGTCCTGCATGTTGATCATAAGCATAGCGCATTACCTTATCATACAGCGCTTTACCTAGACCTTTACCTCTCATTTTTTCTGTAACAATTAAATCTTCTAGATGAATGGTTTTACCCTTCCAGGTTGAGAAACGTGGATAACACAAACTTATCCCTTCTATCTGGCCTTTATGTAAACCTACAAAACATTTAAATAAACTAGATTCACCTAGCCCATTCTCTTCTAGATCTTTTATAGTAATATCTACCGCATCGGGCTCTTTTTCAAAAACAGCAAGCTCTGTAATAAGCTCAAGGACTCTAGGGAAATCTTCTTTTACTGCCTCTCTTACTTCAATCATAAGGTAATTTTTATGTAAATATAAATGACGAATTTTAAAGAAATCTAAAAACTATCTTATACAACGTTGTAGTGACAGGGTTTTTATTAAGATATTTGCACAACTTATCAAATTATGGCTACAAAGAATCAATCCTTAGGAGAATTTATAATTGAAAACCAAAACGACTTTCAATACAGTAGTGGAGAACTTTCTAGACTAATAAACTCTATAAGGCTTGCTGCAAAAATGGTAAACCATGAGGTCAACAAAGCTGGTCTGGTAGATATAACCGGTAGCGCTGGAGAAATCAATACTCAAGGTGAAGACCAGCAAAAACTAGACGTATTTGCAAACGACACATTTATAAGAACCCTAACTAATAGACAAATAGTTTGCGGTATCGCTAGTGAAGAAAATGATGATTTTATCACCATTGAAGGACAGCGCAATGATCACGGTAATAAATACGTAGTTGCGATGGACCCTCTGGACGGTAGTTCTAACATAGATGTAAACGTATCTGTAGGTACTATTTTTTCCATTTACAGAAGAATCACTCCAGTAGGAACACCAGTACAATTAGAAGATTTTTTACAACCTGGTAATATGCAGGTTGCGGCAGGATATATAATCTATGGTACTTCTACCATGTTAGTTTACACTACTGGTAACGGCGTTAATGGTTTTACACTTAACCCATCACTAGGTACTTACTACCTATCACACCCTAACATAACTATTCCAGAAAATGGAAATATCTATAGTGTGAATGAAGGTAACTACAGTCATTTCCCTCAAGGAGTTAAAGATTACATCAAATACTGCCAGACCGAAGAAGGTGACAGACCATATACCAGTAGATATATAGGTAGTCTAGTAAGTGATATACACCGCAATATGATTAAGGGCGGTATCTATATGTACCCTAGAAGCTCCAAAGCAAAAGAAGGAAAACTAAGATTGCTTTATGAATGTAATCCCATGGCTTTTATAACAGAGCAAGCTGGCGGTAGTGCAAGCGATGGACATGAAAGAATTCTAGATCTTAAACCTACCGAATTACACCAGAGAGTCCCATTCTTTTGCGGTAGTAAAAATATGGTTTCCAAAGCAGAGGAATTTATGACTAAATATCCTCGATAATTTTACTTAAATTAGCGTATTAATTTTAACCATATGCCCCATAATAAATCACAAGCAGAAGAACCAGCCATAGCCATAGATAGCAGTTCTAAACTTGAAGCGATAAAGAATCTCATTTTTGGAGAAAACATACAACAGTATGACTATGAATTTGATCTTTTAAAGAAAGATCTTTTAAATAAACGTCAAGAACTGAACGAGATGATAGAAACCACTCGTGAAGAATTGAATAAAAGCATAGATAGTTTATCTACAGACTTAAATATTCGCATTACAGATTTAGAGACTAAACTGGAAGATAGACTGGAGAGCATAGAAGATGATAAAACCAGTCGCTCTACATTAGGTGATGCATTAATTGAGCTAGGTAAAAAGATAAAAGCTTAAAGGTGAATGATAAATCAGGATGATAAGCTAGACTTATTACGTACTCTTTTACTTACTGATGATAGACAGCTTACTGAAAGTATCTCTAATAAAATTTCTATTCTAGAAGAAACCATTAGAGAGAGAGAGAAACTTTCTGAAAAAGTAACACCCATCATAAAAGAAGAGCTAGAAAAATACACCCTGAATATTCCTAAAACAATAGGCCCTTTACTAGCAAATAGTCTTAAGATTCAAATAGAAGAATCAAAGGATGAAGTGGTAGAAGCATTATACCCTATACTGGGTAAAATGATAAAAAAATACATCTCTAATGAGATAAAGATGCTATCAGAAAGCATTGATAAATCTACCAAAGAAGCTTTTTCTAGTAAAGGAATAAAGAGAAAATTTATGGCGCTATTTAGTGGCGTCAAAGAAAATGACATGATTATAAGTGCTCTGGCCAAAGTACACGTGGAACAAATATTTGTTATAGAAAAAGGGTCTGGCATACTCTTAGGTAGCTACCAGACTAAAGAAACTGTAGATGAAGACATGATAAGCGGCATGCTTACCGCCATCAAAGCATTTGTTGAAGATGCCTTTAAAGAAACCCATCACGATCTTCAGTCTATTGAATACGATCTCTATGAAATACACCTACACAGTTTTCATAAATTCTACATTGCATCTGCAGTAAGTGGGACATTTACAGAAAGATTAGAAAACGAATTAGAAAATTTTAATTTTGAAATTAGTGAAGATATAAGTAAAAAAAGTATCTTACACGATAGAGATGCTCTAGAGGCTTTATTACTAGATCGATTTAAAACATACAAATTCACAGAGGAATAAATAAATGACATCAAAAAAAATAGTTATAGTAGGGAGTTTTGGCGTAGGTAAAACATCTCTTATACGTCGTTTTGTAGACGAGACTTTTTCTGAAGATTACAAAGTTACTATAGGTGTGCATATACTTAAGAAAACTGTAGATATACAAAAAAAACTAGTAAACCTTATTATCTGGGATACAGAAGGTACTGACGACATAGAAGAAATAAGAAAAGCATATCTCTTAGGTACTCACGGCTTTATCTACGTTACAGATATTACTAGACCTAAAACATATGAGAATCTAGAGGCTCATAAAACATACCTGAATGAACAATTCGGTAATGTGCCTATAATCGCTGTAGGAAACAAAACAGATTTACTTGCCAAAGGTAGCATTGCTAAAACCAAAGAGGACATGAACTTCTTAGACTTACTCATAAGCGCAAAAGAAGGAAACAACGTGCAAAGACTGTTTGAAAGAATGGCAAAAATGCTGATCGCATGATAACAGATAAAAGCAATAACGACTCTACCGTAAAAAAACAATTTATAGAAATTGATGATCAAGGTCTAATTAAAAAGTCCGACCAGAATTCAATAAATTTTACTGAAGGAACAAAAATCATAGATGTTCATCCTTTTTTTGAATCTGTTATCACTTATTTTAATCACAAATCTGATCACATAAAATTAGATTGTATTAACATGTTCGATCATTCTTATGATATTGAGGTAATCACTAATAAGGATAATACCGGTGTTATTATTTTAAAAGATCGCACAGATTTTTATGATCGTATTCAAAAGATCGCACAAAAACGTAATGAGTCCCTTATATTTAATGAAGTTCTTGAATTAAAAAATAAAATGCTTCATGAAAAAGAAGTGTTTAAAAATAAGTTTATTCAAAACTTTGCACACGAGGTTAGAAGTCCACTTACTTTAATAAGTGCTTTTTCTTCTCTATTACTTAAAGGAGAACTGAATCTAGATCAGACTAAATTAGTAGAGGCTGTTAATGAACAAAGCGATAAGCTGAAAAAATTAATGGACGATATTATAGAACTATCTCAACTTAAAAAAGGAAAGCCGCAGATAGAAAACACTCCTTTCTCCTTTCTAGAATTAATAGAAAGCATTCAACTTAATTTTAGTTCAAAAATTAGTATCTCCAGTAATATTTTTGAGGTAAGCGTTTCAAAAGACGTACCTGAGTACTTAATAGGTGATAAAAGAAGAATAGAACAAATTATAAGTAATCTTATTGAAAATGCTTTGTTATACAATTGCGGTAATAAGATTAAATTAGAAATTTTAGAAAACAATAGAAGAGCTGGTAAATCTAGTTTAAGATTTGTTGTGCATCATCAAGGACTCGTCCCAGAAGATTTAGAGAACAGACACTTATTTAAAGATATAGAAAAAATAGAGCCAGAAGGACTATCTTTTTCTATAGTAAGAGAGCTGGTAGACTTAATGGGCGGTAGTATTTCTATTAAAAAAATAGGAGACAACAGCACACAGCAAATTATAAATATAAGAGTCGCTTTTCCTCTACACGATGTAGAAATACCGGTCAAAGAAAAACTACCAGCACAACAGTATAACTTTACAGATAAAGTAAAAGTTCTTATCGCAGACCAGAATAGCACAACACAATACACCGCATTAAAAGTTCTTGTGAGTACAGGTAACTTTGATACGGTAGTGTATAAAGATCCTAGAGAACTTTTAGAAGCAGTAGAAAAGCATGAATACGATCTTATTCTAATATCCTCTAGTATCTCTCAAATGGATGCTGTAGAATTAATAGGTATTATTAAAGAATTTGCAAATGATAAGAATAAAAGTATTCCTATAATCGCACTAACCGTACGCACAAGCAAAGAAGACATTGCAGCCTACCGCAAGGCTGGATTTAAGGACGTAGTAAAAAAGCCTTATAAAGATGATGAATTGTTAAATACCATCTATAAAAGGCTTAATGTTAAAAAATTCCTTTAAAAAAAGGAAGTTATCTATCTTTATTTAAAAGGTATCTATAATCTTCAAGATTAAGATGCCCATTAAATATTTGAATAGAACGCTCTACTAGATAATCTGCATCCTCCTCATTATAACCTAAAGCAGTAGCGTATTTTCTCAACAGGTGATACTCAGCCTCATCCATATGGTGGTCAGCAAAAACTACTTTAAAAAGATCATGCAACCACTGGATACGCTCCTCTGATGTGTTAGGAGGTGTTACAGGATAAGCTTTAGGATTTTCTAATATCTTATCATAGCTAGCGTCAGAGATATCAAGAATCGACTTAAACCGATTCAAAACTACTTTTTCTTCCTCACGCATTCCAGAAACTTGGGCTAGGTTTACCAAAGTTGCAAAATGACTTTTATTTCTGGCACTTTGACCAGATTCAAATAAACTTGAAAACGACATAATCTTTATTTAATTAATGCAAATATAAGGATAGCTCATATAGAACTTTCTAATTTTTTAAGGTGAGACAGCATTTCTACAACCATATTATCCAGGTCATACTCATGCTTCCAGTTCCAGTCATCTCTTGCTGCGCTATCATCTATAGAACCAGGCCAGCTATCTGCAATTTCTTGTCTGAAATCTGGATGATATTCTATAGTAAATTCAGGAAGATGCTTCTTTATCTCCTCTGCAATAGAAGCAGGAGTAAAACTCATACCTGATAAATTATAAGAAGAGCGCTCCTTAATATCCTTTAAGGGAGCACGCATAATTTCTATAGTAGCTCTTACCGCATCTTCCATGTACATCATAGGTAATTGAGTATCATGATTAAGAAAACAATCATAAGAACCGTCTTTAACAGCTTTATGAAAAATATCTACTGCATAATCTGTAGTACCACCACCAGGTACTGTTTTCCAGGAAACAAGACCAGGGTATCTAATAGACCTTACATCCACACCATACTTGTTAAAATAGTATTCACACCATCTTTCTCCAGTTTGCTTACTTATACCATAAACCGTAGTAGGCTCCATAATAGTATGTTGACCTGTATTTTGCTTAGGAGTACTAGGTCCGAAAACAGCAATACTAGAAGGCCAGAAAACCTTATCCACTTTACCTTCCTTTGCAATATCCAGTACGTGCATTAAAGAATCCATATTAAGACTCCATGCCTTTTTAGGAAATTTCTCTCCCGTAGCACTTAACATGGCAGCCATTAAATACACCTCATTAATTTCATAATAAAGGCATATATCTTCTATCTGGCTTTTATTCATAGCATCTAGCGTCTCAAAAGGTCCAGAAGACATTAACCCATCAGTTCCTTCACGTATATCACTAGCAATCACCTGCTCACCTCCATAAATCTCCCTCAATCGCATGGTAAGCTCTGTACCTATTTGCCCGCAGGCACCTATTACTAATACTTTAGTCGGCATTTGAATATTTTTTCACAAAGATAAGAAGACATTAAATAGGCTATTCTTAGAATTTATCTAATTATGATAAATATCTCGCTTTCGCGAAAGCGGAATACACATAAACCAATAGTTTAAATAAATTTAAGACATAAAATCAACATACCTTTAAATAAATTATGAATACCACTATTTAATTAACAGTTTATCACTTGTGAAGCCGATTCTAGAGATGGTAAGCGATTATAATTTTGTATCAATAAATTAAAAAAGTATCAGAAAAAACAATACTTGCTGTAATATTTACAGTGCAGCCTTAACTACACACAAAGAGAGTAACAAAGAAAAAACGGCAGCCATTCATAAGGATCTTATAAATACCGTAGAAACCTAAAGAAAACAGAATTAATGATGCAGGAAACGCAATGCACAAAACCGTTTCTTACACAAAAGAGCAAGCTACTCAAATGGTAAAGGATCTTGAGAATACTATACAGGTTAAGGATAATTTATTATTTAAACCAGAAGTTGCGTTTATGGGTTGAATCTAGCATATTTGCAATTCATCGTTATCTATATATGCGTTTATCAATTTTATTTTTCTGGTTAATAATTGCCTGTAAACCTGAACCTGCAGATGTACCTACAAGTGAAGATCAAATTGATTATTCTACTATGAATTTAAGTGTTACAAAAATGGCGCTGGTAGGCAAGGCACAAAAAGAAGCTCTTAAATGGGTGGACTACCAGAATTTAATTACTGGATTAGAAAATTATGATCATTCCATAACGACGACTAATGAGCTTATAGAGCATCTAGACAAAATGATAGCGCTTAAGGATGGTGCATTTTATGACCAGACTATACTATCTCGCATACTGGTTTTAAAAACGAGATTAAGTATTTATAAATCTTACTTAGGTTACCGCATTAAAACTACTGAAGATTTACAAAGAAAATACAATGATATAATTACGGCACTAGACCAGCTTACCGATCAAATGAACTGGTTTAAAAATGAATTTGAATCTAACAACAAAGAAACTCTAGAAGACTTAAAAGCAATTCTAGATCCTGATCAAGTTTAATTATAAACTTCTCTTAATCCATCGATATTAAGGCTTATGTCATGTAACTTTATAACATGAGTAAAGCATTATTACAATTTACCAATAAAGGTATCTATTGCAAGCCTGCAGGTATTTATCTAGACCCATGGCAGCCTGTAGAAAAGGCGCTAATTACACACGGTCATGCAGACCATTCTAGATGGGGTCATAAAAAATACATTACTCAATATAAGAACGTCCCTATAATAAGCCACCGACTGGGTGACATAAATGTATCTGGTGTAGCTTATAATGAAAGTTTTTCTATTAATAATGTGAAATTTTCTTTTCATCCCGCCGGCCATATTCCAGGATCTTCTCAAATAAGGGTAGAGCATAAAGGAGAAGTCTGGGTATTTACTGGAGATTATAAAACAGAGGACGACGGCATTTCTACAGTCTATGAACCTATAGTATGTAATACTTTTATTACAGAGTGCACATTTGGTTTACCTGCTTTTAAATGGAGACCACAACAACAGGTTATGGAAGATATAAATGTATGGTGCGCACAAAATCATGTAGAAAAGAAAACCTCCATTCTATTTGCCTACTCACTAGGTAAAGCACAACGTATTATAAAACATCTAGATACCTCACAAATGAAAATTTACTGTCACGGTGCCGTATTTAAAATGACCGAGGTATTAAGAGAGCAAATCAGCTTTCCTCCTACGCACTTAATAACTAGAGAAACTACCAAAGAAGAAATTGCCGGCAATATAGTTATCGCTCCACCTAGTGCCCATGGTAGTGCATGGATGAAAAAAATGGTGCCTTATGTTACTGCTAGCGCTAGTGGATGGATGACTTTTAGAGGGGCACGTCGTAGAAGAGCCATTGATAAAGGTTTTGTACTCTCTGATCACTGTGATTGGGATGGCTTACTCAATAGTATAGAAGCAACAAATTGTGAAAACGTAATAACCACTCATGGATATCAAGATATTTTTGCGCGGTTTTTAAGAGAAGAAAAAGGATTAAATGCAATAAGTGAGCGTACACAATATGAAGGAGAAAATGCCGAATTAAATACAAGTGAAGAGAACAACACAAAGGACACGACACAAAACTTAGCTAAGAAAGAAATAACAGATTCTCCCCTATCTTCTAATTCAAGTACAGAATCATGAAGCAGTTTGCAGAACTTATAAGAACCATAGATGGTACTAATAAAACTAATCTTAAAGTCGCAGCGCTTACCGAGTATTTTAAGATCGCCAGCGACGAGGATAAATTATGGACCATCGCCATTCTATCGCATAGAAGACCCAAACGCCCTGTAAACACAACTTTAATGAGAGAGTGGGCGACACAAATAAGCGGTATCCCCATGTGGCTCTTTGAAGAAAGCTATCACATAGTAGGTGATCTAGCAGAAACCATCGCTCTAATTCTCCCTACTGCAAATGAGTCTAGTGATAAAAGTCTATCTCAAATAATAGCAGAGATCATAGACTTAAAATCTAAGGACGAAGAAGAGAAAAGAGAATATCTACAGAATAACTGGTTGCAACTTAACTATTACGAGCGTTTTGTGTTCAATAAAATTCTCACTGGCGGTTTTAGAATAGGGGTTTCTCAAAAGTTAATGACCAGAGCGCTAGCTAATGCCACTGGAATAGATAAAGATATTCTTGCTCATAAACTTATGGGTAGCTGGACAGGAGAAAACACGACTTTTCATAAACTTATTTTTGAAGAGAATGAAGTTGCTATGCGTGGTAAACCGTATCCTTTTTATCTTGCATATGCTATAGAAGGTGAAGTAAGCGATCTAGGTGACGTAAATAAATGGAGTGCAGAGCATAAATGGGATGGTATAAGATCGCAAACTATCATACGTGCAAATGAGCTATTTGTATGGTCGCGTGGTGAAGAATTAGTAACCGATAAATACCCAGAGTTTCAGAAATTTATTGATGTAATTCCTAATGGTACGGTGATCGATGGAGAGATACTACCATTTAAAGATGGCGTTATTATGAATTTTAACGATTTACAGACCAGGATAGGTCGCAAAACCGTCGGTAAAAAACTATTGAATGATGTCCCTGTGGTTATTGTAGCTTATGATTTATTAGAATGGCAAGGAAAAGATTTAAGAGAAATGCCTTTTATAGAGAGAAGATCCCTGCTCGATAAGTTCGTTCTAGACCTCAACAAAAAAGAAGAAAAATTATTACAAAAAGATAAGACACCTTTACTTCTATCAGAAACTATGAATTTTGACTCTTGGGAAGATATGGCTATAGAGCGAGATCTCGCAAGAGAGAAAAGATCTGAAGGGTTGATGATTAAAAGAAAAGATAGTCCTTATCTAGTAGGACGTAAAAAAGGCGACTGGTGGAAATGGAAAACAGATCCTTTTTCTATAGATGCTGTTCTCACCTATGCCATGCGCGGCCATGGTAGAAGGGCAAATTTATTTACAGACTACACATTTGGATTATGGCAAGATGGAGAGCTGGTAACATTTGCAAAGGCCTACTCTGGACTAACTGATACTGAATTTAGAAAAATAGATGCGTGGATTAAAAAAAACACCTTAGAGCGATTCGGCCCAGTGCGATCAGTAACACCGCATCATGTTTTTGAAATCGCTTTTGAAGGTATTGCTCCTAGTAAAAGACACAAATCTGGTGTCGCAACGCGTTTTCCTAGAATAGTGAGATGGAGACATGATAAACCTATGAAAGAAGCAAATACATTAGATGATTTAAAAGCTTTGATACCATAAAATGAATGAGTAGACATTAAAAAAAGGTGGAGTAAAACCCACCCTTTTATTTTTAAAACCGACCATATGATGTAGATTTTTTTCTTCTAACTCACACGGCCCATCAAATCCTTAGAGAATTTCTTGAGTTCGTTTTTACTCTCATCACTTATAGAAAGTGTTTCTATAATGCAAAGCGCCTCATTAGTATAAAATTTAATAGCGTCTAGGGTTGCTGCAGCGCCACCACTTGTTTCAAAAAACACCTTTACAGTTTCTTTCTTTTCTTCTATTTGATCTTCATTTAATTTTTCTTGATCGATAGCAAACCATTCTTTTAATTCTCCAACACAATCTTCATTTTCTATACTACGCAGGTACAGATAG
Source organism: uncultured Nonlabens sp. (assembly GCF_947495285.1). Lineage (GTDB taxonomy): Bacteria > Bacteroidota > Bacteroidia > Flavobacteriales > Flavobacteriaceae > Nonlabens. The sequence goes on along the minus strand of NZ_CANLXZ010000001.1, from coordinate 11,813 downwards.
GTTTTTTTATTTTCTCTTATATCGCCACCTACTTCTTTACCAAATGTTGCCGGATCACCAAATGCATCTAGATAATCATCCATTAATTGAAAAGCCAGGCCTAAATGAATACCGTAATTATAAATAAGCTGTTGCTCTTCTTCTTTAACTCCAGCTATAATAGCACCCATTTGCAAAGCACAACCCACTAGAACAGATGTTTTTAACTTAATCATATGCAAGTATTCTGGAACAGTAACATCGTCACGAGTTTCAAAATCTACATCATACTGCTGTCCTTCACACACCTCTAGTGCTGTTTTAGAAAACACTTTATGTAGCTGGAAAAACTGCTCCTTATCATAGCCTTCAAATAATCGATAAGCCATTATCAACATAGCATCACCAGAAAGAATACCTGTATTAAGATTCCATTTTTTATGTACCGTTTCCTGTCCTCGTCTCAGGTCTGCAGCGTCCATAATGTCATCATGTAATAATGTAAAGTTATGAAACACCTCTACCGCTAGCGCAGCGTCTAGACTGTCATTAACTGGTGCTCCATACATTTTTGCACTCATCATAGTTAGTAAAGGTCTTATTCTTTTACCTCCTAGAGTTAGTATATAATGAACTGGATTATAAAGACCTGCGGGCTCATTTTCTGTTATTCTGTTTTTAAGGTGATCTAAAAACGTAATTCGTAAGTGTTCTAATTCATTCATGCGGTAAAAATAATCTATGAACAGTTCTATTTTATAAGAAATATGAACTGTCTTGTTAAAAAATTGCAAAACTTAGGAAACTCCTAGAGTGTCGTTAGTTTCCAGAACGTACCTTTGCACCCTTTATTAAATAAATGAGCGAGACAAAAATAAACATAATAGAAACCTCACTAGACCTATTCCTGACCTTAGGCTTTAAAAGTGTGACTATGGATGAGATCGCCTCTAGATTAGGGATGAGTAAAAAGACTCTATATGCGCACTTTAAAACAAAAGCACAACTGGTAGAAGAGTCATCTCTACACTTGTGCAATCACATATGCAGTGGTGTAGATGATATAATAGAAGGCGAGACAGAAAATGCGATTGAAGAGCTGTATACCATTAAACGTTATGTAATGGAACATTTAAAGGGTGATGAAAGCTCCCCTATCTATCAACTACATAAATACTATCCAGAGGTACATAAAAAAATTACTGAGGTGCAATTTGATCACATGGAAAATTGCATTAAAAAGAACGTTACCAGAGGTATAAAAAAAGGATTATATCGTGATAACATAGATGTAGATTTCATTGCCCGCATTTACTATGTAGGTATTCAAGGAATAAAAAATTTAAACATTTTCCCTACTAGTAAACACCCTACCGCAGCATTACATGACCAGTACTTAGAATACCACCTCAGAGGAATTGTAACTCCTTTGGGACGTAAAATTTTAAATAAAATAACTAATACAAACCACGATTAAATGAATTATAGATCGATATACATTTGGGCTTTTTGTGTTCTCGCTTTCGCGAAAGCGTACTCACAAGAAGTTACCACAATAGATTCTAACCGGTTTACTCTAGAACAAGCTATTGCACATGGACTGGAAAACAACTACCAAGCTATCAATGCAAAAAGAAATATTGCCAAAGCATTAAAGCAAAAATGGGAAACTACTGCAACTGGATTACCGCAAGTTAATGCAGGTGTGGATTACAGCTATAATATTAAGACGCCAGTGTTAGTGCTACCAGCACAATTCATAGACCCTAGTGCAACACCAGGAAGTTTTACGGCGTTTCCTGCAGCACCCAGACAAAGTGCAAAACTTAATGCCACATTAACTCAATTAATTTTTGACGGTTCTTATATCGTTGCATTAGAAGCATCAAAAACATTTTTGGACTTTTCAAAAAACGCAAATAATAAAACAAAACTTGAGGTAAGAAAGGGAATAATTAATGCTTACGGCGGTGTGCTTCTTACTCAAGAAAACATAAACATTATAGAACGTAATTTAGAGACTCTGACTAAAAATTTAAATGAAATTACAAAAATATTTGAGAACGGTCTGGCCGAAGAAGAAGATGTTGAGCAATTAAAAATAACTAAGTCTCAACTAGAAAACCAACTGAAAAGTGCAAGACGTCAGGAAGACATTGCTATGGACATGCTCAAACTAGCTTTAGGTATTGATTTACAAAAATCTGTTTATCTAGAAGAAGATCTTGCTTCTCTAGCTTTAAAAAATATGGACCCTGCGATTAATAAAAACACGTTAGAGTTAGAAAAAAACACTGATTTTCAAATCGCAATAAATTTTACCGAACAGCGTAGACTTGAATACAAGCTAGAACGCGCAAAGGCATTACCTACTTTAGGTGGTTTTGTGAATTATGGAATTCAATCTTTTGGAGAAGACTTTGTGTTTTTTGATGGAGATAACCCATGGTTCGGTCAGTCTGTTGCTGGCTTAAGTTTATCTGTCCCTATTTTTAGTTCGCTAGGAAGACAGGCAAAAACAGCTCGTGCAAAAATAGCATGGGAACAGGCCATTACAGATCTAGATCGTACCACAGAAGAGATAAGATTAAATTATCAGACCTCTCTTAACAATTATCAAATTGCTATAGATAATTATAGCACTAGTAGAGATAATTTAAGACTCGCAGAGCGTATTGAGAATAAGAACTTAATCAAATTTAGAGAAGGTCTTGCCACTAGCTTTGACTTAAGACAGGCGCAAACTCAACTTTATAGTACACAAACTACTTATCTACAAAGTATGTATGATGTAATCAAAGAAAAAGCAAATCTTGAGACTATTCTCAATACACCAGAATTTACTACACAAAAATAAAACCACCACACAGAATTATATATCATGAAAAAATTAAGCATACTATTTATAGGCCTTTTTATTCTCACCTCATGTGGTGATAAAGAACCCACCATAGACGAGTTGATCGCTGCTGGAGACACAAAGGTTATCTCTCAAAAGAAAACAGAGTTACTTAATGAAAAAAAAGAACTAGAGTCTGAGATTAAAGCCATTGAAAAATATCTAGATAAAAAAATAGTTAAGAAAGATGGTGCTCTAGTAAGTATAGCAACTATTAAAGATACTTTGTACAATCACTACATAGAATTACAAGGTAATGTAGATACTAAACAAAACATCACTTTAATGCCAGAGATGGGTGGTATATTAACTAACGTTTATGTAAAAGAAGGAGAGCGTGTTTCTAAGGGACAGCGCCTAGCTAGAATAGATGATGGTGGTATTGCTCAAAATATTGAGCAAATGAAAGTACAAGCACAACTGGCTAAAACTACCTATGAACGTCAGGAAAGACTATGGAATCAAAAGATAGGCTCTGAAATTCAATATTTACAAGCAAAGGCTGGATATGAATCTCAACAAAATGCGATTAGATCCATGCAACAAAAACTAGCTAAAACGATAATAACAGCTCCATTCTCAGGGATAATTGACGACGTGATCACAGAGCAAGGTAACACAGTATCTCCAGGAATGACACCGCTCATTAGAATTGTGAACCTTAAAGACATGTATATCGATGTAGAAGTGCCAGAAAACTACATCTCTTCTATTCAAAAAGGAACTGAGGTAATGGTAGAATTCCCTATGTTAGGTAAGAAGGTTAATAGCAAAGTACGCCAGACCAGCTCTTTTATAAATCCTTCTAACCGATCTTTTAAAATTGAAATCCCTGTAGATAATAAAGAGGGTAATATCAAACCTAATCTAACTGCTAGATTAAAGATTAATGACTACACAAATAATGACGCTATTCTAATACCTCTTGCAGTTATAAGTGAAAATCAAAATGGAGATCAATACATCATGATAGCCGCAGACTTAAAAGATGGTGATACATACAATACGGCTGTTGCAAAAAGAAGACTTATTACCACAGGTAAACCTAGCGCAAATATGATAGAGATTACGAGCGGTCTGGAAAAAGGAGATAAAATTATAATTGAAGGTGCACGTAGTGTAAAAGAAGACCAACAAATAAGAATAAAAAAAGCCTAAGTCATGGGAAAGAAAAGTGAAAAAGAGTTTGGATTCTCCTCATGGGCGATCAATAACCCTACGGTAATATGGATTCTTATAGGTCTTGTACTGGTTCTAGGAGTTCAGGGGTATTTTTCTATGCCTCGAGAGGATTTTCCAGAGGTTAAAGAAACTAAAATTTATATCTCTAGTGTTTACCCTGGTAACACTGCCGAAGATATAGAAAGATTAATAACAGATCCACTAGAAGACAGATTAAAGAATATATCTGGTGTTGCAGAGGTTCTTTCTACATCTCAAGAAGACTATTCTATCATAACTGTAGAATTTGAAGAAGGATCTCTATTAGGCAGTAGTATTACTGTAGAGGCGGCAAAACAGAAGGTTAAAGATGAGCTAGATGTAGAAACGTCAAATGAAGACTGGCCTACCTTTAATGGTGCTAAGATTGAACCTAATGTATTTGACCTCAAAATGAGTGAAGAGGTACCTATCATGAATATTAACCTGCGTGGTGATTATACGGTTAGAGAACTTAAAGTATTTGCTGAATATTTAGAAGACGAGATAGAAAGTCTACAAGAAATTAAGGAAGCAAGTATAAGGGGTGCACAAGAGTTAGAGGTAGAAGTTGCAGTAGACATTTATAAAATGACTGCTGCAAAGGTAAGTTTTGATAACGTTATTAATGCAGTACGTGGTGGGAACGCTACTATGAGTGCTGGTAACATTAAAACAGAAAATCAAAGACGTACTATTAGAATCTTAGGTGAAATTACACAACCAGATCAATTAAAACGTTTTGTTGTTAAAAATGAAAACGGACCTATATATCTCAAAGATATTGCTGAGGTAAGCTTTAAAGAAGAAGATAAAACTACCTACGCTAGAGAATCTGGAGATGCTGTCGTCATGATAGATATCAAGAAGTCATCTGGTAAGAACATGATTACCGCTTCAGAAAGTATTAGAGAGATAGTAAAAGCGTCTCAAGAAAACGGGAGAATTCCTGAAAATATAGAAATTACGATCACTAATGATGGTGCAAACCGTACTCTTAATAAAGTGGATGATCTAGTAAACAACATCATTTTTGGTGTTATTCTAGTGGTAACGGTTTTGATGTTTTTCTTAGGCTTTAGAAACGCTCTTTTTGTTGGGTTTGCTATTCCTATGTCTATGTTAATGAGTTTTATTATCCTAAATTTATTAGGTTATACATTAAACACGATGATTCTTTTTGCCATGATTATGGGACTGGGAATGCTGGTTGATAACGGTATAGTTGTAGTAGAAAACGTCTATCGTTTAATGGACGAAGAAGGTATGTCGCGCATTAAAGCGGCAAAAATAGGAATCGGTGAGATAGCCGTACCCATTATTATATCTACTCTTACCACGGTAGCCGCCTTTGTACCTATAGGTTTATGGCCTGGTGTAATGGGAGAATTTATGAAGTACTTCCCTATCACGCTTTCTGTAGTACTAGGTAGTTCTCTAGTGGTTGCTATTCTCTTTAACTCTATGTTAGTTTCAAAATATATGAGTATAGACGAGAAAGTAATACCGGTAAAAAAACTGTTACTTATCACAGCTGTAATGGGTGGAATAGGTTTGCTTATTTTACTTTTTGGTGGTGCTTTGAGAGGCCTAGGATCTGTAATGGTAGTAACCGTTATTCTACTATGGCTATATAAATATTTTATTAAAAAATCGACACTATTCTTTCAACGTAGCATATTAAAATGGCTAGATAATATCTATGAACGTTTTTTAAGATTTGCCTTAAGAGGTAAGAAACCATATTTCTTTACTGCTGGAATGGTAGTTATGTTTTTTGGCGTGCTGTTCATGTATTTCGGCTGGTCTGTAGGTACTGGCCGTACTAAGGTAGAGTTCTTCCCAGAAAATAAACCTAACCAGATTATGGTTTACATAGAATATCCTCAAGGTACATCTATTGCCAAAACTAATAGAACAACCCAAGATATTGAGAACATCGTTTATGATGTGATTAATGAAGAGATGTATATAGAAGATGGTGAGAACTTCTTAGTAGAAAGTGCCGTCTCGCAAGTAGGTGAAGGTGCTGGAAACCCTCAAACTGATGGTGGTAGTAGTGCAGAGATGCCTAACAAGGGTAAAATAACTGCATCCATGCGAGAATACAAATACCGCAATGGTGCAGATAGTGAGATTTTACGTAAAAAGATTCAAGAAGCTATACAAGGTAAATTCCCTGGTATTGCGATAAGTGTAGAAAAAGATGCAGCAGGGCCACCAGCCGGATATCCTATAAACGTAGAACTACAAGGTGATGATTATGAAGAACTAATTGTCACCGCAGAGCGTATGGTGAAATTCTTAAATGAAAAAAACATAGCTCCCGTAGACGAGCTTAAGATAGACGTAAATAAGAGCAAGCCTGCGGTACAAGTAAAAGTAGATCGTGAAAAAGCAGGAGAATTAGGTATAAGCGCCAGTCAGGTAGGTATGCAGTTACGTAGATCTATTTTTGGAGAGAAAGCAGGTGTTTATAAAAAGGACGGTGAGGATTATGATATCTACGTGCGTTTTAATGAAGAGAATCGATATGACCGCAGTTCCCTATTTAATCAGCGCATAACCTATAGAGATATGACCACTGCTCAGGTTCTAGAAATACCAGTAAACGCTGTTACAACGCAAGAAAATGTATCTGGATTTAGTGCCATTAAACATAAAAATAACAAGCGAGTTGTTACCATTTATAGTGCTTTAAAACCTGGATTCAGTGACGCAGGAGCAGCAGTTGCACAAATCCAAAACGAGATGTTAGATTTTGAGGGTTTATCTGACACTATTAAAATAGATTACACAGGACAGTTAGAAGAACAAAATAAGCAGCAAGCGTTCTTAATGACTGCACTTATGGTAGGTCTAGCATTGATCTTCTTTATTTTAATATTCCAGTTCGGTGGTATTTCAAAACCTACTATTATCATGATTTCTATATTCCTTAGTTTCATAGGTGTATTCTTAGGTCTCATGGTTACAGGATGGCCATTTGTTATTATGATGACCATGATGGGGATTATATCTCTAGCAGGTATTGTTGTAAATAACAGTGTGGTGCTTATCGATTATGTAGATATCTTAAAACTACGTAAAAGAGAAGAGCTAGGTATAGAAGATGATAAGTACCTTATAAGCAAAGAAGACTCTTATAATGCGATAGTACAAGCAGGTAAAGCACGTTTACGTCCTGTATTACTTACAGCCATTACTACCGTACTAGGTCTTATACCACTAGCAATAGGTTTTAACATAGATTTCTTCAGCCTTTTTAGTGAGGCAGACGCAAAAATTTACATGGGTGGAGATAATGTCATCTTTTGGGGACCACTTGCATGGACCGTAATCTTCGGATTATTATTTGCTACGTTCTTAACCTTAATTATAGTCCCAGTTTTATTGTACCTAGTACATAGATTAAAATTGAGAATTTTAAGATATAAGAATCCTGAACTTGTTGAAATCAATAAGTCTTAATCTGCTAGCACATTAGACTAAAATAAATCAATAACTGTAAGAGTTATTAAATTATAAAGGAAAAGGTGTTTACCGCAAGGTAAGCACCTTTTTTAATGCGTAAAGAAAACCTTTAAACATCTTATAGTTAAATACTTACATATACTACCACTAGATAACAACGTAGTAAGCTCAATGTAATAATAAGCCTTTATTTAAAGGATAGTCGGTAGGGTTATTCCGCTTTCGCGAAAGCGAGAATACAACAACACTATTAAAAAGGCTCAAAAGAGTCTCATTATTAAACATAAAAAAACCGACTCTAATAAGTCGGTTTTTATACTCAGTAAATAGGACTTACTAATTATCTGATATAGATTTAGAAGCATCATATTCTAGATAATACTGCTCTGCTATTTGAATAGTTTCATTCATCAGGTCTCGAGTTTCTAACAATAGACTGAAATAAAGTGTGGTGTTCTTTGGAGACTCCTCATCATCCTTAGTACGTTTTACCTGCTTGTTTATTTTCTCATCCACTAGAGTAATCAGCTCTCTTTGTTCTAAGATAATATCTCCTAGATTGCTGAAGTCCTTTGTAGCAAACGTATCTTCTGTTTCATTAAATATTTCATGAATACGCAAGATGATTTCCTTTAAGTCTTTAATCTGATTAAATTTAAGACTCTTATGATTGTTACTTATGTGAGTGTTACTCGCTTTAGAAATATAATCTAGTGATTGAGATACGTCTTGAAGGTTACCTAAAACATCTATATAGAATTTACTGGCTCCTAGGTTGTTCTCATCAAGGTTCTTGATAAAGAAGAAAATATTATTACGTAGGTCATCTATCTCGGCACTTAACTTTTTACTTTCCTTTTTAGAAGCTTTTAATATAGTAAGATCTTGTGCGATAAGTCCATCTAGTGTATTTTTATAGATACGCTTAGAACGTTTAAAGACTGTGGCTACATTAACAGAGCTCTCGTCTATGATACCTTGTATGGTTTTGCTTTCTGCTTTTTGAAGTTGGTCTGTCACCTTCTGTTCTTGTTGTGATTTTTTATGTCCTATAAAACTGCGTAAAATCAACAATACTGCAACGGTAACTAGAGCTACCACCGCATACATACCGCCTAAATAAATAAGGTAGGCAAAACCTGCAGCGGCTATAAATGCACTGAATGCTGTAAAAAACCATCCACCTATTACATTAAGTACACCAGCGATTCTATACACCGCACTTTCTGTACCCCACGCTCTATCTGCTAGAGATGTTCCCATGGCTACCATAAAAGTTACATAAGTAGTAGAAAGTGGTAATTTATAAGATGTCGCAATCGAGATTAATACACTAGCAACCATTAAATTTACAGATGCTCGCACGTAGTCAAATGCTGGTTTATCTGCATGTTTAGGTACCACCGCAGGCACAGGTAGTTTTTCAAATCTAGAAGAAATAAAATGTGACGCAGTATCTGGTAATAAACGTTGCACTCCACCTGCAGCGACTATAGAATATCGCACTAAAATTCTAGCTAAAAAGTTAGATTTAAAGCGTTCTGTACCAGAATCTTGTCTCGCTAGATCTACAGATGTTTTTACAACCGCTTGCGCTTTTGAAGAAAACCATAGTGTTGCCACCATTATTAAACCTGCTGCTACTAGTAATAATTTATTAGAAGGTAGCTTACCACTTAAAAAGCTCATTTTAATTTCACTAGCTTTAAGACCAGTTCCCTCAGCAAATTCCCATGCTTGATATGCACCGATAGGCACACCTATAAAGTTTACTAGATCATTACCTGCAAATGCCATGGCTAGACCAAATGTTCCCAGAATAATAATCAGCTTATAAACGTCCCATTTAATTAAGAATACATAAATAAAACTAAATGCCGTCCAGAATAAAAAGGTAACTCCTACAAATGTATAGACATCTGTACCACCTATAAACTCAGTCACCACTCCTAGATCTGCTCCTTTAAGTCCTTTAAAAATGATAAAGTAAAACAGGCTAGTAAGAGACACACCGCCAAAAAGTGCTGCAAGAAAAGGAGGTCTTCCTTCATAATCAAAGGTAAGTAGCAATCTAGAAAAGAACTGTACCAGTCCACCTATAATAAAGGCTACGACTACAGATAGTAATATACCAAGAATAATTTCTATAGCCGTATCTGACGCGATGTATTTACCTAAATCTAGAAGTGATTCTGCATCATTTGCATTGATCTTAATTACAGACATACATACTGCAGCACCTAGTAGTTCAAATACAATAGATACCGTGGTAGAAGTAGGTAAACCTATACTATTAAAGAAATCGAGCAGTAGAATATCAGTAATCATGACCGCCATAAAGATGATCATGACCTCATCAAAAAAGAATTCTCCAGGGACAAAGATACCTTTACGAGCAACCTCCATCATACCACTAGAAGACATCGCCCCAAAGGCTATACCTATACTAGCGATAATCATAATGGTTTTAAAGTTAATCGCTTTAGAACCTATGGCACTATTTAAAAAGTTAACAGCATCGTTACTTACTCCTACTACCAGGTCGGTAATAGCCAGTCCAGCAAGGATGATAAGCATGTATATATAAATATCTGACATTGTGTTATTTTATTCAACTTGCAAAAATCGGCTATACCGATAGATTAAATGTTATGCTACTGTTATGATTATGGTTACCGCTTTCGCGAAAGCGGAATAATTAAAATCCGATACAACAAAAAAAGACCGCTCGATGGAGCAGTCTTTTTAGAAGTACATAAATTAACATATCGGCAACAATAACTTCATTCTAAAAATTATCAAATAAGAGAAAACAATATTAAGTTTATAACCAACTTATACATAATATTATGAAACGAATTACCAAGAATTTATTATTTTACTTTATGTTTATCTTTATTTTCAGTTGTAGCGATGATTCAGCTGAAATAATTGAACAAAATGAAAAAACGAATAGGGATGTTAAAACGATTTTGAACGATGCAAAAACCTTTGACGACCTTCTTTTGGGAGGTGTAACTTTCGAAGAACTGCAAAATAATCCTGATTTTAAATTAGCCAACTTATTCAAAAATCAATTAAAAGAATTGAATAATACATCAACCGATAACAATTTAAAAAATCAAAGTATCGATGGTATCAATATAACCAAAAGTTCTTATCCTTCGGCTGTTTTGCTCAAATATGAAGGTAACTTTCTAAACCCTTTTATGAACCAAAACATTGAATTAAACAGTAATTTTGACATAGGTTGGGACGATCTATTATGCACGTTTTGTTCTAACTATACTCCATCAATTGTAAATGTCTATGCCTATGAACAAGAAACTAATTCTTACATCCCTATTGAACTAAATTATGATATTGTTACTCGACAATTGCCTAGTACGCCAAACGTTTATTATGGAAATATTGATTGGGAATTTTCTATTGCCAATGGAATATCGTTAGGAAACACATATAATATCATTTATTTTGATGCCTTAAATGGAAAATTAGGGCAAACAGAAATTAGAAATATAAATATAACAACTCCTTCAGCATATTTGGATTGCGATAGTTTCAATTTATCATATGAACTTGACGGAGATTATAGAATAAGACTTACAATCGATAATAACGGAACTTGTACAGCTAACTCTTTATATAGTTTGAATTGGGGTGATGGAAATCCTCCATCTACGTCCTCTACTTTACAAAATTGGAATATTTCAACTCCAGTCAAACAATATCCTTATATAAATCAAGTGTATAATATTCAAGTTACCAAAACCGTTGACGGCATTTCATTTACTAAAAATATACAAGCGCGAGCTAAAAGAGACTAATAGAGTCATCGTGAATTTAAATAAGCTGTTTAATTAATTTTAGGCAGCTTTTCTTTTTCGAATAGTTGACCTTTTATTTATCACCTTTAAGCTTTAATAAAGAAAATTCTTATTGAGTTAGTCATTTAATTGCCGTATATTAACGCCTTTAAAACATTGAATATGCAGCAAATAGAAGGTCAAGATATATTAAACTTTATAAAAGAACTACCCAATGATGATGCCTGTAAAGCTTATTTAGCAAAAATAAAATGGCAGGATGGCTTTACTTGCAGTAAATGTGGGCACACAAAAGGCTGTGAAAAATCAGGTTATAATTATCACTGCTACGCATGTCATCATGTGGAAAGTGCAACGGCAAACACATTGTTTCATAAGGTCAAATTTGGTTTACAAAAAGCTTTTTGTGTTGCTTTTGAAATGAGTACCAGTAG